>CAZXFL010000004.1:0-126947 GCA_964640385.1 uncultured Actinomycetes bacterium
GTTCCAGAAGGTTCCCACATCCAGGCGAGCGTCGGAAAGCCGGCAGGTCGCCCCGCAGGCCGCATGAGGATCCCGCGAGGACGCCTGGACGCGACCAACCCACAACGGAAACCCCTGAAACGCGCCCATCGAGTCGCTAGCCTGGGTGGTCCAGTGCGGCGGATCTTCCCCCTCGTCATCGCATCCGCGCTCCTGGCGGCCGCGACCATCCCGGCCACGCCGACCGGCGCCCAGGAGGCACCCGACCCTGCCCCGGCCCAGCTCGCGCCGAACGATTGCGGCCGGGTCGGAACCCAGGGGCGCGATCACCTGATCGGCGGGCCCGGCAACAACGTGATCTGCGGGCTCGGCGGCAACGACACCATCGAGGGCGGCGGAGGCAACGACGTTCTGCGGGGCGGCCCGGGCAAGGACGACATCCAGGGCGACGCCGGCAACGACGACATCAACGGCGGCATCGGGCAGGACACCTGCCGGCAGAACCTCGGCCACGGCAAGATCGGTTCCTGCGAATGGCCGAACCCGCTGCTCGCCTGCCCCCTCCCCCGCGGGACGATCACCGACAGCTTCGGCGACCCGCGGTCCGGCGGCCGCACCCACGAGGGCAACGACATCATCGACGACCGTGGCGCACCGATCCACGCGGCGATCGGCGGCAAGATGGAGAACGGGAACAACAGCCTCGGCGGCAAGACCGTCTACGTCACCAACGGCACCGGATGGATCTACAACGCGCACATGTCGCGGCACGCCCGTGAGAAGAACCGCGTCAAGGCCGGCGACGTGATCGGCTACGTCGGCACCTCGGGGAACGCGCAGGGCGGCGTTCCGCATCTTCATTTCGAATGGCACCCCGACGGCAAAGATGCCGTCGACCCGTACGCGTATCTCAAGCAGGCCTGCCGCGACGCGAACTTCCCGCAGGGGCCGGCCGAGGTGTTGGCGCCGGCGACCTAAGAGCCTCCTACTCCGTCCCGTCGCGCCGGATGGCGCGGCCGTTCCGCGTCCCGTGGTCACCATCCCACGCGACCCGGCCGCCGACGATCACCACCTCGATGCCCTCGGCGTACACGTGCGGCTCCTCGAACGTCGCCAGATCGGCCACGCCGTCTGCGTCCAGCAGCACCAGATCCGCGATCGCACCCTCAGCCACCCGGCCCCGGTCCCCGAGGCGGAACCGTTCAGCCGGGAGCGACGTCATCTTACGGATGCCGTCCTCCAGAGACAGCGCAGCCTCGTCCCGTACGTACCGCCCGAGGATCCGCGGGAACGTCCCGTAGTAGCGCGGATGAACGTTGAATCGCCCGAGCGGTCCGTCGACCGACGACGCGGTGCCGTCCGAGCCGACCATCACGTCCGGCCGCGCGACGATCGCCCGCACGTCGTCCTCGTGCATCGCGTGGCCGATGCACCAGGTGATCGGATCCTCCAGGAGCAGCTCGCAGAACGCGTCGAACGGCTTGAGCCCCCAGTCGTCGGCGATGGCGGCTACGCTTCTGCCGGAGTGATCGGGCTGCGTATGCGCGACGACGACGATCCGGTCCCAGCCGACCCCGTCGACCGAGCTCTCCCAGCCCTCGTCGCCCTCCTCGACGGCGGCGCGTAGCCGCTCCGGATCGCGCTTGAGGGCCAGCTTGAGCCCCTCGACCGGCGCCCACGGCGGGAGCAGGGACGCCAGGATCGATTCCCAGCCCGTGTAGGGATACTGGTCGGTCGAGACGTCGGCGCCGCCGTCGCGCGCGGCGTCGATCCGCGCCAAGAGCTCCGCGGCGCGCCCCCACATCGGCTCGCCCTCGAGCTTCAGGTGGCTGATGTGCGACGGCACGCCGGCCCGCCGCCCGATATCGATGCACTCGTCCACGGCGGCGAACAGCGCCCGGTTCTCGCCGCGGATGTGGCTCGCATAGATGCCGCCGAACGGCTCGGTGACCCGTGCCAGCTCGACGACCTCGTCGGTCGTGGCCAGCACGTTGGGCTGGTACACCAGCCCCGTCGAAAGTCCCACCGCCCCGGCACGCATCCCCTCCTCGACCGATTCCGCCATCTCGTCCATCTGCTCGGCGGTTGGGGCCTCGGCAAGTCCCATCGCCGCCTTGCGCAGACCGCCGTGGCCGATTAGGGTCGCGACGTTGATCGCCGGACGCGCGTCGTCCACCGCCGCCAGGTACTCCTCGAACGTCGCCCACCGGAGCCCCGGGTCATCCGCATCGACTCCGTGGTCGGAGGTCAGGTCCTTCGCGGCCGCGGGCGGCACCGCCGACCACCCGCAGTTGCCCACGATCGCGGTGGTCACCCCTTGGCGCAGGTATGAGTCCATCCACGGTTCGATGAACGGCGACAGATCCGAGTGCTGGTGCGGATCGATGAATCCCGGAGCCAAGACCCGTCCGGCCGCGTCGATCCGCTTGGCAACGGCCGGCAGGCGCTCCCCGCCCGGCACGATGCGGTGGATGCGATCCCCGGCGACGATCACTGAGCCTTCGTAGGCGGGCGCGCCGGTCCCATCGACGATGCGCGCACCGGCGATGCACAGATCGGGAACCCTGCTCATCGAGCTACGATACCGACGGGACGCGTGTGGCGACCCGTGGCGCGACGAGAGGCTACGCGGGGACCGGCATCGTCACACAGTGGGGGCCACCGCCGGCCCAGCTCAGCGCGTTCGTCTGCACGCCGACCACCTCACGGCCCGGGAACGCATCCCTGATGCGCCCCAACGCTTTCGAGTCCTGCTTCTTCAGGCCGCAGATCGGCGCGACGACCCCGCCGTCGGGCAGGTACCAGTTGACGTACGAGTGCGTGAGCTTGCGCGACCCGATCCCGTCGAACCGCGGCATCTGCGGGATCTTCACGATCTCCAAGCTCCGGCCCTGCGCGTCGGTCGCGGCTTGCAAGACAGCGAGGTTCGCGGCGGTCCGAGCGTCTTCCCGCCCGCCGGGATCCGTCAGCGCGACGACCTTCGCGGGTCCGGCGTACTGCGCCACGCCGTCGACGTGGCCGCCCGTGACCCAGTCGTCCAGCATCCCGAACGGCAGCCAGATGACCTTGGTGATCCCGAGTTCGGCGAGGAACATCGCCTCGTAGTCGCCCTTGGTCATGCTTGGGTTGCGGGCGAGGAGGCAGTCCTCGGTCGTAACGATCGTGTTCTCGCCGTCCCACTGGATCGCGCCGCCCTCGAGGATCGTGGGGTTCGCGCGGTGCGGGATGCCCAGCTCGTCGCACAGCAGCGGTGGCAGCGCGTCGTCCCTCGCGTAGTTCGGGAAGGTCTGGCCCCACCCGTCGAACGCGAAGTCGACCCCGGTCAGGATCCCGTCGTCCTCGGTGAAGATCGGGCCGTTGTCGCGGATCCAGCCATCGTCGATAGGGAGTTCGATGATGTCGATATCGACCGACCCGACCATCCTGCGGACCTGGCGGCGGTCGCCCGGGTTCACCACGACGGTCACGGGCTCGAACCCGGCGATCTTCCGGATGACCTTCGCCAGCTCCAGCTGGCACTCCTCCAGGTGCCCGATGTACAAACCCTTGCGCCAGGGCCAGCTCACCAGGCAGCGGGCGTGCGGCTCGAACTCGGCCGGCGTCCGGATAACCGCGGGGAGCCGCGTGGCAGCCGTTCCCGTGCCGGATCCCGAGGCGGCCGGTGTCCCCGTCAGCGCCGAGGCCGCCTTCAGGACCAGCGGCGCAGCGGCCGTTGCTCCGGCAAGCGTCAGGAACGCGCGGCGGTCGAGCTTCGGTGCCTGCACGGGCCACTCCTCCGGTCCACGGCTGCCCTAAGTTCGAACGGTCATTCTAACTTTGCGCCCTGCGGATCCTTCTGTCAACCCTCATCGTCGCTTGCGGGCAGGGGGCTTGAACCCGAGTTCGCCGACCGCCTGGCGGGTCGCGGTCTGGAGCATCCACGGTCGCCCCGTCCCCTGCGACCCGAGCACGACCGCCACCGCCATCCCGTCCAGCAGCGCCGTGAACCGATCGGCGAAGTCCTCGGCGTCCACCGACGCGGCGAAGACGCCACCCTCCTGTCCCTCCCGGACGATCCCCAGCAGCGCATAGAGCCACCGCTGGTCGAGCTCGCCGAGCTGCTTGGCGAGCTGTTCGTCACGAGCCGCCCTCGCCCAGACCTCGATCCACAGGACCCAGTCGGGGTCGCCCTTTCCGCGGGGGCTCGAGTGTTCGATGAGCCGGATCAGGCGCTCGACCGGGTCGGCTATCGTGGCGAGGTCCGTCGCGACCTCCTCGTAGAGCCCCTCTTCGCTCCGGCGGAGGGCCTCCAGCAGGAGCTCGTCCTTCGTGCCGAAGTAGTACAGCACGTGTCCGGGGCTCATGCCGGCGCGCGCGGCGATGTCGGCGACCCGCGTCTCGGCCAGGCCGCGGTCGACGATGGCCGCGGCCGCGGCGTCGAGGATGCGCGCGCGGCGTTCCTGGTGCGACGCGCGGGGGCCGGTCGCGCTCACGACGAGCGGCTCAGGCGGCCTTCTCGACCTTGCGGATCTGGAACGCCGCTACGACCTCGATGAGTCCGAAGATCGCGATCCAGATGCCCAGGATCCACGCGAGCAGGCTGAGCGACATGTTCGGGTAGGCGACCACGACCAGGCCGGCGAGCGTCGACAGGATGCCGCCCGCGATCTTCCAGCCACGGCTCGGCATGTCGTGGCTCACCGTAACGACGAACTCGATGACGCCGGCGACGATCCAGAAGATCCCGAGGATGAAGCCGAGCACCGCGACGGTGGTGAAGGTGTTCCGGATGCAGGCGATGCCGACGACGATCGCCAGCACCGACAGGAGCACGGTCAGCACGCGCGAGCTCGAGTCCTTGTCGAACGCGAACGATCCGATCAGCCGGAAGATCCCGACGATCGCGAGCTGCAATCCGAACAGGAACGCGACGACCTGCACGGTCTCCTGGGGCCAGGCGATGATCAGGATGCCGAACGCGAGCGTCAGCAGTCCGAAGAAGAGCAGGAACCCCCACGCGCCTCCGACGCGTCCCAGCATCTCGTCGGGTGCGGTCTCCATCCGGTCAGCCATGTCTCCCCCTCCCTTCGGTGGCCACCGCCCACGGTAGCCGGGAAGCCGGGAGAGTCAAGCGCGCTATGCCGATATCACCGCGCGGCCCGTGGACTCTGCCAGCGGTCCGCCGAGTCGGGCTATGTGACTCCCGGTCGCCAGGATCAGCTCCACACTCCCATGACGGAGATAACACCTAGGAATACGAGGATGATTGAGCCGACCATCAAGGTGGCATTCTGAAGCTTGTCTGATCTGCCAAGTTGACGCTCGTCCCGGATCCAGCGCTGCTCTAACCGACGACTCCCACGCACGATGGCTCCGCGGAGAAGAACCATGCCGCCACCCACCGCGATCAAGGCGATTCCTCTCAACACGTGCAGTCCCCCATCGGCCATCGACATATTGAAGACTACCGGTGCTCGCGGGGCACGTACCCGAGCCGCGCTGGTAGGTGCAGCCGGCGACCAGCAGGGCTCAGATGACTGCCTTCGCATCAGTGTCGTGGTGTTTCCACGCGACCGCCACGGCCAGGATCGCGACGGTCAGCAAGACGTTGCCGAGGAGCCACATCAGGACCGCGGCGGACTGCTGGTCGGCGAGCGCGCTCGAAGGATGCAGCGCCGCGTAGGTCGCAGCCAGCGGCGTGGTCGCCGAATAGATCGCCAGCGCGAGGAACGACATCGCGGGCATCGCCAGAAACAGCGACAGCATCCGCACCGGATAGCTGATGCGGTGCGGCGACGGGTCGCGCCCGACTATCGGCCACCAATAGACGAGCGCCGCCGTGATCCAGACGATGTGCTCCGCGCCGTGCACGACCTCGCTGCGGAGCGCCTGGTCGAACACCGGAGTCACGTGCACGCCGAACGAGACCCCGACCAGCAACACCCACCCGACCACCGGGTTCAACAGGAGCCGAGCGACCCGTGAGCGCAGCATCGGCACCAGCATCCGGGTTCGCACCGCCGGCGACGAAGCTCGCAACGCCAGCGTGATCGGCGCGCCAAGTGCCAACAGCGGAGGCGCGACCAGAACTAGCAGCAGGTGTTGGGCCATGTGCGCCAAGAACGTCTCCTCTGCCATCTCGTGCATCGGAGGCCCGAGCGCCACCACCAGCGTGCAAATCCCGGCGAAGAACCAGACCGCGGTCGTGCTCGGGAACGGGATCCCCGCAACTCGCACCCGCCGGAACGCCAGCCCGTACGCCGCCGCTGCGACCAGCAACGAGACCAGCGCCAGGACCTCCATCCGTCGCACGATACCCCGCTCGTTGACAGGGTTCCCGGCAGCCGATACAAAGGGCCGCATGGACGCCGCGGTCGCTCCCCAGCGTGAGCGGCCCCCCGTCCCCCTCCTCTTCGGAACGATCCTGTTCCTGGCATCCGAGCTGCTGTTCTTCGGCGGGCTCTTCGCGACCTATTTCACGCTGCGGGCGCAGAGCCACCCGTGGCCGCCGGCCGGTGCCGAACTGGACACCGCACTGTCTGCCGTCGCAACCTCCCTGCTGATCGCATCGAGCTTCACGTTCGCGTGGAGCATCGCGCAGGGGGCGAAGGGCCGTCGCAGCGCCATGGCGTGGGGCACCGTCCTCACGATGGTGTTGGGCGCGACCTTCGTCGGCATCCAGATCTACGACTGGACACACCTGGACTTCGCGCTCTCGAGCCACCCGTACGGCACGATGTACTACGCCATGACCGGCTTTCACGCGCTGCACGTGATCGCCGGGCTCGCGCTGATGCTGGTCGTCCTCGGCCGGCTCGGACAGGGTGCCTATCGCGACCGTGTCGTCCACGGCCCCGACGCCGTCGCCTACTACTGGCACTTCGTCGACGTCGTCTGGATCGGGCTGTTCGCGACCTTGTTCCTGATCCGATGAGTGCGCGCGCCGAAGCCCGCATCGTTTCGCGCCTGGTCCGCTGGGGCCTCCTGCTGGCGTTCGCCGTGCAGATCGGGAGCACGCTGCTCTCGTCCGAACCGACGCTCGCGCAGGCCTCCCAACTGGATCAAGGCCGCCAGCTCTACCAGGTGAACTGCTCCTCCTGTCACGGCATCGACGCGAGCGGCACCAAGAACGACGGCCCGAGTTTGCAGGGCGCCGGTCCGGCCGCGGTCGACTTCATGCTGACCAGCGGGCGGATGCCGCTCGGAGACCCGAACGACCAGCCGACCCGGCAGCCACCGAAGTTCTCTTCCGCCGAGATCGACGCGCTGGTCGCCTACGTCGGCAGCATTGCCCCCGACGGACCAGCGATCCCGGTCGTCGATGCGTCCGGCGGGGACCTGGCGAACGGTATGCAACTCTTCGTGAACACCTGCGCGTCGTGTCACGGAGCCAGCGCTACGGGTAACTCGGTCGGTGGCGGGCAGATCGCACCGTCGCTGTACCCGCCGGGTCCGACCCAGATCGGCGAGGCGGTCCGCATCGGTCCCGGCGTGATGCCGAAGTTCGGGACGCAGACCCTGTCCGACGCCGACGTGAACTCGATCGCGCGCTACCTGCTATCGCTGCGCAACAACGACACGGGCTCGTTCCGCGGCGGACTGCAGCTCGGACGTATCGGAGCGTTGGCCGAGGGGTTCATCGCGATCGTCTTCGGTCTCGGGCTGCTGGTGCTGGTCCTGCGACTGGCGGGGGCCAAATCGTGAAGCATCCGCATCGCGTCGTCGCGATCGCGTTCGTTGTGGCCATCATCGGCGCGCTAGGGTCGGCCGTCGTGTACTTCGCCGGCGGACAGCCGCAGCTCGAGGCAACGTTCCTGGCGCTCGCGCTCGGCGGGGTCGGCGCCGGCCTGATCATCTGGGCCAAAGAACTGATGGCGGGGATCAGGGACAGGACCGAGGACCGTGGACACGGACCCCTCGCCGAGGACGACACCGGAGCGGCAGCAGACACCATCCTCGAAGGCGTGCAGGACATCCGGCGGCGCAAGTTTCTCTCGCGGTTGCTCCTGGGCGCGGGTGCGGCACTCGGGTTGGCGGCCATCGTCCCGATCCGCTCGCTCGGGCGGGCGCCGGGCGACTCGCTGTTCGTCACGCCGTGGCGAAAGGGCATGCGCCTGGTCGACGAGGACGGCAACACCGTCACGCGTGACACCGTCGAGGCGGGTTCGTTCACGACGGTCTTCCCTGAAGGTCACGTCGGCTCGGCCGATGGGCAGGCGGTCCTGATCAACGTCGGCTCGGTGAACCTGGAGCTGCCTCCCGACCGACTGGCCGGGGCACCCGAGGGTCTGGTCGTTTACTCGAAGGTCTGCACCCACGCCGGGTGCCCGATCGGGCTGTACCTGGCCGCCGAACACGAACTCCGGTGCCCCTGCCACCAGTCGACCTTCGACGTCCTGGACGGCGCGACGCCGGTGTACGGACCTGCCCCGCGGCCGCTCCCCCAGCTCCTGATCGCGATCGCCGACGACCGCACCCTCGTGGCCCAGGGCGACTTCACCGGCCCGATCGGCCCGAGCTTCTGGGACCTACCGTGATCATCAAGAAATGGGTCGAGGGGGTCGACGAACGCCTCGACGGTTCCTCGTTCATCTCGCGCAACCTCGCCAAGGTCTTCCCGGATCACTGGTCGTTCATGCTCGGCGAGATCGCGCTGTACGCGTTCATCCTGCTGGTGCTGACGGGAACCTTCCTCGCGTTCTTCTACGTGGCCTCGCCGGACCTGATGACCTACTCGGGCACCTACGAGCCGCTGAAGGGCCAGCAGGTGTCGGCGGCGTACAACTCGGTGATGCGCGTCTCGTTCGACGTGCCGGCGGGACTCGTGATGCGTCAGACCCACCACTGGGCGGCGCTGATCTTCGTCGCGGCGATCGTCGCGCACCTGCTGCGCATCTTCTTCACCGGGGCGTTCCGCAAGCCGCGCGAGATGAGCTGGGTGATGGGCATCGGGCTGCTGCTCTCGTCGATCGGCGCCGGGTTCACCGGCTACTCGCTGCCCGACGACCTACTCTCGGGGACGGGCCTTCGGATCGTCTACTCGGTGGTCCAGTCGATCCCGATCGTCGGGACGTGGCTCGCGTTCCTGTTCTTCGGCGGCGAGTTCCCCGACGCGGCGCTGCTGCCGCGCCTGTTCGTCGCCCACATCTTCATCATCCCGTTGATGATCATCGGCATGATGAGCGCGCACCTGGCCGTCGTCTGGCACCAGACCCACACGCAGTTCCGCGGTCCGGGTCGGACCGAATCCACGGTGACCGGAACCCCGGTATGGCCGAAGTTCGCGCTCAAGTCGATCGGGCTGGGGTTCATGACCTTCGCGGTCCTGGTGGCGCTCGGCGGGCTGTTCCAGATCAACCCGGTGTGGCTCTACGGGCAGTTCGTCCCTTACTCGGGACCGTCTCCGGCGCAACCCGACTACTACGCCGGCTGGTTGGAAGGGCTGCTGCGCCTGTGGCCGAACTGGGAGTTCACGATCTTCGGCCACACGATCGGCGAGCTGTTCCTACCGGCAGTCGTGGTCCCGGGGATCATGTTCACGGTCCTGGCGCTCTGGCCGTTCCTCGAAGCGCGCGTTACCGGCGACAAGGGTTGGCACAACTTCGCGCAGAAGCCGCGGGAGGCGCCGGTCCGGAGCGCGATCGGCGCGGCCGGGATGGCGTTCATGACGGTGCTGCTGATCGCCGGCAGCAACGACGTGCTCTCGAAGATCTTGAACATCGAGGTCGACACGTTCAACTCGGTGCTCAAAGTATTGGTGTTCGTGGCGCCGCCGGTCGCCGGGTGGGCGACGTGGCGCATCTGCCGGGATCTGCAGCGACGAGACCCGCACCCGATCTCGAAGCACTCGCGGATGGTGCTGCGGCGCAACGCGGCCGGAGGGTTCGAGGACGCCGGAGGTGAAGACGAGTGAGGCTGCGCGTGTCCGCCCGGGCCGCAGGCTTCGTCGCCCTGTCGTTCCTGACGGTCTCGTGCGGCGCCCGCTACGGCATGCCGGAGCCCGCGTCCGAACAGGGGGAAGCGACGCTAGATCTGTGGAACATCTTCATGATCGCCGGCATCGTCGTGGCGCTTATCGTCTACGGCTTGATCGCGTGGTCGGTGATCCGCTACCGCCGGCGCCGGAGCGATCCCGAGGATGCGCGAGGTGCGTCGTTCCGCGAGAACCTCCCGCTCGAGATCGTCTATACCGTGATCCCGATCGTAATCGTCGTCGGGCTGTTCTTCCTCTCGCTCGGCACGGAGAACAAGGTCACCGCCGTCGCACCCGAGCCCGACCTGGTCGTCAACGTCGAGGCGTTCGCGTGGGGCTGGCGGTTCACGTATCCCGAGCAGGGCGTCGAGGTCGTCAGCGAACCGGTCGGCGACGACGAGGCCGTCGGTGAGGGCCCGGAGATGGTCCTGCCGTCCGGACGGACCACGCGCATCGTCCTGACCGCGAATGACACGATCCACGCGTTCTGGGTGCCCGAGTTCCTGTTCAAGCGCGATGCGATCCCCGGCCGCACGACCGAGTTCGACGTGACGCCGACGACCGAGGGGACCTACCACGGAGCGTGCGCGGAGCTGTGCGGCTGGAACCACGCCTACATGACGTTCCACGTGAACGTGGTCTCGCCGGAGGAATTCGCGGCGTGGTCGGCGGCGTCGCCATCACCGGACGCGGCCGCATGATCGTCTCCTGGCTGACCTCGACCGACCACAAGAAGATCGGGATCCTGTACTGCGTCACCGCGTTCGTCTTCTTCCTGATCGGCGGAACGCTCGCCGGTATGATGCGTCTCGAACTGGCCGACCCCGGCCGCGCGTTCTTCGAGCCGGGGACCTACAACGGGCTGTTCACGATCCACGGGACGGTGATGATCTTCTTGTTCGTCGCCCCCTTCGGCAGTGGCCTGGCGAACTACCTGATCCCGCTGCAGATCGGCGCTCCCGACATGGCATTCCCGCGGCTGAACCTGATGTCGTACTGGCTGTTCACCAGCGGCGGCAGCCTCATCCTGCTGAGCGGTGTGGCGTCGGCGGGCGGCGGCGCCCAGATGGGCTGGTACGCCTACCCGCCGCTGTCCGCCGGTCGCATGTCGCCGGGGGTCGGGCCCGACCTGTGGATCCTCGGATTGGGCCTGGTCGCCGTCGCCGCGGTGATGACCGCGGTCAACATCGTCACGACCGTGTTCCTGTACCGGGCGCCGGGGATGACGATGTGGCGCCTGCCGATCTTCACCTGGAACATGATCATCGTCTCGATCCTCGGTCTGGTCGCGTTCCCGCCGGCACTGGCCGGGTTCGCGCTCCTGTTCCTCGAACGCCGCATGGGAGGGCTGGCCTTCGCGCCGGCGGCCGGCGGCGATCCGGTCATCTTCCAGCACCTGTTCTGGTTCCTCGGCCACCCCGAGGTCTACATCTTAATCCTGCCCTTCTTCGGCGTGATCACCGAGATCATCCCGGTCTTCTCGCGCAAGCCCTTGTTCGGGTACACCGGGTTCGTGTTGGCGACGCTGGCGATCGGGGCGCTGTCCACCGGCGTGTGGGCGCACCACATGTTCACGACCGGGACCGTGGACAACCCGTTCTTCGCCGCGATGACGCTGCTGATCGCGGTCCCGACCGGCGTGAAGTTCTTCAACTGGACCGGCTCGATGTGGGGCGGCAAGATCGTGTTCCCGACGGCCATGCTGTTCTCGATCGGGTTCCTGTTGAACTTCCTGATCGGCGGCGTGACCGGCGTGATGCTGGCGGCCCCTGCGATCGACTTCCACGCGGCCGATTCGTACTTCCTGGTCGCGCACTTCCACTACACGATGATGGGCGGCGCGGTGTTCGGGATCTTCGCGGCGATCTACTTCTGGTACCCGAAGATGACCGGCCGGATGCTGCGCGATGGGATGGGCAAGGTCGTGTTCGCGTTGATGTTCATCGGGTTCAACCTGACGTTCTGGCCGCAGTTCGAGGCGGGACTGCGCGGGATGCCGCGCCGGGTGGTCGACTACCCCGCGAACGCCGGCTACGAGACGCCGAACCTGCTTTCCTCGCTCGGGTATGTGGTGATGGCAGCCGGCGTGCTGGTGTTCCTGGCCGACCTCTGGGTCTCGAAGCGCAAGCCGGTGGCGGCGGGCGACGACCCGTGGGACGGGTATTCGCTCGAATGGGCGACGACTTCTCCCCCGCCCGAGCACAACTTCGACGCGATCCCGCCGATCCGGTCGGAGCGGCCGGCGTTCGACCTCCACCACCCTGGGGCCGGCGGATGAAGCCGTTCGTGCGCTACCTGTGGGTGCTGACGGCGTTCGGCCTCGGCGTGGGAACCCTCTACTGGTTCATCACTCACGAGGTGACGGGCGCGGTCCTGCTGTGGGCGTTCGGATTGATGCCGCTGATCGTCGGGCTGTGGGCGCTGCGCCACGGCGCATCGCGGAAAGCGCCGGTCGCGCCCGAAGATGACCCGGAGGCAGACCCGGCCGCCGGCGCCGGCTCGTCGATCGGCTCCTTCCCGGCCGTCACCGTCTGGCCGATCTTCTTCGTACTCGGGGTGCTGCTCGCGGGCGCCGGACTGATCTATGGGCTCATCCTCGTCCCACCGGGACTTGCGCTGGCCGCGTTCGCAATCCACGGCCTGATGCGCGAAAGCCGCCAGTAGCCAACACGACCGGCGACTACCCGGCCGACGAAGCCTCGCGCTTCGTGCGTTCTTCTTCCTGCAGGACGCGCCTCAAGACCTTGCCGATCAGGGTTTCGGGGAGCGCGTCGCGGAACTCGATCTGCTTGGGAACGCGGTACGCCGTCAGTCCACCACCTTCCGGATCACGGCACCACGCGACGATCTCGTCGGGCGTCGCCGTCTGGCCCGGCCGCAGCACCACGAACGCCTTCAGCGCCTCCCCCGTCACGTCGTCCGGAACCCCGATCACCGCCGCCTTCAGGATCTTGGGATGTCGGTACAGCGCCTCTTCCACCCCCGTCGGATAGACGTTGAACCCCGACACGATCACCATGTCCTTCAGCCGGTCAACGATCGAGAAGTAGCCCTCCTCGTCGAACTGCGCGACATCGCCCGTGTGCAGCCAGCCGTTGCGGATCATCGCCGCGGTCTCCTCGGGCCGTTTCCAGTAACCGAGCATCACCTGCGGCCCGCGCATGCACAGCTCCCCCGGCTCGCCCGCGCCCATCTCGTGCTCGGGATCCTCGAGGTCGACGATCTTGCAGTCCGTGTCGGGAATCGGCAGTCCGATGGAGCCCTCCTTGCGCACGCCCTCGATCAGGTTCACGTGCGTCACCGGCGAGGTCTCGGTCAGCCCGTAGCCCTCCACCGCCTGCGCGCCGCCGGTCACCTCCTCGAACTTCTGCGCGACGGCCAGCGGCAACGGCGCCGCACCCGACACGCAGATCTTCACGGACCGCAGATCGTACTTGCGCGTCTCCGGAGCCTCGTTCATCACCAGATACATCCGCGGCACACCCGGGAACACCGTCACCTTCTCCTTCGCGAGCTGCTTGAGCACCATCCCAAGCTCGAACCGCGGAACCATCACCGTCGTGTTCTTGGTCAGCACCATGAAGTTGAAGCAGGTGAGCCCATAAGAATGGAACAGGGGAAGTGCCAGCATCATGACGTCGGTCCCCTCCCCCACCGTCGTGATCCACGCCTTCGCCTGAAGCGCGTTCGACACGAGGTTGAAGTGCGAGAGCATCGCGCCCTTGGACACGCCCGTGGTTCCGCCCGTGTAGACGAGCGCGGCCGGATCCTCGCGAGGGCTCACCTGCCCGACCGGGGGGATCGCGTCGCCCCGGCTCATAACGTCCCGCCACCACAGCACGTCGGCATCCGGCGGCACCGGCGGCCACGGATCGCCCTCGGCTTTCGCCTCCTTCTTGAACTTCAACGGCGCCAGCACGTTCAGCGGGAACTTCATAGCGTCGGTGACCTTCGTCACGATGACGTGCTCGATCTCGGTCCCTTCGCGCGCCTTCTCGAGCACCGGGTAGAGCTGGTCCAGGACCAGAACCACGCGCGCGCCGCAGTCACGCAGCTGGTGCGTCAGTTCCCGCGGCGTGTACAGCGGGTTGTTCGCCACGGTGATCGCGCCGAGCCGCTGCGCGCCGAAGTAGGCCGCCGCGAGCTGTGGGCAGTTCGGCATGACGAACGCGACTCGGTCGCCGCGCTGCACGCCGAGCGACGCCAGCACCGCCGAGAACCGCTCAGCCTGGCGCAGCAGGTCGGAGTAGGACGTGTGCTTGCCGAAGAAGGCGATCGCGGTTCGGTCGGGCAGCGATCCCGCCGCCTCCTCGAGCACCGAGAACAGCGACCTCTCGGGATACGGCTCGAGCGTGTGCGGGATCCCCTCCGGATAACTCGCGAACCACGGGCGATGGCTGGTCATGAGGCCATCACGGTACCGGGGTCGGAGCCGTCGGCGCTAGTCGTCCCCCCCAGCCTCGGGATGGTGCGCCACCTTCTCCTTGAGCCGGTCTCGCATCGACGGCTTCTCGGCCTTGTCTTCGTCGTCGGGCTCCGAGGCCGCCTCCTGCGTCATGTCGTCATCGATGACCTCGTACCGTCGCTTGGTCCGGTCGAGGTACTCGTTGAACGACGTCTGGATGATGCCAGCCACCGGGAGCGCGAGGATCATCCCCATGATGCCCGCGACCGAGGCGCCGGCGATCATCGCTCCGAAGGCCATCGCCGGGTTCATCTTCATCGTCCGCGCCGAGATCTTCGGAACGAGCGTGAAGTTCTCGATCATCTGATACACGAACAGGTAGATGATGACGTAGAGGCCCTTCTTCGGGTCGTCCGCCAGCGCGACGATCGCCGGCAGGATGCCACCGATCCACGGGCCGATCGTCGGGATCAACTCGGCGATCACCCCGAGGAAGATCGCCAGCACCAGTGCGAACGGCACCCCGAGGAACGAGAACACGAAGAAGCTGACCGTGCTGTACACGATCGCCAGCAACACCCGCGAGTAGAAGTACCCGCCGGTCTTGTCGATCGCCACTTCCCAGGTATGCAGCACCAGTTCCTGTCGCTGCGGGGGAAGGAGCGAGCACACCGCGCGGCGCACCCGGGGCGCGTACGCGACGAAGAAGAACGTGAACGTCGCGATCGACAGGAACGAGAGCAGCAAGCCGACGATATACGCGCCAACCGCGAGGGCGTTCCCTGCGATCTCCTTGACCGTGGAGTCGAGGCCGGAGATCTTGTCCAGGACGTTCGGGTCCGTCAGGTCGATCTTGCAGCACTTCTGGGTGAACGAGCTGACCCGCTCGAGGGTCTGCGGCAGGTTCCCGATGAAGGACTTCAGCTCCTGGATGAACACCGGAACGACCAGGACGAACAGCCCGATGATCAACAGGAACACGACCAGCATGACGAACCCCGTCGCCAGCCCCCGTCGCCAGCCGCGCCGGGAGAGGAAGTTCACGGCGGGTTCCAGCGCGAACGACAGGAACAGCGAGATGAACAGCCAGCCGATCAGGCCCGAGAGCCGCATCGCGAGCCATGCGACGCCGATCGCGGCGAAGACCGACAGGATAACCAGGAGGATCAGTCGAGGGACCCAGGGCGGCATACCGGCCGAGATCGCGTCCTCGCTCTGCTCCGGCTCTGCGTCGGAGGGGGTGACGGTCTGCCGACCGGCCGGGTCGTCGCTCATCCGGCAAGCCTAGCCCGGCGCGGCGGCCTGCGCAGCAACTTCACCCTGCATCCGGGCCCGGTCGCGAGCGATGAGGACGTGCGCCAGGGTGACCTCGATCAGACCGACTACGCTCCCGATGGCGACGGCGATGAGCGCCGACACGCCGATGACCGCCACCCACGAAGCATCGTGTTCGAAGCGGATGAACCAGTCGTCCACCAACGACTCGATCGCGGTCGGCACCAGGATCAGGAGGGCCACAAGGACGGAGTGCCTCGCGGCGAGCGAGGCCGTCCGGCGGAACGAGGCGAACACCCCTCGGCGCTCGATGTTGATGACGGCGCCGACCAGACCGAAGAGGACGAAGGCTACGACGCCCGGGATGACGGCCAGCAAGAAACCGGCCGACACGATCACCACGAAGACGAGGTCGGCGAGGATCAATCGGACCCACGGCAGATCGCGCATGACGGTGGCGGCCGAGGGCAGGGGTTTCCCTTGCAGATCCGAACCGACCACCTCGTCCAGCAGGCCCGCGTAGAAGATCTCCCCGAAGGAGGCGAGGAACCCGGTGATCAACGCCAGGAACACCGCCGCCAGGACTCCGAACCCGTGCTCGAACGGGTCCTCGAGGACGGGTTCCGCCGCGACCTCGATGACCGTGATGGGAACGAAGACCAGGATCGCGGAGATGGCGACCCGCCGGAAGCGGCGGCGGTACACGTCGGACGCGTGCTGAAGGAGCGGCACCATCCGCAGCCGGACCTGATGATCGAGATGCTCGTACGTCGGCGTCACGGCGACGAGCATAGTGCGGGGGCCGCTCCCGCCGGGGTAGGCTCGCACGGCCATGCGCGCACCTTTCTTCAACATCAAGGACGAGCCCGACTTCAAGACGCTCGGGTTCCAGCCGCAGCCGATGGTGCGCTGGCTCTCGCCGCGCGGCCTGATGATCACTGGGGGCATGGTCGGCGTGTCGGGGATCTTCGGAGCCTACGCCGACAAGCGGGAGATCCAGGCCGCCCTCAAGGAGCCGAGCGACCTGGACCTGTCTGCCAACGAAGACCTATGGCTCGACTTCATGGCCGACACTGGAGACGGCTTCAACCCGACCTACGCGGTCGCACGCGCGCTGGCGGAGCCCTCGATCGACCTGACCGACTCGTCGGGCGCCACCCACCACACGCCGCGCGGCGACGTCCTGCTCCTGGGCGGCGACATCGCCTACCCCGCCGCCTCGCTGATTGAATTCAACAACCGGTTCCACGGGCCGTTCCGAACGGCGTTCCCCGATGTCCCCGAAGGCAAGGAACGGCCGCTCATGCTGGCCGTTGCCGGGAACCACGACTGGCTCGATGGCCTCACGAGCTTCCTTCGGGTGTTCACGGATCAGGCGCGGATCGGCGCGTGGCAGACCCGGCAGACCCGCAGCTACTTCATCACCAAGCTCCCCCACGACTGGTGGCTCGTGTGTCCGGACTTCGCGTTCGACTACTTCATCGACATCCCACAGATGGACTTCTTCCGCAAGGTGGCCAAGGAGCAGATGAAGCCCAGCGACAAGGTCATCCTGTCGCTGCACCGGCCGTACTGGCTGTTCGGGCCGCTGCATTCGGACCCGCTGCTCTACGCGCCAGATTCGGACTCGAACCTGCACAAGTTCGAACGCGAGATCATCGCGGAGAACGGGCTGCGGATGCCGCTCGTGCTGGCCGGGGATATCCACCACTACAACCGCTACGTGAGCGAGGGTGGCCAGCAGCGCATCGTGTCCGGGTCGGGAGCGGCGTTCATCTACCCGACACACAACCTTCCGGAGACCTTCCAATGGGCGGACCGCGGACGGCTCGCCGACTTCGAACGCAAGGCGATCTATCCCGACGAGCAGACGTCGAAGCGCGCCCGATGGGGAACCTTGCTTGCCCCGTTCAAGAACCCGAGCTTCGTGTTCTTCGTCGGCGCCATCTACCTGTTCTTCGCGCTGCTGATCCGGTTCGGGATCGCGGCCGGTCAGGGCGAACGCTTCCACACCAAGCTCCGACTGCTCGGACCGGAAGATCTGATCCAGGTCTTGTTCAACAGCCCGGTGAGTTTCTTCGCGATCGCGGTCATCGGGGCGGGGATCGTCATCTTCACGGACGCGAAGTCCTGGCCCAGACGCATCATCATCGGGGTCATCCACGGCGATCTGCACCTGCTCCTCATCGTGACCACCGTCTGGCTGATCGGCCGATCGGTGCCGGCCATGGATCCGACGCTGTACGCGCTCACGTTCGGCGCCATCGTGCTGGTCGTCGGCGGGTACCTCGGCGCCCAGCTCTTCGCGATCTACCTGTTCCTGATGCAGACGCTGTTCAAACGCCATGCGACGCATTCGTTCTCGTCGCAGCACCTGCAGGACTACCGCAGTTTCGTCCGGCTCCGCTTCGACGATGACGGCGGACTAACGCTGTTCCCGATCGGGATGCGCAAGGTTCCGCGGAAGTGGCGCTACGTCGCCGAGCGCGAGCCTGCCGATCCGTGGTTCGAGCCGGTCGATCGCGACATCGAGTGCCACCTCATCGAGGAACCGTTCCGGATCGAGCCCGACGCCGGCTAGGGCTCGTCCACTCCGCCCGCCGCGTCGCCATCGTCCGAAGCGCCACGATTCCCCTCCGGGCTCTTCCGGGCTCGGTGCCCGGGCTGTCCGAGGTTGCCGATCAGCAGCGCGACGACGCTGACGAGGTAGAGCTGTCCGAGGATCGCTTCGGACACGGCGAGCATCCGTCCAGTCTCGGTCACCGGCGTCAGGTCGCCGTAGCCAAGTGTGGCGAGGGTGACGTAGCTGAAGTAGATCATGTCGCTCGAACCGGCGGTCGGCTGCTGCGCGAAGAACGCGCCAGTGTCGATCCTCTGGATGACGCCGAACAAGGTCGCGAAGAACAGCCCGATGAGCAGGTACAGACAGAGCGCAGCCAGGATGGTCTTCAACGTCACCACCGGATGCTCGACGACCCGCAGCACGATCGCCGCGGGGGCCAGCACCGCCAGCAGTAACGGCACTACGTGCGTCACCTCGAGGTCCGTGGCGCTTTCGCCAGCGAGGGCAGAGATCACGGCCGCCGCGACGCCGACCGCAACCATCAAGGTCGCGATGCGCCGGATCCACGAGCGCGCCTGCGAGGTCCACAGGATCAGGAGCAGCGTCGCCCCCTGCATGACCAACGCCACCACCCGGCCCCACGGCTGGTCCCCCCGGGTCGCGGTCACCCCGATCGTGACGACGATCATGAGGAAGACGAGCCCGTAGGCGTCGGTCTCCGGCAACCGGAACCGCCGCTTGGATCCGCCGGGATCGTTCCTGCCCTGCCCTTCCGCCGCGGTCGCCGTCATGGCGGCCAGCGTAGAGCAGGAACCCCGGATGCGCGAGGAGCGCCGGACGGCTATCGTGGCCTGACCTTGAGCACCCCGCGGTCCAAGCACTCCCGGCGCAACACGATCATCGGCGCGGTCATCACGGTCGCGGTGGTGGTCGCGGTCTTCGGATTCCTGCTGCCGAAGGTCGCCAACTACGACAAGGTCTGGGCGACGCTACGAGGCCTGGACCCCCTCGACACCGCCTTGATCGCCGCCGGGTCCATCCTCACGATGCTGACCTTCTGGTGGATCAACATGGCCGCGCTGCCTGGCCTGGGCTTCCGCCGGTCCGCCTATGCGACGCAGAGTTCCTACGCCGTCGCCAACACCGTCCCTGCCGGCGGGCCGATCTCGCTCGGCCTCACCTACGAGATCCTGCATTCCTACCGGTTCACGACCGACTCCATCGTGCTGATGGTCGGCGTCGGGGGCATCTGGAACGTCTTCGGCAAGTTCATCATCCCCGTCCTGGCGGTCCTGTTCCTGCTGATCTCGGGTGATCACTCGCAAGGGATCGTGACCGCGGCTCTGATCGGGATCGCGGCGCTCGTGGTGGCCCTGGGGCTGATGGCACTGGTGCTGTGGAAGGAGTCGCTCGCCCGGCGCATCGGGAACCTGGCCGGGCGGATCGTCTCGTGGGTCCTGAAGCTCATCCACAAACCCGCGGTGACGAACCTCGGCGATCAGGCCGTCGAGTTCCGCACGAACACGATCGGGCTGGTCAAACATCGCTGGCAGATCCTGACCCTCACCTCCGTCGCGAACAACCTCGCGTACTACCTCGTGCTGCTGGTCGCGCTCCGTGGTGTCGGCGTGACGTCGGCCGAGGCCGATTGGGCGGAGATCTTCGCCGCGTTCGCCTTCGGCCGTCTCGCGTCGGCCATCCCCATCACGCCCGGCGCCGTCGGCACGGCCGAGGCTGCGTACATCGCGCTCCTGGTGGCCGCGGGGGCGCCTAACGCCCAGACCGTCGCGGCGGTGTTGCTGTTCCGGGCGTGCACCTACCTGTTCCCGATCCCCGTCGGCGGCGTCACCTACCTGCTCTGGCGACGCGACGTGCGCACCGGGAAGGCGACGCGCGCTCATGTGTAGGCGCCGGGGCGCGGCCGGGCCCGATTCGCCCGAACGGCGCCACTCGCCGATACTGAGGACTCACATCCGAGCCGAGGGCACACCCGAGGAGGCCCCGTGAGTCACCACCACAAGCGTATGCGGTCCCGGGCAGAGGCGGCGGGCATGTTCGTTGCGGCCGCGGCGGTCCCCGGCACCTTCCAGAAGACGCTGATGCCGCGCAGCACGATGGACCAGGGCCTGGTCACCGGCACCACGATGGCGCTGGACTACTCGCTGGCGACCCTCATCCAGGACGGCATCGAATCGATCGCCTTCCGCCTCGCGAACGCTCGCGCCGAGGACGAGACGGTCGACCTGCGGTGGCGGCGCGTTGCGATGGCGATGGACCTCGGTGCGATCGCGACCGGGTTCGCGCTGCAGTCGCGGTACCGCCAACAGCCGGACGAGACCATCATGCAGGCGACCGCGCGCACCACCGGCTGGTGGCTCTCCAGCGCCGCCGGGGCCGGGTTCGCCGTCGGACTCACCCAGGAGATCCTCCAGTCGCGCAAGCCCGACCGAGAGTTCGGGCCGCTGTCGCTAGCCCTGCCGGCGGCCGGCGTACTCGCCGCCGGGATTGACCTCCGACGGCGCATGGAGGAGAAAGCCGCAGGGACCGATGGTGATGAAGAGACGCCGGTCGCTGCGCTGAAATCGCTGGCGATGGGTGCGGCCGTCAGCGTCGGATTGTTCGCACTCACCAAGAGCGAGCGGATGTTCGCGAATACGATCGCGACCGGGCTGTCCAAGGTGCTACCCGGCTCGCCGCGGTTCTGGCGCCCCGCCGGCCATGTCGCGGCCCTGGGGATCGCCGGGTTCACCATCAAGAAGGCCGTCGAGCAGGCGTACAAGGGCATCGAGGACAAGGCCGAGAAGATCGAACCGGCGTTCGCGGAGCCGCCGACCTCGCCGCTCGTGTCGGGCAGTCCGGAGAGCCACGTGAAGTGGGACACGCTCTCCAAGCAGGGCCGGCGTCACGTGAGCACGGCGCTGCACCCCGACTGGATCAAGAAGGTCATGGGCAAGAAGGCCAAGACCGAGCCGATCCGGATCTTCGTCGGCATCGACAGCGCGGCGACCGAGACCGAGCGCGTCCAGCTGGCGATCGATGAGATCGAACGGACGAACGCGTTCGACCGCGAGATCCTGATGGTCATCTCCCCCACCGGCACCGGCTATGTCAACTACGTCGCCGTCGAGTCGACCGAGTACATGACCCTGGGGAACTCGGCGGTCGTCACGCTGCAGTACTCGAAGCGGCCGTCCTTCCTGTCACTGGATCGCGCCGGCGAGGGCGAGCTGCAGTACCGCATGCTGATCGAGGCTATAGACCAGCGGCTGCGCGACCGGCCGAAGAACAAGCGTCCGAGGGTCGTTGCGTTCGGGGAGAGCCTCGGCGCCTGGACCAGCCAGGACGCGTTCGAGGGAACCGGGACCCTCGGTCTGCAGACACATGGGATCGACCGGGCCCTGTGGATCGGATCGCCCTTCGCAGGCAAGTGGCACAAGCAGATCCACGGACCGACGTCGGCCGACATCGACCCGTCGCTGATCGGAGAGTTCAACAGCATCGAGGACGTCGATCCGCTGGCCCCGGAGGTTCGCGACGCGATCCGGTATGTGATGATCTCGCACGACAACGACGCGGTCGTTCACTTCAGCCCGGACCTGGCCGTGCAGGCGCCGTACTGGCTCCAGGATCCGGCTTCACGTCCCTCGTCGGTCCCCAAAAGCGAGCGCTGGTGGTCGCCGATCACGTTCGTGCAGACGCTGGTCGACATGAAGAACGCGGCGAACGTGGTGCCCGGGGTGTTCGAGGCCAAGGGTCACGACTACCGAGCCGACCTCGCCCCGTTCGTGCGGTGGGTGTACGACCTGAAGGCGACCGACGCGCAGCTGAAACGCATGGTCGAGGCGATGCGCCGCTACGAGTTGGAACGGGCGGACTGGATCAAGGAGACGGACACGAAGCCCGACAAGCAGAGCGTGAGCGACGGCCCCGAGCCGTCCGCTGGATCCGACCCCGCGACACCGCCGAGACCGCCGACACCGCTCAAGACCCCTTGGCCGGTGAAGAAAGCGGTGAAGAAGGTGACTGCCAAGAAGGCGACTGCCAAGAAGGCGACTGCCAAGAAGGCGACTGCCAAGAGGACTACGGCCAAGCGCACGGCGAAGACCGCCACGAAGAGCTCGGCCAAGAGCGCTACCAAGCCGCGCCCGACAACGCGCACGAAAGCTGCCTCCAAGGCTCCTGACGCGAAGACCGGCGAGGGATCCGCCGAAGGATGAGCAAGCGCCCGAAACGGCTGCCGGCCAAGGTTTCGGTTGCCGCCATCGCCTTGACGGCTGCAGCGAACATCGCCGCGAACCGACTCTTGCCCGCGGGTGCCGCCATCCCCGCCAACCTGGGCGCGGCGGGACTCCTCACCTGGTTCGCGCGGCGCGAGGGCGCGACCTGGGCCGATATGGGGATGGAAGCCTCCAAGCTCCCCAGCGGGATCAAGTGGGGATTGAAGGCGTCGATCCCCATCGTTGCGGTCGTCGCGGCCGGCATCGCCATCCCGGTGACCCGGCAGTTCTTCGCCGACGAGCAGATCATCGGCGCGTCCGGCAGCGATGTCCTGTTCGAGGTCCTCATCAAGATCCCGATCGGCACGGCGCTCGCCGAGGAGATCCTGTTCCGCGGCGCGCTGCTCGGCATCTTCGAACGGCGCCGGTCGCGGCGGGTGGCCGATGCACTGTCCGGCCTGATGTACGGCCTCTGGCACGTGCTACCCACGATCAGCCAGCTCGATACCAACCCTGCCGGGAACGTGGTCGGCAGCAGCAACCTGGCCAAGGCCGGCGTCGTCGGCGGCATCGTGCTGCTGACCGCGGCCGCGGGCTACGGGTTCGCCCTGCTGCGCGACAAGAGTGAAAGCGTGGCTGCCCCCGTCATCGCGCACACAGCGCTGAACGTGTCGGCCTACCTCGGCGGACGGGTCGCCGTTGGACTCCTCGGGATCGCCAGGGGGATCTAGGAGCCCGCGAGCCCCGCGACGCCGTCAAGCAAGAGCGTCTCCGCCAGGGCGATACGCTGAAGCTCCTCCAGGTCGACGCTCTCGTTGGGCGCGTGCACGTTCGCCTGCGGCTCTTCGGTGCCCCACAGGACGAACTCGGCCGCTGGCGCCGCGCGGTGCAGGACGTCCAGCAGCGGGATGGAGGCGCCGCTGCCGATCAGCTCGGGCTCGGTCCCACCGTAGGCCTCACGCATCGCCGCGCTGGCCGCCGCGAACCCCCGGCCGGCCGTCGGCGCCGTGAAGCCGGCGCCGACGTTTCCGGCGTCGATCCGGACCTTCACGTTCCACGGGGTTGCTCGGTGCAGGTGCTCCACCACCCGTTCTTCGGCGCGGATGGGGTCCTCGCCCGGAGGAACCCTGATCGCCAGGCGGGCACGCACCCGATGCAGCAGGACGTTGCGAGCGCCTTCCACCGGCGGCGCGTCGATCCCGATGACGTTGATCGAGGGGCCGGTCCAGAGGCGTTCGCCGACGCCACCCCCGGCGATCAGCCTGACCCCGTCCAGCACCCCGGCGTTCGCGCGGAACTCGTCCTCGTCGATCTCGGCGCCCTCCCAGCGGCCCGGCTCGAGCCCGGGGACGGTCACGTTCCCCTCGTCGTCGTGCAGGGTCGCCAGCATCCTCGTCAACGCCACGAACGCGTCCGGCGCGGGACCACCGAAGTAGCCGCTGTGCACCTCTCGCTCCAACGTCTGCACCTGGATCGTCATGACCGCCATCCCGCGCAAGGACGTGACGAGCGCGGGAACCCCCAGCGTCCGGTTCCCCATGTCGGCCACGACCATCACGTCCGCAGCGAACAGCTCGGGATGCTCCGGGACGAACGGCTCCAGGTTGCTCGCGCCCGTCTCCTCCTCCCCTTCGATCACGACCTTGATCGTCACGGACGGCGCCCCGTCGAACGCCCGGATCGCGACGAGGTGCGCCACGATCCCGGACTTGTCGTCCGAGGACCCGCGCCCGAACACGCGGCCGTCGGTCCGGACCGGTTCGAAGGGCGGTGTGTGCCAGGCGGCCGAATCTCCGGCCGGTTGCACGTCGTAGTGCGCGTACAGCAGGACGGTCGGGGCGCCAGCGGGGCCCGCGAGTTCCCCATAGACGCACGGAGCACCCACGGGCATCTCGATCAGCCGAGTCTCGACGCCGGCCCCCTTGAAGAACTCGGCGGTGAGGTCGGCGGCCTCCCGAACGGGCTCGGTCGGGAACCCGTCGAACGCCACCGACGGGATGCGGATCAGGCGTTCGAGGTCGTCGAGCGCCTGCGGCATGAAGTCGCGGACGCGCTCGGCCGGGTCGGGAGGCGGAGTCACGGCCATGAGCCTACCCGGCGACGCGACTATCCTCGTGGCGTGCTCCGGTTCCTGCTCACTCCCAAGTGGCTCATCGGCACGCTCGTCGCCATCGCGGTCGCGGTCGTCTGCGTCCGGCTCGGGTTCTGGCAACTGGGCCGGCTCGAGGAGAAGCGGTCGTACAACGCCACCCTCGCGGCCAGGATGGCCGAGCCGCCCCTTTCGCTGATCAACCTGGCCGAACACGAAGGTTCCGCCGAAGAACTCCTCTACCGGCGCGTACAGGCCAAGGGAACCTTCGACGTCCCCGACGAGGTGATCCTCTACGGTCGTGCGCTCGACGAGCAGCCCGGCAACCACGTCCTGAACCCGCTGGCACCTCTGGGGTCGCTCGGTCAGACAGGCTGCATCCTGGTCGTTGATCGCGGCTGGGTCCCGTACGAGATGGATACGCCGCCGGTGGAAGAAGCGAACCCGCCGTTTTCTGAGTCCGTGACGGTCACGGGCGTCCTGTTCCCCTCCACGCCCGCCGAGAACGTCACGCGCAGCGGCGGCCGCATCGCCACCCTCTCGTCGGTCGACGTTGAGCAGATCGCGGGCCAGCTCAACGGCGCGGATATGTGCCCCGGGTACCTGTGGCTCCAGACGCAGTCGCCCCAGCAGGCGAGCGGATTGCCGAAGACGGTTCCGCTCCCGGAACCGGCCGACGGCCCCCATCTGTCCTACGCGATCCAGTGGTTCGTCTTCGCGCTCGTCGCGGTGGTCGGGTGGGCTGTCCTCATCCGGAAGGAGTCCAGGGAAGACCCCCACGACACGTAGTCTTGATAGGTCATGGCACTCATCGACTGTTCCGACGTGCGGGTCGCCCTTCCGGGCGGCTGGACCCTGTTCGACGGGGTCACCTTCCGCGTGCCCGACGGCCACCATGCGGCCCTGGTCGGTGCGAATGGCGTCGGCAAGACCACGCTGCTGAAGGCGATCGCGGCCGCAGCCGCCGGGACAGGCGATGCTCGAGGGACGATCAACGTAGACGGACGCCTCGGGTACATGCGGCAATTCATCGCCGAGCCTCAGGGGACCGCGACCATACGGGAGTTCCTGCTCTCGTTCGCCGAGGCTCGTCTGATCGAGGCCGCCGACTCGGTCCGGGACGCGGAGCGGCGGCTGGCGTCGGGCGACGACGGCGACGACGCCCAGCTCGCCTACGCCGCGGCCCTCGCCTCCTGGGAGGAGGCCGGTGGATATCGTGCCGAGGTCCTATGGGACACCTGCACCGTGGCCACGATCGGCGAGGCGCTCGCCGACGTCAGCGAGCGGCCGGTGGCGACGCTGTCCGGAGGTGAGCAGAAACGACTCGCCTTGGCTCTGCTCTTCCGATCCCCGTTCGAGATCCTCCTGCTGGACGAACCGGACAACTTCCTGGATATCGACGGCAAGCGGTGGCTCGAACGTACGGTCCGCGAGAGCGACAAGACGATCCTGTTCGTGAGCCACGATCGCACGCTGCTCGCAGCGACGACGACGCGCGTGATCACGCTCGAGGCGCACGGGGCGTGGGTCCACCCGGACAGCTACGCCACATTCGCTGACGCACGTGAAGCCAGGCTGGAGCGGATCGACGAGGAGCATCGGCGCTACAACGAGGAGCACAAACGCCTGGTGGCCTCGATGAAGGAGATGAAGCGCAAGGCCGCCTACAACGACGGCTGGGCCACCAAGGCCCGCTCGATGGAGAAGCGGATCGAGCGGTACGAACTGCGAGATGCCCCGCGGGAGAAGGCCGCCGTGCAGAACGTGCGGATAGATATCGCGGGCGGCCGCACGGGGAAGATGGCGCTGCGGCTCACCGACTTCGGCATGCCTGGCCTGATCCTCCCCTTCGACACCGAGATCTGGTTCGGCGAACGCGTGGGGATCGTCGGGCCCAACGGGACCGGCAAGACGCACTTGCTGCGACTGCTGTCCGGCGAGGACATCACCCATGAGGGCGAGTGGCGGTTCGGCGCCCGCGTCGAGCCCGGGCTGTTCACCCAGCTCCACGACCGGCCTGATCTGGCCGGCACTCCAGTCCTGGAGGTCCTCCGATCGAGCGGCATGGGGATGAATCAAGCCATGTCGACGCTGAAGCGCTACGAGCTGCAGAGCGCCGCCCGTAGCCCGTTCGGGCGGCTCTCGGGCGGGCAACAGGCACGCTTCCAGCTGCTTCTCATGGAGGTGCAGAGCCCGACGATGCTCCTCCTCGACGAGCCGACCGACAACCTGGACCTTCACTCGGCCGAGGCGCTGGAGGACGCACTCTCCCGCTACGAGGGGACGGTGATCGCGGTCACCCACGACCGCTGGTTCATGCAGGGTATGGATCGATTCCTCTCCTTCGAGGTCGACGGGTCCGTGCGCCAGCTGCTCGAACCCCCGTACGAGGATGCGCGGGCCGCCGGATGAACGCCGACGAGATCGCCGAACTCCTGGGGATGGAGCCGCACCCGGAGGGTGGCCACTTCGTCGAGACCTGGCGGCACACACCCGATGAGGGCGGCCGCGGATATGGTTCGGCCATCTACTTCCTGCTCCGCGACGGACTCGAGTCGGCGTGGCATCGGGTGGACGCGGCTGAGACCTGGCACTTCTACGCCGGTCACCCCGTCGAGCTCCGCGTCGGCATACAGATGAGCAACGCGATCACCCACGTCCTTGGGATCGACCTGCACGCCGGCCAGCGACCGCAGATCACGGTCCCGGAACACGCCTGGCAGAGTGCGCGAACCACCGGCGTGTGGTCGCTCGTCGGATGCACGGTTTCCCCGGCGTTCACCTTCGAGGGTTTCGAGCTGGCGGAACCGACCCCCGGCGGATCCGCCAGCTCGGACATGTGACCTACAACGCACGTCTGAACCGGGAGCCCGGGCTATGCTCGACCCCCCTGTGAGAGGGCTCCGTCGTTGAGCAAGATCCTGTACGCGCTCGCCCGGTTGATGGTCAAGCTCCGGTGGGGAGTAGTCGTCCTGTGGCTGGTTGCCGCCGCCCTCATCATCTCGGCGGGCAAGGCCGCAGGCCCGGACACCTACAACGACCTCTCGCTCCCCGGGACCGGCAGCCAGGACGCGACCAACCTGCTCACGAAGGAGTTCCCGCCGGAACAGAACGGCAGCAGCCCCGTCGTATTCTCGATCGAGTCCGGCAACCTCACCAACGAGCCGTACAAGAGCGCGATCGATGAGGCATCCAAGGCCCTAAGGGCCTTGCCCGAGGTTTACAGCGTCATCAACCCGATGGAGGACTACGCCAAGGCGCTGCGCGGCGGCGACGACCAGATCGCCTATATCCCCGTCCTGCTGAACGTCGGGAACGCCCAGCTCTCGATGCCGATCGCCCAGAAGGTGCTTGCCACCGCGAAGGGCCCCGCCGATCGCGTCGGCATGCACGTCGCCGTCGGCGGACCGGTGGGTTCGGAGCTGGCGAACACGACCTCCTTCGACGCGGACAAGATCGGCCTGCTCGCCGCGATCATCATCCTGACGTTCACGTTCGGCTCGCTGGCTGCGATGGGCGTACCGGTCGTCACCGCGGTGTTCGGCCTTGGGATCGCGCTCAGCATCGTGACGTTGCTCGAACATGTGTTCACGATCCCTGATGTCGCGCCGACGCTCGCCACGATGATCGGGTTAGGCGTCGGGATCGACTACGCGCTGTTCATGGTCACCCGACATAAGCGACAGGTCGGCGATGGCATGGCCATCCGCGAATCCATCGCCCGCACCACCGCGACCTCCGGCGGCGCGGTCGTGTTCGCCGGAACCACGGTGGTCATCGCCATCGCGTCGCTCGGTATCGCCGGGATCCCGATCGTCACCGCGATGGGCTACACCTCCGCCATCGCGGTCGTGATCGCGGTCCTGGCCGCCGTCACGCTCGTGCCCGCGATCTTCGCCCTCCTCGGCAAACACCTGTTCTCACTGAGACTCCCGAAGTGGCTCCACCCGAAGGAGAAGGACCCGGCGGACACGTTCTGGGCCAAGGCCGCGCACGCCATCGCCGGACATCCCTGGCGCGGGATCACGATGGCGACGATCGTCCTGGCACCGATGATCTATCCGTTCTTCTCGCTCGAGTACGGCCAGCCGGACGTCGTGGTCGACCCGCCGTCCGAATCACAGCGGCAGGCCTACGACCTCATCAAGGAGGGATTCGGTCCCGGCTACAACGGCCCGCTCCTGATCGCGGTCGAGCTGCCGAGCCCCGCGCACGCCAGCGAGGAGTACGTCGCGACACGTTCGCACGCGATCGGACTGCACGAGACCGGCAGCCGCCTCAAGCGGGAGGCGAGCGCCGAAACGAGGCATTTCAAGACCCGGGCGGCGGCGCTCACCGCCCAGGGCGACGAGCTGGAGGCAGAGGCCGCTCCGCTGCAGGCCGAGGAGGCACGCCTGGAAGCCCAGGGCGAGCAGCTCGTCCGGCAAGGCGAAGCGCTCGCCCGGCAAGCCGCCGCCTTGGAGAGTCGGAAGGCCCACCTGGAGGCCCGCGGGGCCGCGCTCCTGAACACGGGCCAGCACCTCGAGGCCAAGGCCGAGCACTACGTCGCCCAGCTCGAACAGATGGCGAAGATGGCGGTGAAGGTCCTCAAGAAGATCGCGCACACGAGCGACCCCGCGAAGCTGGCCCGGCTCGTGGCGAAGCTCGAGCGGATCGAGGCGCGGGCCGTAAAGGTCGCCAAGGAGCTGGAGCGAACGATCGAGCAGGGAGAGCGCGTCAAGAGCCAGCTCCTCGACCTCGAGCGGCAGGGCACGCAGCTCGAGCGGCAAGGGCTCCGCTTGGAGCGAGAGGCAACGGCGTTGGAGCGCGAGAAGACCCGGCTCAAGCGGGAGGGGCTCCAGCTCCAGAGAGAGTCCCGGCCACTCCAGCGCAAGGAGAAGCGGTTGACGAGGCAGGGCGACACGCTCAAGAAGCAGGTCCATCGTGCGAAGGGACGGGCCCCACTGTTCCGGCAGCGGAAACGCCGGCTCGTCCACGAAGGCAAGGTCCTCAAACCTGAGCTGCACAAGATGCTGCGGGACGCAGGTGGCAAGCGCCGCGCCACCGACAGCCGCCTGCAAGCGTTGAAGACCGATTTGGCAGCTGCGACCGGTGTCGTCCAAGTCTCGGCACCCGACGTGAACGACTCGGGAACCGCCTCCGTCCTGAGCGTCGTCCCCGACGCCGCTCCGTCCTCCCAACGCACGAACGATCTGGTGAACTCGCTCCGCGCCACGACGATCCCACCGGAGGAAAAAGCGACGGGCCTGACGGTCTACGTCGGCGGCCAGACCGCCGCCTACATCGATCTGGCCCTCGACATATCGGCATCGCTCCCCCTCGTGATCGGGGTGGTGATCGCCTTATCGTTCATCCTGCTCGTGCTCGCCTTCCGGTCGATCCTCGTCCCGGCGAAGGCCGCGGCGATGAACCTCTTATCCGTGCTGGCCGCGTTCGGCGTGCTGACCGCTCTCTTCCAATGGGGTTGGGGGCTCGAGTTCCTCGGCATCCAAGGCGCGGACCACGTGCCGATCGCGAGCTACGTGCCGCTGATGATGTTCGCGGTCCTGTTCGGCTTGTCCATGGACTACGAGGTGTTCCTGATGAGCGCCATCGGCGAGCACTACCAGGACGGGATGAACCCGCACGATTCGATCGTCGCCGGGCTGTCGACCAGCGCACGCGTCATCACGGCCGCCGCGATGATCATGGTGTCGGTGTTCGCGAGCTTCATCCTTGAGAGCGACCCGATCGTGAAGCAGTTCGGCGTCGGGCTGTCCGTCGCCGTGGCCGTCGACGCGACCATCATCCGGATGCTGCTCGTCCCGTCGATCTTGGCTCTCATGGGACGCAAGGCCTGGTGGTATCCGAAGTGGCTGGACAAGATCACCCCGCAGCTCAGCTTGGAGGGCGGCAAGAAGTTCGAGGCCTACGCCGAGAAGAAGAACGCCGAGGACGTCGCGAAGGCCTCGGCGAAGGCGACGGCGAAAGCAGATCGCCGGCGGGCGGCCGCCTAGCCCCGGGCACCGTCGACGTAGGCGCGCAGGTCGTCCAGATGCGCCGACGCGTGGGCGAACGGCCCGGCCGGCCCGACGAGGACGTCTCCCAGGAAGGAGCCGAGCGTCGTTCCAGGGGCGGCGTCGAAGGAAGCCGGTTGCCGCCACTCGCTCTCGGTGATCGTTCTGAACGCCCCGACGAGCCGCTCGAACACCCCGTCGAAGGCGGCAAGGATGTCGGCTCCGCTGAGCCCGGACTTGCGGCCTTGCGCCTCGGCGTTGACGTCGTCGGCCGTCCCGTCGGACGCCTCTTCGATCCATGGCCGATCGCCGAGCCGCCACTCATCCAGCGACCGGAGGGCGATCTCCTCCCATGTGGTCAGGTGCCCGACGAGATCCTTGGCCGACCAGTCGCCACCGCCGATCGTGGCCGGGCGGCCGAACGCCTCGTCATCCATGCGGGCCACGAGCGACCCGACCTGCAGGTGCTCGTCCTGCATGATGCGAAGCGCTTCATCGCGGCTGGGCGTATCGTCCATGACCACGGATGCTAACGGACGGAATAGGCTCTTCCACGAGTGTGTTGGAACAGCCACACCGACCGGAGAGGACCTGATGCCCGCCGTCACACCGGACGACCCCCTGACGCTGCCACGGATCGTAGCGCCGCCCGAGACCGGGACCGACCGCCCGGTCGTCACCGTCGTGGACGCCCCGCGGTTCCTGGAGGGCGAGGGGTTCGAGGTCAGGCGCGCGTTCGCCGGGATCGACCTCCGCTTCGCCGATCCGTTCCTGCTCCTCGATCACATGGGGGCCGTTGAGTACGCTCCCGGAGAGGCGAAGGGCGCCCCCGACCACCCGCACCGAGGGTTCGAAACCGTCACCTACATGCTCGACGGCAAGATCCGCCATCGCGACTCCAACGGCGGCGGTGGCGTCATCACCGACGGCGCCACGCAGTGGATGACCGCCGGTGCCGGCATCGTACATTCGGAGATGCCGACCGAGGACCTGTTGGACGGCGGCGGGCTTTTCCACGGCGTGCAGCTCTGGGTGAACCTGCCCAAGGACCAGAAGTGGTCCCCGCCGCGCTACCAGGACATCGACGCCGACGCCGTTTCGCTCTTGACCACCGACGACGGCGGGGCCGTCCTTCGCCTCATCGCCGGGGACCTCGCCGGGAACGCGGGCCCCGGTGCGACCCGGACTCCGATCTCGTACGTGCACGCCAGTATCTCGCCCGGTGCGCGTCTGCGTCTGCCGTGGCGAAAGGACTTCAACGCACTCGTCTACGTCCTGGCGGGCCGCGGATCCGTCGGGGTCGAGCGCACGCCGATCGACGAAGGCCAGCTCGCGGTGTTCGGCGACGGCGACGTCTTCGAGCTCCGGGCCGACGAGTCCCAAGACGCGCACAACCCGACGGTCGAGGTGCTCCTGCTCGGCGGCCTGCCGATCCGCGAGCAGATCGCCTGGTACGGCCCGTTCGTGATGAATACCAAGGACGAGATCGTCGAGGCGATCGAGGACTACCAGGCGGGTCGGATGGGCGCGATCCCCGCCGAACCCGCTTCGAGCTAAACCGCCGAGGGCGGAGCGGCCCCCGGGAGTCCGGCGAGCTTCCACACAGCGGCCAGACCATCGTCGGTCCCCGGCCAATGGCGGCGCAGGGCATCGCCGCCTGCATGCCGGGTCACCAACCGCAGCGCGACGCCCGCGATGATCGCGTCGTCCGCGTACCCGATGACCGGCAGGAAGTCCGGAACCAGGTCCAGCGGGAACAGCAGGTAGGCGATCAGGAGCCACAAACCTACGCGAACCCCCCGCGGGACCTCCCGGTCTGTCGCGAGGCGCCGCAGCAGCTTCAGCGTGTCCGGCAGGATCCGCAGAGCCTCCCGCGCATCCGTTCCCTTCGGCCTCGCGATCAGCAGCGCCAGTAGCAGCAGCAGCCACGCTGCCGCCAGCGCGACCACGGTCCCGATGAGCACCTCCCACACCACCCCGCTAGCGTATGCGCCCCGCGGCGCTTGGTCTCGGCTCGGAGTTCGGTACCGTCTCAGGCATGAGCGACGACCCAAGCACGATCGAACTGATTGCCTCGTTCGCAAGGGACCACCGGCTGCCGAGCGTGGCCGTCGCCTTAGTAGCCGCGGAAGGCCCGGTCCGCACGCTCGCCTACGGCCATGCCGACCTGGACGCCGGGGCCGAGGCCACGCCGTCGACGGTCTATCGCATCGGGTCGATCACCAAGACGTTCACGGCCGCGGCGATCCTCCAGCTTCGCGACACGGGGCACGTGCGACTCGACGATCCACTCGTGACCCATATCCCTGAGTTCTCGAGCGCAACCAACCCGTTCGGACCGATCGAGGAAGTCACGCTGCGGCGGCTCCTGACCCATGAGGCGGGCGTCCCGGTCGAGTCCCCCGCGTTCGACTGGGACGAACGCGTCTTTCCGTCGATCGACGACATCATCGCGGCGTTCCCTCAGACCAGCCTTGCGGTTGAACCCGACGGCGAGGTGAAGTATTCCAACCTCGGCTACCAGCTGCTGGGCGAGGTGGTCGCCCGCTCCGGCGGAACCTCTTACCGCGCGTACGTCGCCGAACATCTGCTCGATCGGCTGGGCATGACGTCAACGGCATTCGACCTGACCGGCGACCTCGCCTCTCGCGCGGCGCGGGGCCACGAACCGCCCGCCTTCTCGGACCGGCTCCACCCTTCGCCCGACCGCCTCAAGGCGACCGACGCCGACGGCGGGTTGTGGTCCTCGGTCGAGGATGTGGCGAAGTGGCTCCAAGTGCAGTTCCGCACGGATGTGCAGCTCGCCGGCGGGGAACAGGTCCTGAGCGGTCCGTCGCTCGCCGGCATGCACCGCCCGCGTCGCGTGCTGGACCGCCGCTGGACACAGGCGATGGGACTCGGCTGGCGGATCTACCGGCGCGAGGATGGCGAGATCCACATCGGGCACGCCGGCGGCACGTTCGGCTTCACCGGGATGGCCCTCTTCTCCCCCGCGCGCCGGCTCGGGGTCGTCGCCCTGACCAACGGCGAAGGCCCGATGGGACGACTCGCGGCCCACTTGCTGCGGCTGGAGGCGGTGGACGAGCACGCGCCGGCAGCACCCGCCGGGGCGCCGGACCTTCCGCAACCGGTGCCCGCCTTCTTCGAGGAGCTCTTGGGTATCTACGCGTGGAAGGACCACAGCGCGCCCGCCCGCGTCGAGTGGCTGCGTGGCCGGCTCGTGCTCTCCTCGTTCGACGAACGTCACGGCGAGCAGTTCAGCGTGTTAGAGCCAACGGACGACCCCGTCGTGTTCGTCGTCCACGGAGGCCGCGGGAACGGCGAGCCCTGCATCTTCCGTCGCGGACCGACCGGGAACATCACGGGCCTCGCGATCGGCGGGTGGCCACTGGTGAAACTCGTCAGCGCGGAGTGATACGACCGGCCACGCGGGTTACCGCTCTGCTTGGACCGTAAGCTCCATGTCCATCAGGCTCGCGTACAGCTTGTTGTCCCGATGCCACGGCCACCAGTCATAGAGCAGCTGTTGGAGGGGTTGCCACATCCCGACCCACCCGACGATCCCGAGGCCCGCCCCGACGAGCCGCGTCCCGGCTTCACCGAGCACCTTCGACGCCGCAAAGGCGACACCCAGCGCGAGGCAACCCGCGAGCAGCAGCGTCGCCGGGATCATCGCCCTCGCGCCTTCGCGCAGCGTGGCCTTGATCTCGTTGTGGTTCCGGTGGATGGTCGAAGTGCAGTGCGCGCGGATCAACTCCAGGAGCCGGTCACGCGTTACCTGGTCGGCGCCTTCACGAGGGAGTTCGAGCGTCACCCGAACCTTGGCGGGCACCCGGTGGGCCCGCAGCTCGCTCATGAGCTGATCCATGCCCGAGTCGACATCCAGCTTGCCGGCGGCCAGATCCACGTGCGAGGCCACGAAGAGGTCCTCGACGCGGGCCAGGTGCAGGGTCAGGTTCGGCTCCCGCTCTCCCATCCCCGCGAGCCTACCCTGGGGGCCTCGCGCCGGATGGCCCCTCCATGGCATGATGCTCGGAAGGGGTGCTTTCCATGAACGACCGCCGGATGGAGATCCTGGAAGCCACCTGCACGATCGTGGCGCAGGGCGGCGTGCGCGACCTCAGCCTGCAGAAGGTCGCCGACCACATGGGCCTGACCTTCGACGAGGTTGACCGCCACTTCCCCACCGAACTCGAACTGATCCACGCCGCCTTCGATCACGCAGACGGACGAGCCACAGCTTTCGTCGCGGACCGGATCCAGGCCGAAACGACCGTCCAGCGTCTGACGCACCTACTCTCGCTCTATATCGACGACGCGCCCGAGATCCGCGAGGACTGGATCTTCTGGATGGAACTCGAGACAGGCGCGATCTACGACCTCGATATCCGCGAGATCGTGACCGATCAGACCGGCATGTGGCTCGCCATGATCGCAGGGCTGATCAGCGCGGTACAGGGCGAGGGCATCATCGACGACCGCGTCGACCCGAACGCGTCGGCTCTCCGGCTCTGCCTGATCCAGGACTCGCTTGCCAAGCAATGCGTCATCGGGTGGGTCACGGTCGACGAGGCCCGGGTGGAGATGATCCGCGCACTCGACCACGAACTCGGCCTCCACGCGACCGCGGAGCGCGATGTCTAGTCCGGGTGCACCCCGCTGCCGTTCGCACCCATCCGGTTAATCGCTCTGATGGTGCGCGTGCGCGACGCTCCTCGTCCTGCACGCCGGGCCGGTCGGCGCTGCAGATCATCCCCGACAGGAAGTTGCCCATCCCGACCTCTCACGGATGGCGCGGGACGAACCCGTTGAACCCGTACGCGTACGACAGGTGCGCAACCTGCACGCCGTTCACATCGTAGAACGTCGTCTCGCGTGACTCGGCCTTCGTGCGCGCCGTCCCGGCGTGACCGAGCCCTTTCGTCTCCAGCCAGTCCAGCGTTGCGTCGATCCCCACCGACCCCTTGTCCAGCGAGTGGTTCGACGCCGTCGAGCACCCGTCGTAGCCCGCGTAGCGGATCGCGTCGGCGATCTCGTGCGGCGTGTTGAACACCGGATAGGAAGACAGGGGAGCGGCCCCGTCAGCCGAGGAGGGGCCACATCGGTGGCACCAACCCCGGCCATCGACCCCGAGAGCGCGAAAGCGAGCACAACGGCGAGCAGCGATCGGCGGGCCATGCCCCGATACTAGAGAAGGGCCGGTCTGAAGACCGGCCCTCCCCGCGTGACCCCGCCTGCCTAGTTCCCGATCACCCCGTGAGGGTCGATCACGAACTTGGTCGCCGCGCCCTTGTCGAAGTCCGCATACCCTTGCGGGGCATCGTCCAACGAGATGGCCTGAACGTTGACGTTCTTGGCCGGCGTGGTCTTGTCGTGCAGGATCGCCATCATCAGGCTGCGGTTGTACTTCATCACCGGGCATTGCCCCGTGGTGAAGAAGTGGGACTTCGCCCACCCGAGCCCGATGCGGATGCCGAGCTGCCCGATCTTCGCGTCAGCGTCGACGCCACCCGGATCGCCGGTCACGTACAGCCCCGGGATCCCGATGGCACCACCCGCTCGCGTGATTTCCATCACGGAGTTCAGCACGGTGGCCGGCTTCTCGACCCCAGCGTCGCCGCCGTGACCACGGGCCTCGAAGCCCACGCAGTCGACGGCACTGTCGACCTCGGGAACGCCGAGGATCTGCTCGATCTGATCCGATGGGGATGCATCCTTCTTCAGGTCGATCGTTTCGCACCCGAAACTGCGAGCCTGTGCGAGGCGCTCGTCAATCAGGTCACCGACGATCACCACGGCGGCGCCCAGCAGCTGTGCGCCCGTCGCACACGCGAGTCCGACCGGTCCCGCACCCGCGACGTAGACGGTCGATCCAGGTCCAACCCCGGCCGTCACCGCACCGTGGAACCCGGTCGGGAAGATGTCGGAGAGCAGCGCGAGATCCTTCATCTTCGCCATCGCCTGATCCCGATCCGGGAACTTCAGCAGGTTCCAGTCGGCGTAGGGCACCATCACGTACTCCGCCTGGCCGCCGATCCAACCGCCCATGTCGACGTACCCGTAGGCCGCACCGGGACGAGCCGGATTCACGTTCAGGCAGATACCCGTTTTGCCGTCCTTGCAGTTGCGGCACCGCCCGCAGGCGATGTTGAACGGGACGGAAACGATGTCCCCGACCTCGATGAACTCGACGTCGCGACCCGTCTCGACCACCTCGCCGGTGATCTCGTGACCAAGGATCAGTCCCTCCGGCGCCGTCGTGCGCCCGCGAACCATGTGCTGGTCGCTGCCGCAGATGTTCGTGGCGACCGTCTTGAGGACGACGCCGTGCTCGCATGAGCGGTCACCCAACGCGAGCGCCGGGTATTCGATGGCCTGAAGTTCGACCACCCCCGGTTCGATGTAGGCAACTCCGCGATTGTCAGCCATGCCTTTCCCTCCTCAGTCGTTCGGATGGTGCGTTCGGTTGTGAGGGAGGGTGCTGGTTACTGGACCGCGTCCGCCCCCGCCTGCGCCACGGTGTGGTCGTCCTCGACGCTCGAACCCGATACGCCGATCGCGCCGATAACGGTGTCGCCATCCTTGATCGGCACACCACCGGGGAACGTGATGAGTCCACCGTTGGAGTGCTCGATGTTGTACAGCGGGCCGCCGGGCTGTGACAGTCCGCCGATGTCACCGGTATTCATGTCGAAATAGCGGGCGGTGCGGGCCTTCTTCTGCGAGATGTCGATGCTGCCGATCCACGCGCCGTCCTGGCGCGCGAACGCCTTCAGGTTCCCGCCGGCATCCACGATGGCGATATCCATCTTGGTGCCGATCTCTTCGGACTTCTTGATCGCCGACTCGAGTGCGGCGTTCGCCTGGTCCAGGCTGATGTCCTTCGTTCCGAGTGCGGCCATGAGCCAGCACCCCCTTCCCGGGACGCGCGAGCGGGGAAGTGGCCCGGCTCGCTCTGAATCCTCCTTGTACCACCGGCGTCAAGAGGGGCACGGATCCAGCCGCGGGACTGCGGGGGGGCGGGCGGATCAGAGGAGCGCGTCGGCGAAGGGGTACGGCGCCAGGAGCTCTACGCCGTCGTCGGTGATCAGCAGCTCGTCTCCCAGCTTCACCCCGAATGACGCCCCCACCTCTCCGAAATAGGCCTCGGCCACCACAACCATCCCCGGTTCGATCGCCCGATCGGGATTCGGCTGGCCGACGTCCGGGTAGGAGACACTCGGGCCTTCGTCCTCGAGCCCGCAGCTGTGCATCAGGGTCTCGTAGCGCTGAGCGGCGAAACGCTCAGGCAGCACCGGAGCACGGTCGGCGAGGTCGCGGAACCCGAGCCCGGGCCGGATCAGCTCGCGCATCTGCAACAGCCAGTCGTGCGCGATGCGGTACGTGTCGCGTTGCTCGAGGGTCGGCTCGGCGTCGCCGGCGACGAGCGTCCGCGACACGCAGTAGAAGTAGCCCTCGACGCCGTTCATGTCGGTGTCGATATAGACGAGGTCCCCGGCCTCGATCGCTCGATCGGTCGACTCCTGCCGCCACGGGTTCGTGTTCGGGCCCGACGCCACCCCGCGCGTGATCAGGTACTCGCCGCCCCCGCGGAGCAGCGTGTCGCTCAGCACGGCGACCAGGTCCCGTTCGCGAACCCCGGGGGCGAGCGCCCCCTCGAGCGCCGATAGCATGTCCATCGTCAGTCGCCCGTTCACCCGGAATAGTTCGATCTCCTCGGGCGTCTTGACCGCCCGCGCATCCATCGTGACGTTGCCCGACTCGGTGATCTCGAACCCTGCGGCCTCCAGCGCACGCGACGCCACCGGTGCGATCTTGTCGATCGCTACACGGTTCCCGGTTACGCCGAGTTCGCGGATCGCCGCGGCGGTCTCTTTCGCCCAGATGGCCGCCTCGGTGTCGGGGTCATCGTAGAACTCCCACGCGTGGAAGGGACGCACGTCCGCCTCGATGCCACCGAATAGGTGCATCGAGTTCCCATGTTCGAAGAGGATCGGGCGGCCCTCGGCCGGGACCAGCGCGCATCGCACGAACGAGCCGAGGCAGTAGACGGTCATCGTGGTCGCGCCGGTCGCGTAGCGGACGTTGGCAGGGTTGAACAGCAGGCAGGCCTCGGCGCTGTTCGCACGCATGGCGTCCTGCAGGCGCACGAGGCGACCCTCGCGGAGCCGCCGTCCGTCGATCGGCACGTTCTGATCCCCGATCGTCATCGCGTCAGCTTGCCATACGCGACATGACCGCGGGACACGTACCGGCCGGAGCCAGACGCTCGCTCAGACGCCGCCCACGGTCTCCAGGCCGTAGCGCTCGACGTCGGCCACGAGGTTCAGGGGCCGGAGCTGCGTCTTGGCGGCGACCGCCTCCTCGTCCTGCAGCTCGTCGGGAACGATCCAGCAGACCTCGAACTCCAGCCCATCTGGGTCCTGCGCGTAGAGCGCCTTGGTCGTCCCGTGGTCGGTCGCCCCCGTCAGGGCATCGGCGTCCGTCAGCCGGACCGCGATCTCCTGCAGGTCACCGAGGGTTTGGACCTCCCAAGCGATGTGGTACAGCCCGACGGTGCTGCGGCCCGCGGTCGAATCGCCGGCCTGTTCGCCGATCGTGAAGAGCGCGAGGTCATGGTCGTTGGTCGAATCCGGCGCTTGGAGGAACTTCGCACCGGGGACCTCGCCCACTGCCCGGAACCCGAGGACGTCCCGGTAGAAGGAGAAGGTCCGCTCGGCGTCGCGAACGTAGAGCACCGCATGGTTCATCCGCTTGATAGCCATGAACGATCGCCTCCCCGTCCCGTCTCTGTCCCCGGAACGCCGGGACGAGGCGCGCTATTCCGAGTTCTTCTTGGCCTTGGCCGCCTTCTTGCTCTTCTTGGCCGCCCGCTTCTCCTTGAGGCCCTGGGACGCAGCCTTCTTGGAGGACTTACCTCCCTTGTCCTTATTCGCCATCTGCCCCTCCTCCCGATCCCGATGCAGCACGGGGCTATCCCCCATACTGTCATCTCCGGACACGACGAGGGCGCGCGATGGAGGAAGCAGGCGGGGGACCCGACCAGGTCCTGGGAGCACGGGTCACCCTCACGGCGTTCGATCAAGGTCGGAAGGCAGAACTGGCGGAAGCTCTCGCCTCCCTGATGCCCGAACCCCCGCCCGTCCCTTCAGGCGCCCTGCCCTTGGTCGTTCTCGAGACCCCCTCTCGGGAGGACGCGGCCTCCGCGTTCGACGTGCTGGAGGAGGCAGGAGGAACCGTCGCCATCGAACGGGTGTGGGTCGACCGCGACGCCGGGACCGGACGGACAGTGTGTCCCTCGTGTGGATCCGAGCACACCCAGCCCTTCGGCCACGCCGGGCCGGCGGCGCGCGTGAACACGAAGTGCATCGACTGCGGCCACCTGTTCAAGGTGACCGGCGCCCGCTGAACCGGCACGGAGCGCTACTTCGGCGCGTCGCCCTTGAGGATCTTCTCGCAGGAGTTAAAAGTATTGCTGCCCGGACCGCCGTTGCACTTGTCGAGCCCCTTGCCGCCGTTCAGCGTGTCCTTACCTTCCTCCGTGTAGATCGTGTCGCTCGCGCGGTTGGTCTTGACGGCGTCGTTGCCCCCTGCGGTCTGAACGAAGTCCCTGCCGCGGCCGGTCGTGATCGTGTCGTTGCCGTCGCCCGAGTAGACCGTCAACGGCTTGCTGAAGGCGCCGGCGTTCAGCGTCGAGTTCGCATTGCCCTCCAGGCCCACGGTGGCGCTGCTGATACCGGAGTACGTCAGCGTCCTATCCGAGGCCACGAGCGACGTGTTGTTCATCGTGACGGGGGTGATGCCGTCCACGTTCAATATCGTCATCCCGTTGCCGGTGAACGTGTCGTTGCCGCCGTAGTCGCTGACACGGACGGTACCCGTGAACGCCGACAGGGCATAGTTCTGCGTCGCACTCACTCCGTAGATGACGGCCGTTTCGAAGTCCGGCGAGGAGTCGGTCGACACACCTTGGACGGTGAGAGATGTGTTCGTCAGCGTCACATCGTTCGACGCGGAGTTCGTCAGGAACGTATCCATGCCCGCGTTCCCGTCGAGGACGTCATTCCCGTCACCCCCGATGATGAAGTCATCACCGGAACCGCCTATGAGGGTGTCGATACCCGTCTTCCCGGAGAGGTTCAGATCCCCGGTGAAGTTCGCGCCGTTCAACGTTCCGGGGATATTCCGCGTGAAATCGGCCACCTCGAACGACGTGAGCCCATCGGTGCCATACCCCGTCAGCTGGGTATCGCTGATGGTCAACGGGACGGAGACGACCACATCGACCAGCAAGTCTCTCCCGGATCCGCCGTTGAACGTGTCGTTCGAGACCGGGTTCTCGGTCGGGTAGAGCGTATCCAGGCCCCCGTTGCCGATCACGGAATCCACGCCAGTCCCGGGGTTGAGCAGATCGTTATCGGACCCCCCGGTCAGGGTGTCGTTCCCAGCGAGGCCGTTGAGACTCGTCCGACCGTCGAAGCCGGAAGCGTTGAGGATATTGCCAGATGCTGCGCCCGTGAGGGCGGTTGGTGAGACCGACTCGATCAGCAGCACCTGTGACTGCAGGATGAGGGACGCGACGACCGTGGCGAGGATAGATGGACGAGGTCTCACCGACAGATTATCCCGCACATCCCCGGGTTTGGCTCGTCTCACCGTTAGACGGTCAATAGCCCGGGACCCAATCTGGATCGACCGACGTTCCCTCGACTCAATCGAGGTCCTACCGATCGGCGAACACCTGACCGGGATTGCAGTCACCTACACGACGGGCACACCCTTGATCTAGAGGCACCCGCGCTCTCAAGGAATCACGCCAGCGGACGCGCCCGCTTGTCCGCACTTTCGGTGGGCGCTGCAGGATTTGAACCTGCGACCCCTTCCTTGTAAGGGAAGTGCTCTCCCGCTGAGCTAAGCGCCCGAAGTATGCCCGCACGCGCGGCACACGATCTCTCCAAGCATGGCAGAGAGTCGGGGGGAGTTGCACGCAGCGCATCGGTCAAGCTCGTCCGCCCAGCCTGCCCGCTCCTCTTGGCACGCCGGGCACACCAACACCTGCCGCCCAGCCGCCACCCCGCGGACCCACGGAAGGTCCCGTTTCCCCGGGTCAAACGTGGCCCGCCCGCAGTACCGGCACCCCGGACCGCCGGCCCCGCTACCGGCGCCGTCCCGCTCGGGTTCCTGCGTCCCTGCAGTCACGGGATGAGCTTAGGTCCCACCCGGGCCCTGCCGCTCGCAGCCCTCGCTTGCCAGCACAGGATGCGGCATACTTCCCTCACGGCCACCTGTGAAGGAGCTGGTGCGGGCCATGGATTGGCGGATCGCGGGAGCGTACATCGCTACGTGCTCGTGCACCGTGGAAGAGCACTGGCAGATCGACGGGCGACTGAGCGATACCCTCGGAGGCTGCAAGGGGATCGTCCTGTTCCGGGTACAAGAGGGGAAGCTCGAGGGCGCCACCCAGCACGCCGACCTCTCCGGCTCGGACTTCGCGCTCGTGAACTTCTTCCCGGAGAAGATCGGAGCCAGCGAGTTCTGGGAGATGGGCATCATCGTCGACGAGTCCGCCTCCGACGACGTCGCGCGCGCGGTCGAGGAGATCCTGAGCGGCCGCCACGGCGGCCCCTTCTCGGACATCCAGGAACTCATCGGCGAGTACATCGGATTGGAACGCGCCGCCATCAAGGTCGAGAAGGGCACATCCCCCATCATCAAGATCGAGGGAGCTTGCGCGTTCCGCTTCGACGCCAACCTCGACGCCTCGGGCCAGCAGAAGGTCGAAGGTTCACCTTTGTTCCCCTTCGCCTCGAACCGGGTCGGCGGCAAGGCGGAAGGCCCACCCGCGCGGATCTTCGGGTCGGTCTGGACGCCGCATTTCGCCGAGTACGCGCGCTTCGACCTGGACAACTCCATGCTCTCGGTCGACGACCAACTGCGCGGTCTTCGCGGCTACAGCGCCTGACCTCAGGCAGAGCGCGGTGGCTAGCGGCGACGCCGGCCACCGCGCCGGCGCGAAGAGAACACCACGCGCGGCGGAGCGACCACCATGCCCTCGCCTTGGAACTCGTCGTGCAGCTTCAGGCGAGCGGCCATCCGGCCGACATCGCCCTGCTCGAGCGGCTGGACGAACGTGACGCCGGTGCCGCTGCGGCCCGCCCGGGCAGTGCGCCCGACGCGGTGCAGGTAACTCTTGTCGTCGTTGGGCGGATCGAAGTTGATGACGTGCGAGATGTTGTCCAGGTCCAAGCCGCGGGCGGCAACGTCGGTCGCGATCAGCACGTTGACGTGCTCGGCCTCGAACCTCGCGAACGCCTTCTCACGGGCGGCCTGGGTCATGTCACCGTGCATCGCCGCCGCGTGCACACCCTGCCGCTTCAGCTTGTGCACCAGACGGTCCGCGCCGTGCTTGGTCCGCACGAACACCAGCGCGAGTCCGCGATCATCCTCGGCCAGCACCTCGATCAGCGCCTCGACCTTCTTGCCGGGTTCCACCGGGATGAACCGGTGGTCGGCCTCGTCAACGGTTGCGGTGGCGCCGACGATCTCGTGGCGGACGGCGTCGCGCGTGTAGTGCGAGGCCATGTTCCCGACCGCGCCGTCGAGCGTCGCCGAGAAGAACATCGTCTGGCGGTCCTTCGGGATGCGGCGCACGATCCGGTCGACCTGCGGCTGGAACCCCATGTCGAGCATGCGGTCGGCCTCATCCAGGACCAGGATCTGCACCTTGTCGAGCTTGACCATCCTGCGTTCGGAGATGTCCTCGAGCCGTCCCGGGGTCGCGATCAAGATGTGGGCCTTGGACGCCGCCTTGGATTGGACCTGGATCGAGACGCCGCCGTAGACGGCCGCACTGTGAAGGCCCCTGGCCCGAGCGAGATCGTCGAACTCCTCGGCCACCTGCGAACACAGCTCGCGGGTCGGAACCAGGATGACGGCGGCTGGTCGCGGCGCGTCTTGCTTGAGCCGCTCCACGATCGGAAGAGCGAAGGCGAGGGTTTTGCCCGAACCGGTGCGCGAACGCACCAGGACGTCCTTGCCGGCCATGGCGTCGGGGATGGAGAGCTCCTGCACGGGGAACGGTACGTCGATGCCGCGAGCGGCGAGGGCATCGGAAACCTGCGTGGATACGCCAAGGTCGGAGAATCGTGGGGATGTCATATGGTCTCTCCTTCTGAGAGAAATCTCTCGGGGCTATCGAGGTCACTCACCCGAAGCCACCAGAAGGCGAAACCAGGAAGGAACCTCACGGGACGCCACCTGACGTCCGTATCGAGCAGTCTACCAGCGGAAACGCGTTCGGCTCGTAGGCAGCGACCGAACGACTAGGTTGCCTCGCAGCTGGCGACGGGGCCGCTCCCTCCGCCCTGCTTGCAGGTATCGAAGCCCTCCCCGCCCGAGAGCCCGTCGTTGCCGGCGTCACCGAAGAGCGCGTCATGACTGTTCTGGCCGCGGAGGGTGTCGGCTCCATCACCGCCCGACAGGACGTCCGGCCCGTCTCCGCCGTTGATCTCATCGATCCCCTGCTCCCCCTCGAGCTTGTCGGCACCGCCTTCGCCGTCCAGCAGGTCCGCCCCCTGCCCCCCCACCAGTCTGTCCGCGCCCGGACCACCGCTGAGGCTGTCACTGTCTGAGCCGTCGAAGTCGGTCATGTAGTCGTCGCCGCCGAGACCTTGGTAGGTGTCGCTCCCTCGAACACCGGACAGGATATTGCCGTCACTCGATCCGATCAGGGTGTCGCCGAACGCCGACCCGAAGACGTTCTCAATCCCGAACAGTATGTCGGTTCCGTCTCCGGTCGCCGTCCCGTTCGCGAGATCTACCTGGACGGGCCCGGGCGCGTCCTCGTAGATCGTGTAGTCCCATCCGGCTCCCCCCTCGAGCTGGTCGCCTCCTGCCTGCCCGATGAGCTGGTCCGGGCCGCCGAGCCCACGTATCACGTCTGCGCTGTCACCTCCGCCACCGTCCAATGCGTTCAGATTTCCATCACCGGTGATCTGATCGGTCCCGCCGGAGCCGATGACGTGCTCGATCGTGACCAACGTGTCGGTCCCGTCACCGGTCGCCTGCTGAGCTCCGAGGTCAACCACCACGCCCAGGACGCCGGGGAAGTCCTCATAGCTGACCGTGTCAGCCCCCGGACCTCCCTCCATGAGATCGTCGCCGCCGAGCCCGCGGAGTACGTCCCGCCCACCGAGCCCGCGGATGCAATCGTTGGCTGGAGTTCCGACCAGTACGTCGTTCCCGCCAGTTCCGACGATGCAGAGCGCGACGCCGTAGGGGACAGGGTCTGTAGCCGGAGGGTCGGCGGCCGCCGGGGCCACCGTGAAGGCGCCGAAGAGCGCGGCGACACATAGGACGACCACGTGCCGCAGCGTTCGTCGTTCCCGATCCGGAAGGGCAAGCGTCATCCGGGCACCCCCGCTTAACGACTATCGCACAGGACCGGGTCCCGGGGAAAGTCACGTTCGGTGGGGCGGGCAGGACTCGAACCTGCGACCAAGGGATTATGAGTCCCCCGCTCTGACCAACTGAGCTACCGCCCCTGCGGGCCCCAGCCTAGTACCCGACCGCGCCTTCGGGCGTCTGGGGCGGCCACGGGCCGAAATAGTGGATCCGCTCGCCGAAGATCTTCTCCTCGTCCGGATCCCACTGGAACATATTGATGATCCGCCACTTGACGTCCTGCCCCACCTGGTCGAACCCCGCGAACGGCGCCTCCATGCGTCCGGTCATGTTCGCGACGCCGAACACCCCTTGCGGCCCCACACAGATCTCGACCAGTTCGAACGCCGGCTCGGGGAAGGCCTTCACCAACTCGCCGTAGAAGGTCATGGCCCCCTCGTGCCCCTCCCAGCGCTGGCCCGTCTGCACGACCTCGTAGACACCCTTGGTCGAGATCGTCTCGTCGACGGCACGCTGGTAGTCGTTCTCGACTAGTTCCAGCTCGACGTGCCGATTCCACGTGTCTCGTATCTTCGCGTACAGCTCCGGCGAGATGTTCCAGTTCATCCGCTCTTCGGCGGTGGACGGCGTCTTTCCCTTCATGGCGCCTCCTTGCGAGGATGGGAGTACCCGACCCTATCCCGAGGTCGTGCCCCCGGTCGACCTGGTGTAGCGTTGCCCCTCGATGGCTGAGGACGAGGATCCCAAGGAACTTCAGCACGAGCTCGACGAGCTTCGGGCCGAGCGCGAACGGCTCGCGGTGGAGCTCGCGAAGACCGAGAAAGGATCGGGCGACGACACGACCATCCTCGGGCCGCGCCTCCGTCGGGTCGTCGCCGGCACCCTGGTCCTGTTCTCGATCCTCGGCTACGTCCTCGGCGCCACGGTCATCTGGGCCGACCGGCGCCTCTTCAACACCGACAAGTACGTGGAGATCGTCGCTCCACTCGGCGCGGACCCCCGCATCCAAGCTGGCATCGCGGAGGGCCTGACCACGGGACTGTTCGAGGCGATCCCCGTCGAGCAGACGCTCACGGACATCCTGCCGGAGAAGGTCTCGTTCCTGGCCGGACCGATCACGGGAGGCCTCCAGGACTTCGTCCACGGCAAGGTGGAAGGAGTCCTCGCCACCCCCGAGTTCGAGGACACGTGGATCGAGGCAAACCGACTCGCGCACCAGAAGATGATGGACATCATCGACGGCAAGAGCGAACTGGTCACCACCGAGGGTGATGAGGTCTTCCTGAGCATGTTCCCGCTGGTGAACAACGTAATCGCCAAGATCGAGTCGGGCGCGTCGAGTCTCTTCGGTGATGTGTCACTGCCTGAGATCAGCATCAGCGAGGACCCGGCGACGGCGCGTTCGCAGATCGAGGGACTGCTGGGGATCAGCCTGCCTGATGACTTCGGGACGGTTCCTCTGTTCCCAACCGAGTACTTGGTTGCCGCGCAGAACGGCGTGAAGTTGTTCAACACGGTCGCCTGGGGACTCGGGATCCTCACGCTCTTGATGATCCCGGCGGCGCTGTGGATCTCGCGATCGCGCCGGCGAACGCTTCTGCAGCTCGACGTCGGGATCCTGGTCGGCCTGGTGATCATGCGCCAGCTCGCACGCGGGCTGGAGACGAACATCGTCGAAGCCGCCCCGGCCGGCACCGCGAAGGGCGTCGTTCAGGCTGCATCGGAACGGTTCCTCGACAGCTACCTGTATGCGACCGGCCTACAGATGGTCATCCTCCTCGCCATCCTGGTCGCGGCGCTCGTGACCGGCCCGTACGCCTGGGCGGTGAAGACCCGGCGGTTCGGGTCGGACATAGTCCGCGGGGTCGCCGAGGGCACGCGGGACCGCGCGACCGACGACGCGACCATGGCTTGGGTCCGCGAGCACCGCGAGGCCCTCCAGCTCGGCGGCATCGTCGTCGCCGTCCTGCTCTTGTTCGTCATCGATGCGTCGTGGCTCTCGTTCCTAGTCATCGGCGGGATCGTGGCGGCCTACGAGCTGGTGCTGGTCCGCCTGGGCGGTTCCGAGGCAGAGGACACCCCCGCGCCCGCCGGCCAGAGCGGGCCGTCCGAAGACTGAACCTGTCCCACCCTGTGGCTTGCGCGAACGGGCTCGGCCCCATAGCGTGACGCCCGATGGCTCGCACCCCGATCGGAGACCTGCTCGACCACCTGATCGCGCTCCAGCACGCGTCGCGACGAACCGGCATCCCGACGGACGAGCTGAGCGACATCTGGGCCGAGCGAGCCGCTCGAACCCCCGATCGGATCGACCGTCGTGATTTCCTGCGCAAGGCCGGACGCTTCGGCACCGCAGCCGCGCTGGCCACGCCGGCTCTGGCCGCCCTCGCAGCATGCACACCTCCGGCGAAGGAGGGCCCCCCGACCGGTTCGCCGGGGGCGAACGGCGGCGACAAAGGCGGGCCCCGTATCGCGGTCGTCGGCGCCGGCCTCGCGGGAACGACCGCCGCGCTCCGGCTGCACCAGGCCGGATACTCCTCCACCGTCTACGAGGCCAGCGAGCGCGTCGGCGGCCGGACGCGCACCCTGCGCGGGTTCTTCGACAACGACGAGACGGCCGAGATGTGCGGCGAGTACATCAACTCCGACCACAAGGCGATCAGGTCGCTCGCCGCAGAACTCGGGCTGATGGAGGACAACCTCTGGTCCTACTACCCGGGTGGCGTGCAAGGACTCCTGTACTTCGACGGCAGGCCGTATTCGCATCAGGATATGGCTGCCGACCTCGGCGAGGTGTTCCCGAAGATCCTCGAGGACCGGATCGCCGCCGGCTGGCCCACCACCTACGACAAGAGCACACCCCAGGGGGTCAAACTGGACAACACGACCCTCGCCGAGTGGGTCGACCGCAACGTGGCCGGCGGACGGAAGTCCCGGTTCGGCAAGCTGATCGAGGTCGGGTACGCCGGCGAGTATGGCCTGGACATCGAGGACCAGAGTTCGCTGAACCTGATGTTCGAGGCGGGCTTCTCCAGCAAGAACAACCCGCGGCTCTACGGCAACCAGGATTGGAAATGGCGGATCGCCGGGGGGAATGACCTCGTCGCCACGACGATCGCCGATGACCAGCTGCCTGCCGGTACGGTAGAGTTGGGTTCACCTCTGGTCGCGGTGCGCCGCAACGGTGACGCCACGACGACCCTGACCTTCCAGGAGGACGGCGGTTCCCCGACCGACGTCACCGCGGACATCGTGATCATGACCGCGCCGTTCACGGCGCTGCGGGCGGTGGACCTCGAGAAAGCTGAGTGGAGCGAGCTCAAGCGAAAGACGATCGACGAACTCGGGATGGGGACCAACTCCAAGTTGCACTTCCAGTTCGACGAACAAGTCTGGCACGAGAGCCACCTCTCGGGCGACGTCGTGTGCGACCTGCCGATCCAGTCCCTGACGGTGACCTACCCCATCCACGGTTCAAGCGGGATCCTGGATAACTACACGGGTGGGAGGACAGGAGCCTCGTATCCGGTCTCGGAGGCGCACGCGCCGGCGCCCGAGTCGGTTTCGGGACCCGCACTCTCGGACATCGAGAAGCTGATCCCTGGCGCCACGGAAGCCTGGAACGGCAAGGCCTACCTGTCGTTCATGGTCGCCGACCCGTGGGCGCTGGGCTCCTACTCCTGTCCGACCCCGGGCGAGTACTCCACGATCTTCGGGGCCGCCAAGCTCCCCGAGGGCAAGGTCTTGTTCGCCGGCGAGCACACGAGCCTCAACTTCTTCGGGTTCATGAACGGAGCGGTCGAAACCGGCGAACGCGCCGCCGGCGAGGCCCTTGCGGCGATGGGAGCCGAGGTTCCCGCCGCCTCTCCCGCCGCGTAGTCCAGCGCGTAGTCCGCCGAGGCTCCCACTTCGCGCGGTGCGCCGAACTATACTGAGGCTTCCCGAGCGAGCCGAGCGCCATGCCTTCCTACTACGACGAACGGGGCCGCGGGACGGCCTCGCACTTCAGCTTCGGCCGCAGGCAGCGTCGGCGGCGTCTCATCCGGATGATCATCGTCGGGGTCGCGACGCTGCTTGCCATCTTCATCGTGTGGAACGTCGCCTTCTCCGGCGATGACACACCCTCCACGTCGGGCCAGGCGGCTCCTCCAGTCGACGCGAAGCAGGACGACGGCGGCAGCTCCTCCGGCTCCGGCGAGGAGCCCGCGACGCCGTTCCCCGACGACCGCGAGCCGCCGACGAGCGAGACCGGCATGCCCCCCGAGATCCAGAAGATCATGGACTGGGGCCTGCCGGTGTTCTGCGGCGGCGGCCGCGCGAACATGGTTGCCCTCACGTTCGATGACGGACCGGGTCCCTACACCAAGGAGACGCTGGACTACCTGCGTTCGCGCGGTGCGAAGGCGACGTTCTTCCTCGCGGGCAAGCTCGTCGAAGGATACGCACCCCTCGCGCGTGCGGCAGCGCGGTTCAGCGAGGTCGCCGACCACAGCATGACCCACTACGGGTTGGCCGGCGAGTCGCAGAGCACCCTGCAGACCGAGGTCGCGAAACCCAAGCGCATCATCGAGAACGTCACCGACCAAGTCGTGTGGTACTTCCGCCCGCCGTGGGGCTCGCGCGACAGAGCGCTGGATGAGTTCGTCCAGTCCGAGGAGATGATCACCGTCATGTGGAGCCTCGATTCGCTCGATGCCGCGACCGGCACCAACACCGACGACATCATCAAGCACGTGGACAAGGGGCTCTCGTCCGGCGACATCATCCTCATGCACGAGAACCGTGGCACGACGCAGAACGCCCTGCCGCAGATCCTGAACATGATCGAGGCGAAAGGCCTGCGCGCGGTGAGTCTGACGACGCTGCTGACCGAGGACACGCCGACGCGGCAGGAGGTCAAGCAGGTCGACTGCGCCGAAGGCTAGGGTGAGGGTGAGCCGGCCGACGTGGGCGGAACGTTCGGCGGCGGCGCGGACTCGAGTTCCGCCCAATCGGCGTCGCCGGTCGTGGTGAAGTTGTACAGGCTCCAGCCGATAGCCCGCCCCTTGCGCGCCGCCTTCAGGAACCCGCGGAGCTCGGGCGCCGTTACGTCCTCGGCGAGACCACCGATCACGTGGATCGGGACGCTCAGGCGGTCGGAACCTTCCCGGATGAGCCGGATGCCGTCGAGCGTGTAGCGGAACGCACCCGACTTGTCTGCCGCCTCGTCGACCGCCCCGAAGTAGTCCATCGGCACGATGACGTCATAGAGCTTCGCGATCTCCGCGTAGGGGAACCCCGGCCAGTACCCTAGTTCGTGTTCGATCCGCATCGGGTTCGGGGTGATCGCACCGAGCGGATAGTCGGCGCCGGCCGCGTCGCGGATCTGGCGCGAGAGTTTCACCAGGATCTTGGAGCGCTTGGTCGGGTCCTTGACCTCGCGAGCCTCGATATCAAGTCCGAACGAGTCGAAGCGGTCGCCGCCCTCGGACTGGAACCGGATCGCGGCCATGGAGTAGTCGAGGTCCAGCTTCGGATCGGTGAGCCCGGGGAGGTACCAGGCAACGACGCGCATGCCGGCGTCGTGTGCGGCCTCGAGGAAGCGGCTGGTCTGCTCCGGGAACACGATGGCCGTACCGCGCGAGTAGTTGGAGGTCTGCAGGTAGACGGTCTGGATGCCGCGAGCCTGCATCCGCTCGACCGCCCCCTCAGGGTCATTCCACACGCCGGTTTCGTAGACGTCGACCCAGGTGCCGAGTCCACGGTAGGCGCCGGGTCCGGGCTCGGGACGGAACCGCGGGCGGCGGCCACCGGTGATCGCAACCACTGCGGCGCCGACGAGCGCGATGATGATGATGATCGCAACGGCGATGAGCCACGTCCGGCCGCGGGAGGCACGGCGCTCCGCCCCTCTCTCTGTTCGGGTCGCCGCCTCCTCAGGTTCGCGTTCGGTCGATGGCAGCGCCGTGCCGTCGCCCGTTTCATGCGGTTCCGACATGCCGCGGACCTTATCAGGGAGATTCAGACAGCCCCGATACCCGGTACAGGGAGAGGACGGCCTCAAGGTACTCGGCGAACTAACCAGCCGAGTAGCGGAACGGGTCGAGCGACACGCGGGCCGGAACGTCGGTCCCTAGCGCGTCGACGTTGACGGCGAACGTCCCCCCGGCGGGGATCGAGGCCACGACGTCCGGCTCGAGCATCGCAAGCCCGCAAGCGGCCCCGAGCGTGTGACCGTAGGCCCCGCTCGTCACCTGACCCACGATGCGGCCGTCCACAAGCACCGACTCGCCGTGGTAGAGCACCGGGTCTGGATCGTCGAGCAGCAGGAACACCTGCCGTCGCTCGCGCGAGACGCCATCCAGCGCCTTGCGTCCGGTAAACCCAGGGGCCGCGTCCATCGCCACGAACCGATCGAGCCCAGCCGCAAACGGGTCGTCGGCCGGACCGATGTCGTGACCGAGGTGGCGATACCCGACCTCGGCGCGCAGGGAATCCAACGCGTTCAGTCCGGCGAGGCGGAGGCCGAACTCCTCCCCTGCCTCGACGATCTGGTCGAACACCGCGACCGCGACCGCGACGGCTACGTACAGCTCGTAGCCCCGCTCCCCCGTGAACGAGACCCGCAGGGCGGTTCCGGCCACGCCGGCGATCTGGATATCCCGCGTGGCGAATCGCGCGAGATCGTCTACATCATCCGGGGTGAGCCGCTGCAACAGTTCCAGGCTGCGCGGCCCTGCCAGGTGCAACACCGCGATGTCCGCCGTGACGTTCGCCACCGTAGCGTCGTGCCCGGCCGCGGCGCGCCGGATGAGCCACTCAGTCTTCCGCTGCGCGAGGGTTGGCGTGATGACGAGGAAGCGATCCGGGGCGCGGCGCAGCACAGTGCCGTCGACCTCGATCCCTCCCCGTCGGTTGAGCATCAACGTGTAGACGGCGCGGCCGACCGGCAGCCCCCAGATGTCGGCGGTGCAGATCTGCCGAACGACATCCGCCGCCTCGGGTCCCGCGACCTCGATCTTCGCGAACGACGACAGGTCGAAGAACGCCACACCTTCGCGCGCGGCCCCGTGCTCATCCCCCGAAGCCTGGAACCAGTTCTGCCGGCCGTACGAGTAGACGATCTCTGGCTCCTCCCCGGCGCGCGCGAACCACATCGGGCGCTCCCACCCGTTCGCCTCCCCGAGGAATGCCCCGGCGTCGCGCAGCCGCTCGGTCAGCGGCGTGCGCAGGAGCCCGCGGGCCGCCTCCGATTGGATGTGCGGCCAGTGCATCGCGTAGAGGCGGCCCAAGCTCTCCCGGGTGCGCTCGTGCAGGTACCGGGGGTCCCCCTGCGCGGCGTCGAACCGAGCGACATCCACGGCCGATGCATCGAAGGCCGGCGCCCCACCGACGATCCACTCGGCCAGCGCACGTCCCGCCCCCGGCGCGAAGATGATCCCCTGCGAGTTGAACCCGGCGCCGACGTACAGGCCGGCAACCTCGGGCGTCGCCCCCAAGCAGAAGTTGACGTCCGGCGTGAAGGACTCGGGGGCGCACAGGAACCGCTCGTAGTTCGCGTCGCGCAGCGCGGGAACGGCGCGCTCCGCGTTCTCGCGGACGGGCTTGAAGTGTTCCCAGTCCGGCTCGAACTCGCCGAAGGAGAAGTCGTCGGCGATAGTCTGCATCGCGCGTGGTTTGCCGTCCGGCTCGAACGCGCCGACGAGCAGGCAGCCGCGGTGGTGCCGCACGTACAGGTAGCCGTCCAGGTCGCGGATGAGCGGCATCGACGGGACCGCGCCGTCCACCGGTCCGGTCGTGACGTGCACGTGCTCGGCCGCATAGAGGGGCACGAGTGCCCCGACCGTCGCCGCGAGTTCCCGAGTCCAGATGCCCGCGCACAGGACGACGACCTCGGCCTCCACATCCCCTTGCTCGGTCACCACACCGGTCACGCGGGGCATGCCGGCGGCATCGTCCACCTTCAGCCCAGTGATGCGAACGCCCTCCCGGACGCTCACACCGGCGTCGGCGGCCCACTTCACCATCGCGGCGGCGCCCCACCCCGGGTTGATCATCGCGTCCCCGGGCTGGTGCAGCGCCGCGAGCACGCCATCGGTCGAGACGAGCGCATGCACGTCGACGATCTCGTCGGGGTTCAGCAGATGCGCCTCGATGTCGTGGTGGCGGGCCATAACGCCCATCGCCTTCAGCTCGTCTACCCGTCCCGGTTGACGCGCGAGGGTGATGGAGCCGTTCTCATTGAAGGCAACCGGGAGGCCGGTCTTCGCCTCGAGCCCACGGTAGATCTCGACGCCGTAGCTCGAGAACTCGGTCAGGGCGTGCGATCCGCGCATCCGGGCAAGGAGTCCGGCGGCATGCCACGAGGTTCCCGACGCCACCCGGTCGCGTTCGAGCAGCAGCACATCACGCTCGCCCAGCTCTGCGAGATGCGCCGCGGTCGATGCACCAACGACGCCCGCGCCGATGACGACGATACGCGCACGGGACGGGAGGGGCGCGGTGACGACATCCGCCCCGAGGAACGCGGCCGCGCTGATGGAATCGTCCAGCAGCCGCTCGTCGGGGGCGGTCTCGGACGCGCTCATCCGAGCGCGCGCTCGCAGAGCGCGGTGAGTCCCGCATCCTGGAGGGGGAACGTACCTTCTGCGGCCGGCCACGTGGAGAACTTGGCGACGACGGTGTTCGATGGATGGTGGACGAGGAGCTGCTGGCCGTTGATGCCGTAGCCCGAGTAGATCCCCGCGGCCGGATCGAGCACCCACCATTGGTCGTGGTAGAACGCGTCGGGAAAGGCCGGGTCTAGACCCTGGGTCGCGATGTAGGCGTCGATCAGGTCCTGATCGCGCACCCGCAGACGCGCCAGCCAGTCGGCGGGGATCACGCGCTTCCCGTCGATCTCGCCACCCTGCAAGCACATCACGCCGAATCGGGCGAAGTCACGCGCGCTCGTGCAGATGCCACCCTCAACGGCCGGGAACCCGGCGTCGTCCACGATGACGTCCGCGTCGCGCTCGGCACCGATCCGACTCCAGACATCGCGCGAGAATGCGGTCGTGAAGGGGTCGCCCGTGACCTCCTGGATGATCCACGCCAGCACATCGGTCAGGATCGAGCGGTACTCGAAGACCCCGCCGTGCTCGCGTTCGTTCTCGATGCCGGCGATCCACGCGGCCGTGTCTGTCGGCAGCCCTTCACGAACGCGTGGGCGATAGCCCGAGACCTCCTCGATGAGCCGCCCGTCGCTCTCCGGGTTGTCGTAGTCGCTCTCGTCGAAACGCGTGCCGGTCCGCATATCGAGCACGGACTGCACGGTGCATCCCTCCCAGGCCGTGCCCCGCAGGCGTGGGATGTAGTCGGGCACGGTCGCCATCGGGTCGACGCGCCCATCGCCGACGAGCGTGCCGAGATGAGTCGCGGTCAGCGATTTCGAACAGGACATGAGCAGGTGCGTGTCGGTAGGGCCGCAACCGTCTGCGTACCACTCGTGGATGAGCGTCCCGTCATGGACCACGACGAGCGCATCCGTGAACGTCGCCGCCAGGTATCGGTCCCAGTCGAACCGCTCGCCTTCGTGCTCGACGACGATGTCGTCGAACGAACGCTCGTCGCGGGGCAGTTCGGTGACCGGACCGTCGCCGCGCGAGATCCGCGCCGTCCTGGTCATCTGGCGGACGTACCAGAACCCCCACCGGTTGTAAGGTGCATCGAGCCAGTTCGAGAGCGTAAGGCCTTGCGGGCGATCCATGGCCAGCAGCTTACGAGCGAACGCGTTCGCCGGCAGGGTCGAACCGGGGTTCGGGAGCGATCCTCGCCGGGAGGTCGCGGTCGAAGTACCAGACCTCGACTGGGTCGCCCTCCCCGAGGCGGTCGTCGACCCACGCGTACGCGATGCTTTCGCCGACCGACGCTCCCCAGCCGGCACTGGTGACGTAGCCGACGCTCTCGTCACCAACTATGACCGGCTCCGATCCCATCGCGACCTGCTCGTCGTCGATGACCAGGCACCGGAGCCTCCGTGTGGCTGCGCCAGCGCGTTCGGCATCGCCGGTTCTCCCGACGAAGTCGGAGTCGTCCTTGCGAACCGCGAAGCCCAGACCCGACTCGACCGGCCCATGCTCAGGACTCAGCTCCGCACCCCATGCCCGGTAGCCCTTCTCAAGCCGCAGCGTCCCGAGCGCTCCGCGTCCTGCCGCGATCAGACCGTGATCCCGTCCCGCGCCCCAGACCGCGTCCCACAACGCCGGGCCGTCCGACGCCCGGGACGTCAGTTCCCATCCCAGTTCGCCCGCGTACGAGATCCGCACGGCGGCGGCGGCGGCCCCGCCAACCACGATCTCCCGGGCCGTCATGTACGGGAACGCGTCGTTCGACAGTTCGGCGTCCGTGGTGACCGACAGGATGTCACGCGCCGCGGGTCCCCAGAGCCCGGCGCACGCGACCTCCTCGGAGATGAACCGCATGTCGACGGAGCCGTCGGCCGGAGCGTGAGCGCGCAGCCACGCGAGATCGCGCGGCCCGTTGCCGCCGATCCAGTAGCGGTCCGCCGCAAGACGCGTCACCGTGACATCCGAGCGGATCCCGCCTCGCTCATCGAGCAGCACCGAGTAGATGACCGACCCCGCCGGCCGGTCCGTGCGAGCCGCGACCATGCGTAGCAGGAACGCCTCGGCGCCCGGTCCGGTCACCTCGATGCGGTACAGCGGCGTCATGTCGAAGAGCCCTGCGCGCTCCCGCGTCGCCAGGTGCTCCGCGACGGCGATCGGCGACCAATGGCGACGAGACCACTCGTCGCGGGAGAGCGACGGCAACCCCTCCGCGAGATGAGCGTTCGCCTCGTACCACTGCGGTCGCTCCCACGTCGCGACGTTGAAGAACACGCCACCGAGTTCGCGCTGGCGCTCCTCGAACGGCGAGAACCGGATGTCGCGCGCAGAGACACCGGGCTCGACGGGGTGGTGAGCGACATAGACGTCCCGGTACTGGTCCTCGCACCGCGGTTCGTAGTAGGAAGGCTCGAGCTCCCGCTCGTCGAACCGGGACAGGTCCGCCGGCGACAGATCCATCTCCGAACCGCCGCTGACAAGCGTCTCCGCGAGCATCCGAGCGACGCCCTGCGAGTGCGTGACCCAGATCGAGAGCGCGAACCACAGCCCGGCGAGGTCCGGGTGCTCGCCGACCACCGGGAAACCGTCCGGCGTGAAGCCGAAGATACCGTTGAACTTCTTCGCGAGTCCTGCGCCCGCGAGCGGCGGGAGGAACTCGGTGACCAGCGTCCAGGCTTCCCTCCAGTCCCCCTCGGTGAACGCGAACGCGAGGCCGCCTTCGACGTTGCGTTCGTGGCCGTCGATCTCCTCGGACTGGACCGCCAACCCGTTGTGATGGAACGAGCCGATCCCGATGGCGGCACCGTAGTCGCGGAAGTAGATGCCGGTGTCGTGGTGGCGCAGGATCGGCATCGTCGCCTCGTTGGCGACGTTCGCGGCGAGCTGCGGGATGTCGGTTGTGATGGCGTACTGATGCTCCATCGGCAGGACGGGCAGCGTCAGGCCGACGCTGCGCCCGAGCTTCGGCCCCCACACCCCCGCGCAGCAGATCACGACATCGGCGGGGATCACGTCACCGCCGGCAACGACAACGCCCGTCGCCGTGCCGCCGGACGTCCGGAACCCGGTGACCTCCGTTTCGCCCAGGAACCTGACGCCGGCGTTCCCTGCGCGCTTGCCCATGGCCTCGACGGCGCGGAGCGATGCGGCGAGCCCCTCATCTTCGGTGACGTACGCACCGATCAGACCCTCGGGGTTGATGATCGGCCACAGGGACAGCGCCTCGTCGGGGTCGACCATCCGGCCGCGCCACCCGAAGGAACGCGCCGCGTTGTGCCGGCGCCACAGCTCCTGTAGCCGCGCGTCGTTGTAGGCGACCTCGAGCGTTCCGAGTCCCGGGAACGCGGGCCCCTCGCCGGTCGCCAAGGTCTGGAACTTGCGGATCGTGTAGTCGGCCGTCTCCGAGAAGAACTTCGACGTGCTGGTACGGCTCACGAGTCCCGGCGCGTGCGCCGACGATCCTCCCGTCGCGAACAGCGGTCCCTTGTCCACGACGGTGATGTCATGCTCGCCGAGCAGGGCTAGTTCGTCCGCGAGGCCGACACCCACGACGCCGGCGCCGATGATCACGATCCGCCGGTCGCTCACCGGGCCTCTCCCTCCGTACCGATACCCGGCAGCTCAGCCCTTCGGGATGTCCTTGTTGGGGTCCACGAAGGGCAACTCGTGCACGGTCGCGACGATCGAGCCGCCCGGTGCCTCGACATCGAGCTTCGTTCCCGGTTCGATCAGCTCGATCGGCACCCAGGCGAACCCGACGTTCTTCTCGAGGCGAGGCGACCAGGAGCATCCGGTGAGCCGGCCGACCGTCTCCCCGTCCTTCGAAACCGCCCAGTACTCCGAGAACTCCTGCTCCTCGTCCAGGGCGTCCCCGGCCACCTCGACACCGACCAGCTTGCGATCCACACCCTCGCGCCGGATCCGCTCGAGCGCAGCCTTTCCGACGTAGTCCGCGTCCTGTTCCTCTACGAGACGCTCGAGGCCGGTGACGTGGAACGGCGTGTCGGTGACACGGATGTCCGAGCCGTAGTTGAAGATGCCGGCCTCGATCCGCCGGGCCTCCGATGGCGCGATCACCTTGATCCCGAACGGCTCGCCCGCCGCAAGGATGGCGTTCCACAGGTCGTCGCCCCGTGCGGCGTCGCGCAGGTACACCTCGTATCCGACCTCACCCGTCCATCCGGTCCGCGAGACGACGACCGGGATGCCGTCTACTTCGGCCTCCGCACACCAGTAGTAGCGCAGGTCCGCAACGTCGTCGCCGAACATCGCACGCATGACGTCCTTCGACCGCGGCCCCTGCACTTGCACCGGGAACACGTCAGGCTCGGTAACATCGACGTCCAGACCCATCCCGGCCGCGACCCCCCGGACGAAGAGCCCCGCGTCCGAGTCGGCGAGCGCCAGCCAGTAGTGGTTCTCGCCGAGCCGGAGCAGGACCGGGTCGTTCACGATCCCGCCGTCATCGGCGGTGAGCAGCACGTACTTGCACTGCATGACCTCGCACTTGTCAAGGTCCCGGCAGGTGGTGACGTTCGCGAGCTTGTGAGCGTCTGGCCCGGTGATCTCGGCGATGCGCTCGACCGAGACATCCCAGAGCGTGACGTCGTTGGCCAGCGCGTTGTACTCGGACACGGGGTCCTCGTAGAGCGTGGGCAGGAGCATGTGGTTGTAGAGTCCCCAGCTCTGGCAGCCGGCGCGCTTGGTCGCCTCGAAGAACGGCGACTTGCGGTACCAGGGAGCGATGTAGAACGGGAACGATTCCTGGGTCACAGGTCCTCCTCGGTATCGATGACCCGGCCAGTGTGTCCCGGGCAAGGCTGCAAGCGCAAACCGCGGGCGCGTGGCTCCGGGGCTGGGACTCGAACCCAGAACCTACGGATTAACAGTCCGCCGCTCTACCCATTGAGCTACCCCGGAAAGAAGTGTCGCCAGTCTAGCAACGGGTCCCGAAGGGACCGCTCGATCACTCCAGGTAGTCGCGGAGCTTCTGCGAGCGGCTCGGGTGGCGCAGCTTGGAGAGAGTCTTGGACTCGATCTGGCGGATGCGTTCGCGGGTCACGCCGAACTCCCGACCCACTTCCTCCAAGGTCCGCGGGTGGCCGTCGACCAGTCCGAAGCGGAGCTGGATGACCTTCTTCTCGCGTTCGTGGAGCGTGTGAAGCACCGACTCGAGCTGTTCCTGCAGCAGGATGAAGCTCGCCGCGTCAACCGGGACCACCGCGTCGGAGTCCTCGATGAAGTCGCCGAGGTGCGAGTCCTCCTCTTCGCCGATCGGCGTTTCCAGAGAGACCGGCTCCTGCGAGACCTTCAGGATCTCGCGAACCTTCTCGGGCGGAATCCCCATCTGCTGGCCGATCTCGTCGGGCGTCGGCTCGCGGCCAAGGTCCTGCAGCAACTGGCGCTGGATCCGCACCAGCTTGTTGATCGTTTCGACCATGTGCACCGGGATGCGGATCGTCCGGGCTTGGTCGGCGATGGCTCGGGTGATGGCCTGGCGGATCCACCATGTGGCGTAGGTCGAGAACTTGTACCCCTTCGAGTAATCGAACTTCTCTACCGCCCGGATCAGACCGAGGTTGCCCTCCTGGATCAGGTCCAGGAACAGCATCCCGCGGCCTACGTACCGCTTGGCGATCGAGACGACCAGCCGAAGGTTCGCCTCGATCAGCTTCTTCTTGGCCAGGTGCCCGTCCCGCTCGACCCGGCGCAGGAACTCGATCAGCAGCTCGCGGGTCTTCGGCTTGTACGACTTGGTGATGCGCTCGCGCCCGATGCCCTCGTACGTCCCGAACGACTGCTCCTGGTGCTCCCGGATCACCATCACATGCTCGACCACGCGCCTGAGCTGTTTGCCGTCGACCCGGTCGTCGGTCTCGATCTCGATCTTGAGCATCGTGGCCCACTCACCGACCTCGATCCTCTGGGCGAGGTCGACCTCTTGCGGCGCAGTGAGGAGCGGGACCTTGCCGATCTCCTTGAGGTACATCCGGACCGGGTCGTTGGTCGGGGCCTTGAGGACGTCGTCCTCGCGGGCCAGCACTGGTGCCGCCGCTTCGGCAACCTCCTCACCGGGGACCTCGATGATGTCGATGCCCTCGCTGCGCAGGTGCTCTTCGACCTGGGTGAGGAACTCCTCGACCTGTTCAGGGGTGAGATCCTCGACGGGGACGCCCTCGAGGACCTCTTCCGAGGTGACGAACCCACGCTCGCGACCGCGAGCCGTGATCGCCTCTTTGGCCTCGTCCAGTCCCAGGTCCTCCCGTGCGACCTCAGCGGTCACGGGCTTCCCTCCGGCGTGGGTGCTGGCATCAGGCAAGTGTACGAAACGGTTGCGCACCACGACCGGGCGCCGGGAGGACGGGCCTTCGCCTCTAGGCGGGCCCGGCCGGGACACCCTCGCGCAACCGCCGGAGCTCCGCGTCGATCGAGATCAGCTCCTGGAACAGCTCGTCGTAGCCGAGGTCGGTCACCGGGTTCAGTTTCTGGAGCCGCCGGCGAACGTCTCCGCTCTTGCGCTGGAGCAGCAGCTCCTCGAGGCGCAGCCAGACGCCTTCGGCGTAGTCGAGGGACGGTTCCCCTTCGAGGGGCTCGACGGTCAGCTGGCTGACGGCCTTCGCGGTGCGTTCGTCCGCCGAGTCCGCGGCGAGCGAACGCACATCGCCACCGGCGGCGACCAGCTTCCCGAACAGCGCGCGATTACCCTCGGACTCGAAGTGTTCGGCCATGAGCTGGTCCCCGAACCGCTGAAGTACCTCGGAGTCCCGGGCGAGGAGCTTGAGCATCTCGCGCTCGACCCGCTCCTGGACGGGCGCGCGACGGCCGGTCGTCGGGCGTTGGGTGTGGCCAGAGGACGAGCCGGAGACGGCCGGCGCCGGGGCTCCACCGGCGGAGGCGCCCAGCTTGGCCATGAGCGATTCGTCGGAAACATCGGTGAGCTCGGCCAGCAGGTGTGCGTACTGCTGCCGGCGGACCGGGTCTTTGAGGCCCCCGACGATCGGCAGGGCAGCGTCCACGCCCCGCGTGCGCCCCTCGATCGAGGCCGTATCGGCCCTCTCGACGACCCGTCTGATCATGTACTCGACCAGGGGTGTCGCGCCGGCCGCGAACTCCCGGAACTCCTCACCGCCGCGCTGGCGGACGAACTCGGCCGGGTCGAGACCTTTCGGCAGGATCAGGACGACCAGCTCGACGGCCGCGTTCTCGTGGAAGGCGTAGGCGCGTTCGGCGGCGCGCGCCCCGGCCTCGTCGGCGTCGAAGGTCAGGATCGCACGCTGCGCGAAGCGCGACAGCAGCCGCAGGTGCTGCTCGGTGATCGCGGTACCGCACGTCGCCACCGCCGCTTCGACACCCCCCTGGGCCATGGCCACGACATCCGTGTAGCCCTCGGTCACGAACAGCTCACCGCTCCGCGTCGCGGCCGACTTCGCCCCGTCCAGGTTGTAGAGCAGTTCGGACTTGCGGTAGATCGGCGTCTCGGAGGTGTTGACGTACTTGGCGACCTTCGCGTCCGAAGACGGCAGGATGCGCCCGCCGAATCCGACGTGGCGCCCCGAGAGATCGCGGATCGGGAACGTGATGCGACCGCGGAACCGGTCGCGCATCCCACCTTCGCCGTCCTTGGCGACGAGTCCGGCCTCGACCAGCAGGTCGGGGCTGAGACGCTTCGCGAGGCGCCGCATCAGGAAGTCCGGAGAGCCGGGTGCGTATCCGATCTGGAACCGTTCGGCGACCTCCTGCCCGATGCCGCGCTCCTCGAGGTACGCGCGCGCCTCGCTGCCCTCGCGTCCGTCGGCCAGCATCTGACGGTAGAGCGCGGCCGCCTCCTCGTTCGCTCTGAAGAGGGCTTGCCGCTGCGACGCCGCCTTGCGTTCTGCGGGACTGTCGCCTTCGTAGCGGAGCTGCGTCCCCGTCATGCGCGCCAGCCGCTCGATCGTCTCGACGAACGTCAGGTTCTCGATCTCCTGCAGGAACCGGACCGCGTCGCCACCGGCGCCGCAACCGAAGCAGTAGTACACCTGCTTGGACGGAGAGATGGAGAACGACGGCGTCTTCTCGGAATGGAACGGGCAGAGGCCGACGAGCGAGTCGTGGCCCGCTTTCTTGAGGGTGAGGAACTCCCCAACCACCTTGGCGATGTCGGTCCGCTCGCGGACCGTCTCGATGTCCTCCGCCCTGATCCTGCCGGCCACGGAGCAGTCTCCCTTCCCTACATCAGCCAGCCCCGGGGAAGGAAGAGCTGCTCGTACGTGCGGAGGGCGTACCGATCCGTCATCCCGGCGATGAAGTCCGCGATGCGGGTCGGAAGGTCCCCTGGAGCGTGATGGTACTCCTCCGGGACCTCATCGGGATGGTCCAGGTAGTAGGAGAAGAGGGCTCGGACCAGCCCGATGGCCTTGTCCTGCTCCTCGCGCAGCTCATCTCGTAGGTAGACATGCTCGAACATGAAGTCCCGGAGGGCGTCGAGGGCGTCGAAGACCGATGAGGACAGGCGGACCTCCGGGGCGTCGGTGGACTCGGTGACCAGGTCGTTCACGAGTGTGTCGATCCGCTGACTGTGGGTCGCCCCCAGCACGACCATGGCGTCCGTCGGCAGGTCGTCGGGCGCCAGGACCCCCGCCCGGACGGCGTCGTCCACGTCGTGGTTCACGTAGGCGATCCGGTCCGCGAACCGCACCACCTGGGCCTCGAGCGTGGTCGGAGCCGGCATCGCCCAGGTGTGGCCCAGGATGCCGTCGCGGACCTCCCAGGTCAGGTTCAGTCCCCGGCCGTCGCGTTCGAGGTGCTCGACGATCCGCAGGCTTTGCTCAGAGTGGCGGAAGGGCCGTCCCAAGAACGGCTCGAGCGCCTTCTCTCCGAGATGCCCGAAGGGGGTGTGACCGAGGTCGTGCCCGAGACCGATCGCCTCGGTCAGATCCTCGTTGAGACGCAGCGCGCGGGCCATCGTTCGAGCGATCTGCGTGACCTCGAGCGTATGGGTAAGCCGGACGCGGTAGTGATCCCCCTCCGGCGCGAGGAACACCTGCGTCTTGTGCTTCAGGCGCCGGAACGCCTTCGAGTGAACGAGCCGGTCGCGGTCCTGCTGGAAGCACGTCCGCAGCCGATCCGGATCTTCGTGCCGCTCGCGCCCCTTGGTCTGGGAGGCGAACGTCGCACGCTCGGACAGTGACGCATGTTCGATCTCTTCCGTTCGTTCACGAGGGGTCGTCATCTGAGGCCACGGTAGCACGGGGGTACGACACATCCGCCGACAGGCAGCGGTGTGCGACCTGGATCAGCCGGCTACCGCCCCAACATCCGGTAATACAGGTACGCGAAGACCTCGCGCAGGTACCCCTCCCCCCGGGTGGGCTGGGACGTCGCAGCAGAGTGCCACGTCGCCGATGCGTAGCCCTGGATGCCGAGATCGTGCGCCATCCGCTTGATGCGCAGGTTGTGCCACGGGTCCGACACGAGGAACGCGCTGTCGAGCCCCTGGTCCCGCAAGTACCGGGTGGCAGCCTGCAGGCTCTCGAACGTAGTCGAGCCCTCCGGGATCACGATCACCGCCCACTCGGGAACCCCCTGCTCGAGCAGGTAGGTCCTGCCGGCCTCCGCTTCGGTCGTCCGCTCCCCGGGTTGGCCCGCCCCGATCGCCAGGATGCGAGACGCGCGGCCCGTGTCGAACAGCATCTTCGCGTGATCCAGGCGGCCCGCGAAGACGGGCGAGGGTTGCCCTTGGTACTGCGCAGCGCCGAGAACGATGATGGCATCGGTCCGGTCGATGGTGCTGGCGTCGTCGGTGTGCGCCGCGTTCCAGACGGCCGCCGCCGTCGCCGCGATCGCAACGATCGGGACGACCAGCGCGAGGACGACCACGGTGACAACGATGCGGCGACGCGTGACAGCCACTTCCCGCCGAGCCTATCACCGCCCTCCGACACGCCTGCCACCTTAGTCCTGCGGCGGGATGAGCCCGCTCGCGACGAGCACGTCCTCGAACTCCGCCCGCGTGAAAGCGAGCCCGGTCACCGACCGCGCATCGCACGGCGGCTCCTCCTCCCACACCAGGATCCAGTCACGACCGGCGCCGGGGAAGCCCAGCAGCCTGCCCGTACCTCCGGTCGGTACCTGAAACGTCCCGGCCTCAGGCATCGCCTCGCCGATCTCGCCGCTGATCCCCGATGTGAAGTGCAAACGACGGCCGGCCGGATCGCGGTAGGACATCCGGACGCCGACGTGGTCCGACTCATGAACCTGGGCCCGGGTCTGCAGTTCGAAGCGCTCCGGGGGGAACAGGTTCACGTCGCACATCACGGCATCCGGGGCGACGACCGATCCCGGCGCCGCATCCGGCTGCGTTGACGATGGCCGGGAACATGCAACCAGCGACACACTCAGGAGGGCCGCCGCTGCCGCGGCGGCCCTCCCTGCGAACGCACCCCTCATCCCTGCACCACGCTGGGCATCGAGGCCGGCACCGGGACCGTGAGCGGTCCGCGGCCGTCGGGCCGTCGCTCCTGGCCCAGCCCCGTGAACACGCCCGGCAGGCTCTGAACGCGAGCCGTGATGATCGAATCATCGGCACCGGCAGCCCCGGCCAGCACAGCGAACTCCTCGGCGCCCTCCTGCGTGCGGAACGACGACACCAGCGCCCACGATCCCGCTCCACCAACCGCCTCGCGGAGCCCCGCGAACTGATTGATCTGCGCGACGTAGAACCCCTGCAGCTCGCCGAAGCTAAGCGCTGCGGCTGCCTCCTCGGCCTCACCATGTGTGTCGTAGACGCCGCCCACCACGAGGATGAGCCGTTCCCCCACGCCGAGGTCAAGTGGCATCCTCGGAACCGTCTCGTCGTGCAACGCGGGCGGACCAAGCTCCACCGGAGCCGTTGCCGCCACGGCGACGACGCCGAGGGCCACCGCAACCCCCATCCCTGCGGCGATCGCCGCGATGATCAACTTCTTCATGTCGAACTCCTTCCCCTGTCCGCTCGCCGGGCTTCCGGCTGCCGTCCTCAGTAGTTGTCCGCGTACTGGAAGTGCATGGCATCGCCGAAGTTCTTTCCCCAGTACCAGCGGTGGCGCTCCCAGACATCTGCGTGCGCGGAGTTCACGTGACTGTGGTAGTGCCCGACGTGCTCGAACGAAGCCGACACGTCGATCGCGATCCCCCACGCGTGCGTGCTCCAGCTACTCGTTCCGTCGATGTACCGGCACGCATAGCCCCAGATGCCGCTCTTGACGTGGTCGTTGTCGTGATGGGTGTTGATGTGCCCCCACATGTCGTTGTCCAGGTTGGTCGAGCGGCCGTCCTGGTCCGGGACGATCGTGGTCCGGTACCCACCCAGTTTCCGGTGAAACCTGAAGTCGTACCACCGGTCGTTGTCCCACGCCTTCCACCGGTCGGCAATCGCGTTCGCGTTGTCGTTACACGGTTGCCCGAACGTGTTCACGATCTGGCCGTACCCGGAGGGCCGGTTGGGGTAGTTGCGATGCTCGTCGCGCCAGTCGACGTACGTCCAATGAGACGCGAGGATGAACGGCAGGATCAGCGCAAGGCCTCCACCGGCCAACATCGCGCGCAGCTTCCTGCGGCGGAAGAACTGCATGCTCCACCTCCAGTTGCCTCGGGGGAGGTGGGGAGAACGCGAAGTCTAGCGAGTGCCGGAGGCTCCGCGCATCACCAAGATGGGGGACCTTCCGTTCCTGTCGGGGGATTCGGCGGAGTCCGGCGACGACGCGCTACGGGCAGTCCCGAACGCGGTCGCCGTCGTCGGCTGGGCAGTCGTCCACGTCGTCGCCACCCTTGACCACGTCGTCCCCACGCCCGTCAACCCCGCTCACGCGGTCGTCCTCGGTTCCCCCGAGCACCCGATCCGCCCCGGCGTTGCCGGCCAGGATGTCGGCTCCACCTTCGCCGGATACGAAGTCGTCGCCTGGGCCGCCGAAGATCGAGTCGTCCCCGGTTCCGCCGGTCAGCGTGTCGTTCCCACCGAGGCCACAGATAACGTCGTCCCCAGCCGTCCCCGGGAGCACGTCATCCCCGATGGTTCCCAGGACGGTGCATGTCGGACCCCAGTCGTTCTGGAAACTGATCCCCGGAGCGGACGTGAGTTGCGTCGCCCCCGTCCCGTCGCTGTTCATCCGCCAGATCTCGTAGTTGCCTCCCGTGGACGGTCCCGACGTGTACGCGAGCTGCGTCCCGTCGGGCGAGTACGTCGGCTCGTAGTCTTCGGTCCCTCCGGACGGCGCCAGCGGCACCTGGTTCGATCCGCCCGGATCCATCGTGTAGAGCTCGAAGTCCCCGTCCCGGTCGGTCTCGAAGGCGATCTTCCCGTCGCTCGGGCGGTAGGACGGGTAGCCGTCCTCGCCGGGGTCGGTCGTCAGCCGGCGCGTATCGGAGCCGTCCGCCGCCATGTCGTAGATGTCGAGGTTCCCGTTCTGGAACAACTCGAACACGATGCGCTTGCCATCCGGAGACCAGACAGGACACTCCTCTTCGATCTTCTTCGTGGTCAAGGCCTTCACGTTCGACCCGTTCGCGTCCATCACGAAGATGTCTACGTTGCCCTTCCGGTCGCTCTCGAAGGCGATCTGCGTCCCGTCGGGTGACCAACTCGGATGACCGTCGAACGCCGGGTGCGTCGTGAGCTGTCGCTGCCTGGATCCGTCGGCCTTCATGACCCAGATGTCGGTGTTCCCGGCGACGGTGCGCAGGAACAGGATGCGCCGGCCGTCGGGTGACCACATCGGCTGCTGATCGGAGAGGGGACTGTTCGACAGGCGCTGCACGTCGCTGCCGTCGGACGCCATCGAGTAGATCTCCAGGCCCGATTCGCGGCTGCTGACGAACGCGACCCGCCCGTTGTCACCCTGGAAGGCGGCATCGGCGGCGGGTAGCCCGCCCGACAGGACGGCGGCGAGCACGACGGCGGCGGACAGGAACATCTTCCTCATGGGTCTCCGAGTATCGCACGCCCCTCCGATTCCGGCGGCAGATGACCACGGTAGGCTGGCGGGATGCCGTCCGTCGCCCGTTTCAACGTCACCCCGATGAAGGGGGCGGCGCTGCTGCATCCCGACCGTGTCCGGCTTGAGCCACACGGGGTCCCCGGGAATCGCCGGTTCTTCCTCGTCGATCCGTCAGGGAAGCGGATCAGTGCCACGCGGTTCGGCACGCTGATTCCGGTCCGCGCGGATCACGATCCGGCGCGAGACGAACTCACGCTCTCGTTCCCGGACGGACGCACGGTCTCCGGGCCGGCCGGACCCGGCCCCGAGGGGCTGGTCACCGACATGTGGGGGCGGGACGTCGCATGCCACATCGTCGAAGGCGACTTCGCAGCGGCGCTGTCCGACTACCTCGACGCGCCCGTCCGGCTGGTGCGGTGCGACCGCGACGGCGACGGCAACGACGAGCAGGCCGTCACGATCGTCTCCCTCGAGTCGGTGGCGGAGGTCGCGAGCCACGGCGGCCACGACGGACCGCTCGATGCCGGTCGCTTCCGCATGACGATCGAGCTTGCCGGATGCGAACCACATGAGGAGGACACCTGGCAGGGGAAGGACATCCACGTTGGCAACGCGGTTCTGAAGGTCGGCGAACCGGTCCCGCGATGCATCGTGACCACGCGAAGTCCGACGACCGGCCAGAAGGACTTCGACACGCTGAAGGTGATCGCGACCTACCGCGAGCGAACCCCCGACGGCCTACCGTTCGGGATCTACGCCGCGGTCACGCAGCCGGGCGCGGTGGCCGTCGGAGACCCTATCCGGCCCGCGTAGCGAACCGGTACCACCCGTCCCAGGCGATGCGAAGCGACCCATGGGTCGCGAACCGGAACTCGGCCACCAGCGCCTCACCGCCGGGCTGCCCGTACTCGAGGAAGAGCCGGTGGTCGTTCAGGTCCAGCGTCGACCGGTCCTCCGCGCGGATGTCCACGATCCGTTCCCGAGGGATGAACCCGACGATGTCCCCCGGATCGGGGGCCAGCTCGCCGTCGAACACCACATAGTCGGTCGGGGTCACCGCGACGATCGTCGAGCTCCGCGAGTGACCCTTCCAGCGGAGACCGCTCTGGTACACACCCGAGAGGAAGGAGTCGGTCATCCCGATGTCGGCCATGATCATCTGGCGAGCGCGCTCCAGCTGCAGGATGGCCGACGAGTCGCGGACCGCGCTGTCGGCCTTCCGCTTGGCGGCCCTGGTGATGGCCTGCATCAGGTAGCCGGGCAGCATCTTCGCTCCTCCCTACTTGGAAGCGACCTCCGCCGCGCCGACCGCCGCCTGGGCGGCCGCGAGACGCGCCGTCTCCACGCGGAAGGGCGAGCAGCTGACGTAGTCGAGCCCGATCTGGTGACAGAAGACCACCGAGGCCGGATCGCCGCCGTGTTCGCCGCAGATCCCCAAGTGCAAGTCGGCCTTCGCGGCGCGGCCGTCGGCGACGGCGATCTGCATGAGCCGCCCGACGCCGTCGCGGTCCACCGTGACGAACGGGTTCGCCGGCACCAGCTTGCGCTCCTCGTACATGCCGACGAACTTGCCGATGTCGTCGCGCGAGAAGCCCCATGCCGTCTGCGTCAGGTCGTTGGTCCCGAAGGAGAAGAAGTCGGCGACCTCGGCGATCTGGGCGGCGGTTACCGCCGCGCGCGGGAGCTCGATCATCGTGCCGAACTCCACGTGCAGATCCACGCCCTCGTCTGCCAGGATCTTCTCGGCCACGGGCTGCAGCTCGGCCCGCATCTGCTCCAGCTCCGGCTTGGTGGCCACCAGCGGGATCATGATCTCGGGCCGCGGATCGAGACCCTCCTTCTTGAGACGGGCGGCCGCGGTCACGATCGCGCGTACCTGCATCGCGTACAGACCGGGCTTGACGATCCCGAGGCGCACGCCCCGCAAGCCCAGCATCGGGTTCATCTCGTGCAGTTCGTTCACCTTCTGCAGCAGCCGCACCTTGTCCGGCTCGATCGAGCCGCGCTCCTCGTCCAGCGCCACCTCGACCGCCAAGTCGACCTGGTTCGGCAGGAACTCGTGCAGGGGCGGGTCGAGCAGCCGGACCGTGACGGGCAGCCCGTCCATCGCGCGCAGGATGCCGACGAAGTCCTCACGTTGGAGCGGCTCCAGCGTCGCGAGCGCCGCCTCCTCTTCCGCGGGGGTGTCGGCGAAGATCATCTGCTGCACCGCTTCCACGCGCTCCTGCCCGAGGAACATGTGCTCGGTCCGGCAGAGCCCGATCCCCTCGGCTCCACGCGAGCGCGCGTTCGTGGACTGGTCCGGGGTGTCGGCGTTCGCACGCACGCGGAGCCGGCGGACCGCGTCCGCCTCATGCATCAGCCGGTCGAACGCCTTCCAGATCTGCTCTCGTCGGGCGACCTCGTCCCCGGAGCGCGCCTTCTCCAACACCGATTCCTCGAGGGGCAGCTCGCCGAGGAACACGTTGCCCGTGAACCCGTCGATCGTGATGACGTCGCCTTCCGAGACCTTGGTGCCGTTAGCCACGAACGTCTTGGACGCGAAGTCGAGCTTGATCGCGTCGGCGCCGCACACCGCCGGGATGCCCTCACCCCGGGCGACGACCGCCGCGTGTGAGTTGGTCCCGCCGGCGCTGGTGAGGATGCCCTGGGAGGCGATCATGCCGTGGTAGTCGTCCGGCGTGGTCTCGCGCCGGACGAGGATCACCCGCTCGCCACGTGTCTTCCACGCTACGGCCTCATCGGCCGAGAACACGACCTTGCCGGTCGCCGCGCCCGGGGACGCGTTCAGTCCGGTCGCGATCGCGTCGCCGGAGGCAGCGGAGGAGATGACCCGCTTGAACAGCTCCTCCAACCGGTTCGCATCGACACGCAGCAACGCGTCCGCTGCGGAGATCAGCCCTTCGTCGAGCATCTCGTAGGCCATCACCCACTCGCCGAAGGCCGTCCGCTTCCCGATCCGCGTCTGCAGGATCCACAGCTTGCGCTTCTCGATCGTGAACTCGATGTCACACATGTCGCGGTAGTGTGTCTCCAGGACCGTCATCACCTGCATGAGACCGCCGTAGGCCTCGGGATCGAGCTTCTCCAGCTCGGCCAGGGGCAGCGTATTGCGGATGCCCGCCACGACATCCTCGCCCTGGGCGTTGGCCAGGTAGTCGCCGTAGGGCACCTTCTCGCCCGTCGCCGGGTCCCGCGTGAACGCAACCCCCGTCCCGGAGTCGTCGCCACGGTTCCCGAACACCATCGACTGGATGTTCACCGCGGTCCCAAGGTCATCAGAGATCTTGTTCTGGCGCCGATAGTCGATCGCGCGCTTGCCGTTCCATGACTTGAAGACGGCCTCGACCGCCAGGGTCATCTGTTCACGCGGGTCCGTCGGGAAGTCGCTGCCGGTCTGCTCCTTGTAGATCTGCAGGAACGCCCCGTGCAGGGTCCGAAGGTCGTCGGCGTCTAGGTCCGTATCCTGCGCGCCCTCGGACTTGGCTTCCTTCGCCGCGTCCAGCGCCTGCTCGAACAGGTCCCCGGGGATGTCCATGACGATCTTGCCGAACATCTGCACGAAGCGGCGGTACGCATCCCACGCGAACCGCTCGTCGTCGCCGGTCTGCTTGGCGAGGCCCCTCACCGAGTCGTCATTGAGCCCGAGGTTCAGGACCGTGTCCATCATGCCCGGCATCGAGAACTTCGCGCCCGATCGGACCGAGACCAGCAGTGGATCGTCGGCGTCGCCGAGCATCTTGCCCATGTCATGCTCGAGGGTCGCCAGATGCTCGCCGATCTCGTCCTTGAGCCCGGCTGGGAAGCCCCCGTCCGCCAGGTAGCTGAGGCACGCCTCGGTGCTGATCGTGAACCCGTGGGGCACGGGGAGGCCCATGTTGGTCATCTCGGCCAGGTTGGCTCCCTTGCCACCCAGCAGGTCCTTCATGTCCTTGTCGCCTTCGCGGAAGTCGTAGACGTACTTGCTCATCACGTGCCCTTCGGGCTCGGTCCCGTTGATCCGAGGGTGTTCAGTCTACGAAAGGCAGCCGGCGACCGCCGCTCACGCCTGGCCGGCCGCGCCCGCGACCGCCACGAACGCATCGAGCGTCGCGTTATCGGAGGCGAACACCGCGTCGACCCGATCGCCGTTCTGGGCAACGGCCACCGAGCGATCGCCGGCCCAGCTGCGCAGGGCATCGTCGAAGGCCGTCGCCTCGTGCTCACTGTCCCACACCGTGGACAGCGCTACGGCCGTTCGATCGCCCGAGGACCACGCTCGGTAGGTCCCCCCATCCCATCCGGCCGCCGCCTCGCGCGCCTGATCGGCGGGCAGTTCCAGCTCGAGCATCCGCGAGATCCAGTCCTCGCCCACCTCCATGACGTCGAGGTCGTGCCACCCTGAGCCGGCTCGCGTCCCCAGGTCGGGGATGTCGACCCGCCTCGGTGCATCCCGACCGAGGAGTTCCGGATGCAGCACCTGCTCGGTCGAGACCGGCAGGTCGGTGAGCACGTCGTCCACCGCCGCGTTCCCGCCATCGCCCGAGACGGCCATGATGAAGGTCATCCCATCCAGGTAGGGGAAGATCAGCTCGCCGGCCACGAACGGCGGCGTCCCGGGCGGGATCCCGCCGTCCGCCGCTAGGGCATCGTCGAAGATCTCCATCCGCTCCGGGGAGGTGAATCGCTCGCTCACTACGCTCAGCGACGTGAGCATCGCACTTCCCTCGACTGCCGCCAGTCCGGCTGCGAAGGCCTCGTCCCGGCATCGGCGATCGAGGTCATCAACCCGCGATATATCGAAGTGCTGATCCTCCAGGGCGTGGGTCAGCTCGTGTAGGAGGGTGAACCGCTCCAACGGGGATGGATCATCGGATCCCGTGAACACGAGCTTCTCGCTCGCCGGGTCGTAATAGCCGAGGACCTGACCGGCGAACAGCTCCGCGTACACCTTCCGAAGATCGGTTCCCTCCGGAACGACCCCCATCGTCTCCCAGGCCCGTGACCGGTGATCGATGAGATCGCCCTCCAGCGCATCCTTGACCTGGCCCCGGACGCGGGTCGCCATCTCCGGCGATCCGATGGGCTCGGCATCGACCGGATCGAGGAACTCGAGCTCCCGGACGTCAGAGACCTGCTGCTGCGCCTCCGCGATCGCGGGCGGAACGGGGCCGCCGGCCTCTGGCTTGGGTCCCGAGGCGCCACCTCCGTCGTCGCTCGGTGGCGGACATAGGCGAGCCAGTGCCTCGAACGCCGAGCCCCGACCCTCGAAGGTGAACCCGGACTCGGGGATGATGGAGCCGGACGGAGAGCCTGGCGTCGCCGGCCCGGTCGGCGTGCACGCCGCCAGGATCAGCGCCACGAGCATGCGGGCGGCCGGCGCCGGCCGAGGGTTCACTGACGACGAGCGCGCAGACTCGAGACCGCGAGCACGATGGCGATGACGCTCAACACCACGACGAACCAGGAGAGCGACGTGGGCGATGTCGAGGCGTTCCGACGAACCGCGCCGTATGCGAGCAGGGCTCCCGCCACGACCAACACGACGAACGACACCGCCCACAGACCGAGCCGTCCGGCCCCCGGAGCCGCGGCTCGCTCGTCCTCGAACAGGTCCTCCTCGTCGACATCCAGCTCGGCGTCCACCTCGTCGTCCAGATCCGCGTCCTCGTGCTCCGTCATAGTCGTTCCTCCAGGTAGGCCGCCAGATCATCCGCCGGGATCCGGTCCTGTGCCATCGAATCGCGATCGCGCACGGTCACGGCGTGGTCCTCGAGGGAGTCGAAGTCCACGGTGACACAATAGGGCGTCCCGACCTCGTCCTGCCGCCGGTACCGGCGCCCGATCGAGCCGGCATCGTCGAAGTCGCACATCCAGTGGGTCTTGAGCAGATCGAATACGCGCCGGGCCTCAGGGGTCAGCGTCTCCTTGCGCGACAGCGGCAAGACGGCAACTTTGATGGGCGCGAGTTCTTTGTGGAGCTTGAGGATAGTCCGCTTCTCGAGTTCGCCCTTGGAGTTCGGCGCCTCTTCCACCCGGTAGGCATCCACCAAGAAGGCGAGGGTCGCCCGGTCGGCCCCGGCGGCCGTCTCGACCACGAACGGCACGTAGTGGTTGTCGTTCTCCTGATCGAAGTAGCGCAGATCCTCGCCACTGGCCTCCATGTGCGCGCGCAGGTCGAAGTCGGTCCGGTTGTGGACACCCTCCAGCTCGGACCAGCCGAACGGGAACTCGTACTCGATGTCGTGCGCTTCCTTCGCGTAGTGGGCGAGCTCGTCCGGTTCGTGTTGCCGGATCCGAACCTTCTCCGAACGGAGTCCGAGGTCCAGGCACCACTGGTGCCGGAGCTCGAGCCAATGCCGTAGGTGTTCATCTTCCGTCCCCGGCTCGACGAAGAACTGCATCTCCATCTGCTCGAACTCGCGTGTACGGAAGGTGAAGTTGCCCGGGGTGATCTCGTTGCGGAACGACTTCCCGATCTGCGCGATACCGAACGGGACCTTCTTGCGGCTGGCCGCCTGCACCGTCGCGAAGTCGACGTAGATGCCCTGGGCGGTCTCGGGACGAAGGTACACCTGGTGCGCGTCGTCTTCGAGCGGCCCCATGTGCGTCTTGAACATCAGATTGAACCGCCGCGGCTCGGACAGCTCGCCGCCGCACTCGGGACACTCGGGGACCTTGATGTGGTCGGCACGGAACCGGCGGCGGCACTCCTTGCACTCGACGAGCGGATCCGTGAACCCCTGGACGTGGCCGGACGTCTCCCACACCTTCGGCGACATCAGGATCGAGGAATCGAGCCCGACGATATCCTCGCGCTCCTGCACCATCGAACGCCACCAGGCGTCCTTGACATTGCGCTTCAGCTCGACGCCGAGCGGGCCGTAGTCCCAGCACGAGCGCAGCCCGCCGTAGATCTCGCTGGACGGGAACACGATCCCTCGCCGCTTGGCGAGGGAGGTGATGGTCTCCATCAGGTCGGTGGCCATCGGGCCTCCTCTCCCGGCGACTGGCAGCCGCCGCTGGCGTGGTCCCCATCGTACCGGGAGGTCCGGCCGGAACCTGCCTCAAGGCTTCCCTCTCGCCGGCCGACTCCCTCCCCCAGCCTCGAACACGCCGGACGAACCCGACCGACACCCCGGTTGGCTCTACTCGGCCGCTCGCCCGACCTGGCACGAGCCTCCACCCGTCCGCGAGTCTTCTCGGTGGAAGGCGAACGCGGTGTCGTGGGGCCCAACCGTGAAGATCGTCCTGACGATCCTCACGGTGCTCTTCTGGGGGAGCATGGCCTTCTACTTCATCTTTTACCTGCCCCTCTACCTCGTGGGCGCAGTGCTCATGATCCGTTGGATCTGGGTGAGGGATATCGTCGACGACGCACGACGAGAGCACGGCAGCATCCTGGTCTTCAGGGGTATCAAGGAGATGCGGACCCGGAAGCGCCGACCGTCCTAGAGACCGCCGAAGCGCCGCGAACGCTTCTGGAAGTCCCGGATCGCTTCGTAAAGGTGATCGCGATCGAAGTCGGGCCACAGCACCGGCGTGAACCACAGCTCGGAGTAGGCGCTCTCCCACAGCAGGAAGTTCGAGGGCCGCTGTTCGCCACTGGTCCGGATGACCAGGTCCGGGTCGGGCAGATCGGGGTACTGGAACCGCGCCGAGATCGACTCCTCGGTGATCCGACCGCCGATCTTGCCGGCGTCGTGGTCCGCCAGGAGCTTCTTGACAGCGTCGACGACCTCCGCCCGGCCCCCGTAGTTGAACGCGACCGTCAACGTGAGATCCCGGTTGTGCCGGGTCATGGCCTCGGCTTCCTCGATCTCGCGGACCAACTTCTTGGGGAGACGCCGGTCGCGGCGTCCCATGAACCGGATCCGGACCCCCATGTCCCGCATCTGATCCCGCCGTGCGTTGAGGATCGTGCGGTTAAAGTTCAGCAGGAACTTGACCTCGCTCGGCGGCCGGCTCCAGTTCTCCGTCGAGAACGCGTAGACCGTCAGCCAGCGGACGCCGATCTCGAGGCACCCCTGAACGACGTCGAAGAGCACTTCCTCGCCGCGGGCATGCCCCTCGGTCCTGGGCAGGCCGCGCTGCTTGGCCCACCGGCCGTTGCCGTCCATCACGATGGCGACGTGCTGCGGGACGCGCTTGCGGTCGATGTCCGCGAGGAAACTCACGGCACGAGGCTGCCTTCGAGCATCGGCATCGATCGCATCCGCCGCTCCAGGTAGAACTCGACGAACCCTGTCAGCACCGATGTGGCTGCGGCGCGGACCCGGGCATCGCGCTCACGAGCATCGGCGTCGGCCAGGTCGGCTGCAGCGAGTTCGGCCAACAGCGCGAGCACCTCCGCGGCGATCGGGCGCGCGCCGGCGTCCGCGCACGAGCCGCACACCGCGCCGCCCTGGCCGTTGGCGAACAGACGCGGGTCGCGGCTGCCGCACACCGCGCACGCCGTCAGGCTGGGGTGGAAACCCGACACCGACAGGAGCTTCAGCAGGTAGGACTCGGCGACGGCCGCGGGGTCCGGCGTTCCGGCGTCGAGCGCGCGCAAGCCGGAGAGGAGCAACAGGAAGAGCCGAACGTTCCGTTCGTGTTCCTCGGCGACCTTGTCGGCCGCCTCGAGCATCGTCTCCCCGGCCGCGAACCTCGACAGGTCTTCGGGAATCCCGCGATGTGCGGAGATGATCTCGGCCTGGGTCACCGTGTCGAGCGCGCCGCGGCCCCGGTAGAGCATCAGCGAGACGTGGGTGAACGGCTCCAGCCGCGCGCCGAACCGGCTCTTCGTGCGGCGGATGCCCTTGGCGACACCCCGGACCTTGCCCGAGCCCTGCGTGAGGATGGTGACGATCTTGTCGGCCTCGCCCAGCTTGTGCGTCCGCAGGACGATGCCTTGTTCCTTGTAGGGGGGCATGGATGGCATCGTAGCGCCGCGAGGGACTGCGGTCGCCCACCTTCTGTGACGATCCTGTGGAGAGGATTCAGCTAGCGAACTGCAGCAGATCATCGAGGAGGTTCGAAGAACCGATCCTGAATCGCTCAGGGCGGGCCCACGAAGGTCCGAGCTCCTCCACGAGCAGATCCAGGTACCGCTGCGCTTCCTCGGCCTTGCGGATGCCGCCGGAGACCTTGATGCCGACCTCACGACCGGACTCTTGCCCGTACTGGCGCACGGCGTCCATCATCTGCCGTGCGGCGGAGAGCGTGGCGCCCTCGGGGAGGCTGCCGGTCGAGGTCTTGATGAAGTCACAGCCCGTCCGCATCGCAAGGAGCCCCGCCGGCTTGATCCATCCCGGGTCCGCCGCGCGCCCGGTCTCGAGGATCACCTTGAGGATGACCCCGCCGTCGCAAGCCGCGCGACACGCTTCGAGTTCGGCGACCGCCTGCTTCTCACGCCCGGGCACCAGCGCCGATGGAGACAGCACGGTATCGATCTCCTGCGCTCCCGCACCGAGGGCCTTCCTGATGTCGGCGACCCTCCGCTCCGCCGTCGCCTTGCCGTCTGGGAACGCGTTGACGGTCGCCACGTGGACGGAACTCCCGAAGAGGACCTTACGGGCCTTGCTCAGGTGCCCCGGGAGGATACAGACAGCCGCAACCGAGGGCAGCCCCGGCGCCGGAGTCATCGCGCGTTCGCACATCGCGACGATCTCCTCGGCCGTGTCGTCCTCGCTCAGCGAGGTGAGATCGAGACACCGGAGGAGCAGCTCACCGTCCATCCGCCTAATCCGAGCCCACCTCGGCTTCGGCCCGCTCCTCTTCGAGGAGCCGAGTGATGTGGACCTTGGCGATACGCCGACCCTGGACCTTTTCCGCGCGGAACTTCAATCCCTGGAAACTGACCTCCTGCCCTTCGGCCGGGATGTCACCGATCAGGTTCAGCATCAGACCCGCGACCGTGTCCCATTCGTCGTCCGGCAGCTCGACTCCCAGCGTCTCGTTCAGCTCGTCGATCGGCAGCCGACCGTTGACCAGGTACGAGTCCTCGCCGACCGGCTTGATGTTCTCCTCTTCGACGTCGTACTCGTCCGCGATCTCGCCGACGAGTTCCTCGAGCAGGTCCTCCAGCGTGATCAGTCCGGTGAGCGAGCCGTGCTCGTCGTAGACCAGTGCGATGTGGAACTTCTCCTTTTGCATCTGCGGCAACAGGTCCGCCGCCTTCTTCGTCTCCGGGACCCAGTGCGCCTCGCGGACGATGTCGTCCAGGGGTATATCGCTCTCGTCTTGGTGGAGCGCCTTGAGCACGTCCTTCGCGTAGGCCATCCCGACGATCTCGTCCAGCGTCTCCTTGTAGACCGGCACGCGCGAGTAGCCGTGCTGCAGCACCAGCTCCTGCACATCACGGAGCGTCTGGGTGTTCTCGATCGCGGTGATGTCGGGCCGCGGCACCATGACCTCGCGGGCGATCGTGTCCCCGAACTCGAAGATCGAGTGGATCAGCTTGCGCTCACCCTCCTCGATCGAGCCCTCCTCGCTGCCGACCTCGGCCATCGTTCGGATCTCTTCCTCCGAAACGAACGGACCGGCCTTGAGCCCCTTGCCAGGCAGCAGGACGTTGGCGATGCCGATCAGGGCCTTCGTGGGCAGCGCGAGCGCGCGCCCGAGCCAGTAGACGAGCGGCGCAAGGAGCAACGCCATGCGATCGGAGTGCAACACCCCGAAAGTCTTGGACATCGCCTCGACAAGGACGAAGTACAGCAACGTGAACCCGATCGAGAGCAACGCGACCCCCAGGCTCGCGAAGTAGTAGTCGGCCAAGATCGCGATGATGATCGCCGAGCCGTTCTGCGCGATCATCACCGCGAGGTAGATGGGGTTGAGCGCGCGGGGCGGATCTTCTTCGAGCTTGACGAGGATCTCGGCGTTGCGGCGTTTGTCTTCGGCCATCGCCAGTGCACGAACCCGCGTCATCCGCGTGAGCGAGGCTTCCGCCATTGCCAGGAGCGAACCGAGGATCACGAGCACGACGACGGCACCCCAGAGCCAGATCACGGGACCTTCACCCCGCTGTAGCGTTCCTGGCGTGCCCACATCTCGGCCCGCTCGTCGTCGGCTTCGTGGTCGAAACCGAGCAGGTGCAGGATGCCGTGGGTCAGCAGGAGCCGGATCTCGGCGTCGGCATCGCCCGGGTTGTTCGCCGCTGCGACCGACGGCGCGATCACGACGTCTCCGAGTACGCGTCTCCCATCCTCGGTCGCGGTGTCCTCGTCCTGCGGGAATGAGAGCACGTCGGTCGGGCCGTGTTCGTCCGTGTACCGCTCGTGGAGCTTTGCGATCTCATCGGGCCCGACGAAGGACACCGAGAGCTCCGAAACCTCGGCACCTTCGCCGGCCAGGCAGCGCTGTGCCAGCTCGACGAGTCGTTCCGTGTCGATGGGGCGGTCCTGGCGGTCGGAGATGAGGACCGTTGGTAACGGCACCGCGTCAGTCACCGGCCTGCGCCCTTCCCTCGACGTGGCGTCGATAGGCCTCCACGATGTCCTGCACGATCCGGTGCCGGACGACGTCGCGTGCCCCGAGGTTCACGAACGACACGCCCTCGATGTCCTCGAGGATGTCTACGACCTCCATGAGCCCCGATCGCTGTGCCGGCGGCAGGTCGGTCTGCGTCACGTCGCCGTTCACGACCGCCTTGGATCCGAACCCGAGCCGCGTCAGGAACATCTTCATCTGTTCGGGTGAGGTGTTCTGCGCTTCGTCCAGGATGATGAAGGAGTCGTTCAAGGTTCGCCCGCGCATGTACGCCAGCGGCGCAACCTCGACGGTCCCTCGCTCCATCAGCCGTGGCAACGCCTCTGCGTCGCTCATCTCGTAGAGGGCATCGTACAGCGGGCGCATGTAGGGGTCGACCTTCTCAGCCAGGGTCCCCGGAAGGAACCCGAGCCGTTCCCCCGCCTCCACGGCCGGGCGCGTGAGGATGATGCGTGAGACCTCCTTGTCCTGCAGCGAGCGGATCGCCGAGGCCACGGCGAGGTAACTCTTGCCGGTCCCGGCCGGACCGATGCCGAACGTCAGCGTCGAGCGCCGGATCGCGTCGACGTAGCGCTTCTGTCCGGCGGTGCGCGGCGCGATGGCCTTGCCGCGCCGGGTCAGGATCACGTCGCCAAGCACCTCGGAGGGTTTGAGCCCCTCGCCCTTGATGAGTTCGATCGTCTGACCGACCGATGTCGCGGTGAGCGATTGCTCGCGCCCGAGCAGCGCGAGGAGCTCCTCGAACAGTTGGGCGACCATGTCCGCCTCCTCCTGGTCGCCGGAGACGGTGATCTCGTTCCCGCGAACCAGGATCTGGGTATCGAAGGCAGCCTCGACCAGCTTGAGGAGTTCGTCCCGTTCGCCGAGCAGCCCAACCATGGACCGACTGCCCGGAACGAGGATCTTCACCTGCGTGGAGGCTTTCGCCAAGCGCGCTCTGCCGGGGCCTCGCCCCGTCCCTCCTGTTGGAAAAGGGGTCGCTTCACGGCGACCCCGGACTGCACCTGTGATGGTACCAAGGGTCACGCTCGTGATGGAAGCCCGCGCTCACCCAGGTGGCCAGGTCATCCGACGGCCACCGAGCAGGTGGAAGTGCAGGTGGAAGACGCTCTGACCTGCATCCGGGCCGACGTTGGAGACGAGGCGCCACCCGCTCTTGTCGACGCCTTCCGCCTTCGCGAGGTGGGCGGCCGCCGCGATCAGTTCGGCGAGCATCCCCGCGTGCTTCTCCCCGAGGCTGCCCATGTCCTCGATGTGGTCCTTCGGGATGAGAAGGATGTGGGTCGGAGCCTCCGGGTCGATATCACGGAACGCCACGACGTGATCGGACGCGTGAACGATCTCGGCAGGAACCTCCCGCGCGGCGATCTTGCAGAACAGGCACTCGGTGGTCATCAGGCCCCTATCCTGCCTCATCCGGCCGTCGGAGCGCACCCGTAGCCGGCTCGCCGCGAGTCGCGACCTCCCCGCGGAACTCCGCCAGCCGTTCCAGCAGCTTGCGCTCTTCCTTACCGCCGGGATCGGGCGTGCTCACGTGCACCGTCAGGAACAGGTCGCCCCGGCCCCGGCGCTCGATGTGCTGCGCGCCCTTGCCTTTGAGCCGGATGACCGCACCCGACTCCAGACCTCGATCGAGCTTCACGCGTTCGGTGCCGTCGAGGGTCTGGATCTCAAGCTCCGCGCCGAGCGCCGCCTGCGTCATCGGTACCTCCAGGACCGCGAACAGGTCCTGACCGCGACGCGCGAAGACGGCATGTGGACGTACCCGTAACCGCACGTACAGGTCGCCGGACGCGCCTCCGGCTCGACCGACGTGTCCCGCGCCCGTCACGCGCAACTCCATCCCCTCGGCCACGCCCGCCGGGACCTCGACGGTCACGACGCGCATCGTGGGGATCCGTCCTTCGCCCCGGCAGGTTTCGCACCCGGCGACGATCTCCTCGCCGGTACCCTCGCAGGTGGCGCACAGCCGCATCGTCATGACCGAACCGAAGATGCTCTGCTGGACGGCCTGCACCTCCCCCCGGCCGCCGCAGGCCCGGCACGCCGATGGGAAGGTCCCGGGCGCGCATCCGATCCCACCGCAGGTCTCGCAGGTCTCGTAGGCCTCGACGCTCACGTCCGTCCGCGTCCCGAAGATGGCCTCCTCGAAGGACATGGAGAGGTCGACCGCCACCGCCTCACCGGGCTGGGTCCGTGAAGGCCGGCGCCCCCTGGCCCCCCGACCACCCGAGAACGGCGAAGCGCCGCCGAAGAAGAAATCGAAGATGTCGCTGATGTCCCCGAACTGCTGGCCACCCAGCGGGCCGCTGCCAGAGCCGAACGTGTCGTACTGACGGCGCTTAGCGGGGTCGGACAGGATCTCGTATGCGGCGGTTACCTCCTTGAACCGATCCTCGCTCCCGGCGTCGTCGCTGACGTCCGGGTGGTGCTCGCGCGCCAGCTTGCGGTAGGCGCGCTTGATCTCCTCCTGCGCCGCGTCCCTTCGGACACCGAGCAGCGCGTAGAGATCCGTCATCGCAGCCACAGGAGAAGTGTAGTGGGGCTCGGTGGGCGATCTCCGCCGCTTCGTGGGACGATCGGGGGGTTGGAGGAGACCATCCGAACCCGCCGGCAACGCAGTCGCGCCCTGCGCATCGCTCTGGGGGCGTGCCTCGTGATCGCCGCAGCGGCCGCTTCGGTTCCGGCGACGGCCCCACAGGCCGGAGCGGCCGTCCGCCCTCCCAGCGTCGTGGTCATCCTCACCGACGATCAGCGCTGGGATGCGATCGACAAGATGCCTCGACTCGAGTCCCTCTTGGCGCGCAACGGGGTCACGTTCACGCAGGCGTACGTCTCGAACGCGCTCTGTTGCCCGAGCCGGGCGACCCTGTTGTCGGGACGGTACTCGCACTCGACCGGTGTGTACCTCAACGAAACCCCGGATGAAGGAGGCGCGCTTCTGGACGACTCCAACACGGTCGCGACCTGGCTGGACCCCACCCACGAGACCGCCCTGATCGGCAAGTACATGAACGCGTACGAAGATGAGGCGGCGCTCGGCAACGTCCCGCAAGGCTGGGACCGCTGGCTCTCCTTCGTCGACCCGGGCTACTACAACTACGACGTGAACGAGGACGGCGTGGTGCGCGACGTCGGGAAGGCGCCACCTGACTACTCAACGTCGCTCCTGACGCGGAGCGCCGTCTCATTCATCGAAGACACCAACGGGCCCCTGTTCCTGTGGTTCGCACCGTTCGCCCCGCACGCCCCCGCCACACCCGCCCCCGGTGACGGAGATGCCTTCAACAGCCTGCACGACTGGCGCCCGCCCTCGTACAACGAGAGGAACATGAGCGACAAGCCATCATGGATCGCCGACGAGCCGAAACTCAGCGCAAAAGAACGCAACGGCCTCGATAGCCTGCGCAAGAAGACGTTCCGCTCGCTGATCGGCGTCGATCGAGCGATCGAGCGGATCATCGCCGCCCTCGAGGCGACCGACCGACTCGACGAGACGATGATCGTGTTCACGTCGGACAATGGGCTGCTCTGGGGCGAACACCGTTGGCGAACGAAGAACATCGGCTATGAAGAGGCGATCCACGTGCCGCTCGTGATCCGCTACGACCCTCTTACCCGCAATCTGCGAAAGGGGCAGCGCGTCGAAGACCAGCTCGCGGTCAACACGGATCTGGCTCCAACCTTGGCCGACCTCGTGGACATCCCGTCGCCGGGGGTCGACGGATCGAGCCTCATCCCCGTACTGGAGGACGCACCGGTTCCCGGATGGCGGAGCGACTTCCTGTTAGAGCATCAGGGGTTCGGGAGGCCCTTCGTGCCATCGTTCTGCGGCATCCATACGGAGACGACGTCCTACATGCGCTTCCAAGACGGAGACGAAGAGCTGTACATGCTGACCCAGGATCGCTATCAGATGAACAACGTTGCGAGTGACCTGACCTTCGCACCGATCCTGAACGCCGCCCGGCTCCGTACCCAGGTGCTCTGCAACCCGGAGCCGCCCGGGTTCAACTTCTAGTTCTGCGAGCGGTCGAGGGCAGCGGCCAGTTCCGAGATGCGCCGTGCGATGGCCCGGACCGTGGCGATCGCGGTGACGTAGTCCATGCGCGTGGGACCGACGACCCCGATCGACCCGAGCGACGTGTCCCCGACTCCGTACGGGGCAGAGACGATCGCGGCGTCCCATTCTTCCGTGGACGGGTGCTCACCGCCGATCGTGACATGCACATCCTCGCCCGGGTCGGCAGGCGCCTGGAGGAGCGAGAGCATCTCGGACTCGCGTTCGAGGGCCTCGAAGAGCCGCTGGATCGTCTCGCGCCGCCACGTGGCCGCCTCTCCCGCAAGGTTCGACACGCCCCGGACCAGGACGTGGGCGCCGGCTTGGCCGTCGCGCATCTCGGCGAGCGCATCGGCGAGCTCCTTGATGAGGCTTCGCTCGGGCTCCGGCGCGTTCGCGGACATGTGGAGCACCTCGACCTCGGCATCCGACACGGTGCGCCCGGCGAGCGCTTGCCCCAGCCGATCCGAGAGATCCGCGAGTTCCCGGTCGTCGACACCCTCCGGCCGATCGAGCGTGCGCTTGTCCACATGCCCGTGCTGCCCGACGATGAGCGCCAGGATCACCGACCCGACCCCGACGAGTTCGACATGAACGACCCGTTCGTCCGTGGCGGACGGGGGAACGGCGAGCCCCGCGTACTGGGTCAAGCGCGATAGGAGCTGGGTCGCACCGACGAGGGTCTCCTCCAGGTCCATGACCGTTTGGGCGAAGAACTCCGAAATCGCGCGCTTCTGCGTATCGCGCAGTCGTCCGGCGGGCAGGCTGTTGACGAAGTAGCGGTAGCCGAGGTCGGTCGGGACGCGGCCGGCCGACGTGTGAGGATGGCCGAGGTACCCCATCTCTTCAAGCGCGGAGAGCTCGTTGCGGATCGTCGCGGGAGAGACGCCCAGCTTCGCGTGCTCGGCGATCGTCTCGCTACCGACCGGCTCGCCGGTACGGACGTACTCCTCGACGACGATCCGCAGGACCATCGCCTTGCGTTCACCCAGCTCGCGGGGAGCAGCCGTCGCCTCCTTGTCGTCCGCCATGGCTATACCTTTAGCACTCCCGACCCGAGAGTGATAGGACTCCAGGGCGGTCGATCACTCGGTCGTGCCTCAGCCCGTCAGCGCCAGGACCAGGTCGCTCGCGAGGAACATGCCCCGCTCGGTGAGGATGTACCTGCCGTTCGAGCGGGTCAGCAGGCCTTCATCGAGGTACTGATCTGCCCGATCGGCGTCGACCAGCGCCGCCGAGATGCCCTCCCGGGTCCGCAATCGCAGGAACATGTCCTCAAGGCGCATGTCGTCGGCGGTGAGGTGCTCCTTGCCGCCGGCTGGAAGCTTGCCCGCCTCCACCGAGGCCAGGTACTCCTCGGGCGGACGCAGGTTCCACCACCTGCGCCCGTCGCGATAGGAATGCGCTCCCGCACCGAGTCCGAGATAGGGATCGCGTCGCCAGTAGCCGAGGTTGTGGCTGCACTCATGCCCGGGTTTGGCCCAGTTCGAGACCTCGTAGTGCTCGAACCCGGCGTCACGCAGAACGTCACAGGCCAACGCGAACATGTCGGCCTGCAGGTCCGGATCGGGGGCGGCCTTCGTCGACGCCGCCACCTGACTCCCGAGCGGCGTGTTCGCCTCGACCGTCAACGCATACGCGGACACGTGCTCCGGATCGAGCGCGAGCGTCTCCTTCAGCGTCGAGCGCCATGAGTCGAGCGTTTCCCCCTCCGCCCCGAAGATCAGGTCCAGGTTCACGTCGTCGTAGCCGCCCCGGCGCGCGGCCGCGAACGCCGACCGAACCGACTCGGGCGAATGCACGCGTTCCAGTGATGCGAGCGCTGCGGGGTCGAACGACTGCGCGCCCATCGATAGCCGCGTGAAGCCGGCCTCACGGAGCGTTCGCAGCTTCCCCTCGTCGACGGTGTCCGGGTTGGCCTCGATCGTGACCTCGGCGTCGGCGGCGATCGCGAAGACTTCCCGGAAGTGCTCCAGTACCCTGACGAGGTCGCCAGTTTCGAGCCGGGTCGGGGTCCCACCGCCGAAGAACACCGTATCGACGCACTCCCCCGCCCAGCCCCACGCGGCTAGATCCGCTTCCCGCGCAAGCGCCTCCGCGTATCGGCGGCGCAGGTGGTCGAGTCCCTCGTACGCGTTGAAGTCGCAATAGCCGCAGCGCGTCAGGCAGAACGGCACGTGCGCGTAGAGGCCGCTCATTTCTTGGCCTCCTGCTTCCCGTTCCCCTGATCGACGCGGAGCGCGGATATGAACGCCTCCTGCGGCACGTCGACCCGCCCGACCCGCCGCATCCGTTCCTTCCCCTTCTTCTGCTGCTCGAGGAGCTTGCGCTTCCGCGTGATGTCGCCGCCGTAGCACTTGGCCAGCACGTCCTTGCGCTTGGCCTTGACCGTCTCGCGCGCGATGATCCGCGAGCCGATCGCAGCCTGGATCGCGACCTCGAAGTGCTGACGCGGGATCAGCTCGCGGAGGCGTTCGGCCATCTGGCGCCCGTAGCGATACGACTTCTCGCGGTGGATCACGGATGAGAAGGCGTCCACCGGCTCGCCGTGGAGCAGGATATCGACACGCACGAGGTCCGCCGGCTGATAGCCCCGGGGCTCGTAGTCCAACGACGCGTATCCGCGCGTCCGCGACTTCAGCTGGTCGAAGAAGTCGAAGATGATCTCGGCGAGCGGGAGCAGGTAGTGGACCTCGGCGCGTTCCGTCGTCAGGTACTTCATGTCGAGCATCTCGCCACGGCGCGACTGGCACAGATCGAAGATCGGGCCGAGGTACTCGGCCGGGGTGATGACCGTCGCCAGCACCATCGGCTCCTCACACCGCTCGTAGGTGCCCGGGTCCGGCATCTCCGACGGATTGTGGACCTCGATCACCTCGTCGCCGGGCTTCACGACGTGGAACTCGACGTTCGGCGCGGTTGCGATCAGCTCGAGGTTGAACTCGCGCTCCAGGCGTTCCTTGACGATGTCCATGTGCAGCAATCCCAGGAACCCACAGCGGAACCCGAATCCGAGCGCCATCGAGGACTCCGGCTCGTAGGCCAACGCCGAGTCGGAAAGCCGCAGCTTGCCGAGTGCGTCGCGCAGTTCCGCGTAGTCGCCGCCCTCGGCAGGGAACAGCCCGCTCCACACCATCGGCTTCGGTTCGCGGTAGCCGGGGAGCGGCTCGGCGGCACCCTCCTTCCCGGCAAGCGTGATCGTGTCGCCGACCTTCGCCTCGTGGACGTCCTTCACGCCGGTCACCAGGTACCCGACCTCGCCGGCGGTGAGCCGCTCAACCGGCATCGGATCGGGCGCCTGCACGCCGGCCTCCTCCGCCTCGACGTCCAGCCCAACCGCCATCAGCCGGACCCGCGCCCGGGACGGGAGTTCTCCGTTGACGACTCGGACGTAGGTGATGACGCCGCGGTACGCGTCGAATGCCGAGTCGAAGATCATGGCCTGCAGAGGTGCCGAAGCATCCCCCTTCGGGGGCGGAACGCGATCGACGACCGCGTCGGCCAGTTCGGTGACGCCGGCCCCGCTCTTCGCCGAGATCCGAAGGACGTCCTCGGGCGCGCAGCCGATGAGCTCTGCGACACCGGTGGCCGCTTCGTCCGGTTGCGCCGCCGGCAGATCGATCTTGTTCACGGCGGGGATGATCGTCAGTCCCGCATCGCGAGCCAGGTGGAAGTTGGCCAGCGTCTGCGCCTCGATCCCCTGGGCGGCGTCCACCAGCAGGATCGCGCCCTCGCACGCCGCCAGCGACCGCGAGACCTCGTAGGTGAAGTCCACGTGCCCGGGCGTGTCGATCAGGTTCAGGACGTACGGGGTGCCGTCCTTCTCATAGCTAAGCCGGACCGACTGGGCCTTGATCGTGATCCCGCGCTCACGCTCCAGATCCATCTTGTCTAGGTATTGGGCACGCATGTCACGCCCCTCGACGGCGTGCGTCAGTTCCAGCAGCCGATCGGCCAGGGTGGATTTCCCATGGTCGATGTGCGCGACGATGCAGAAGTTGCGGATGCGGGAGAGCTCGGTCACGGTGGTCTCTATCGTACGGGTCGGCGACCGGTCGGCCTCGGACGACGCGGGGCGCACGAGCCCGGGCGCACGCGAGTCGGGGCGCACGCGCCGGAGGGAATTCGCCCCCATCGTGCCTGGTAAACTCCCTCGCCGTGGCCAACATCAAGTCTCAGATCAAGCGGAACCGCCAGAACGAGCGCAGGCGCGCCCGCAACAAGACCGTGCGCACGGCTCTGAAGACGGACGTGAAGAAGGCCCGGACGGGCGCCGATGCCGGCGACACCGAGGCCGCGACCGCTCAGGTCCGCGCGGCTTCCCGTTCCCTCGACAAGGCCGCGTCCAAGGGCATGCTCCACAAGCGCACCGCCGCCCGCCGCAAGTCCCGGCTCACGAAAGCCGTCGCGCGCGCCGCTCGATAGTCGGTCGACCGGCCGCAGGAGGCCGCGCCGAAGGGCCATGCCCAGCCTCAGCCCGCGATCTTCGTCATCAGCGACGACAGCACCACGTCTCCGTCCGCCCCCAACTTGAGCGACCGGTCGGCCTCTACCAGCGCCCCGTGGATCCGGGTCAGCTCCTCCATCGTGAACCGCCCGGCCTGCTCGCGGTAGCGCCGGCCCTGCCAGTCGAACCGCAGGCCCGCAGCCCGTGCGACGTCGGCGGGCGACGTACCGTCCGGCAGCGACCGCACCTTCAACAGGTCGCGAACGCGTGCCGAGATGCCGCCCAGGATCATGATCGGATCCTCGCGCGCCGACATCAATGACCGCAGGGACCGGATCGAACCAGCGAGGTTCCGCTCGAACGCGCGGTCACAGAGGTCCCAGACCCGCTGCTCCCCCAGCCCCTTGAACTGCTGGGCGACCAGCTCCGGGGTGATCCGCGTGCCGGGGAACGCGTTCGCGAGCTGATCGAGGGCCTGATCGAGTTCGGCCGGCTCCTCGCCCACCGAATGGACCAGCGCGTTCGCGCCCGGGCCCGCGATGTCGATCCCCTTCCCCTTGGCGCGTGCGGCGATCCACCCGGCCAGCTCCTTGCGCGCGACATTGACCTCGCGCACCTCGCCGACGGGATCAACCAGTTTCGCGAGGGTCGCCGGAGCCTTACCGCGCTCCCCGACGCGCGCGAGGAGCACCAGCGTGGAGTCCGGCGACGGCGCCTGCAGGTACTGCTTCAGCTCCTTGACGCCGTGGTCCGGTAGCGACCGGCACCCGGTCACCAGGAGCGCACGGCGTTCGCCGAACAAGGAGGGAGTCACCAGGTCGGCGGTTTCGCCACCCTGCCACTCCTCCGCGTCGACCTCGACCGGTTGCACATCGCCCAGCAGGTCGAGCCCGGCCTCACGGAGGAGGAACGCGTCCTCCCCCCACAGCAGCACCACCGGAGGAGCCGACTTCTTCGTCACGCTGCGTATCCTACGGCGATGCCGTCGGGGGTGAACGAGACGATCACATCACTTCCCCGGTCGGTGCGGACCACCCGCGAACCGGCCGCTTCCAGCGCCGACAGGACCTCGGGAACCGGGTGCCCGTAGCCGTTGGGCTGGCCGACGGAGACGATCGACAGCTGCGGCGAAACGGCTTCGAAGAACCCATCCGCCGACGTATCGCCCCCATGGTGCGGGACCTTCAGCACGGGTGCCGCGAGGGGCGCGCCATCGGCCATCAGCTCCTCCTGGGCCTCGACCTCCGCGTCGCCGGGGAACAGAACGGTATCGGTGCCGAAGGACACCCGCAGCACCAGCGAATCGTTGTTGGCATCGGAGTCCGTTCCCTCGTAGCAGGCGTCCGGCGAGAACACATCGAGATGCATGCCGCCGACCCGGATCGTCTCCCCCGTCCGGGGATGGCGAACCGGAAGTTCCTCATCGTCGATGGCCTCGAGGAACTGCGCGTAGGAGGGTGAGTCATCGGCGCATCCCGGTTCCAGGACCAGCCCCACCGGGAACCGCGCGAAGACCTGCGGTAGCCCCTCGACGTGGTCGGCGTGCGGGTGACTCGCGACCACCACGTCAAGTCGCCGGATACCCAGCGCGGCGAGCTTGACGGCGACCACATCCGGATCCGGACCGCCGTCGATCAGGATCGTGCCTCCGTCCGGCGCCGTGACGAGCGCAGCGTCGCCCTGCCCGACATCCAGGAATCGGACGGTGAGCCCCTCGGGCGGTCCGGCCCTGAGGGCGGAGGCCCAGACGACGACCGGAAGCAGGACGACCGCTGCCACCGCCGGCACGCGGGGGACGCGCCGGCCCGAGCGCAGCATCCAGACCACCGCGACGATCACGCCGGTCCCGAACACGAGCGGACGCCATCCGCCACCCGACGTGACGGATGGGACCGGCGCCGTGGCCATCAGGTCCGCGACGCCTTGGAGCACGTGGAGCACCACCCGATCGAGCGCGGCCAGAGGACCGGCAACGGCAGGCGCCACCGGGTGCAGCATGGCCGCGGCGAGTCCGATCAGCATCGCCGGCTCGACCAGGGGGAACGCAACCACGTTGGCGAGGACCGACACCACGGGAACCCAGTGGAAGTAGGCGAGCAGGAGCGGTGCGACGCCGATCTGCGCCGAGACCGTGGTCGCCACCGCCGCGGCAACGGGACGGGTCAGCCAGCGCATCCGCGCCGCGAGCGAGGCCGAGAAGGTGACGATCCCCGCGGTGGCGCCGACCGAGAGCTGGAAACCGACCGACCGGGCGAGGAACGGATCCAGCAGCAGCAGAACCACCACCGATGCGCCGAGGATCGGCCACGAAGAACCGCGCCGGCCGAGCCACCCGCCGGCCAGGACTAGGATCGCCATCACGCCCGCACGGAGCACCGACGGCTCTCCTCCGGTCAGGATGACGAAGAAGACGACGGTGGCGATGCACAGACCGATCCGCACGGACGGTGACACCCGAAGCGCGAGCGCCAGCGCCATGATCGGCGCCAGCACCATGGCGACGTTCCCGCCGGAGACGGCAAGCAGATGGGTCAGCCCGGTCGCCTGGAAATCACGCCGGGTGCCCTCCTGGAGCTCCGACGTATCCCCGAGCGCCAGCCCGAGCAACAGGCCGGCATCCTCCAGAGAGAACAGCTCGTGCATCGACGTGCGCAGCGACGTCCGAACGGCATCGGCGAACCGGACGAACGGGTTGGCCGACGGTCCGATCCGCCGGAAGGCATCGCTCGAGATCGAAACCGCGATGCCCCGGGATCGCAGGTAGTCACCGAACCCCTCACCGGGCAGCTCGAGCCCGCCCGAGACCTCGACGACATCGCCCCGGTGGACCCCGGGCAGCCGACCCTCAGCCTGGACCCACACCTGCTGATGCACCCGGAACGCGCTCGCCCCCGATCGAACGGACGAGACCGAAAGCACGGCCGACCAGCCATATCGCCCCGCCTCCGGATCCGAGCGGAGTGCCCCCACCACCGTGACCTGCGCCGGCGCCATCCGGGACAACAGTGACGATGACAACGCGTCGCTACGGAACCCTCCCCAGCCGGCCCCGAGGGCCACGCAGCCGATGAGGACGAGCACCGCAGTCAGTCCTGGAGGACCTCGTCCCGATCGGCGCCGTGGACGGGTCACGCGGGCGACCGCGGGACGAGGACGAGGCTCCAGACCCGCCTCTTGCAACGGATCGAGGTCCATCGGGGGGCGGGCGACCGAGAGTACCGAGCCCGCGAGCGCCACCACCGCTGCGAGCAACAACCAGGATGGGGCGGTGGCACGCATGAAGGCCGGCGCCATGAGCATCCCGGCCCACAGCGACCCGGCGGCCAGAGGAAGGAGCCATCCCGTCATACGGTGACGTCGCTTCGGATCTCCTCGAGCGTGGCGTCGCCGATCCCGCTGACATCGAGCAGGTCGTCGACGGAGGCGAACGGGCCGTGATCCTCTCGGTACTCGATCATCCGCTCGGCCAGCACCTCCCCGATACCCGACAAGGTCTCCAACTCCGCGGCATCGGCGGTGTTCACGTTCACCTTGCCGTCCTCGGAGCCCGTCTCCGACGACGTCCCCTCTGCCGCGAGCGCCCGCCGCTCCTTGCGCGACAACGGCTCCGGGATCAGGATCTGCTGGCCGTCGGTCAGCATCGCGGCGAGGTTGAGGCTGATCAGCGACGCTCCCCGCCGCGGTCCGCCCGCGCGCTCGATGGCATCCACGATCCGGTCACCTTCGGTGAACTCGTAGACCCCGGGCTTGCGGACCCACCCGGCGACATCGACGATCACCACCGACTCCGTAGCGGGTGATGCGCTCGCCGATCCGGACGGCGCCCCCGTCGCATCACCACCGCCCGGGACCGGCGCAGCTCCTTGGGCGGTGATCGCCACCGGCTTCGGGAGGGAACGCACGTACCACAGACCCGCCCCGCCGAGCGCGACGGCGATGATCACCACCAGCCCGGCGAGTTCCGCGCGCGACAACGACGCGATACGATCGCGGAACGACTCCTTCATCTCCCCTCCTGCACGTCGATCAGTGCGTTCGAGGGGTGACGGTGTCGAACCTAGCGGGTCTCGGCCCGGGGCGCAGTGACCTACGTCACACCCGGCCCCGGAAACCGGGACTCGATCAGCTACTTGACGACGATCGAGACGAGCTTCGGCGCCTTGACGATGACCTTCGCCACCTCGCCGCCGGCGACCGCCCGCGTCGCGTTCTCGGAAGCGAGCGCCAGCTCGCGGGCATCGTCCTCGGAGATGTCGGCCGAAACGGAGATCTTGTCCCGCACCTTGCCGTTGACCTGAACGATCATGGTTACCTGCTCCTGCACCACCATCGCCGGATCGAACGCCGGCCAGGCGGACAGATGGACGCTCTCGTCGTGACCGAGCACCTCGCGCCACAGTTCCTCGGAGATGAAGGGTGCCATCGGGGCCATCATCTGCACGAGCTTGACCGCCGCCGCCCGCGCCCCCCGGCCCTCGCGGAGCTCCGTCGTCATCTCGTTCGTCAGCGTCATGAGCTTGGAGATCGCCGTGTTGAACCGGAACCGCTCCACGTCCCCCGTGACCCTCTTGATCGTCCGGTGCGTCAGGTGCTGAAGCGGCTCGGAGTCCTCCCGCCCACCTGCCGCAGCGGCATCGTGCACCGCGCGCCAGACGCGCCCGAGCCATCCGTACGCCCCCGGAGGCCGGTCCGGATCCGGCGCGACGAGCTTCCAGTCGATGTCGTCCTCGAACGGACCGGCGAACAGCATGGTCAGCCGCATCGTGTCGGCACCCCAGCGTTCCACGATAGGCATCGGCTCGACGATGTTGCCCTTCGACTTGGACATCGAGGCTCCTCCGTAGATCACCTGCCCCTGGTTCATCAAGCGCGGGAAGGGTTCCGAGAAGGGAACCAGCCCCATGTCGGACAGGACCTTCGTGAAGAACCGCGAGTAGAGCAGATGCAGGATCGCGTGCTCGACCCCACCGGTGTACTGGGAGACCGGCATCCAGTGGGCCACCGCCTCCGGATCGAAGGCGCGCTCCTCGTCGTGGGGCGAGCAGTAACGCAGGTAATACCAGGACGAGTCGACGAACGTGTCCATCGTGTCGGTGTCCCGCCGCGCCGCCTTGCCGCACTTCGGGCACTCGGTATCGACGAACCCGTCGTGGCCCGCGAGCGGTGACTCGCCGCCGGGCCGAAAGTCAACGTCGTCGGGAAGCAGGACGGGGAGCTGATCCTCGGGGACGGGAACCTCCCCGCACTCCTCGCAGTGGATGATCGGGATCGGCGCGCCCCAATACCGCTGGCGCGAGATCAGCCAGTCGCGCAGGCGGTACGTGACCGACGCGTGTCCGCGACTTTGCTCGTCCAGCCACGCGGCGACCTTCGCGATCGATCCCGGCGACGCCTCGCCGTCGAACGGACCCGAGTTGACCATCACCCCCTCGGCTTCGAACGCCTCGGTCATCGCGTCCGGATCCAAGGAGGTTCCTCCCGGCTGGATCACGACACGAACCGGCAGCCCTTGCGCGCGCGCGAACCGGAAGTCGCGCTCGTCGTGCGCCGGAACGGCCATGATCGCTCCGGTCCCGTACTCCATGAGTACGTACGGCGCAACGAAGCACGGTACCTTCTCTCCGTTCACCGGGTTCACCGCGTGGACACCGAGCGCGACGCCCTCCGTCGTCTCGGCCTCCTCGCGCATCGTCAGCGGTGTGGAACGCACCTTGTCCACGAACGGCCGCACCGCGTCCCAGGTCCCGGCCGTCTCCGCCAGCTTCTGCACCAACGGATGCTCGACCGCGAACACGAAGAACGACACGCCCCAGAGCGTGTCGGGCCGCGTGGTGAAGATGGCGACCTCGTCTCCCGTCTCCTCGATCTGGAACGTCACCGTCGCCCCATCGCTGCGGCCGATCCAGTTGCGCTGCATCGTAAGGACCCGCTCGGGCCATCCGGTCAGCTGATCCATGTCGTCGAGCAGACGCTGCGCGTACTCGGTGGTCTTGAAGAACCACTGCGTCAGATCGCGACGTTCGACATCCGAGCCGCACCGCTCGCACTTCCCCTGCACGACCTGCTCGTTCGCCAGCACCGTCGCGTCGTTCGGACACCAATTGACCGGCGACGATCGCCTTTCGGCCAGCCCGCGTTCGAAGAACTTGACGAAGAGCCATTGGGTCCAGCGGTAGTACTCCGGGTCGCAGGTGTTGAACTGCCTCGACCAGTCGAAGGAGAACCCCATGCGTTTGAAGGAGCGCCGCTGCTGATCGATGTTGGCCTGGGTCCACTCCTTCGGCGCGATCCCGCGCTTGATCGCAGCGTTCTCAGCCGGGAGGCCGAAGGCATCCCACCCGATGGGATGCAGGACGTTGTGGCCCTTCATGGCGGCGAACCTTGCCACGACATCGCCTCCGCTGAACGCCTCGGCGTGGCCCATGTGCAGGTCGCCGGACGGGTACGGGAACATGTCCAGCGCGTAGAACCGGGGGCGAGGATCTGCCGGGTCCTCGGACGCCAGGGAGAGGCCGTCCTGTTCCCAGACGGCTTGCCACTTCGGCTCGATCCCTGATGGGTCGTATCTACGCATGTTCGGGAAACCCGCTTCTCCTGGAGGGGTTCATCTTACCGAGCAGGGTCCGTCATACTGGCGGAACCATGGGTTCAGATGACGCCGCCACGGCGCCTCCGGAGGGCGACCCCCTCCTCTCCTCCATCGCGTTCGACGCCCTCTTCGAGGCCAGCCCCGTCGCGATGATGATCACCGATCTCGCGGACGGTCGGTACCTGCACGTCAACGGCGCCTTCGAGCGGATCACCGGCTGGCCCCGGGACGAGGTGCTGGGGCACACGGCGCTCGAGGTCGCCCCCTGGGTCGACCCGGACGACCGCGCCCGGATGGTCGAGGCGGTCCGCCAGCACGGATCCGTCGCCAACCGCCAGGGCCGCTTCATCGACCACGACGGCCGGGAGCGGGCCGGCGTGTTCTCCGCGCAGGTCATCCAGCTGGACGGCCGCCCCTGTCTGTTCGTCGTGGCGAACGACCTCAACGAGCAGATCGCGGAGGGGCTCCGGGCGTCCGAGGAGCGCTACCGCACGGTCGCCGAGCTCACGTCCGACTTCGCCTTCAGCCTGGACATCGAGCCCGATGGCGGCTACGAGCTGCAGTGGATCACGAATGCGTTCACCCGCATCCTCGGCTACGAGCGCGACGAGGTGGGCGAGGGCAACTGGATCGCCTACCTGCATCCGGACGACCTCGAGATGAGTCAGGAAGGGTTCCGGCACAGCCTCGCCGGGGAGTCGGTCTCAAGTGAGGCGCGGATCCGGGCGAAGGACGGGACCTACCACTGGCTCAGCATCCTGACGCATCCCCGCTGGGATGAGGCCCACGAGCGCGTGGTCGGACTTATCGGCGCGGCGCGTGACATCACCGTAGAACGCGAGCACCGCCACGCGCTCGAGGCCGCGGAGGCGCGGTTCCGCACCTTGGTGGAACGCGTCCCCGCGGTGACCTATCTCTGGGACGCCCGGTGGAAACCCGGTGAAGCCGCCGCGCAGTACGTGAGCCCGCAGATCGAAACCCTCCTCGGATTCACGCTCGAGAGTTGGCAGTCGGACAACAACACGTGGCACCAGCAGGTCCACCCGGACGACCTCGATGCGGTTCTCGATGAGTGGTCCCGGGCCGAGGTCGCAGGCGAGCCCTTCCGTGTCGAGTACCGGATGTTCACCAAGGATGGTCGCGAGCTCTGGATCCGGGACGAGGCCCGCCAGATCGAGAGCCCGGGTGAAGACGGTAAGCCGTGGCAAGGCGTGATGATCGACATCACCGACCGGAAGCGTGCCGAGGAGGCGCTCGCTGCATCATCCGAGCGACTCCGCACCCTGTACGACATCGCCGCAGCGATCCTGGCCGCCCGCTCGTCGTCGGACATCGCTCGCGAGGCGCTCGGACACATCCGGGCGCTCGCCGGTTGCGAGCGAGCCAGCGTGGTCGAGTACCGGATGGACACCGAGGAAGCCGTCTGGCTGGCGGTGGACTCATCGATCGAAACGTCGGTTGCCGACGGGCGGGTGGCGCCGCGCGACCTCTGGGGTGATGTCTCCAGCTTCGAACGCGGCGAGACGCGCGTGGTGAACGACCTGAACGCGGACAACGCTTGGTCGCCGTCCACAGACGCGCTCGCAGCCGAGGGGATCAGATCACATCTGACCGTGCCGCTCGTGGCGGAGGGGGTCCTCATCGGGACCCTGAACCTCGGCTCGACGGAGGCCGGCCACTTCACCGATCAACACCTGGATACGGCGCAGCAGGTCGCCGGCCAGCTGGCGATCGCCTTGCACCAGGCCCGCCTGCATGAGCAGGTCGAGCATTACGCCGACGAGCTGGAGCGCCGCCTGGATGACCTGCGGCGCGCGGACGAGCAGCGGCGCCAACTCCTCGCCCGCGTCGTGCGGGCGCAGGAAGAGGAGCGCCAGCGGATCGCCTCGGATATCCACGACGACTCGATCCAGAAGATGGCGGCCGTCGGACTCAGACTCGAGTCGCTCCGCCGGCGTTTCGACGAAGACGGGGAGGCGCGCGAGCAAGTTGACCTGATCGAAGAGACCGTCAAGGTGTCGATCGATCGACTGCGCCACCTGATGTTCGAACTGTGGCCGCCGGCCCTCGACCGGCACGGGCTCGCCGACGCTGTGCGCACCGAGCTCGATCAGACGAAGGCCACGAGCGGGCTCGACTACTCGCTCTGCGACGAGCTGGAGACGGAACCGCTACCGGAGACCAGAACCATCGCGTATCGGATCATCCAGGAGGCCATCTCCAACATCCGCAAGCACGCAGGGGCCTCGACCGTCGAGGTGACGCTCGCGAACCGAGACGGCGGCATCGACGTCAAGGTGACCGACGACGGCCGAGGGATCGATGCGGCGCCCTCGTCGCCGCCGGGACACCTGGGCCTGTCCGCGATGCATGAGCGGGCCGACATGGCCGGCGGCTGGGTTCGCATCAACGGACGCAGCGGCAAAGGGACCACGGTCGAGTTCTGGCTCCCTGGCGGGAAGCCGGTGCCGGCGCAGGACGGACCCTAGAAAAACCCTTGGAACGTCAATCCGAAGCGGCTGCCGCAGGGAGTCGGACCGACACGCAGGCTCCGGTCCCGTCGGGACTGGCCCCCGCATTCACGCTCCCACCGTGCGCCTGGACGATCGCTCTCACGATGGCCAGGCCCAGGCCGGCCCCCCCGGCCGTCCGGCTCCGCGCATCGTTGCCTCTGGTGAACGGTTCGAACGCCGACTCGGCGCCGCCGTTGGGGAACCCCGGTCCGGTGTCGGTCACGTCGAGCGAGACCACCCCGTCGCTCGTGCGCACGTCCACGCCCACCGATCCTCCGCGTGGCGTCGCCGCGACCGCGTTCATCAGGAGATTGTCCACGACCTGGCGGATCCGGTCGGGATCGACGCTGGCAGAGGCCGACCCCCGGGCCTCCACCGTGACCTCACCCTTCCGCGCCCACGCCGTCATCGAGTCGACGGCGGACCGGGCCAGGTCGCCGAGGTCGATCGTCGACGCTCGCAGCGGGAGCCGGCCCCGCTGCGCACGAGCGAGCACGAGAAGGTCATCCGCCAGCACGTGCAACCGATCCGTCTCCTCCCCCGCGCTCCGCAGAGCGGCAAGCAGCTCCTCCTTCGACCGGCCTGTTCGAAGGGCCAGTTCGATCTCGCCCTTGAGGACGGTGAGCGGCGTCCGGAGTTCGTGACTCGCGTCGTCGACGAAACGCCGCTCGCGTTCGACCGATCGCTCGAGGCGCTCGAGGAGTGCGTTCAGCGTTTCGCCGAGCTGGGCAAGTTCATCTCCACTGTCGGGAACGGAGAGGCGGCGGTCGAGATCCCCGACGGAGATCGCCTGGGTCTCCACACGCATCCGCCCGACCGGCCGCAGCGCCGCGCCGGCGAGCATCCATCCGACCCCCGCCGTCGCCAGGACAGCGAGCGGGATGCCGATGAGCAGGAGCGTTGCGAGCTGCGTAAGGGCATCCCGCTGATCCTCAAGGGATGCGCCTACCACGACGACTGGTCCCTCGTCCGTTGGGACCGCCAGGATCCGCGCTGGGACCGGCCCCTCGTCCGTGGGGATGCTGCGGTCGAAGAACGTCCTGCCGCCCAGGCCGGCCAGGTCCGACGCGGCCACCACCAGCGCTTGCTCGAACGCCTCGCTCGAGTCGAGCAGACTGCCATGCGCGCCCACCACCTGGGCGAACGCCTCCTCGGGATCGAGGATCGATCCCTCGTCGGCGAACCCGCCTCCGGATGAGTCGATGCTGGCGATGATCGTCTCGGCCCTCGCCTCCAGGCCTTGGTCGACGGCATCCCGCAGGCCTGACGAGAACAGCAGGTACAGCACCACTCCCCCGAGCGCGAGCACCACGCTCATCGCGACCGCTGCGACCAGCGTGAGGCGCGCGCGGATCGGCAGCTTCATCGGTCTTCACCGAACCGGTAGCCCGCGCCGCGGACGGTCGTGATCGAGGAGGTCCCGAACGGCCGGTCGATCTTCTCCCGCAGGTAGCGGATGTAGACGTCCACGACGTTGGAGTCGCCCTCGTAGGCGAAGTCCCAGACGTGCTCGATTATCCGGGTCCGCGAGAGTACGTCTCCCGCATGACGCATCAGGAACTCGAGTAGCGCGTATTCCTTCGCCGTTAGGTCCACCGCTGTCCCTGCGCGGTCGACGCGGCGCGTGGCGGGGTCCAGTGTGAGGTCCCCTACCTGCAGGACCGACGGCCGTTCGTGGGCGCCGCGCCGCAGGAGCGCCCGAACGCGCGCCAACAGTTCGACGAACGAGAAGGGCTTGGGGAGGTAATCGTCGGCGCCGGCGTCGAGGCCGGTCACGCGATCGTCGACCGCGTCGCGAGCCGTGAGCATCAGGACCGGCGCCCACCGGCCTACCTCGCGGAGCGCACGGCAGACCGCGAACCCGTCTCGCCCGGGGAGCATCACGTCGAGCAGGATGGCGTCGTAGTCGTTCTCGGTCCCCATCCAGACCGCCTCGTCACCGTCGGGCGCGACGTCGACGGCGTAGCCCTCCTCCTCGAGCCCGCGACGGAGCAGACCCGCCGTCTTGACGTCGTCCTCGACCACCAGGATCCTCATCGTGCCTCCACCGTACGCCCTCGGGATGAGAGCCAGATGAGAGGGTGGACCGGGTGCTCTCATGAGACTCTCATGCTGTGAGGTGGATGCTGCTTGGGACAAGAGGAGGTTCGAGATGATGAAGGCTAGATCTGCCGTGCTGGCGCCGTTGGTTGTACTGCTCCTCGCGGGCACCGCCTGCAACTCGAAGGGAGCCGCTCCTGAGCCGCCGCCGGCCGACGGTGCCTCCGCCCTTCCAGCCGACTTCAGCAACCCCGTCGACAACCCGTACATCCCCCTCGCGCCGGGGACGACGTCCGTGTTCAGGAGCTTCAAGGAAGGTCGGCACGGCATCGAGACGTTTTCGGTCCTCAACCGGAGCGAGACGATCCGGGGAGTTCCCTGCGCCGTGGTCCGGGACGTGCTGAAGGTCGGCGGCTCGGTGACGGAGATGGCGCTGCACTACTACGCGCCGGACTCTGACGGGAACATCTGGACCTTCGGAGAGGATGTCCTCGAGCGCAACCGGCAGGGTGAGCTCGAGGACACCGGGCAGTCATGGCGGGCCGGCATCGCGGGCGCTGAACCGGGGATCTTCATGACCGCTGTGCCGGAGGTCGGAACCCCGTACCGACAGGAGTACATCTCACCCGGACGAGAGGACTACTTCGCCGTCATCGAGACGAAGGCTACGGTGTCGGTGCCCTACGGACGCTTCACCGATGCGCTCCTCACTCGGGAAGCGAACCCCCTCGAACCCCACGTGCTCGATCACAAGTACTACGTGAAGGGGATCGGCGAGGTCGCGGAGTCCTCGGTGAAGGGTCCACCCGAGCGACTGGTCCTCATCGACTTCCGCCGCTCGTAGCCACGCGTCTCCGGCTGAGACCGGAGTCGCTCTTCAGGGCGAGGCGATCGGCGCCGCCGGGACCTGCTTCTTCGGATCAACGAACGGGATCGCGGCCGTTACCCCGGTGAGCGTCCCGTGCTCGGACTCCACGTCAAGGCGGTTGCCGGGCTCCGACAGCTCGACCGGGACCCACACGTAGCCGATGTTCTTCTCGAGACGAGGGCTCCACACGGCGTCAGTGACCTTGCCGATCTCCACGCCGTCCTTGAACGCCGGCCAGAACCAAGCAGGATCGGCTTCGATCTGCTCGCCCTCGATCTCGATCCCGACCAGCCGGCGTTTCACGCCCTCGCGTCGGACGCGCTCGAGCGCCTCCTTGCCGATGTAGTCCTGCGGCTGCGCCTCGACGAGTCGCTCGAAGCCCATGATCTCGAACGGGTTGTTTTCCAGGGTCATGTCCGAGCCGTAGTTCATGATCCCGGCCTCGACCCTGCGCGCCATGTTCGGCGCCGCCGCGCGGATATTGAACTCCTCTCCCGCTTCGAAGATCGCGTCCCACAGCGCGGTGCCGTTCGTGTCGTCGAGCAGGTCCACCTCGAACCCCGGCAGCGCCGTGAAGCCGGTGCGGCTGATCAGGACCGGGATGCCCTTGATCTCGAAGAAGTCACACCAGTAGTACTTCAGGTCGTAGAGCGCCGGCCCCACCAGCTTCTCGAGGGTCTTGCCCGACTTCGGACCCTGCACCTGCATCGGGTAGGCGTGCGGATACGTGACCTCGGCGTCGAATCCGCCCTCGGTCGCGACGCCGAGCGCATACAGTCCCGCGTCGGAATCGGCGAGCTGCATCCACCATCGGTTCTCGCCGACGTGCAGCAACACCGGGTCGTTGACGATGCCGCCGTCGGGCGCCGTGACGATCATGTACTTGCCCTGTTTGACGGCGCACTTCGTGAGGTCCCGGCAGGTGAGCCGGTCGATCAGGCGGTCGGCATCGGGCCCGCTGACTTCGACGGTCTGCTCGACGGCGACGTCCCAGACGACGACGTCGGTCGTCATCGCGCGGTACTCCTCGCTCGGGTCCTCGTAGTAGCCCGGCAACAGCATGTGGTTGTACACGTCGTACGCCTTCGCGCCGGCGCGTTGGGTGGACTCGAAGAACGGTGAGCGGCGGTACCAGGGTCCGAAGTACAGATCGGTGCTCGGCCAGATGCCTTCGTTCGTCACGGTGGTGTCCTCCTCATACTCGGAACGGATCGCCCCATCCTATGGGTTCCCGGGTCGTCGGCGGCAGAGCGCACGATCGACCACGTAGAGTCTCGAGAGACGCTCGAAGGAAGGAAGTTCGTCATCAAGCGTTTGCTCGCCCTGGCGCTCATCGCGTCCGCAACCCTTGCGCTCGCACCGCTGCCGGGAGCACTCCCAGCGCGGGCTGCCGCTGGAGTCGGCTCGTGTCCGCCGTACCCGTGCCTCGACACCGCCCAAGAGGTCATGGACTGGGATCTGTCGGCGGTCGCACCGGAAGAAGTCGCGACCGTTCCGATCGCCGAGCGCGTGGCGAACCCTCGTCCCCGGATGCTGGTCGGGTTCGACGTCGGCAACTGGGCCTAATGGGACGACGGCGACCTTCACCCGCAGGGTAGTTCGGGAACGTCTACAACTTCCCCTGGTGGCAGTACGCCGATTCCATCTACTACTACAAGCACTCCCTGCTCGCGATCCCGCCAACAACCTGGACCAACGCGGCGCACCGCAACGGCGTGAGCGCCATCGGCACCATCACGGGCGATTGCACAGGCTGCGCGGACGAACGCGTCGCGCTCGCGCAGACCCCGGGTGCCGCCGACAAGCTCGAGCAGATCACCGAGACCTACGGATTCGACGGCTGGCTGTGGGACGTGGAGTCCGGCCCCGGCGGCCCCGGCGACGTGACGCAGGGCAATGTGTAGCAGCTGGCGACGACAAAGTCCACGTCAAGCAGTTCGAATTCATTGCGATTGTGGCCAGCGGACGGACTATGGACAGCCGTGCATCGCGTCTCTGTGGTCACGGAGACACACGTCCGTATCCCCGCCGCCGTCCAGGGAGTCGTTCCCCTTCGTTCCGTCACGTGCGTTGAGCAGATCGCCGCCGGCGCTTCCGCTGTGGGAATCGGGGCCGGTGCCGCCGACGACGATGTCGTCCCCAGCGCCGCCAACCACCTTGTCTGCCCCGCTGCCTCCGAAGATGACATCGTTCCCGCCCATGGCCTTCACCGTGTCGTTGCCCCCTCCGGAACACAGCAGGTCCGGACCGGCGGTCCCGATCAGCGTGTTGGCGCTCCCGGTGCCGCCTGGCGTACAGACCGGCTGCCAATCCGGCGTGTAGTCGCTCCCAGCGACCGTCGTGATCCGAAGCACGTTCGAACCGTTGGGGTCCATCGTGTAGATCTCGGGGTCAGCGTCGCGATCGGAGTTGAATGCGATCTTCGAACCGTCGGGTGAGAACGCCGGATCGTAGTCGTCCTCCGCGTTGTTGGTCAGGTTAGTCTGCACACTTCCGTCCGGGTTCATCGTGAAGATCTCGTCGTCGCCGCCGTCGCGCTCCGAGGCGAAGGTGACCAAGGAACCGTTCGGCGCGACGTTCGGCTTGCCGTCGAACGCGGGGTCATTGGTCAGCCGCGTCGGGTTCGAGCCGTCGATGTTCATGGAGTAGATCTCGTAGTTGCCGTCGCGCGTGCTCGAGAAGAAGATCGTCGCACCGTCGGGTGAGACGGCGGGGTACACATCCGCGATCGACGTATTGTTCGTGAGCCGCTTCTGGTTCGAACCATCGGCGTTCGCCGAGTAGATCTCGTAGGCTCCGTCCATGAACCGCGAGAACACGATCCGGCCTCCGTCGGGCGTGTACGCGGGGTCGTAGTCGGGGATAGCGTTGTTCGTGACGCGCGTCACGTCCGAACCGTCCGACTTCATCGTGAAGATCTCCGTATCCCCGTCGCGGACGGTCGTGAAGGCGATCCGGGTTCCGTCTGGCGAGTACGAGGCCTCGTACTCCGCGGCCGTGTTGTTGTTGAGGTTGACCGGGTTCGAGCCGTCGGCGTTCATGGAATAGATCTCGTTGTCGCCGTCGCGGTTGCTGTAGTAGAGGATCTTTCCGTTGCTACCTGGGAACGCGGCGTCGGCGAAGGAGACCGGCCATGCGACGGTCAGGCTTGCGATCGCGAGGACGGCGGCAAGGCGGGCGCTCCTCATCGCTGCAGCCTAGGTCGGGAGCGCGCCGATATCAAGACATGGTTTCCTTGGGTGGACCCGAGGGGATTCGAACCCCTGACCTCTTGGCTGCCAGCCAAGCGCTCTACCAACTGAGCTACGGGCCCGGACCGGATCAGTGTAGTCAGCCCGACGAAGCGGCGTCCCGAGGTTCCCAGTCGACCGGTGACGCATCGCTCCAGAGCCGTTCCAGCCCATAGAACTCGCGCTCTTCCTTCCCGAACACGTGCACCACGACGTCGACGTAGTCGAGCAGGATCCACCGCCCCTCGACCTCACCTTCCCGGCGCGCCGGTCTTGCCCCCAAGTCTTTGAGGGTCCGCTGGATGTCGTCGGCCACCGTCTTCGTCTGCCGGTTCGAGTCGGCGCTCGCGATCACGAAGTAGTCGGTGATCACGATCGGCCCCCGAACGTCGAGCACCAGCACATCCTCGGCCTGCTTCTCGGCCGCAGCACGGGCGGCCGCCAGGGCGAGCACGCGGCCCTCGGGCTCCCGCTCGTCGGGCTTGGTCCGGTCGCTCATCGACGCAGGAAATCCTTCCCGATCACGATGGTGATGTCCGCCAACCCCGAGCTCGTCTGGGTCATCAGCACTTTGCCGACACCGAGCGCCTCCTGGATCTGTAGCGCATCCGGGACCGACTCCTTGAGCGACACATAGATCTCGGTGTCCATGTGGTGGAGCCGGCGCGCATCCTCGTAGGCGATGACCTGATAGCCGGCGGGCACCAGGTCGGCGGTCACCAGTTCCGCGACCGACCGGTGCCGGAACCCGTTCAACACGATCACCCGAACCGGGATGCTGCGAACGATGCCGAACACCTCTCCGATAACGCGCTGGATGGCCGCCGGATCCGCCTGTTGCAGTCCGCCTTCGACGATCGAACTAGGGAACTGGTAGACCTCCGCCCCCTCGGCATCCGCCAGGGCGCGGGCAACCGCCGCCGGCTCGTCCGAGGACACGATCATGTCGTCCCTCAGCACGATCTTTTCCCTGAAGAGCGCGGTCAGTACCTCGCTCCAGCGTCGCACCTGCTCGCTGCTGCTGCGCACCCGCAGGTATTCCAGGACCTGTTCGCCGTCCAGTTTCGTCGGCCCCGGCCCGAGCCCCTCACCCTCCAGCGTGACCTCGGCGATGTTGACCACAAGCCCACCCCGGTCGTCCACGATCTGGGACAGCGCCAGCTGGTCGATGGTCGCGAAATGTGGGATCCACGCCCCGAGGGCGTTCGCCGAGGCCATCCGGCCGAGACTCCCCGAGGTGCCGACGGCCTCTGCCAAGGTCCCCGACCCGACGTCGGGAAGCGCGGTCAGCAGGTTGGGCGGCATCGGCAACACCGTCGGACCTCGGTCCGGCGAGATCCCGACGATGGCGACGTATGAGGGGTCGCCTTCGAGCGCGAACATGGTGAGCGTCGCCGGCTTGCCCTGCGGCCCTCCGTCGTCGCCGCCGCCTCCCGCACGGATCACCGCGCGTCCCGCGAGCAGCACGGCGACCGCACCGACGATGCTCGCGCCCACGACAAGCGCGATGGTCAACGCGCCACGCTTCTTGCGGCGGCCCGACGCACGGCCGCTCCGCGTCGCGGATCCGCTCGGACGGGGGCCGTCGGTCTTCGTGCTGCCGTTCTGACTCACCGGTAGACGTGCTCCTTCTCGATGAAGCCGAGCACGGCATCAGGAACCAGGTAGCGGACCGGTTGTCCTTCCTTCAAGCGCATCCGGATGTCCGACGATGAGATCGCCAGGGCCGGCACGTCGATGATCTCGATCCCGTCCGCACCCTCGAGCGCGGACAGGTCGTAGCCGGGTCGCGTCGCCGCGATGAACGTGGCCAGGGCCAGCGCCGCCTCAGGCTCGTTCCAGTTCGCCAGATCCAAGATCGCGTCGGCACCGGTGATGAAGAACAGGTCGGCGTCGGGCCGCTCGGATCGCAGGGCCCGCAGCGTGTCCACCGTGTGGGTCGGCCCTTCGCGATCCAGCTCCATCCGTGACACCGAGAACCCGGGGTCGTCGTCGGTCGCCAGCACCGTCATCCGGTACCGGTGCTCCCCTGACGTGACCTCACGATGTCCTTTCATCCACGGTTGCCCGGCGGGAACGAAGAGCACTTCGTCGAGCCGGAACTGCCAGCGGGCCTCTTCCGCGGCCACCAAGTGGCCGTGATGGATGGGATCGAACGTTCCGCCCATCACCCCCAGGCGCGTCCCCACGGGCCTAGGCTACCCCACGGCCTCGACGAAGCGTCGCAATTCGGGCAGGTGGTCGGCCGCGTGTTCGGGTCCTTCCTCGTAGAACCACTCCTCCGCCTCGGGGGTGATCTCCTCGAGCGCATTCCACTCTTGCAGGCAACGGTTCCGTGCGGCCGACCACTCCGATCGGACGGTGTCCAGGTCCATCCGGCGTCCCTCCTCTAGGAATCGGGCGTTCTTCGTGTCGGTGTCCCAGTCCTGGTCCTCGTAGGTCCCCATCCGGATGCGCTCCAACGCGCCGGCCCCTTCCGCGGCCCAGCAGCCCATGTGCCAGATGAGGTCCTTGACCGACCAGCCGTCGGTGTTCAGGGTCGGCTCGTCCATCTGCTCAGGTGTCAGCCGGTTCAGGAGCGCGTGGAACTCGCTCCAACTCTCCTCCTCGGCTTGCACTAGCTCCTGCTTACGATCCATATCGCTCCTCCTCGGGGATGAACTCGAACTCGCGGCCGCCGATCACGACCTCGTCTCCACGACGGGCACCCGCCGCGGCCAACTCCTTCTCCACGCCCTCCTTGACCAGCTTCGCCTGCAGGGCGACCACCGCCTTCGGATCATCCAGATCCGTCTCGGTGATCCACCGGTCCACGACGCGACCGGTCACCCGGAACCGTTTGCCGTCCCGTTTCACGGCGAAGGTCTCCCGGCCGGGACGGATCACGACGGCCGCCGGTTCGTACACGCGCCCGACCTCCCCCTCCGCGACGAGGTCCGCGAGGCGAGCCGCGAGGCCCTCGATGCCCTGTCCGGTTGTTCCGGAGACCAGGAACACCTCCCCCTCCGAACGAAGATCGTCGGCGACCAGGTCGGCGGTCTCCGCGTCGACCAGATCGCGGTGCGTCGCGACGATCAGCGTCGGACGCTCTGCCAGCGGGGGGTCGTAGGCGCGGAGCTCCTCGCGGACGGCGCGGACATCGGCCACCGGGTCGGGCGCGGTCAGGTCGACGACGCACGCCAGGGCCGGGCAGCGCGAGACGTGCCGCAGGAACCGGTGCCCGAGTCCCTTGCCCTCATGCGCCCCCTCGATCAACCCTGGAACGTCGGCGAGGACGAATCGTTCGTCGCCTTCGGTCACGCCGACGTTCGGCGTCAGGGTCGTGAATGGGTACGCGCCGATCTTCGGCCTCGCGGCCGTCAGCGCGCCGAGCAAGGTGGACTTGCCTGCGGAGGGCAGCCCGACCAACCCGATATCGGCGATCGTCCGAAGTTCGAGTTCTACCGCGTGCTCCTCGCCGGACTCGCCCGGCTGGGCCTCGCGGGGGGCGCGGTTGCGAGGTCCGGAGAGGGTGGCGTTGCCGCGCCCCCCGCGGCCGCCCCGGGCCACGATCACCTTCGATCCCTCGCCGACCAGGTCTGCGATGAAGCCTCGCTCGTCATGGACCACCGTCCCGTCGGGCACCTCGATAACCAGATCCTTAGCACCAGCGCCGGTCTTGTTGGCCCTCGAGCCCGACGTGCCGTGCGTAGCGCGCTGGTGGGGATGGCGCGCCAGCCAGGACAGGTCCCGCGCGCCCCGCGAGACCTCGAGCACGACCGAACCGCCCGCGCCGCCGTCCCCGCCGTCGGGTCCGCCCCGCGGCTTGTACGGCTCGCTGTGGAACGACACGCAACCGTTGCCACCCTTGCCGGCACTGACCCAGATGGTGGTCTCATCGACGAAACCCATACGATGCACCTTATCGATGGAACCCATGACCACGACCGCTTGGGGCGTGCGCCTGGACGTCAGCACGCAGGACTTCAAGGGAGAACTCACGCTCGGGAAGCGCGACCTGGTGTTCGCGCTCGCCGGCGAGGAACTGCGGATACCTCTGAGAGAGATCCGCAAGGTCAAGCGCGTCCTCGGGAGTCCGGTCGTTGTGATCGAGCGCCGCGAGTCGGCCAAGATCGCCCGGTACGCCTTCTACTTCGTCAAGCCGCCGCCGCTGAGGCTCGACGGCTCGAGCAAGCGGAAAGCTCGGCGGCGAGGCGCCACGTACCTATCCACGGCGAACCAGCAACGTACGGATCAGGTGAAGATCTGGGACAAGGCGATCAAGGAGGCGGTCGAGACCGCCCGCGCTCAGCCCGGGAGGACCGAGGCGTAGCGTCGGCCGCGCGAGGAGTGGAACTTCACCTCTCCGGCTCGGACCGCGAACAGTGTGTCGTCGCCACCGCGGCGAACCCCGTCACCGGGATGGATCTTGGTGCCGCGCTGGCGCACGATGATCGAACCGGAGGGCACGACCTGCCCGCCGAACACCTTGACGCCGAGGCGCTTGCTATTGGAGTCGCGACCGTTCCTGGTCGAACCGCCGCCCTTCTTATGTGCCATAGGTCCCCTAACCTACCAAACCGTGCCTAGCCGGCTTCTTCGGCGGCCTGCTCGTCAACCTTCTTCTCCTCGGTCTTCTTCTCGGTCTTCTTCTCGGTCTTCTTCTCGGTCTTCTTCTCGGTCTTCTTCTGGGCCATCGGCTTCTTCTTCAGGTCGACGCCCTCGATCTCGAGCAGCGTGAGTTGCTGGCGGTGACCCTGGTGACGGGCGTAGCCCGTCTTCGCCTTGTACTTGAAGATACGGACCTTCTCGCCCTTGACCTCGCCCAGCAGCCGCGCGGTCACCGTCGAGGCGCCCGCCTCCTTGCCGACGTGCGTCTTCCCGTCATCGTCCACCACGAGGATCGGCTGGAAGGTCACCTTGTCACCGGGCTTACCTTCCAGCAGCTCGACGCGGATCTGGTCACCGGTCTGGACCTTGTGCTGCTTGCCTCCGGTCTTGATGACGGCGTACATGATTGCCTCCGGGCTAGGTGTCGATGGTCAACAGGATGCCCCGGCCCTCGCAGGTCGGGCAGGTCTCGGAGAAGGACTCTAGCAAGCCGGCCGACACGCGCTTGCGGGTGACCTCCAGCAACCCGAGCGGGCTGATATCGAACACCTGCGAGCGGGTTTTGTCCTTCGCCAGCTCTTCACGGAGGGTCTCCACGACCTTGCTCTTGTTCGCGGAGACGATCATGTCGATGAAGTCGACGATGATCATGCCGCCGATGTCGCGCAGCCGGAGCTGCCGGGCGACCTCGCGGGCCGCTTCGACGTTCGTGCCGACCACGGTGTCCTCGAGGTTGGACTTGCCGACGCTTTTTCCCGTGTTCACGTCGACCACGGTCAGCGCCTCGGTCCGGTCGATGATCAAGTAACCGCCCGAGGGCAGCCACACCTTGCGGTCCAGCGCCTTATGGATCTGCTCGACCACGTGATACTCCTCGAACACCGGCAGGGCACCTTCGTGCAGCTTCAACAGCGGCACGAGATCGGGTGCAACGCCGTTGAGATAGGCCGTCACGCGTTCGTAGATGCTGGCGGAGTCGGTGACGAGCTCCTTGAACTCCTCCTCGTTGAACAGATCCCGGACGACGCGAACCGTCAGCTCCGGCTCCTCGTAGAGCACCGCCGGCGCTTTCGCCCGCTTGCCTTTCTTCTCGATCGCGTTCCATTCCTCGACGAGCCGGTCGATGTCGGCGGTCAGCTCGTCCTTGGTGGCCCCTTCAGCGGCCGTCCGGACGATCACCCCGTGCTTCTCGGGCTTGATCTCCTTGATGATGGTGCGCAACCGCCGGCGCTCGTTGTCGGTCAGGCGCCTGCTGATGCCGAACGTTTCCGAGTTCGGAGCGAGCACCAAGTAGCGCCCTGGCAGACTGATCTGGGCGGTGAGGCGCGCGCCCTTTCCGCCCATCGGGTCCTTGGTGACCTGGACGGGCAGGGTCTGCCCGCTCTTCAGCGCGTTCTCGATGCGCGGCGTGGGCCCGATGTCCTCGTCGTAATTGACCTCGCCGGCGTACAGGACCGCGTTGCGGCCCCGCCCGATGTCGAGGAACGCCGCCTCCATGCCAGGCAGCACGTTCTGGACCTTTGCCTTGTAGATATTGCCAACCATCGAATGTGCGCCGACGCGGGTGATGTAGTGCTCGATGAGTTCCCGGTCCTCGAGCACCGCGATCTGGTCTCGCTCGCCATGCTCGGTGATGATCATGGTCTTGTTCCGGGTGCGAACGACCGGGGGAAGGGCCACCCGGCGGCGGCGCGAGGGCGCGTTCCGGTCTGACCGCTCCTTCTTGGCCCGCAGTCGCGTCGACATCTGTGCAGGTTCCTTCTTCGCACGCGACCGGCGCGCCGCGGGCTTCTTGGTGGCCTTCGTGTCGGCCGCGGTCTTCTTGGTCGACGGGCGCCTGCGGCGTCGGGCCGGGCGCTGCCCGTCTTCGCCGTCGACCGGCCCCGCATCGTCCGGGGAAGTATCCTCCGCCGACCGATCGCGGTCCGCTCCCTCGGTCGTGTCGCCTGCATCGGCGCTGTCGGCCGACGGGCGGCTCCGACCCCTGCCACCGCGCCGTCCCCGACGGCGACGTCGCGCGACGGTGGATCCGCTTTCCCCGTCAGATCCGCTGGAAGCCGATCCGCCATCCGAGGTCTCGACTTCGGCGGACGGAGCATCGGGTTCGGATGCATCGTCCGCCTTCTCTCGACCTGATGGACGACGCGTCCGCGTCGATGAGCCGCGCGACGTGGAAGCTCCTGCCGGAGCGCGCCTCCGTCGCGGCGCAGGCCCGCCCCCCGCCGTCCCCTCTCGCTCCGAAGTATCCGCGGCTCCCTGCGTCGGCTCGCCTGGCGCCTCGTCCGATCCCTCGGGTGTAGGTCGTTGACCGCTGCTGCGCCCTCTGCCTCCCCGGCGGCGCCGGCGGCGCTGGCCGGACGGACGGGGGGTTGCACCGTCGCCGCCGCCTACATCCTCGGAGCGCTGCGCGGACGACGGCTCCTGCTGCTCGGTGCTGGTGGTAGTGGTGGATCCCGCCTGCTCGTCGGCAGACGCGACGGCCACGTCGGGCTCGTCGGCCATGAAGTCCTACTTTCCGGGTGAAGCGGTTCGCGGCGGCGGACCCTCAGAGGATCTCGCGGAGTGCATGGGCGCCATCTGGGCCTCACACACGCGCCGTATCGGCGCCAAACCCTACGTTCGGCGCGCCGCCTCGTCGCGGGGCTCCTTCCCGGCGATGGATCCCGGGGGGCCTCCCTGCGCCGTCCGGCGCGCTTCCTTCCGGCCCGGGCGTATGCCTGGGCCAGCACGTCTATGGGGGGAGTCTAGCAGTCCGGCCCTCCCGGACCGGGAGCGCCGGCTAGGTGAACCGGCGCATATGCGCGTTCAGCAACAGCCCGACCGCGGCGAAGTTGATCAGCGTCGAGCTTCCCCCGTAGGAGACGAACGGCAGCGGGATGCCCGTGATCGGCATGATCCCGATCGTCATGCCGATATTGACGAAGATCTGGAACGCGAACATGGAGGCGACCCCGGTCGCCACGTAGGTCCCGAAGGCGTCCTTGGCTAACATCGCGATGCGGATCGCCCGCCAGACGAGCAGGGCATACAGGATCAGCACGATGGTGGCTCCAAGGAACCCGAACTCTTCCCCCACCACCGTGAAGACGAAGTCGGTCTGCTGCTCCGGGACGAAGTCCAGGGTCGTCTGGGTTCCCTTGAGGTAGCCGAGACCCGTCAGTCCGCCCGAGCCGATCGCGATCTCGGCTTGGATCTTGTTGTAGCCGGTCAGGTTCGGGTCGTTGGTCGGATCGAGGAAGCTGGTCAGACGCGCCACCTGATACTCCTTGATGACGCCGAGCTGGAACGCGAAGAACCCGAGGAGCACGGCCGCCAACGCAAGCGCAGCAAGATGGCGGGGTTTCGCGCCCGCGACGATGAGGATCCCGACCAGGATGGCGGCTAGGACCATAGAGGTCCCGATGTCGGGCTGCAGGAACACCAGCGCCATCGGGAAGACGGCGAACGCGGTCGCCCGGATGACCTGTTCCAGCGTCAGCTCCCGCGCTCTGATCTCGGATAAGGAAGCCGCGAGCATCGCGATCAGCGCGAGCTTCATCATCTCCGAGGGCGCGAACTGGAACCCGAAGATCTCGAACCAGCGCTGCGACCCCTTCACGTCCGTCCCCAGGAACGGGAGCCGGACCAGCAGCAGCAGGACAAGCGAGCCCGCGTAGAACAGGCTCGCATAGACCTTCATGAACCGGTAGTCGACCGACGCCGACAGCAACAGGAGCACGGCCCCGAGCAGGAACCAGGTGAGCTGTTTCTTCAGGTAGAAGCCAGGATCTTCCTGGAGTCCGCGGAGGGTCCGCTCGGTGGCCGAGTAGATCATGAAGAACCCGATGATGCTGAGCAGCAGCATCGAGACCAACAGGATCGGATCCAGGTGCCGGAACGGTCTCCCGGATGCCGGTGTGGTCTGCCCACCGAAGACGACGTCCATCTAGTCCGCCGGCGCCCCGATGCGGAACTGGGACACATCCAGCCCGTAGATGGTCTCGATGATCTGGCGGGTGATCGGGGCTGCGGTCTCGGCGCCGTGGCCGCCTCGCTCGACCATGACCACGACCACGTACTCCTCGGTCTCCCCCTTGACCGTGCCGCGCGTGACGGCGACGAACCACGAGTTGTCTTGGGCTTGGCCCGCGATCTCAGCCGTTCCCGTCTTCCCCCCGACCGACACGCGGCCGAACGGGAACCCAGCGAACGCACCGGATGCGGTGCCGTTCCCCTGCACGACGCCGGTAAGGGCGTTCCGCACGTACCTCAGATCGGTCTCGCTGAATCCCTTCAGATCGTGGCAGCGGGAAGCGACCTCGCGCACCGTCTTCCCGTCGCCCGGTTCCTGGGTGCGCAGAGCCAGACGCGGCTCGCAGAGCTGCCCCGTCTCGATCGCGCCGTAGGCAAGCGCGAGCTGTAGCGGGGTGACGCGAACGTTCCCCTGACCGATCCCCATCAGGATGTAGTCGCCCGGGCAGAAGTGGATGTCGCAGTAGTGCCGCTGGTTGTCCTGGTACGGCCCGCCGTACTCCTTGCTGAACGTCTCGTTCTTCCACTGCTCGGTCGGGATCAGTCCAGGCGAGCCGGTCGGCAGATCGATCCCCGTGGAGGTCCCGAACCCGAAATCGCCGAGCGCCCGTTGCAGGATCTCCGGGCCGCGCACGCCGGCCTCCTTGTAGTACCTGTCCCAGAACTGGTAGCCGAGTTCGTAGAATATGGTGTCGCACGACGGCGGCAACGCCTGCGCGATCGTCATCGGACCCATGTTCACCGGCGCCCAGTTGCGGAACGTCGTCGTGGGGTCCTTCGGCACCGTGTAGACCGCGTCGCAGTCGAACTGCGTGCCCTGGGTGGCGAGGCCCTCACGGAGCGCCGCCAAGCCGACGAACGGTTTGAAGGTCGAGCCCGGCGGATACTCGCCGGATGTCGCCCGGTTGAGCAAACGCGCCTCGCGGGGACGCTTCTTGCCGATCTCGAGCAGCTCTTGTTCCCTCACGTTGAGCCCATCGTCGTAGATCGTGGGAGCGAAGCCCGGAACGGACGCGATAGCGACGATCCCTCCGGTGGTCGGGTCCAGGACGACCGCGGTGCCGGATGTTGCCCGGAACCCCGCGTCACGCGCACGTTCCATGCCCTGTTCGAGATCGTCCTCGGCGGCGGCCTGGATCTCGGCGTCCAGCGCGAGGACTAGGTCGTTGCCGGGGATCGAGGGCTCCGATCCGATCTCCTTGATGACCTCGCCCGCGGCATTGACCTGGAGCTTGAGCGTTCCCTTGTCGCCGCGGAGATCCTCCTCGTAGAACGACTCCAGCCCGCCCTGCCCCACGGTGTCGTTGGGGTCGTACCCATCGAACTTGGGATCCTCGATCTGGGAGTCGAGGAGCCGGCCGATGTAGCCGACGATGTGCTCGGCGATGTCGCCCTGCGGGTACTCGCGAGCGGGGACCTGCTCCACCTCGACCCCTTGGAAGTCCTCAGGATGCTCGGCGATCGCCCACCCGGCCTTCTCCTCGACGTCGAAGGCGATGGGGACCGGCGCGAACGGGTAGTAGCGCTTGTCGTCGATGCGGCGTGCCAGCGCCTCTTGCGCGACCCCCAGCACGCGCGCGAGGTTGCGGATGACGGGGCCGCGGTCCTGCGGGAGTTTCTGGCGGTTCACCTCGACCTGCAGCGCCGTCCGGTTCTCAACTAGGGGTTCGCCGTTGCGGTCCAGGATCGAGCCGCGCGGCGCCGGCTGGTCCACGAATCGGATGGCGTTCTCGGAGGCCTCGCTGCGGTACTTCTCCGAGGCGAGGACCTGTAGGAACCACAGGCGTACCGTCAGCGCGGCGAACATCAGCACGACGAGGGCGGCGAGGACCTTCAGCCGGGAGCCGGCTTTGCCCTCGATCGTCATCGACTCACCACCGGAAGACCCGCCTCCTCGAAGATGTCTGCGATACGCGCTTCAGGAGCGGATAGACGACCGGGGTCAGCAGCGCGTTATACGCACCGGAGAGCGACGCGACCTTCAGCAGGTACGCCCAGCCGGTGTCGAGCTGCCCCAGCAGGAACGCGATCGAGCCGTAGAACACGACGCCCGCGAACGTCCCGACGCCGGCGAGGATGACCGGCAACCACGGCGACGGCGTCACGATGTACTGGCGCAGCGTTCCGATCACGTACCCGAGGAGCGTGAGGGTCAGCGCCGTCATCCCCTTGGGCTGGTTGAGCAGGAAATCTTGCGCCATCCCGCCGGCGAACCCGACAACCGCGCCTTCGGAGGGCCCCTCCATCATCGCGAGCAGGATCGTCACGAGGTAGATCAGCTCGGGGCGGGCACCGAGCAGCCGGATCTCGCCGAAGATGGTCGACTGCAGCAACAGTGCCGTGAGGATGATGAGGGTGATGGAGACGGTTCGTCGCATGGCAACCAGGCTATCCGGGGGTCCCGGAACGCACCACCAACACCACATCGAGCGCGGAGAAGTCGACGACCGGCGCGATCGTGACGTACTTCGACAAGGCGCCGGCGGAATCGAGCACGCGCGACACCGACCCGATGGGGATGCCGGGTGGATAGACGTTGGACTGATCGCCGATCTGATACCCGACCGACTTCACGATCTTTCCATTGAGCTGGGATGTCGGAACGGCGGCGTCGATCCCCTCCATCTTCATGTCCCGCTCCCCTTGCCCCAGCACCACGCCGGTCTCCTTGGTGTCGCCGATCCGACCGGCAACACCCGCGTCCGGATCGGTGATGAGCTGAACGTCGGCCGACCCGCCCGTGACCCGGACGACGCGGCCCACCAGCCCCGCGCTGACCACCACGGCATCCCCGATCTGCACGTCGTCGTCGGATCCCTTGTCGATGGTGATGGACCATTCGAAGTTCGAGACCCCGTTGGAGATGACGAACGCGCCGGTCGGCTCCCCGCTGCCGATCTGGTCCGCCAGCTCGAGGTCCTTCTCGAGCTCCGCCACCTTGGCCTGGAGGTCCGCGGCGGCCACCAGTTGGGACTCGAGGTAAGCGTTCCGCTCCTTCAGCTCATCGTTCTCCTTCTTCAGGGAGGGCAGGGAGACCAGGGCCGAGAAGAAGTTGCCGATCGGGCGGGTGATCTTGGACATCGCCTCCTGGAAGGGCGTGATGACCGAAAGGGTCATCCGTCCGATCCCCTCCAGCGGTCCCTTGTCCCCCTGGCGGAAGTCAACGGTGATGACGACCAGGCAGACGATGACCAAGCAGACCATCAGGAGGCGGGCGTTGCGGGCGCGCGGCTTCAGGGCCACGGATTATCGCCGGGTGGGACTCACGAGCACGCGCTGCAGGACCTCGAACTCCTCCAAGCACTTCCCGGAACCGATCGCCACGGAGGAGAGGGGCTTGTCGGCGATCTTGACAGGCATCCCGGTCTCGTGCTTGAGGCGCTCATCGATCCCCCGGAGCAGCGCGCCGCCGCCGGTAAGCATGATGCCCTTGTCCATGATGTCGGCGGCGAGTTCGGGCGGGGTTCGGTCGAGGGAGGTCTTGATCGAATCGATGATGGCGTTCACGGGCTCCTCGACCGCCTTGCGGACCTCCTCGGCCGAGATGAGGATCGTCTTCGGCAATCCTGAGACGAGGTCGCGCCCCTTGATCTCGGCGCGCGTCTCGTCGGGCATCGGGAACGCCGAGGCGATCGCGAGCTTGAGCGCTTCCGCGGTGCGCTCACCGAGCAGCAGCGAGTACTCCTTCTTCACGTACGTCACGATCGCGTCGTCGAGCCGGTCGCCGCCGATACGCAGGCTCGACGACGTAACGACGCCGCCGAGCGAGATCACCGCGACCTCCGTGGTGCCGCCGCCGATGTCGACGATCATGTTGCCGCTCGGCTCGTGGATCGGGAGCCCGGCACCGATGGCCGCGGCCATCGGCTCTTCGATGATGTACGCGCGGCGCGCTCCCGCCGCGATCGTCGCTTCCTCGACCGCGCGCTGCTCGACGCCGGTGATACCCGACGGAACGCACACGACGACGCGCGGTTTCGCGAGCAGCCGCCGCTTGTGCACCTTCTGGATGAAGTAGCGGAGCATCTTCTCGGTGACGTCGAAGTCGGCGATGACCCCGTCCTTGAGGGGTCGGACCGCGCGGATGTGCGAGGGCGTGCGGCCGATCATGCGCTTGGCCTCGGAGCCGACGGCAAGGATCGCACCCGAATGGGTGTTGATGGCGACCACCGAGGGCTCGTTCAAGACGATGCCTCGGCCCCGAACGTAGACGAGCGTGTTCGCGGTTCCAAGATCAACCGCCATGTCGCGGCCAAGGAACCCGGTGATGCCTTCGGCAGCCTGCCTCGGGGAAGGAAGGTTCTGTTGCGGTCTATCGGCCATGGGTCGTCCCAAGTTCTACAGGCTGAAGGTAGGCCTGGCAACACTCCTGCCTACGGGTGGTGCCGGCACGCCGGGCGGGGGTCCGAGCGAGCCTCCGTAGGGGGTGTAACTGGCGGTCAGTTCTGCGAACCTAATGGACCGATGCCCACCTCAGACATCGCCGTCGGCGCCCTGTTCCCGGGCCAGGGGTCCCAGTTCGTGGGGATGGCCGACCCCTGGAGCGACCATCCGGCCGCCCGCCAGGTCCTCGACCGCTGCTCCGAGGTCATGGGAAAGGACATCGTCGAGCTCGCGCGCGACGAAGCCGCCCTGGCGACCACCGAGATCGTGCAGCCGGCCGTATTCGCGTGCGACGTCGCTGCGTTCGCCGTCCTCGAAGCCGAGGGCGTGACGTTCGGCGCGGCAGCCGGCCATTCACTCGGCGAGTTCGCGGCGCTCGTCGCTGCGGGCGCGCTGGAACTGGAGGCCACGTTCGACGCCGTCAAGGTGCGCGGACTGGCGATGCAGGAAGCCTCGGACGCGGCCCCGAGCGGGATGACGGCCATCATCGGACTGTCGTCCGCCGACGCAGCCGAGCTGTGCGACGTCGCGGGACGCGGCGACGTGTTGCAGGTCGCGAACGAGAACGCGCCGACGCAGGTCGTCCTCTCCGGTTCGATCCCCGCGATCGAACGCGCGGAGGAAGTCGCGCGCAGCCGCGGCGTGAAGGCGATCCGTCTGAATGTCGCCGGCGCGTTCCATTCGCCGCTGATGAAACCCGCGTCGCCGGCCGTTCGCGAGGCGATCGCGAGCCTCGAGTTCCACGAGCCGCGCTTCCCCGTCGTCCCCAACGTCAGCGCCCGGCCGACGACCGAGCCGTCGGCGCTCCGGGATCTGGTGTCCCGCCAGATGGTTTCGCCCGTTCGGTGGGAGCGGACGATGGTCGCGATGGTCGAGGACCTCGAGATCACGACGTTCGCGGAAGCCGGCCCTGGGGAGGTACTGTCGAAACTGGCGCGACGGTGCGTCAAGGGCGCGTCTACCAGCGCGGTGGGCAGCCCCGAGGCTGCCGCGGCATTCATCACAGGCCTGGAAAGGAGCGCGGCCGAGTGAGCGACCAGTTCGGGGAAGGCGGCACGGCGCTCCCCCTCGTTCTGATCGTGGCCCCCGCGACGGGCCGCCTGCACATCCTGCCGCCGAAGAACTTCGTGGACGGCCAGGAATGGATCGAGAAGGGCCAGATCGTGGCGCAGATCGAGCACTCCAGCAGCGAACCCGATGAGGTGCTGGCCCCGATGCGCGGCCGGATGGGCGGGATGATGGGCCGGGACGGGGAGCCGGTCCGCCAGGGCCAACCCATCGCCTGGATGGAGGCGCTCCCGGAGGGCAAGACGATCATGAAGCCGGTCGAGGGCGGCTCCGCCGAGGAGCGCGGCGCATGAACGGCCGAAACGCCACGATCTCGGGCGTCGGATCCGCACTCCCCGACCGCCGCGTCGCCAACGACTACTTCGAGAGCTTCCTCGATACGAACGACGAGTGGATCCGAGAGCGCACCGGGATCCGGGCGCGTCACTTCGCCGGGGAGGGCGAGACCACGGCCTCGCTCGCCGCGGACGCAGCCGGCCGCGCGCTGGAGTCTGCCGGCATCTCCCCCGAGCAGGTCGATCTGATCGTGGTCGCGACGCTCACACCGGACCGCCCGCTCCCGGCCGCCGCGGTGATGGTGCAGGAGCGGCTCGGCATCGCGTGTCCGGCGTTCGACCTGAACGCGGCGTGCAGCGGGTTCTCGTACGGCCTGTCGGTCGGCACCGCGATGGTGCAGTCGGGAACCGCCGACACGGTGCTGGTGATCGGCGCGGAGACGCTCTCGCGGATCCTGGACATGACGGACCGTTCGACGTGCATCCTGTTCGGTGACGGCGCGGGCGCGGCGGTCGTCACCCCTTCCGAGGAACCGGGCATCATCGGGACGATACTCGCTGCCGACGGCACGGCCGCGGAGTTGCTGACGATCCCAGCGGGCGGCGTCGAGCGGCCGGCGACGGCCGAGACGATCGCGGCCCGCGATCACTTCGTGAAGATGCCGAACGGCCGTGAGGTGTATAAGCGTGCGGTCGGCGGGATGACCGGGGCATGCCGTGAGGTCCTCGAGAAGTCGGGCTACACGCCGGAGGACGTCGATCTGCTCATCCCCCATCAGGCGAACCTGCGGATCATGGCGACGGTCGCCAAGCAGCTCGGCATCCCGCCGGATCGATGCGCGATCGACGTCGAGGAGGTCGGCAACACCTCGGCCGCCTCGATCCCGATCGCGCTCGATCATGCATGGCGCGCGGGACGGATCGCCCCGGGCGACCTCGTCCTGTTGACCTCGTTCGGCGCCGGGTTGGCGTGGGGCGCTAACCTGGTGAGATGGACGGCTCCGGAACCCGCGTGAAGGCTGCCCTGGTCACGGGCGGCTCAGGCGGTATCGGACGTGCCTCCGCGCTCCGGCTGGCCAAGGACGGCTGGTCGATCGCCGTGGGCTTCCGCGGCAACGAGATCCGGGCCAAGGAGACGCTCGACGCGGTCGAAGCGGCCGGGGGCTCCGGCACGGTCGTCCGCATCGACGTCACGGACGAGGATTCGGTAGCCGAGGCGTTCCGTGAGGCGGCCGACGAGCTCGGCGTCATCACCGGACTGGTCAACAACGCGGGCATGACCAAGGACGGTCTCACGGTGAAGTACCCCACCGAGACCTTCGAGCAGACGATGAAGATCAACGTGACCGGCACCTTCCTGTGCACCAAGGCGGCGTTGCGGGGCATGATGCGCCAGCGCTGGGGCCGCATCGTGAACGTGTCCTCGGCCGTCGCGCTGCGCGGGAACCCCGGCCAGGCTGCCTACACCGCCTCCAAGTCGGGCGTTGTCGGGATGACCCGATCGATCGCCCGGGAGGTGGGGCCCCGCGGGGTCACCGTGAACGCGGTGTGCCCCGGCCTCGTGGACACCGAGATGGTGTCGGTGCTCACCGAGGAGCGATGGGCGTACATGATCGAACACACGCCGGTAGGGCGGGCCGCCACCCCGGCGGACGTGGCCGCCGTGATCGGGTTCCTCATGTCGGACGAGGCAGAGTACGTGAACGGAGCGGTGGTGCCTGTCGATGGTGGCCTGACCGCGTAGGCTTCCTGGCTTGCGGGCCGGACGCCCGGGCCCCAGATCGCCGGTGTGAACCAAGGAGGACATGGATGGACAAGGCAGAGATCCAGGAGCGCGTACAGAAGGTCCTCGCGGAGCAGCTCGCGGTGGAAGAGGCGCAGGTGACCCTCGACGCGCGCTTCGCCGAGGATCTGAACGCGGACTCGCTCGACCTCGTCGAAGCGGTGCTCGCCCTCGAGGAGGAGTGGAGCATCGAGATCCCCGAGGAAGAGATGGAGAACGTCAAGACGGTCGGCCAGGCGGTCGGTCTCGTCGCCTCGAAGCTCGGTGTCAAGTAGCGACCGGCGGAAGGTCGTCGTTACCGGCATCGGGCCGGTCACGCCGATCGGAACCGGTCTCGAGGCCTTCTGGGAAGGCCTGACCACCGGTCGCAACGGCGTCTTCCCCATCGACTACCTCGACACGACGGACCTGTCGGTCAAGATCGCCGGGCGCGTTCAGGACTTCGACCCCGCCGACTACCTCGGACCCAAGGAGGTCCGCCGCACCGACCGGTTCGTGCAACTCGGTATCGCGGCTGCCCAGCTCGCCTGGAAGGACGCCGGTGAACCAGAGGTGAACCCGGAACGGGCCGGCGTCGTGATCGGCTCGGGTGTCGGCGGCATCACCACGATCCTCGAGCAAGCCGAGGTGTTGGCCGAGAAGGGCCCCAGGCGCGTCAGTCCGTTCACCGTCCCGGCGCTGATGGTGAACGCCGCCGCCGGTCACGTCGCGATGATGCTCGGCTTCATGGGCCCGAACCTGTGCACGGTCTCAGCCTGTGCATCCGGTGCGCACGCCGTCGGCGAGAGCTATCGCCTCGTCCGCGATGGCTACCTGGACGTCGCGGTCGCGGGCGGCGCCGAGTCCGGCACCCTCCGACTGACGATCTCCGCGTTCGCGAACATGACCGCGCTGACCAAGAACCCCGACGTCGAGACGGCCTCGCGCCCGTTCGACGCGAACCGGAACGGGTTCGTTCTCTCAGAAGGTGGCGTGGCCCTGATCCTCGAAAGCGAGGGACATGCGAAGGCTCGCGGGGCGCGCATCTACGCCGAGATCGCCGGCTACGGCGCCTCGGCCGACGCGTACCACATCACCGCCCCCGATCCGAAGGGCACCGGTGCGGCGCTCGCCATCCGGTGGGCGCTCGAGGACGCCGGTGAGGATCCGTCAGCCGTCGACTACGTGAACGCCCACGGGACCTCGACCCCACTGAACGACGCCGGCGAGACGGCCGCGATCAAGGCGGCGCTCGGCGACGAGAACGCGCACCGGATCGCCATCTCGTCGGTGAAGTCGATGACCGGCCACCTCCTCGGCGCGGCCGGCGCGATGGAGGCGGCAGCCACGGTCCTGACCCTGCAGAACGGGGTCATCCCGCCGACGATCCACTACGAGACGCCCGACCCCGAGTGCGACCTGGACTACGTGCCGAATGAAGCACGCGAGGCGGACGTTCGCTTCGCCATCTCGAACTCGTTCGGGTTCGGCGGCCAGAACGCCGTCGTCGCCTTCCGGAAGGTCGCCGGCTAGGGCGAGGACAGCCGCCCGAAGGAACCGTTCATGTAATGCGCGACTTGCGTCTTGCCGTCGATGACGCCGTCGAAGCGGACACGGTCGGGCAGCCAGTCCTCGGCGCCGACCCGGTACGTCCGTTGGCCGGGCAGCTCGACCAGTTCGTACTCTTCGTCGCCCGGGTCGTTGCTGCCGTCGATGACCTGCATGAACAGCTTGCCCTCGCGCTGGAAGACGCGCAGGTCGAACGACCACGGGCTCCACGAGCGGTAGTGGCCGACCATCGGCTCCAGCGCCTGGGTCGGGGCAGCCACGTAGCCCTGCGTGCCGGCCGAGAAGAACCGGTCGGGGCCGTGGGTGAGCGAGGCCACCTGCCCCGTCTTCTGATCGCGTGACGCACGCAGGAGGAACCGGTCCCACCCGGGCATCGGCAGGAGCAGGATGTCGTCCATGCGGAGTTCCGCGGCTACGCGCTCGCCGTCGGCTTCGGCGATCACGCCGGAGCCCTCGGGGGTCAGAGTGAGCTCGCGCTGCCCTCCGCGCCACCGGCCGCGGAAGTCCTCGGCCTTCGGGATCTCTCGCGCATCCACGCTCGGGATCGGGCGAAGCGGACTTGCGGTCGCGACGTCGCAGAGGATCTGGAGCGCGTAATCGGCCATGCGGAGAACCTCGGCGCCGCTGCCGAGCATCACGAGGCCGATCCCGGTATCCGGGTCGATCGCCATGTGGGTTCGGTGCGCGATCATCCCACCGGTGTGTTCGAGGATGGGCCGCCCGAACCGCGGCGTCGTCCAGATGCCGAACCCGAGCTTGTCGCCGGTCTCCGGGTCGGTGTTCTGCCCCCGCGTCATGATCTCGAAGCTGGCCGGCGAGATGATCTGCCCTCCGGGGTACCCACCGTTGTTCGCGAACACGCGGACGTACCGCGCCATGTCCTCGATCGTGGAACTGATGCACCCGTCGGCGGTTGCGGACTCGGTGAACGCGGCCTCCATCCACGGGTGCGACGCCTGCGCAGGTCGGTCCGTGAAGATCGTGCGGTACCCGACCGCGGTCGCGGGCCGCAGCGCCTGCGTGATCTCACCGTAGCTCGAGGTCATCCCCAACGGGGCGAAGATGCGTTGCTCCACGAGATCCGGATACCGTTGCCCGGTAAGGCGTTCCAGCGCGAATCCCAGGAACTTGTATCCGAGGTTCGAATAGAGGAAACCGTTCCCGGGCGCGAACCCCGGGTCGAACTCGAGCATCGTGAGCGCCTCCGCCATGCCGGACTCGAACGCCTCCTCGCCCGTCGGCAAGCCGCTCGCGTGCGTCAGGAGGTCCTCGATCGTGATCGGACGGATGCGCTCGTGCGCCTCGAACCAGGCCAAGACGTCTTTGATCGGCCGCTGCAAGCCGACGTTGCCTGCCTCGGCCTCCTGCATCATCAGGTACGCGGTGAAACTCTTGCCCACCGAGCCGATCTGGAACAGGCTCTGCGTGGTCGCCGGGACCTGCGCCTCGAGGTTCGCGTACCCGAACGCGTCGGCCCACAGGGTCTGCTCCCGGTCGGTCACGGCGATGGTAACCGCAGGCGGCCCCCACGCCTCCATCCGCCGGGCGATGTGTTCGGCGATGAGCCCGAATGCGTCGTCGTAGTTCATCCCAGTACTCGCCACCGGGGACCTGCGCGCTATCCGAAGAAGAGCTTGAGTTCGCGTTCAGCGGACTCGGGCGAGTCGCTGCCGTGCACGATGTTCTCGCCGATGAGCGTCGCGAAGTCCCCGCGGATCGATCCGGGCGGGGCTTCGACAGGGTTCGTCGGGCCCATCAAGGTTCGCCAACAGGTGATAGCGTCCTCACCGGTGATCTTGGCGACGACCACGGGACCGCTGGTGATGAAATCGACGAGCTCGCCGAAGAACGGCTTGTCGCGGTGTTCGCCGTAGTGCTCCTCGGCCACCGAACGCTCGATGACTCGCAGATCCATCTCCTCGATGACGAGGCCCTTCACCTCGACACGGCGCAGGACCTCGCCGACCAAGCCCCTGCTGACGCCGTCGGGCTTGACGATCAAGAGGGTGGATCCGGTGGCCACGTGCTCGCTCCTTCGGGTTCAGGTGCCCGCCCGTTCGGCGGTCAGCCGAGCGCTAGGCGGGCGTCCGCGACAGTATAGAGGGAGCCCGTGACCAGGATGAGGTCGCCCTCGCCCGCCAGCGAACGCGCCCGGTTCATCGCCGCCTCGATCGACGAAGCGGTCTCGACGTCGGAGATCCCGGCCCCGCGGCACGCCTCGGCCACGCGTTCCGGGTCCGCGGACCGGCCACCCGAGTAGGTCGTCGCGACCGCGATGTCGGCCAGGGGGGCGAGCGGCGCCATCAGGCCCTCGAGATCCTTGTCGCCCGAGACCGCCGTCACCAGGATCAGCCGTTCCCACGTGAAGGCGTCCTCCAAGGCGTCGGCCAGCGCAGCAGCGCCGGCGGGATTGTGCGCACCGTCGAACATCACCAGCGGATGGCGCTGGACCACCTCCATCCGTCCGGGTGACGTCGCGGACCCGAAGGACTCGCGCAGGGCATCTTCGTCCAGGGCCCGGCCGAGCTGCGCTTCCAACGCGACGATGGCCGCGGCGGCGTTCTGCGCGGCGTGCGGACCCCACAGCGTCAGGAGCACGTCCTCGTAGGTCGCGTGGAGTCCGCGGACGCTGATGACCTGCCCGCCGACCGCCCGTACGCGGTCCTCGATCCCGAAGTCCCGGTCCTCCAGCAGGAGTGTCGCCCCAACCGCCTCGGCCCTGGCCTCGATGATCCCCAACGCTTCCGGCGGCTGCTCGCGAACCACCGCGGTCTTCCCTTCCTTGATGATGTCGCCCTTCTCCGCCGCCTTGTCCGCGATGGTCGGTCCAAGTTCCGGATGATCGAGTGCGATCGGAGTGATGACGGCGACGTCGCCGGCGACGACGTTCGTCGCGTCCCACCGGCCTCCCATGCCGACCTCGACGACCGCCAGGCCGACCGGCTTATCGGCGAACCACAGGAACGCGAGCGCGGTGAGCACCTCGAAGTAACTGACGGTCTCCTCCGAGATCGCGTCGACCGCCTGCAGGAACGGGTGCAGCCGCGAGTAGTCCTCGGCGAACTCGAACGGTGGGATCGGCTCGCCGCAGGCCGAGACGCGCTCGGTGACCGACACAAGATGGGGCGAAGTGTAAAGACCGGTCGTGAGGTTGTGAGCGCACGCCAGCGACGTGGCCAGGCGCGCGGTCGTGGTCTTGCCGTTGGTGCCGGTGACGTGGATCGTCGGATAGGTGAGCTGCGGCTCGTCGAGTAGCTCCATGAGCTTGGTGATGCGGTCCAGGTCGGGAACGATCCGCTCGGCGTGGCGCGAGTCCAGCTCGGCGACCGCCTCCGCGAAGTTCATCTACCCGCCGAGCCTCCCGAGCTGCGCACGGAGCCGTCCCGCTTCTTCATCCAGCTCGGCGACCGTCCGTTCTTCCTTCTCGATCACCTCGGGCTGTGCCTTCGCGAGGAACCCCTCGTTCGTGAGCTTGGCGCGCTTCTTCGTGAGCTTGCCGTCCACCGCGGCAAGCTTCTTCGTGAGCCGGTCGATGACCGGACCAACGTCGGTCCCGTCCGGGATCCGAACGTCCACGCGCACGTCCTCAAGCGGACCGAACGCGACCTCGGCGCCCGTCAGGCGCTGCACCTCCGAGAGCCACGGTTCGGCGGCTGCGCGGAGGTCCTCGGCAACGGTCACGTTCTTGGACAGCTCCGCGGGGATCCCGGCCTGGAGCTGACGGATGTCGGTCACGACGTCCTGCACGGCGGCGAACTCGCGTTCGGCGTCCCCGTCGGTCAACTCCTGGATCGATCCAGGCCAGTCGGCGACGACGATCGAGCCGCCCCGCCCGAACCGCTGCCAGATCTCCTCGGTCACGAACGGCATCACCGGGTGCAGCAGCCGCAAGGTGCGCTCGAGCACCCACGCGAACGTGTTCGCGGTCGCGGCCCTCTCCTCGTCCGGCCCGTCGTACAGGCGGCCCTTGCCTAGTTCCAGTCCCCAGTCGCAGAATTCGGACCAGACGAACCGGTAGAGCGCCTGCGAGGCCTCAGCGTACTCGTCGGCGTCCAGGGCGTCGTTCACTGCGCCGACACAGGCTTGGTGGCGCGAGAGGAGCCAGCGCTCGACCACGGACCGGTGCTCCGCCGGCGGCAGCTCGGGCACACCCCCACTGCGGACCACCAGGCGCGCCGCGTTCCAGAGCTTGTTCGCGAAGTTACGACCCGCCTCGATGGAAGCCTCCGACAGCGGAAGGTTCTGCTGTTCGGGGGAGGCCATGCGCGCCAGCGAGAACCGCAGCGCGTCGGCGCCGTATCGCTCGATCATGTCCAGGGGGTCGATGACGTTGCCGAGCGATTTGCTCATCTTGTGGCCGTGTTCGTCACGCACGATCCCGTGGATGACGACCTGCTCGAACGGGACCGAATCGCCGGTCCGGGTTTCGTCAGCGTCGACGAGGAACGGCCCGGACATGATCATGCGGGCCACCCACAGGTAGATGATGTCGTAGGCAGTGACCATCACCGACGTCGGGTAGAAGGTCTTGAGGTCCTCGGTCGCCTCCGGCCACCCGAGCGTCGAGAAGGGCCAGAGCTGCGAGGAGAACCACGTATCCAGGACGTCCTCGTCCTGGAGGATGTCGGTGCTCCCGCACTCGGCACAGGCCGATGGGTCCTGCGTGGCAACGGTCTCGTGTTGCTCGGGGCAGTACCAGACGGGGATCCGGTGGCCCCACCAGAGTTGGCGCGAGATGTTCCAGTCGCGCAGTCCCTCCATCCAGGTGTCGTACGAGCGTGCCCATCGCGGTGGGGTGAAGCGGATGCGGCCGTCCTTGACCGCCTCACGCGCCGGACCTCTGAGCTTGTCGACCGCCACGAACCACTGCTTGCCGGCGACCCAGGGTTCGACCTCGGACTTGCACCGGTAGCAGTGCCCGACGGCGTGCCGGTACGGGCGTTCCTCGGAGACGAGCAGACCGCGATCCGCCAGCCGATCGCGGACGCGTTCGCGGGCCACGTAGCGGTCGAGCCCGCGGAACTCATCGGGCACCTCGTCGTTCAGGGTGGCGCTCGCGTCGAAGATATTGATGCGCGGCAGTCCGGTGCGTTCGGCGATCTCCCAGTCGTTGGGATCGTGCGCGGGCGTGACCTTGACCGCGCCGGTCCCGAACTCCATGTCGACGCTGTCGTCGGCCACGATCGGTATCTCGCGATCATCGAACGGGTGGCGCACCATCTTTCCGATCCAGCCCGCGTAGCGCTCGTCCTTCGCGTTCACGGCGATGCCGGTGTCGCCCAGCATCGTTTCGAGCCGAGTCGTGGCGACCTCGATGTCGCCGGTACCGTCGGCAAGTGGGTACTTGAAGGTGACGAGTTCTCCGTCGACCTCCTCGTGTTCGACCTCGGAGTCCGAGAGCCCGGTGTGATCGGTCGGGCACCAGTTGACGAGCCGCTCGCCTCGGTAGATGAGGTCGGCTTCGTAGAGCCGCACGAACGCGACCCGAACCGCCCCCGAGAGCCCCTCGTCCAGGGTGAAGCGCTCCCGCGACCAGTCGCAGGAATTGCCGAGCGCCTTCATCTGTTCGACGATCTCGCCGCCGAACTGCGCCTTCCATTCCCAGACGCGTTCGACGAACGCGTCGCGGCCCATCTCGCGCCGGTCGATGCCCTCCTCGCGCAGCGCGCGTTCGACCACGACCTGGGTCGCGATACCGGCGTGATCGGTGCCGGGGACCCAGAGCACTTCGTAGCCCTGCATCCGCTTGCGGCGGATCAGGAGATCCTGGATCGTGTGGTTGAGCGCATGACCCATGTGCAGTCGGCCGGTGATGTTCGGCGGCGGCAGGACGATGCAGAACGGGGGTTTGTCGGAACCGGCATCGGCCGTGAAGTAGCCGCGTTCGACCCATTCGGGGTACCACCGTGCCTGCGCGGCAGCCGGGTCGTACTGGGACGGCATCTCCTCGCTCATGTGAGCATGGAGTCTAGCGGCGACCCAATCAGCCGCGTAAAGTCAAGGAATGCACCTCAGCACCTGGCATCGGTTCTGTCGCTTCAGCCGCCGACTCCAGCTCGCGACCTCCGCCCCTCGACCGATGGGCCCGACGCATGCGGGATGAGAGCCGTAGCGTGGTCGTTCGGAGATCTGCCCTCTGGCTGATCCGCCGGATCCATACCCGCCGCGAGCGGATCGATGAACAGGCGTATCGACAGATCCCCGAGACCGAGGAGGAACGCGCCTGGGCCGAGGCAGCTACCCGTATCGCCGGGGAGACCTGGCCAGAGTGGGATTCCGACCCGGCATAGATCTGTCGTCCTTCTCGCGAATCGCAGAACCTAGGAGTCGTGGTATCCGACCACGACCCGCCCTCGAGCAGGCGGCAGCGCCGCGGGCATCGGACTCGCATGCTCCAGGACCTTGGGAAGCATCCCCGCTGAGACCGGCACCACGTCGACCCCGATGACCCGGCCATCCCGATCGAAGTCGATCAGAATCGTCGCAGGAACGCGGAGCCGCGCCATCTGCTCGGGGTCACACTGGTAGGTCAGTGATGCTCCCGACCCCGAATCTCCGACAACGAGATAGGCCCGATCTTGCGAGGCATCATGGAGACACTCGAGGACGCCACGAACCTCAACCTCGCCGGACCGCCGCCTCCACGATGGACGCCTCCGCGCGCTCATGACCTTGGAGACGAGGTCCGGAACAGTCTCGGATGCCGGAGTGATGTCGATGAGGTAGAGGTGGCCATCGACATCGAAGTCCAAGAGGAAAAACTCCGGCAAGTTTGCGACCAGCGGATCGAGCGCGTAGGTCTCTCTCTGACGCTCCTCAACCCTTGCCAAGCTCTACGGCGAGCGCATCGATATCGGGAAAGTAATGGCACGTGATCAACGAGGCCTCCAGGACGAAGCCAGCCGCGCTAGGCGGACTTTTCCTTGCGGACCCTCGGAGCCTTGCGTTCGGCCTTCGGTACAAGCGTCGGGTTCACGCCGGACAGCACAGTGTCGCCGTCGACGAGGCACTTGGTCACATCCTGGCGTGAGGGCAGCTCGTACATCACGTTGAGGAGGACCTCCTCCATGATCGCGCGCAGCCCGCGCGCCCCGGTCCCCCGCAGGATCGCTTGATCCGCGATCGCCTCCAGCGCGTCATCCGAGAACTCCAGTTCGACGCCGTCGAACTCGAAGAACCGGTGGTACTGGCGCACCAACGCGTTCTTCGGCTTGGTCAGGATGTCGACCAACGCCTGCTTGTCCAGGTTGTGAACGTTCGAGATGACGGGCAGACGTCCGACGAACTCGGGGATGAGTCCGTACTTCAGCAGGTCTTCGGGCAGGACCCGCGCGAAGATCTCGCCCAGATCCTTCTCCTCGGTCTTGCGCACATCGGCGCCGAACCCGACGCCCTTGCGGCCGATACGGCTCTCGATGATCGTGTCGAGCCCCGCGAACGCGCCGCCGCAGATGAACAGGACGTTCGTCGTATCGATCTGGATGAACTCCTGGTGCGGGTGCTTGCGACCCCCCTGGGGCGGGACCGACGCCGTCGTCCCCTCGAGGATCTTCAGCAGCGCCTGCTGCACGCCCTCCCCCGACACGTCGCGCGTGATCGACGGGTTCTCGGACTTGCGGGCGATCTTGTCGATCTCGTCGATGTAGATGATGCCGGTCTCGGCCTTCTTGACGT
>CAZXFL010000005.1:0-15175 GCA_964640385.1 uncultured Actinomycetes bacterium
AGGAGGTGCTTAAACTATTGAGCGATGTGTCTCAGAAAGATTGGCAGGTTCCGGACTCCCCGGAGCCGCCACCGGGCGACCGCCTCCCTGGCTATCTCCCCCGGACGTTCCGACTCCGGATCCCAGGGGCGACCGGCCGCGAGATCGCGATCACGTATGCGCGATTCCCTCGAAGCATCAAGATCCTACTGATCGAGAGATATCACGCCCCCGGCAACGACCCTAGGAGCTAGCCCCCGGCAGGCTCGGGCGCCGCCCCGACGGACGCCGCCGCCCCGGGCGCACCCCGGCGCCCGATCCAGCGAACCAGCGCGAACACGTACACGCCCGACGCGAGTAGCGCCAGCACCAGCCACCCGTTCAACCGGAACGGCAGGAAGTGCACCCAGATGTGGCCGGTGAACACATTCATCCACTCCTGGTGCGGCAACGTGTTGAACGAGAACATCGGGTCCGGCACCATCGAGAACAGATGCAGCGGGAGCACCAGGATGACCTCGCCGCGCATCGGCCGGTCCTTGACCACCAGGAAGATCAGGTACACGACCGACGCCACGACCACCGCCGGCAGCAGGTGGTTCGCCCAGTGGAACGGTTGGCGGAACCCGATATAGAAGGTGTAGATCGTGACCTCGCCGAGCGCCAGCGCGATCGCCTGCACCAACAGGCTCCGCCGGTCGAAGGCCGGCCGCCGCAGCGCGACCACCAGCCCGATCACCGACAGCAGAACGACGACCACGACCGTCACGAACGCCGACGGCGGGAACGCCCGGATGGTGACGGCGGCGATCACGCCGAGGCCCCCGCTCATGCCACGTCCTTGAACACGAGGTTGCACTCGAAGGTGTTCGTGGTCCAACCGGGATCCAACGTGGCGTACCGCGCGTAGCCCCCCGAATCGACCAGCAGCACGCCCTCCGGGTACCCGCCGTCCAACGGCCGCCGCATCCCGATCGCGTGGGCGATGCCCTCGTTCAGGTCCGGCACTAGCGTGACGCCCTCGGGAACCGTCCTGGTCCCCGGGTCATTGGCCACGATGACAACGGGCACGCCGGGCAACATGGTCGCCTGGTGCGCCTCCAGGGTCGCTTCGTCGGGCAGCTCGCGCGTGAAGGCAACGAAGAACCGCTCCTTGCCGACGAGTTCCTCCGGCAAGCCGATCCCGGTCAGCGGCTTCGAGCTGGACGCGCCGGACAGCCACGAACCGGGGTTCGCCGTCCATCCGCCCTGCTGATGCGCTGGGTCCGGGTCGGACAGCTCCTTCGGCCCAGGGATCCCGAAGAGGACGACCCCAGCGACGATGGCGGCAGCGACGAGCCAGGCCACCACGACCGCGCGCGAGGAAGGGACCGCCTCCAGGTCCGCCCCGTCAGCCCGTTCCGTCACCGCTCAACCGCTCCCTCCACTCGGCAACTCCCGAATCACCCTAGTGCCATATGGCGACGATCGCAGCGACGATCGTCAACCCGAGCGTGTTGTAGATGCCGTTGACCAGGATGTAGGCCGCCGGCTCCGGCTTCTTCTCGTACACCGCAGCTACCAGTGCCGCCGTCAACGCGTACCCAACGCCCAGCATCACGCCGAGGACGACGCCCTCGCCGAGGGTATCGGTTCCAGTGGCAGCAGCCAGTGCGCCCGTTACCGCCGCAGCGATGAGGTACGCCACCAGCGTGACGGCGAGGATGATCGGACTCGGTTTCTGACCGTCGGGCACCGCGAGGCCGGCTGCCGCCATCCAGATCTTCCCCATCACGGGCGGCGCGTACCAGATAGCTCCGAGGATGAACCAGGCGATGGCGGCGACAACGACGGCTAGCCAGTTGAGGTTGCCGAGCGTACTCAGGGACATGGTGTTCCTTCCCGGACGTCGCGCATCTCAACGTGACATCAAGGGCGCTGAACACCTGGACGCGGCGGTTGCCCGACCACCAGGGCGAGGGTGATCAGGGTCATCCATCGATGACGAGCCCGTCGCGCGCGGGCGACCGCGGAGCCCCCTAACGCAGCGCGCTACATCTCCAGCGTGTGGAACCCCTCGAGATGCGCCACGACGAACTCGACCGACTCGTCGCCCAACACCTCTTCGGAATGCGGGAGCTGCGCCCGGATGAACACGTAGTCTCCCGGCTCCAGATCGAGCGTCTCCGCGAAGCCCTCGCCGGTCCCGAACCGGAACCGTCCGCGGGTCACACAGGCGGCGACGTCGGCGGTGTGCAGGTGCGGGGCCGTGGGTTCGCCCGCCGCGATGGAGTGCGGGAACAGTTTGATGTCGCCCACCGCGGCAACCTCACCGAAGAAGGACGCGAAAAGCTCGCGCCCCTCCTGCGAGTCCGGAACGACCCCCGCCCCCCTCGTGACCTTGACGCCCTCCACCGCACTCCTCCGGCGATCGGCATGTCGGGTTCATCATGCCTCAACCACCGGCCCGGAATCGAATCGGCGAAGAACCCCAGGCGCGCCGCGAGGGCTAAAGTTTCTGCTTGATCGCCCCAACCCGATCCGCAGTCAGGCCGGGGAACACGTCGGTCAGCGCGCCTGCTCCGCACCGCTTCTCGAGGATCTCGGCGAGCAGGTTGCGGTAGTCCGTCGTAGAGGCGAGGTCGCCGTCGATCAGGTCCTGGGCGCGCAGCCCCGGCCAGCGGCCGTGGACCTTGCCGCCGTCGACGCCACCGCCGAGGAGCATGGCCACCTGGCCGTAGCCGTGTTCGGTCCCGCCGTCGCCGTTCTCCTCGACGCGCCGGCCGAACTCGGTCAGCGTGACGAGCGAGACGTCGTTCTTCTTGGCGCCGAGGTCCGTCACGAACGCGGCCATCGCCCGCGACAGCTCCGTCAGGTGCTCGTACATCCAGCCCTCATCCACGCTGCCCATCCCGGCGTGCATGTCCCAGTCGCCGTAGTCGACCGCCGCGACCTGCAAGCCCACGTCCGCCTTGATCAGCCGCGCGACGTCCTTCATCGCGTCGCCGAGGTCACCCTCCGGATACGCCGCACCGTTGGCCGGCGTGTACCCGTCCTTCTTCAGCTGCGAGGTCGTCGCGAGCGCGTTCAGCGCGCTGTCCGTCGGCTGCCCGAGGACGGCGGGCGCGCCCGAGTGCAGGGCCTTCAGGGCCGCCGCCCAGCGAGCGTGCTCGTCGGCGTTCCACGCAGCGTCCAGGCCGAACGAATCGACCGACCAGAGCGCGAGCTCCGCCGACGGCCCGATGAACGCGGGCGCCGCCATGCTGCTGCCGACCTGCATCGCCTGGAAGGGCGTTCCCTCGTCGCGCAGTCCGATCACCCGGTCGATCCATCCGGTGCGCAGCGACGTGCCGGGCGCGGCGCGTTCCATCTCTTCCATAGCCTGGAAATGCGACCGGTTCGGCTCCTCCATCCCGACGGCATGCACGATCGCGAGGTCTCCGGCGTCATAGATGGGCTTGAGCGACGCCATCGCCGGGTGCATCCCGAACGTCGCGTCCAGCGGCAACAGCGCGTTCGCGGGGATGCCCACGTTCGGACGCCAATTCTGGTAGTCCGGATCCGCGGCAGGAACGATCGCGTTCAGTCCGTCGAACCCCCCACGAAGCGACAGGACCACGAAGACGTCGCCCGCGTACGGCGTCGCTGCGAACGCGTACTTCATCGCGAGACCCTCGGACGCCAGCCCGGCGACCACGGTAGCCGCACCGACGCGCTTGAGGAACGAACGGCGGCTCATGCCGCGTTCGGCGGCTCGGTAATCCGGACAACCGCACTCCTTCAGGGGGATCTCCGGGGAGCGCACGGTCACGGCGCCCGGGGCTTCGCTGGCATCCATCTTCACGTCACCTCACCTGGTGGTAGGGGGTATCGAGGATCAAGGCAACGAGGTACGGCAGCCGCCACTTCATCGCCTCGTCGGTTTCGCGGAGCCGGTCACCCGCGCGCTTGCCGATGAACGCCAGCACTGCGTCGCGGTGCTCGGGCTCCAGGGTCCGGTACACCAGACGCTGCGACAGCGTGTCGACGTAGCCTCGATAGTCGGCCGGAAGCGTCTTCGGGAAGAGCTTGCGAAGAGACGGCAGGACCAGCTCCTTCGGCCACCAGTGCGCCGCCAGGGACATGTTCGAGTTCCAGCGCGCCAAGATCCCACCAGCCGATCGCCAAGCATCGGCAGTGTCCGGGTAGCCGTTCGGCGGACCCCACGCCAGCGGCGACTGCCCGAGGTCGCCGACCATCCAGTAGAGGCCCTTCATCCCCTTGACCCCGTCCACGTCCGCCTTGATCCCGAGCGTGCGCACCGTCGCCACCAAGCTTTCCAACGGACGGCGGATCTTCGAGCCCACCGATGCAGCGAACTCCGCGGACGTGAAGAGCTGCCGAAGGACGGGCACCATCGCGGTATCGTTCGCGAGGTAGGTCGCCGCCAAGGCTTGGACGAGCGAAGGCGGCGGTACATCGTCTACGAACCGCTGACAGAGTTTCGTCGCGATCCGCGTAGCGGTCGCGGGGTGATGCGCGAGGTAGTTCACGTAGTCGAGCCCGACCTGGTACCCGCCGGCCGCGGTGGGGTTCGCATGCGAGAACCCGAGCACCTGCACCGGGCCCGTGTAGTGCCACGACTGCGCGTAGCGGAACTCGTAGGTACTCCAATTGATCGTGAAGCCGGTCATGATCAGCGCCGACTGGCGCATGCCGACCTCGCCATAGCCGGCATCGACCCCGACCGTGTGTAGCTCGAGCAGTTCGCGGCCGTAGTTCTCGTTCGGCTCGGACTTGTCCGACTCGGCGTTGTTCAGGTACAGCATCATCGCCGGGTGTGTCGCCGACGCGCGCAGCATGTCCGAGAACTTGCCCAGCGCGTGCTTGCGGATCACGTTGCGGTCGTAGTCGTGGCGGTTCGCCCATACCTCGTCGGAGGGACAGGTCACGTTCAGGTGGTTGGACCAGAAGTCGCACATCACCTCGAACAGCTGGCGCTTGCCCCACGCCGCGCGCGCGAGGGTCGAGATCGACACGTCGTACATCAGGCCCCACGAGAACTCCTCGATGTTGGCCAGGGCCTCGGCGATCGAGTAGCTCATCCGCGGGAACCGCGACGCCATCAGATCGTCCATCGCCGTGTCGTTGATCGCCGACGGTGCGAGTTGCTGCTCGAGCCACGCGTTCGGACCGAGCGTCGCCACCTGCTTGGCGAGCCCCTTCGTCACGCCGAACGTGGCGCGACGGAGCAGGTGAAGCCCCGGATCCGACGTGACGAACGAACGGATCCCGGGAGCAGCGCTCGCCGGTGCGGCCGCGGCCAACGTCGCCGAAGCGCCGGCCCCTCCGATCGCCGCAAGGATCGCGGACCGGCGCAGGAACTCGCGGCGCGAGAAACCATCCTCGGTTCCGAACTCGGGCGCGGTGCGGGTCTCCCTCCGCGGCGGTGCGATGGTGCTCATACCGCAGATATCGGTTGCGCACGCGCGCGCTGGATAGCACGAACGGGTAGTTCGCGCAGGCTGGTCCTCACTAGGGCCGGGCCGACCCAGCTCCCTATCCCCTGGATGGCCCACAGCCCTCGGTAATTTGCCCTAGGGCGAAAGAACGTGGTACGAACCCCCCTGTTCGCGAGAGACGGGGGAAGGATGTTCGCTCGCAGGCTCATGGCACTGCTGTGCCTGTCCACGCTGCTATCGATCGGCCTCGCCGGGGCGGCCGAGGCCACCTGCACGGGGTATTGTCCGGCACCGACGATCCAGACCAGCACGACGACGGCCAACCCGGGGCAGTCGGTGGTGATCAGCGGGAATGGTTGGTGCGCCGGCTCGACGGTCACCATCTCCTTCGATGCGGGTCCGTCGATCACGGCCTCCGTGAGGAGGAACGGGACGTTCTCGAAGCCGTACAAGACGAGCATGTCCACCTCGCTCGGCAGCCACACGTTCACGGTCACCGGCCTCGTCGCCGACTGCGGTTCGAGCACCTCAGTCTCGTCGGTGGTTCAGTTCGTGAACGACGACGACGATGCACAGGGGGCATCGGCGTTCGCCGGCCGACCGTCGTCGACGGATGGCGCCGAGTTCTTCCCGTCCGCACACCTGATCCAGTGGTGGCAGCTGGCGGTCGTGGTGCTGGTAGCGATCGCGATCACGTTGCGGACGCTGCGCCGGCGCCTGCGGATCCGCCGGGTGATCCTGTACGGGCACCCGTGGAGGGAACGACGCTAGGTCGATCCGGCCTCGACGCTAAGGGACCGAGCGCTCGTTAGAGCGCGCGGTCCTTCTTGATCTCGCGCACGACGTGGTGGCCGGGCAGGCCGTTGACGCCGCCACCCGCGTGGGTCGCCGACGAGGCCTGGTACAGGCCCTTGATCGGCGTGCGGTAGTCGGCGTATCCCACCGCCGGCCGCATGTGGAACAGCTGATCGACCGTGAGTTCCCCGTGGAAGATGTTCCCGCCGATCAAGCCCCACTCCTGTTCCATCTCGTAGGGGCCGATGATCTGCTTGTGCATGATCGATGACGTGAACCCCGGTGCCACGGCGTCGAAGCGGTCGAACAGGCGGTCGGCGTAGGCCTCCAGTTCCTCGGTGTGCGGCTCGTCCGCCCAATCCTCCGGCACCCACTGGGTGAACATCGACATCACGTGCACTCCCTCGGGCGCCAGCGTCGGGTCGTACATGGACGGGATCTCGCAGTCCGAGAACGGCAACGTCGCCGCCTTGCCGGAACGCGCCTCTTCGAACCCACGCTCGAGGTAGTTCATGTCGTCCAGGATCGAGATGGCCGCACCTTGGATGTCGTTATCGATGCCCGGGTTCGACGGGAACTCCGGCAGCCTGTCCAGCGCGAGGTTGATCTTGACGGTGCCACTGCGCGAGCGCCAGTGCTCGATGTCCTCGACGAACCGGTCGGGGAGCTGGTCACGGTCGACCTGTCGCAGGAACGTGATCTGCGGGTGGCATGCGGTGATCACGATCGGCGCGTGGAACTCCTCGCCACCGGCCACCACGACGCCGGTCGCCCGTCCGTTCTCGACGAGTACCTTGTCGACGGCCGTGTTCAGCCGCACCTCCGCGCCGAACGCCTTGGCCGACTCGCAGATAGCGTTGGAGACGGTGCCCATGCCGCCGGCGGGTTGTCCCCAGGAGGCGACCTGGCCCTCCTCCTCCTCACCGACCGAGTGGTGCATGAGCACGTAGGCGGTGCCGGGCTCCATAGGGCCGGCCCAGGTTCCGATGATGCCGTTCACGGCCATCATGCCCTTGATCACGTCGGACTCGAACCAGCGATCCAGCAGGTCCGCCGCGCTCATCGTGAACAGCCGGGTGATATCGGCCACCGTCTGTTCGTCGGCGACCCCTCGCTTCTTGAGCAGCCAGCCGAGCTGCGCCGTCTCCTTGAGGTCACGCAGCTTGAACGATCCGAGGTGCGGCGGGGTGTGGTTCAGCAGCGGATGCATGATGTTCGCGATGCGGCTGATCCACTCGTAATACGGGCCCAGCGCGTCCGCGTCCTTCTTGGAGAACTGCGCGTACGAGTCCCAGATCTCCTGCTCGGTCCCGGCTTCACGGATGCACCGCCCGTCGGGCAACGGAAGGAACCCCATCCCCAGTGGGTTGATCTTGTACCCGAAGTCCTTCAGCCGGAGGTCGTTGAGGATGTAGTCCGGCATCAGACTCATCGTGTAGGAGAGCGTCGTTACGGTGATGTCGGGCGCATCGGGCCAGGGGTTGCTCGACTCGGCTGCGCCGCCGACCTGGTGGCGCTTCTCGAGGACGACGACCCTCTTGCCGTACTTGGCGAGGTAGGCCGCCGCCACGAGGCCGTTGTGGCCCCCGCCGATGATGACAGCGTCGTAGGCGTTCGCTCCCATGCCCAGCCTTCCTCAGTGAGAGGTTAGTGACAGGTTCCCGTGCCGGAATCCTCGAAGGGCGTCTCGCCCTTACCGGTGATGAACTCGTAGGTGTACCCACCGGGGTTCAGCTGCACGTCGAGCACCCCGTATGTGCCGGTGTGACCCACCTGCAACGTGTCGGGCCACTCACTCTCGTCGGGCAGCTTCTGATACGAGTCGCCGCCGGTACCCACGACGAACTGCATGAACCCCTCGGGATCGGCCTCGCCGGCCGCGTTCATCGGACCCCAACGCAGGTAGTCGTGTTCGTGTCCGCTGAGGAGCACGTCGACCCCGTTCTCGTCCAGCAGCTCCACGACGGGCGCCATGTTCAGGGGCCCATCGCCCTTGTAGGTGCGAACCACGAAGCGCGAGTGATGGTAGTACGCCAGTGTGCAATCCGCGTCCGCGTTCTGCGCCAGATCGCGCTGAAGCCACTTCATCATCGGGTCGTTGGGTCCGCAGCCGCCACCGACGATGGGATTGGTCCAGCGGGTGCGCAAGTTCCACATCTTGTTCCCGCACAGTTGGGAGTTCAGCGCGATCATGTGCCAGCCGCCCATGTTGTAGGAGTAGTAGCCGGTGATGCGGCCCGGGTTCTCCCCGTAGTGGACCTCGCCTACGCGCTTGGGCATGTGCGCACGCTTGTATCCGAAGTACTTCGTGTAGCCGGTGAAATCGGCGTAGGCCTCGTGGTTGCCGGGCGCGGGGCGGGTGATCTTCACCAGGTCGCCGTAGTAACGATCCCAGTACTTGAGGTAACGCCAGTAGCCACCGTAGGAATACTGCAGGTCACCGAGTGGCAAGAACGCGTCGTAGGGCTTCGCGTGCATCGCCCGCGTCACCGGGATCGGATCACAGATGCCTTCGCGGCCGTGCTTCTCCATGATCGGCGGCGTCTTCGTGCCGAACGCGCAGACCAGATCGCCGACCGCTGCGATCGTCGGGCCGTTGCCCTCCGGAGCCTCGTCGGTCGCAGCGTCGTCTTCCGAGCCCTCACCTTCGTCCCCGGAGGTTCCCTCCGGCCCCGTCTCATCGGAGCCGGTCGTGGGCTGTTCCCCCTCTCCGCTCGGGGCGTTCCCCGACTGGCAGGCGGCAAGGACCATGGCGAGCAGTACGGCAGTCGCGATCAAAGCGAGACGTGTTCGGCTCATCGGAAGCGCTCCCTCTCCGGAGGTGATCCCGAGAATCGTACCTACCCGTGTATCGAACATCGAGAGGCCATGGGCGCAAGTTGCCTCGGAATCCATAGCTTTGAGGTCCTCGAGCTTGGTATATTCGAGGTCCATGGCTTCCGAATCACCGTTCGACGAACTCGATCTCGCCATCCTCGAGCAACTCCAGGGGGACGGCCGCATGCCGTTCACGACGATCGCCGCCGAACTCGGGGTCTCAGATGCGACGGTTCGGGCTCGCGTGAACCGGCTCACGCGAAGCGGGATGGTCAAGTTCGTCGTAGACGTCGACGCCGGCAACTTCGGGCTCGTCGAGGTCTACGTCGGCTTGCAGGTGCAGGGTCCGGCGATCGACCGAGCGTTGGAGGCGATCGCCGCGATCCCGGAGGTGCCGTTCGCGGCGGAGTGCAGCGGGCTGTTCGACATCCTGTGCGAGGTCATCTGCCGTAGCAACGACGACCTCCTCGAACTCCTGCGCGCGATCCGCAAGATCCCGGGCGTGACGCGCGTAGAAACCCTGACCGTCCTGAAGATCCGCAAGGACACGTGGCGGTACGCCGCCTTGGCGAAGAGCTAGACGGACGGTGCGGATAGGCTGGGTCCGTGACGCACCGATTGCTGCTCGACGTCTCAAGCCTGATGTACCGGGCGTTCTTCGCGATGGGGGACACGGTCGCCGCGCCGGACGGACGACCTGTCGGCGCCGTGCACGGCTACCTGGACATGGTGGCGCGGCTCGTCCGCAAACGAAGGCCCGACGAGGTCGTCCACTGCTACGACCACGAGTGGCGCCCGATGGCCCGCACCGACATGTACGCCGGATACAAGGCGGACCGCCCGCCCGAACCAGCCGAGCTCTCCGCCCAGTTCGAGATGCTTCGAACGGTGCTCGACCTGGCCGGCGCCGAGCAGGCGCAAACTCCCGGATGGGAGGCTGAGGACGCCATGGGCGCGCTGTGCGCCGAAGCCGGAGCGCACGACCGCATCGAGATGGTCAGCGGCGACCGCGATCTCATCCAGCTCGTGCGCGACCCCGTCGTCAAGCTGCTCTACACGCTGCGAGGCGTGAGCGAACTGGCCGAGTTCGACGAGGCCGCGGTGGTGGAGAAATACGGCGTCGCTCCGCAGCGCTACGCGGAGTTCGCCATCCTGCGGGGCGACCCGAGCGACGGACTCCCCGGCGTCAAGGGGGTCGGTGAGAAGACCGCGCTCGCGTTGGTGACGGCGTACGGCTCGCTGGACGCACTGGCCTCTGATGCGGCGCGCGACGAGCCGGTCACGCCCGGGCCGCTCCGAGCCAAGCCGGCGATCCGAGTCAAGGTCCGCGACTCGCTCGACTACATCGCGACGATGCGGCGGCTCGTTCCGGTGAACGCCGACGCGGCCCTCGACCGCTGGACCGGCGAACGTGACGACGAAACCCTGCAGATGGCGTGCGACGACCTCGGCCTGCGCGGCCCCATCCAACGGCTCACGGCTACCCGGGCACAGGGCACCGGTCCCTGACCCGTAGACTCGCGACGTGCGGATGTTCTCGACCGGGCTCGGAGTCCTTCTGCTGATCCTCGGGGGTATTTGGATCTTCCAGGGGATCGGCGCCCTGAGGGGAAGCTTCATGACGGGCAGTCCCTTCTGGGCTTGGGTGGGTGTGGCCTGCGTCCTGGCCGGCATCGCCACGCTGGCGATCGCACGACGCCGTTCCAGACGATAGCGGCGCGCTCCCGCGAGGACCGTCCCTGGACGAACGGGCTCGACAGGGCCTGGCCGGTTCCCTAGATTCTTCCCGACGGTGCCTCGACCGGGGGCCATTGGGGGGAAGCCATGCCGATAGGGCTCGTGATCGTGTTCCGCATCATCCACATCGTGGCCGGCGCCGCATGGGTGGGCTCGCTGTTCCTGTTCGTCTTCTTCATCGAGCCGGCGTCGCGCGCGATCGGACCCGAGGCCGCCCCCTTCATGAAGGAACTGATCGGCAAGCGCCAACTCGTCCGGGTGATCCTGTGGCTCGGCACCGTGACCATCGTCGCGGGCGCCGTCCTGTACTGGAATCTCTTGGATGGATTCGGCTCGCTCTCGAACCTGCTCGGGACTCCTCTCGGCCAGGGCTTGACCCTCGGGGGCCTCGCGGCCATCGCGGCGTTCTTCGTGGGGATGTTCGGCACCCGACCCAACGTGGCGCGCCTGATGGCGGCAGGCCATAAGGCCGCCGAGTCCGACGGGCCACCACCGCCCGAGTTGCTCGCCGAAATCGAGGCGACGCAGAACCGTCTCCGGATGTACGCGAGGACGGGCCTGGGCCTACTGACGTTCGCCGTCATCGCGATGGCTGCGGCGCGCTACCTCTAACCGGTTGTCGGACGGTCGAGGCGAGCACACGAACGGTCGTCGCGACCGATCGTGAGGGAGGTTAGATCCCCGAGCCTGCGCTGGAGGCCTCCTCAGCGGCCTGGGAAGCCTGGTCGCTGAGTTTCTTGGAGGCCTTCTCGAGCTCCTTATAGGCGTCCGGACCGCTCGCCGCGGCGACGTCGGTCCCGAGGCTCTCCGCGTAATCTCCGGTCGCACCGCAGACCTTGAACGCGGTGGTCACGCCCTTGACGGCTTGTTCGCCGGCCCCTCCGGGCAGGCTGGAGAGCCCATCCGCGGCCGCGAGTCCGTCCGTCGAAGCCTGGTGAAGTTGATCCGCTGCAGCCGTGAGTTCGGTCCCGACGGCTTGGGCCGCAGCCAGGTCGTCGGCCTTGATCGCCTTGAGCAGCTGCTGCGTTAGGGCCCCGATCTTGCCGGCCGCCTCCGAGCACATCGCTCCCGCGGCCGAGAGCTTGGCGCCGGCGTCCTTCACCGCACCCGGGTCGATGTTCGCGATGTCTCCGACGTCGGGCACGTCGGAGGACGTTGATGGCGTGGAGGTGCAGGCGCTGAGCGCCATCACGGCAACGATCGCGACGGCGGTCAAGGATCGGGTCCAGATCTTCATTCGAGCGGGCTCCTTCGGATCGGATGAGCAGGTAAGGAGGAACCCTAGCACGGTGGCCTTCCCGGCCGGATGGCGGCTCGAAGGGCGGTTCGCCTGGCTCACACGTGGCATCATCCGAGCCATGGCCGGCCCCGATCCAACCCGCCTCGCGCTCTGGGGGATCGCAGGACTGGTTCTCGTCGGGGTGGCGGGGTTCCTGATCTTGCGGCAGCTCTCGCCCGAGCGCCAGGTCAAGGCGCGGGTCCAGGAACAGGTCGAACTCTGGAACGCCAGCGACCTGGCCGATCTGCACGAGACCCTGTCGCCGGCCGCAGGCGCGGCGTGTCCGGTCGAGACACTTTCCGGCCTCGTTGACCGTCTCCGCAAGACCGTTCTCGCCATCCCGGAGGTCGAGATCGATGATCTCCAGGTCACGGTCGAGGGAGGCCGGGCGCTCGTTACCGGCGAGGTGGTGGCCGGCGGCCAGAGCGTCTACAGCATCACCGACTCCGATCCCCTCGTGTACGCGCACTCCGGCGATGACTGGTTCCTGGACTCGAGCCAGGCGGCGTTGGACGTGTGCTCGGGCACCACCGAGGTCGGCTGACGGGCTCCCGCGGGCCGCTGGCCTGCGGTCGCCCCATCGGCTATCGTGAGGCAGGTTGCCGACGGTCAATCATCGGAATCCTTTCCACGCGACACCCGGAGGGCAACCACGGATACCAGTGATCACGATCGAACCGGGGACGGATCCGGCGCATCGGCGGCGCCCATCACCGGCCTGTCCGTCACCGACATCCTCGAGAAAACGATGAGCTCCGGCGAACGGATCCTTACGTTCGCCTCATGCGAACGGCAGACCGGGGAGGCGGCCTTCGAAGAGGTCGCCGTCGTGCTGACCAACGACCGGATGATGATCATCGGTCCGTCGGACGAGAACTTCCAGCTCGAGGCCATGGCCGAGCGAACGTCGTGCAAGGTCATCAACAGCAAGAGCCGTGAGGACGGTTCGACGCTCGCAGCATTCAAGCTGGGCAAGGACAAGGCCCTGCTGTTCTTCCCGCTCTCGTGGAGGACCGAGGCCGCGGCCATCATCGAGGGCATCCGATCCGGGAAGGTCGCGGAGCCATCGCCCGAACCGCCGAAGGCGCCGGAGACGCCGGCAGAACTCGAGGCCCTGCCGTCCGCCGAGGTGATCGAGCAGAAGGCGAAGATGGCGCCCGCCGTCGACTCTTTCGAGCTCACGCAGGAGTTCGCGGGGCTCTTCGCGGACTTCGGGGACGAGGAGCAGGAAGAGGAGTAGGCGTCCCGCGTCCCCGCGTTTCCGGCGCGCCCTAGACTGCTGCCGTGACACGGTCCCTGAGCGTCGGTATCCAGCTCCCGGAAGTCGAGAGGGACGTCCGCTGGCCCGAGTACGTCGTGCTGGCCCGGGCGGCCGAAACCGCGGGCTTCGAGTCTGTCTGGGTCGGCGACCACTACCTCTACCGGGGGGACGAGCAGCCCGAGCGCGGCCAGTGGGAGGCTTGGACGCTCCTGGCCGGGCTCGCGGCCGTTACCAGGCGCGTCCGTCTCGGACCGCTGGTTGCGTGCGCCGGGTTCCACAACCCCGGCGTCCTCGCGAAGATGGCCGCGACCGTCGACGAGATCAGCGGTGGACGCTTGGTGTTCGGCGTCGGCGCCGGCTGGAACAGACCGGACTTCGGTGCGTTCGGGATCCCCTACGACCACCGCGTCGCGCGGTTCGAGGAATCGTTCACCATCCTCCGGCAGATGCTCGCCGGTGAGCGAGTCACCCTGGACGGCACGTACTGGCAGGCTGACGAATTGGTCCTGCTCCCGAAGCCCGCGCGGCGGACCCCGCTGATGGTCGGTAGCAACGGCGAACGCATGCTCTCGATCGCGCTGCCGCACGTGGACGCGTGGAACACGTGGTACGACGATTACGGCAACACGCCCGAGGGGTTCGCGGCGTTGAACGCTCGCATCACCGACGCCGCCGAACGCGCCGGCCGGGATCCTGCGGACATCGCGCGCAGCGCGTGCGTCTTCGTCACCCTCGACGGCGCGACCAACGACCGGCCCTACGACAAGCCCGTCGCGGCGGTGACCGGATCGATGGATGACATCGCCGGACACCTCTCGGCGCTCGCCGACGCCGGCGCCGGCGAGGCGATCATCGTCGTGAGCCCGATCACCGAAGCTACGATCGGCGGGTTGGGAGAAGTGCTCGAACTGTTGGGGTAGGCACGGCACCGACGCCCGCTCCGTGCCTGGGTCCTCGATTCCCCGCCGGACCTGGGGTACCCTTCTCAACCCGAGCCACGCTCGGCCGATACCCACTCATGATGAAACGAACGCTTCCCCGAGCCGTTCTCGCCGTGTTCGCAGCGGTGTTGCTACTGACCGCCGCCACCGCGTCGGCGCACGAGGACGCCACGTCCGATCCGGCGAACGACGGCGTCGACGGTTACCCCGACATCGTCGAGACCGCCGTCGGCCACACCGAGGGCGGGCGCCTCAAGCACACGGTCGAAGCCGACGTCGCCTTCGCAACGCCGAACGCGCCGTGCCTCAGCATCCGAGCGACCTATCCCGGAGAATTGGACTACTACGTCTGCGGAGACGGGAAGGTCCACCGCGTGTCCAACGACAACGTCGTCGGAACGGCCGGGGTGACCCGGCCGAACAACCGGACGGTCATGTACGCGTTCCCGAGGAAGGCGATCGGCGCATCGAGCGCCTACCGCTGGCGAGCCGAATCCCGGGCCCCCGAGTGCTCGCACGATCGCTGCGACGTCTCGCCCGACACCTTCGCGCTGCACGAACAGGAGGTCACCTACCAGGAGTGGGCGGTCAAGTTCATGGCGGAGATGAACGCCAAGGATTGCCAGTCGAACCGGATCGCTATCGCCGCGTGGGAGGCCAACGAGGGAACCCAGGCGGTGTTCAACCCGCTGGCGACCACGTACGACATGCCGGGCGCGACCAAGTTCAATACGACCGGGGTTCGCAACTACCTGTCGATGGCGCAAGGCCTGAACGCGGTTCGGCTCACGATCGAGCGGGGGTGGAGCGCGTACGGGTACGGCCTGATCATCAAGCGGCTGCGCAATTGCGCGCCGGCGTTGCGAACGGCGCAGGCCATCCGCGCCTCCTCATGGTGCGAAGGGTGCACGGGCGGCAAGTACGTGACCGGGCTGATCGACTCGGT
>CAZXFL010000005.1:15275-18009 GCA_964640385.1 uncultured Actinomycetes bacterium
CTACTGCGCGGGAACCTGCTTCTTCGGGTCCATGAACGGCACGGCCGCCGTGACGCCGTCGAGCGTCCCTTCCGAACTCTCGACCTGCAGCGCGTTGCCCGGCTCGGCAAGCTCGATCGGCACCCACACGTAGCCGATGTTCTTCTCCAGCCGGGGCGAGTAGGTGGCCGAGGTGACGTGGCCGATCTGCGAGCCGCCGGAGAGCGCGGGCCAGTAGTCGACGGGCCAACGTTCGAGCGGCGATCCGCTGAGTTCGATCCCCACCATCTTGCGCTGCACACCCTCCACACGGATCCGCTCCAGCGCCTCCTTGCCGATGTAGTCGGCCTCCTGCTCCTCGACCAGACGCTCGAGACCCATGAACTGGAACGCGTTGTTCGTGATATCCATGTCGGCGCCGTAGTCGAAGATGCCGGCCTCGATCCGGCGGATGTCGCTGGAGGCGATCACACGGATGTCGTGCGGCTCGCCGGCCGCCAAGATCGCGTTCCACAGGTCATCGCCGCGGGCCGGGTCCTGGAGGTAGATCTCGTAGCCGACAACAGCCGTCCAACCGGTTCGGCTGATGACGACCGGGATGCCGTCGAGTTCGGCCTCGGCACACCAGTAGTACTTGATGTCGAGCACCCAGTCGCCGAACAGAGCCTGCATGACCTCCTTGGCCTTCGGCCCCTGGACCTGTACGGGGTAGACCTCGGGGTGCGTGACCTTCACGTCCAGGCCGGAGTTGATCGCGACACCCATCGCGTACAGCCCCGCGTCGGAGTCCGAGAGTGCCATCCACCATCGGTCCTCAGCCACACGCAGGAGGACGGGGTCGTTCACGATACCGCCGTCGGGGGCAGTCACGATCATGTACTTGGCCTGCATCACGTCACACTTCGTCAGATCACGGCACGTGAGCATGTTCGTGAACGCGGTCGCATCCGGTCCGCTGATCTCGACGATGCGCTCCACGCCGACGTCCCACAGCGTGACGTCGTTGATGAGCGCCCGGTACTCGGTCTCGGGATCGTCGTAGGTGTTCGGATGCAGCATGTGGTTGTAGATGTCGTACGCGCTGCACCCGGCACGCAGGGTCGCCTCGAAGAACGGCGACTTCTTGTACCAGGGTCCGAAGTAGATGGTGCTGCTCTCGGGGATGGTCGTCATCTGGTCCGTCATCGGTTGGTCTCCCTCTCCCTCTACGATCCGTCGGCCAGGATATCCGTGAACTCACGGAACAGCTCGGTCGGCACGTGCTGCTCCGGCCCCGTCAGGTTCATCAGGATGACGATAGTCGAGTTGGTCTCTGGGTCGCTCATGACGAGGGCTTCGAACCCGAGGCCCTCGCCGGTGTGGCCCCACCATCCGTCGATCTCGCCGATGCCCATCGCGTAGCCGTCGTACTCGGGGTCGTCGGGTCCGGGGGCGTTCGCCCCGGCCAGCCTCTCCCTCTGGAGTTCCGGGGTGATCAACCTCCCATCCGCGAGTGCCTGGCCCCAGAGGTGCAGGTCATCCGCCGTCGACGCCACGCCGCCGGCGGGACCGAGCGCCGTCATGTTCACCGAGACCGGCTGCGGCGTCCCTTCCTCGTCGAGCTGGTAGCCGACCGGATGCGGCTCGGGAACGACGCCATCGGCGGGGTAGGACGTGTGCTCCATGCCGAGCGGCTCGAAGATGCGTGCTCGCAACTCCTCTCCTAGGCTGCGGCCGGTGACCTCCTCAACGATCATCCCGAGAAGGATGGTGTTCGTGTTCGAGTACTCGAATCGGGCGCCGGGCCGGAAGTTAGAAGGTTGCTTCAACACCGGAGCAAGCAGTTCCTCGTCCGTCCAGCGGCGGTCCAGATCCTCGCCCAGCGCTTCGCCGAGCTCGGGACTCTTCGAGTAGTCGGCCAGGCCGCTCGTCATGTTGGCGAGCTGACGGACCGTGATCCGGTTGCCGTTCGGAACACCCACCACGAACTTCCCCACCAGGTCCCCGAGCGAGAGCTTCCCTCTACCAGCGAGCTGCAGGATGAGCGTGACGACCATCGACTTGGTGACGCTGCGGATGGGGAAGATGTCGCCCGGCTCCATCGGCGCGCCAGTTGCCAGATCGGCCTCCCCGACGGTCGCCACCCACGAGTCCTCCGAGGTCCACACCCCGGCCGCCGCACCCGGCACGTCGTTCGCTTCCATCGTCGCATCGAGGGCCGCCTGCAGCTGATCGGTCGGCAGCCCGGTCGCCGCCGCTCCCGGTGGCGCGCCACCCGAGCCGCTCGTGCAGGCCGCCAGGATGAACACGGCCGACAGGACGCCGACCACCACCCGTTCCGATCGACGCACGCCCCTCCCCTCCCTGGACCCGGTCACCGAGCCCTCTCCCAGCCGCTCGGCCGGGAGCAACCGTACCCGCTCACGTGCTAGCATCGCGCGGTCATGCAGACCCAGCGCTACGCAGCCGCCCTCCTCGTCACGGTCGGGATCCTCCTGGCCGGGTGCACCTCGTCACAGCCTGCGGCGCCGAGCGTCGCACCCTTGTCGCCGGCCCCGGCCTCCCCGGCAACGACCGGCGGAGATGTCGCGACCTTCACCGGTAACGGTGTGACCTTCGACTACCCGGCCGACTGGCAGGAGGTGACGCTCGGCGAGGCATCGGCTTCCAGTTCGGCGCCGATCTGGCAGGAAACCGTCGCCGCGGCCGAACTCGACTTCGTGACCGTGGCCGAATACACCTTGCAGACCCCGGTCACCGCGGACACGATCGACTC
>CAZXFL010000005.1:18109-116612 GCA_964640385.1 uncultured Actinomycetes bacterium
TGACCGTGGCCGAATACACCTTGCAGACCCCGGTCACCGCGGACACGATCGACTCGCAGACCGAGGCGCTCACCGCGAGCCTCGAGCCGCTGTTCACTCAGGCGGGCGGACAACTCGATTCCGGACCCGAGTCCACCACGATGGGCGGCCTTCCGGCCCTCGAGTACACCGCGACCGTTCAAGCGCCGGGAGGCGAGACCGTCAAGAGCCGCCTGGTTCTGGCGTTCGACGGCAGCATCGAGTACTTCGTCAACTGCCAGGCCACGGACGCGTACATGGCCGACGTGCTCACGGGCTGCGACGTCGTGGTCAGCTCGTTCCAGAAGGTCTAGAACCCGGCCCTCACGCCGGCCCAAGTCCCATGCGGTAGATCTCGGTCCCAGCCTCCAGGTCACGAAGGCTCATCTCTGCGATGCCCTTGGCAACGAGGCCTTCCCAGGCGCCCCCGACCCAGGCTTCCGCCACTTCCTGCGAGTCGAACTGTTCCGACGAACCCGTTGCCTCGCCGTTCGCGTCGATGTAGCTCCAGTCGAACATCAGCTTCCCTCTCTCCGTGAACGGCTCATGCTACCGCCGGCTCGCGACCCGGCGCCCGGGCGAAGGATAGGGTCGACGCGTGAACGAACGCATCCGTCGAACGGCGATCGCGGGGGTCGTCGGCCCCACCGGCTTCCTCGCCGCCTCGTTCGCGATGGCGGCACTCCGGGCCGACGTGATCGCGGCGAGCGGCTGGGCGAGCTGGCCGAGCAGCATGGCGACCGGCGGCGCCTCCGGGATCCCTCAGACCTTGGCGTTCCTCTTCCTGGGCGCCTGCTACGTGATCTTCGCGCTCGGGGCCCTGCGCCCGGGACTTCGCAGCGTCGCAGCATGGGGCGGATTCCTCGGCATCGCCGTCAGCGACGCGCTGCTCGCCTTCCCGACCGACGTCGGCGACGCCGATCTGAGCTGGCACGGCGCACTCCATGCCGCCGGTATCGTCATCGTGACAGCCTCGACCATCGTCGGGACGATCGGCGTCACCATCGCCACACGACGGGCGCCCCACTGGCGATCGTGGCGCCTGGTCGGCGCGCCGGTCATCCTGGCTGGCGTCCTGGGCGGCGCGCTCTGGGGGTTCGACGACGGCTGGGCGAAGGTCCTCTTCGTGGTCGGGATCACGGCACCGGTACCACTGATCGCGATCCTGCTCCGGAAAGACGCTCCTAGCCGCGGAGCCCCGTGAGCACCTCGTCGAGCGTTTCGAGCAGCTGGTCCGCGTTCGCCGAGCTGAACACCAGCGGCGGGCGGACCTTCAGCACGTTGCCTCTGGGACCGGCACTCCCGATCAGCACACCCCGGACCTTCATCGCGTTCAGCACCGCATCCGTCTCGGCCGCCGCCGGCTCGCGGGTCTCGCGATCGCGGACCAGCTCAACGCCGATCATCAGACCCGCGCCCCGCACGTCGCCGATCGACTCATGCCGATCGGCAAGCTCCAGCAAGCCTTCTCGCAGATGCGCGCCGACCTCAGCGGCGTTGCGCTGGAGTCCCTCCTCCTGCACGACGTCCAGGACGGCAAGTGCGACCGCCGCCGCAACCGTGTTCCCGCCGAACGTGCTGAAGAACTCCGGGTAGCGTTCTGCGAACGCCTCCGCGATCTCGCGCCGCGTCACGACCGCCGCCACGGGATGTCCGTTGCCCATCGGCTTGCCGAGCGTGACGAAGTCCGGCGTGATGCCGGGCACCTGGAAGCTCCACATCGCCTTGCCCATCCGTCCGAACCCCACCTGCACCTCGTCCGCGACGAAGAGCCCGCCGGTCTCACGCGTCCGGTGGACGATCTCGTGCACGTACGCGGCGGGCGGCGCGAAGATGCCGTCGCTCGCGAAGGACCCGTCGATGCAGGTGATCGCCGGACCATGCCCGTTCTCACGCAGCCGCTCCACCGCTTCGTCGAGGTGCTCCGCGTAGCGCTCCGGCCAGTCGCCCTCGCGGTATTGCCCTCGATACGGATCCGGCGCCGGGATAGTCGCGACCTGCACCGGTCGGTAGCCCTCGGGCCACTCCTCCGGCGACAGGTCCGAGGACGCGATCGTCACCCCGTGGTACGCGAAGTCGGTGACGATGGCGCCGGCATTCTGCGTGGCCTCGCGCGCCAGGCGCCACGCGGTATCGTTCGCCTCGCTCCCCGAGTTCACGAATAGGACGGTGTCCAATCCATCGGGCATCGTCGCCGTCAGGCGCTCCGCGAGCTCGACCACCGTTCCTCCGAGGTAACGGGTGTTCGTGTTGAGCAACCCTGCTTGCCGCGTGAGCGCCTGGACCACCCGCGGGTGCGAATGTCCGGCCACGGGCACGTTGTTGTACGCGTCCAGGTACGCCCGGCCTTCGGCGTCGTAGAGCCACACCCCCTCGCCCCGGACCAGGTGCAACGGAGCGTCGTAGGACAAGGGCGACCAATCCCCCATGACGGCGCGCCGGCGCTCCAGCAGCTTCGCATCGTCGCCCGCATCGCCGGCGGCGACCGTCACCGTTCCGGCGCCCCGGTCCTCGAACATCTCTCGGAACCGGCGCCGTACCTCGTCCATCCCCACTTCATCGAAGAGCCGCAAGACATCCCGGGCGAACGCATCCCATTCGAGGATGTACTCACGGTTCTCGGGCTGTTCCCTCGCCCGCCGCCCGCCGATCAAGACCGTGGCGGCGGCGCGTGCGCGGACCAGGTCGGGGAGCAGCTCGATCTCGACATCTTCCAACCGCTGGATCTCGCTGTACCCCGCGCAGATCGCCGTAGCCGCCTCGAAGGGGTCCGAGCGGCCGTACATCAAGGAGGCGACCGTGACTGCCAGATCGCAGATCAGCGGTGCGAAAACCATGTCGCCGAAATCGATGATGCCGGCGACCTCCGGCGAACCGTCCGCCGCCATCACTGCGTTCTCCGCGTGCAGATCACAGTGGATGATCTGAGCCCGGAGGCCCGGCAGCGCCGGCTGAACGCGTTCCTCGAAACTGGTGAGGGCGTCTGCCGCCAGCACCCTGCGCTCGCGATCGTCGATCACGTCCAGGTTCGCGACGAGGTCGCCGGCCCGTTGCGGATCCCAGATCAGGGAACGGCCGGCCGCCGGGTGGAAGAACCCGCGCAGCGCCCACCCCAGCCGCGCGCCGCACCCGCCGATCGCGCGCAGCGACGGCTCGTCGAGCTCCCACGGTTCGCGAGGGGCGCCATCGAGGTACGACACCATCCGGACAGCATGCGTTCGGCCGTCCGGCGCCTCGATCTCGGCGAGCGGGGTTGCTTCCAGCGTCAGATGCACCGACGGGACCGGCAGCGACGGGTCGACGCGCGCGATGTGCAGCAGCGCTTGGACCTGCAACTCGGTGACTGCGTGGGACTCGGCATGGTTCGCCACCTTCAGGACGAACGACTGCCCGTCGGCATCGGTGATCCGGAAGTTCTGGTCCCGCTCACTGACCAGCGGCTTCGCCCCCCCGGACACGCCGAAATAGCGCTCCGCGACCTCCTGCGCGTCCGCGATCGTCAGCGTCGGCGCGGGGGCGGAGAACTCGTCGAGAGGGGCGTCGGTGGCGTCGTCCATGCTTCCGCGGATTCCGGGCTCCGAACGCTAGCACAGGGTCCCGTGGCGCCGTCGCTCGGTCGGATAGGCTCGGCCCGATGCCACACGGGTCCACACATGTCGGGAACCACGAGGTCGTCGCGCTCTGCGACGCAGTATTCGCTTCGGAGGACTCCACCGAGGACTCGTTCCCGCCTGTTCCCGAGGAGATCTGGGTTCGGATGCGCGCGGAGCATCCCGAGACCTGGCGCGAGGACGGGATGTGGCAGCTGCACGGGCACTGCTTCCTGGTCCGCGGAGGCGGGCGGACCCTCCTCTTCGACACGGGGATCGGACCGAGAACGGCGCCCGCGTTCGCATGGTCGAGCACGGAAGGACGGCTCCCCGACGACCTCGCCGATGCTGGGGTCGAACCCGGCGAGATCGACACCGTGGTCATCAGCCACGTGCACGACGACCACCTCGGCTGGACGGTCGGCGAAGCCGGCGCCCCGATGTTCCCCAACGCCCGGTACCTGTTGCAGCGGGCAGACTGGGACATCCTGCACGGCGAGGACCCAGAGGACCTGGACATCCTGCGCCGGACCCTCGAACCGTTGGAAGCGGCCGGACAGCTCGAGTTCCTGGATGGCGACAAGGACATCGCATCGGACCTGCATCTGCGCCATCTCCCCGGCCACACTCCCGGCCACCAGGTGTTGCTCATCGACGGCGCCAGAGATGGCACGAGGACCGACCCGCTCATGATCTCGGCCGACACCTTCAACCATCCCGCGCTGTTCATCGGCCCGGGGTGGTGGGGAACCTCGGACTTCGAGCCGCAAGCAGCGAGTGCCGTGCGGGCAGCGATGCTCGAGGATGCGATGGCGAAGGGCTGGAGGATCGCGACGGCCCACTTCGAGGTGCCCTTCGGCCGCGTCGATCGCGAGGGCGACGGCTTCGTGTGGCGCCCGGACGCTTGACCGGGCCTGCCCATCGCACCGCCTGACCGCCGGACACGCGCTCCCGGATAGACTCGCTGCCATGTGGTGGGAACGACCCGGCCTCGACGTGCGCGACGGACGGTTGCACATCGCCGGGCGCGACGCCGAAGCGCTCGCTCGGGAGCACGGCACCCCGTTGTTCGCTTATGACCTCGCGCATATCGGGGAGCAGGCGCGCAGCCTGCAAGATGCGTTCGCCCACCTCGACCAGCCGTTCATCCTGCGCTACGCCCTGAAAGCCAACCGCGAGCCCGCGACGATGGCCTACCTGCGGTCCCTCGGCGAACCGGGCTCACCGGAGAGCATCGGGATGGACGTGTGCTCGCCCGGCGAGGTGCTGCACGCGATCAAGCACGGTTGGGAACCCGACGAGATCAGCTACACCGGCACCAACGTGTCGGACCGGGACCTCGACGTCATCCTCGAGCACGGCGTCCACATGAACCTGGATCTGCTCACGCAGATCCGCCGGTACGGACGGCGCGCGCCCGGCACCCGCATCGGCATCCGGGTCAACCCGCGCGCGGGCGCGAAGTACGCCGCGAACGTCAAGTCGCTCTACGCATCGGACAAGCCGACGAAGTTCGGCGTCTACGCCGAGCAGCTGGAAGAGGCGCTCACGGCGGCGAACGAGTACGACCTGGTCATCGACCGCGTTCATTTCCACGTCGGGTACATGGTGCCGACGTCGGCGCTCCCCGACATCGCCATCGCGGTTCAGCGGGTCGCGGAGATGACGGCGTGGCTCCTGGAGCAAGGATGCCCGATCGATGAGATCAACATGGGCGGAGGTCTCGGCGTCGTGCAGCGCGAGGGTGACGAACCACTCGACGTCGATGCGTACGCACGGGTGATGACCGAGCACCTCGGTCCGCTCGGTGTCACGCTCGCCGGCGAACCCGGCGACTTCCACGCGAAGCGCTCGGGGGTGCTGCTGATGGAGATCGTGACGGTGGAGGACCGGCTCGGCGTTCCGTTCGCCGGGTGCGATGCCGGGTTCAACGTCGGCCCGGACCACTTCGTGTACGAGACCCCGCGGACGATCGTCGCGTGCCGCGACCCGAACGGCGCGCCGGTCGCCAACTACACGGTCAGCGGAAACATCAACGAGGGACCGGACCTCTGGGGTGAGGATGTGCCACTCCCGGACGTGCAGGAGGGCGACATCGTGGCAGTGATGAACATGGGCGCCTACGACCAGTCGATGGCCAGCATCCACTGCCTGCGACCGCACGCGGCGTCGGTCGCGTTCCCCGACCGCATCTAGTCCTCGCCCTTGCGGCCCTTCGCGACCTTCGCGCGCGCGTTCTGATCCAGGACCACCTTGCGGAGACGAACGGACTGCGGCGTGACCTCCGCGCATTCGTCCTCACGGATGAACTCGAGGGCCTGTTCCAATGAGAGCGCGACATGCGGGATCAGACGAACGGTCTCGTCGGACGCGGCCGCCCGCATGTTGGTCAGCTTCTTCTCCTTCGTCGCGTTCACGTCCATGTCCTCGCTGCGTGCGTTCTCGCCGACGATCATCCCCTCGTAGACCTCGGTCCCTGGCCCGATGAACATCAACCCTCGTTCCTGCAGGTTGAGCAGGGCGAACGCGGTGGTTGGGCCGCTTCGGTCGGCGACGAGCGAACCGGTCGGACGGGTCCGCAGGTCCCCCATCCACGGCTCGTACCCCTCGAACACGTGGTGCAGGATGCCGGTCCCGCGGGTCTCGGTGAGGAACTCCGTGCGGAACCCGATCAGGCCGCGGGCGGGCACCCCGTACTCCATCCGGACCCAGCCCGTGCCGTGGTTGACCATCTGCTCCATCCGGCCCTTGCGCAAGGCCATGAGCTGCGTGACGACGCCGAGGTAGTCCTCCGGAAGATCGACGCTGACGCGTTCCACCGGCTCGTGCTTCTTGCCGTCGATCTCGCGGGTCACGACCTGCGGCTTGCCGACGGTGAGTTCGAACCCCTCGCGGCGCATCATCTCGACCAGCACCGCCAGCTGCAGCTCGCCGCGTCCCTGGACCTCCCACGCGGTCGGGTCGGCAGTGTCGAGCACGCGGATCGAGACGTTGCCGACCAATTCCTGGTCCAGCCGTCCCTTCACGAGCCGCGCGGTCACCTTGTCGCCCTCCTTGCCGGCGAGCGGTGCGGTGTTGATGCCGATCGTCATGGACAGGCTCGGTTCGTCGATCGTGATGACGGGCAGGGGACGTGGGTCGTCGGGATCGGCCAACGTCTCGCCGATCGTGATGTCCTCCATGCCGGCGACCGCGATGATCTCGCCCGGTCCGGCTTCCTCGGCCTCGACCCGATCCAGCGACTCGGCCACGAACAGCTCGGTGATCTTGGCCTGCTCGACGGTGCCGTCCGCTCTGCACCAGGCCACGGTCTGCCCGCGCGTGATGGTCCCGTGATGCACTCGGCAGAGCGCGAGCCGCCCGACGTACGGCGATGCGTCGAGGTTGGTGACCTGCGCCTGCAGCGGATGACCCTCGTCGTAGGTCGGCGCCGGGATGTGCTGGACGATCGCCTCGAAGAGCGGCTCTAGGTCGGCGGCCTGCGCGTCTGGCGCCGGCCCGGCCGTCCCCACCCGGGCGTTCGTGTACAGGATCGGAAACGCGATCTGATGCTCGTCGGCGTCCAGATCCAGGAACAGCTCCTCGACCTCGTGGACGACCTCGGCGATGCGCGCGTCCGGCCGGTCGATCTTGTTCACGATCAGGATCACCGGGAGCTTGGCCTCCAGGGCTTTCCGCAACACGAACCGCGTCTGCGGCAGTGGCCCTTCGCTCGCGTCGACGAGCAGCAGCACACCGTCGACCATCGTCAGGCCGCGTTCGACCTCGCCGCCGAAGTCCGCGTGGCCGGGCGTGTCGATGATGTTGATCTTCATGTCGCCGTGGCGGACGGCGGTGTTCTTGGCCAGGATCGTGATGCCCTTCTCGCGCTCGAGGTCCATCGAGTCCATGACGCGCTCATCCACGTCCTCGTTCTCGCGGAACGCGCCGGACTGCCAGAGCATGGCGTCGACCAGCGTCGTCTTGCCATGGTCGACGTGCGCGACGATAGCCACATTTCGGCGGTCGGTGCGTTCGGGCATGGGAAGAGCAGCTCCTCGGATCGATGGGAACGGCCGCGAACGGGCGCTCGCGGCACCCCCCAGTGTACGAGGCGCGAGCCGGCAGGCACGCGGATGTTGAGATTCGGGCACAAGAGGTCTGCACGGCAGGCCGAACCAGCGGCCGTGCGGTACCTTGGTAGTGACACGACCAGAAGGAAGCCAGAAGAAGTCATGGCGAACGAACGGCGGAACGTGCAGGCAGCGCCCGAGATGCGCATGTGGCATCTCATGCTGGGCGCTGCCGGCCGGCCGTCCTTCCTGGTCACTCCGGCCATCACGGCCCAGGGCGTATGCCCGGCGCTCCCGCGCCTCTACGCCTAACCCAGCCGACGCGTCGCTCGGCACCCTCGCCTCCCGCAGGGACCCTCATCACCCTCCGCCCGGCGAAACGCATCACCACCGAGCAACGCACTCCATCGACCGACCGGAGGAGTGTCATGAAACGCATCCAGATCAAGAGGGAACGCAAACCTCAACGCAACCGCTGGTTCGAGGGCGGCGGCGAGCCACTGCCGCTGGATCCCCGGGACCCCGACATCGTCCGAGCGAAAACGCTCCTGCGACGCAAGAAACCCGCGGCCTGAGTAGCCGGGGGCCGGCGCGGTCGCGCCGGCCCCCGATTTGACGCGGCCCTGCCATCCGGTCGATGCTCGGCCCATGGCGTCGTTCTGCGGCCGGTGCGGTTCCCCCCTCCACGAGGGCGACCGATTCTGCCGCAAGTGCGGCACCCGCGCGGACGAGGTCGAACCGGTCGCGAGCGCCACCGAAGCCGCGCAACCGCTTCCCACCCCGACGGGCGAGTCCGTGGGAGCTCCACCGACGCCGCCACCGACAGGGAACAAGGGCCCGGTGCTGATCATCGGCGCGCTCATCTTGGTCGGCATCGCGATCGTCGGGGTCCTCCTGCTCACCCGGGGCGCCGGCGAGGATGTCGTGGCCTCTCCATCGGCGGCGCCGAGCCCATCGGCGTTACCGTCGCCATCGGACTCCCCCCCGACCGGGTCCCAAGGGACCGGGCCGAAGCTCGCAGATGCCCGACTTCGCGAGTCCTGGCAGCTCGACTACCGCGTGAAGTCCGCCAGCACGTCGAGTCTGGAGGGCACCACCTATCACTACGTCTTCCACTTCGACCCACACTGCAAGGACGGGGCATGCGACGTCACGATGGGTACCGAACCGACGATCGTGCTCCAACGGAACGCCGCCGCCTACAAGGGAGACGCCACCGCGAACTTCGGCTCCACCTGCAACGCTGCGGCGATCCCGTCACACACGACCGTCTTCCTGCGCGTCTCGAGGGCCGCGATGAAGGACGGCAAGTGGACCGCGACGAAGCTGACCGGCACCGTCAAGCAAACGATCGCCGCGCAGCAGGGATGCGAAGCCGCGAAGGTCACCTACGCCGTGAGCGGGCACCCGACCACGAAGCCCTGGACGAAGACGAGCGGGATCCCAGGCGTGGCGCTCTCTGCCGACCCCTCGACCCCCGAGGCGGCCGCGCAGGCGCTCCTGACCGCCTGGCGTGCCGGCTCGCGCTCGGACGCCCTCGACGTCGCCAACGCGTCGGCTGTCGACGACCTATTCGCGATCCCGAGCAGCTACTCGAAGGGACTGTTATTGAGCGGATGCAGTGGCACCAAGTGCAGCTTCATCTACCGGCAGTGCGAGCCGCGAGCGCAGTGCAGGAAGTACCCGTCGCTGATCTTCTACGCCTACTCGACCGGCAGCGGCTACCGCATCGACCGGATCGTGCAGGCCATCGGCGACTGAGCCTCTCCCGCTTAGGACCCTGTCCCGACGCTCCGCACACACCTGGCGTAGACTCGACCAGGCGCTGATCCGACCAAACCGGAGCGTGCACCCAGAGGGAGGAACCGCATCCAGAACCGCTGGTCTCGCCGGACGACCGTCCGCTTCGCGGTGACGCTTGCTCTGATCGGCGGAGCGCTGGCTGTGACGACGCCGGCGCGGGCTGTGATCGACTACCCCGTCACCACCACCGCGGATGCTGGAGCCGGCTCGCTCCGCGCAGCGATCACCAGCGCGAACGCCAACCCGGGCGCGGACACGATCTCCTTCAACATCGCCGGCACGGGCCCGCACGCGATCGCCCTCGCAACGTCCCTCTCCGCGATAGCCGACCCGGTAACGATCGACGGAACGACCGAGCCCGACTTCGGCGCCGGCCCGGCGCCCGTCGTCCAGGTCGACGGAGCGGCCACAACCGGCGCCTACGGCTTCGTATTCGGCGCCGGCTCCGACGGGAGCACGATCAAGGGACTGTCCGTCGGGAACTTCGACCAGGACGCCATCCTCGTAGCAACGGACGGCAACACGGTGACCGGCAACTACCTCGGGCTCGCGCCCGACGGCACGACGACCACGCCGAACCTCGCCGGTGTTCACGTCTTCACCGCGAGCAACAACGTGGTCGGTGGCACGACGTCCGCCGAGCGCAACGTCCTCTCGGGGAACGCCTACGGCGCGGAGGTCTCGAACGACGCGTCCGCGATGAACACCATCCAGGGGAACTACATCGGGACCGACGCGGCCGGAACGGCGGCGCGCGCCAACTCGATCGTCGGCGTCCTGATCACCGACGCCGACAACACCACGATCGGGGGAACGGCGGCCGGGGCGGGCAACGTCGTCTCCGGGAATCAAGGGCACGGGATCTTCACGGCGAACGGCGTCCAGGGAACGATGATCCAAGGCAACCGGATCGGACTCAGCGCGACGGGGGCGGCGCTCGGGAACTCCATCGCCGGCGTAAAGTTCCAAGCCAACTCCGACGGCAACACGGTCGGCGGTGCGACCACGGCCGCGGGCAACCAGATCGCGAACAACGGCGACGCAGGGATCTTCGTCGAGTTCGCCTCGGACGACAACCTCATCCGGCGGAACTCCATCTTCGCGAACACCGGCGGCTCGATCACGACATCCAGCCAGCCCGACCCCATCCTGGACACGGCCATCGCCGCCGGGACCGATCTGTACGTCGCCGGCCGCCTGAGTCTCAACGCCTCGCCGAACACCACCTTCGAGATCGACGCCTACACGTCGCCGGCGTGCGGCGAAGCGAAGACCTACGCAGGCACCTTCCCTCTCCTCTCTGATGGCTCTGGGAACGGACCGTTCGAAGAGCTCACGACCGACGCCGCGGTGATCCAGCAATTCGCGACGGTCATCCAGTCTTCGACGTCCTCGTCGGATGTGTCGCCGTGCGTCCCCGTGGTCAACGCCGGGTCCAGGATCGCCGTCGCGAGCTTCAGCTTCACCCCCTCCTCGCCGACCATCGACGCGGGCGAGGGCATCCTCTGGGAGTTCGGCGTGCCGATCCAGCACACCGCGACCGACTCGAGCGGCATGGGCCTGTTCGATTCCGGCCTCTCGAGCACCGGAGACGTCTTCGGCGCGACCTTCCCGGACGCCGGATCGTTCGCGTACCGGTGCACGATCCACCCCGTGCAGATGACCGGCTCGATCAAGGTGCCCCTCCCGAGCGTGACGAAGAACGGGCGGAAGTTCGACGTGACCTGGGGCACGGAGCCCACCGACGCCGGCTTCGTCCACGACGTCCAGGTGAAGGTACCGGGGGCGAACAGCTGGAAGACCTGGAGGAACGGCACCACCGACACCGAAGGCACCTACCGGACGAAGGCAGGACACGGCACCTACCGATTCCGCGCGCGTCTGCGGGAAGAGGCCGACAACGATGCGTCCGCCTACTCCCCTGCCACCTCCAAGAAGGGCGGCTAGCGCGACATCGCCCGCAGGCGTTCGCCGGCGGCCTCGAGCGTCTCCAGCTTCTTCGGGAACGCGAAGCGCAGGATGTTGTGCCCAAGACGTTCGTCCTGGAAGAACGAGGAACCCGGGACGGCGGCGACCCCGACCTGCTCCACCAGATGCATCGCTGCCGCCGTATCGTCGGCGAACCCGAGGTGCGAGCAGTCGGCCATGATGTAGTACGCGCCGAGGGGCGGCGTCGCGACGGCGAACCCGGTCTCTTCCAGGATCGAAAGGAGCAGATCGCGACGAGCGCGATATTCGAGCGCTTGCGTCTCGTAGAACGCGTCCGGGAACCCGAGCGCGACGATGCCGGCCTCCTGAAGCGGCGCAGGGGCTGCCACGGTCAGGAAGTCGTGGACGGGGCGGATCCCTGCCATCAGGGCGGCCGGGGCAACGGCCCATCCGATCCGCCAGCCGGTCACCGCGTAGGTCTTGGACAGGGCACTGATCGTGACGGTCCGGTCCTCGAGCCCGGGAACGGTCGCCGGGGGGATGTGCACCGCTCCGTCGTAGGTGATGTGCTCGTAGATCTCATCGGTGAACACGATCACGTCGAAGCGCTGGCACAGCTCGGCGATCAGCTCCAGCTCCCGGCGGGAAAACACCTTGCCGGTCGGGTTGTTCGGCGTGTTGATGACGATGCCGCGGGTCCGGTCGCTGAACGCGGCGCGCAGTTCGGCCTCGTCGAACCGCCACTCCGGCGGCCGCATGGCCACCAGACGCGGCTGCGCCCCCGACAGGATCGTGTCCGGCCCGTAGTTCTCGTAAAAGGGACTAAAAAGTAAGACCTCGTCACCCGGGTCCAGCACGCCCAGCATCGAGGCCACCATCGCCTCGGTCGAACCGCATGTCACGCAGATCTGCGTCTCGGGGTCGACCTCCATCCCGTACCAGCGCCGGTACGCCTCGGCGATCGCCTCGAGGAATGCACGGGATCCCCAGGTGATCGGGTACTGGTTGATGTCAGCTGTGATAGCCGCCCGCGCGGCCTTTTTGAGTTCCTCGGGCGCCGGAAAGTCCGGATAACCCTGGGACAGATTGATTGCGTCGTGTTGGTGCGCTAGTCGAGTCATTTCTCGGATGACCGACTCCGTGAACGACGCCGCCCGGTTCGAGATTTGCAACGACATGGGCCGATGATAGCCGAGCCCAACGTCGCGATTGATCTGGGTGCAACCGTGATCGTCGATCGGGCCGAGTTCAGGGTATTCGCCTTCATCCGAGCCGCGTCAAGGTCGGTTGGGGTTCCTAGCCCCTGCCAGCCGACTGCGGAACCATGGAACCACTGGAACAATATCGCTAGGGAATAGGTCGTACTACGACATGGCCCCACTCAGTGTCTATGCAGGAAGGGTTCGTAGTTCCATGGTTCCATGGTTTCCTACGCCCCCTTCAGCCCGACGACCCGCCAGACGGTTCCGCCCCGGTGAGTGTTCTTCTCGATGTTCTCGAGCCGGAATCCGCCGCACGGGGCCTTGGCGGCGGACCTGCACTCGTAGCCGAACGCTTTGGCGGACCCCGGCTCGCTGGGGTCGACCGGGAGCGCTTGGAGCATCGCCGCCGAACCACCTCGCGTCGACGCGAAGAGTTCTCTGACGGTCCACCCATCGTCCCCGAGCACGTCGTAGATCGCTCGGAGCCAATAGGCCCGCTCGTCGTTGACGTCGGCAGTCATCTCCCCGCGCTTTCGGCCCTCGTTGCCCAGGAAGGGGAACTGGACGCCGGTGATGTCGCCCACCGTTTCGATCACCCCGCCGACGACGGCGCACCAGTCCTCAAAGGAGCCGAGATTCGGGCCGCTTGCCAGCGGCATGTTCCGATCGGTCCAGGCAAGGATGAGCACCATCACGGCCCGGAGCAGCTCTCGCCGGTGTTCTGGGACCCAGTTCTGGAGGTCGATATCGAACTCGCGGTCCTCGGGGTTCTCCACCTGGGCATCAAGTTCGATGAGGAAGCAACGCCGCGCGATCTCCGGCCCCAGCGTGAGGTTGTTCCCAGTGGCTACCCACGTCGCCGCGTTTGGTAGGTCGGGCATCTGGGAGGACATGATCACGCGGCCCGACCATAGCGTCGAGGTGAGTACCGCCGCGACCGCGGCGGAGTCGAACATCGCTCCGGTGGGCACGTTGTCGAGAAACGAGAACTGCGGGCCCTTCCTGAGGTGGGCCGTGATGCGCTTCTCGACCTCGTTCTCGTCCGTGCTCAGACGAAGGACCGGCGGAGCCTTGCCGACGAGCATCCGCACAATCGACTCGACGAGGAGTGTCTTGCCCGTTCCCGGCTTCGGGGCCGAGATCGCTGCCATCGGCGTGGGCCCTTTGATAACCGGTCGCAGCATGGGGGTCAGCATGAAGGCGAGCGTGTTGACCTTGTCCGAACGCTCCACGAACGGAAACTCGCCGATCATCTGGTCGAGTAGGCGGAGCGCGTGGACTACGTCATCTCGGGTGACGTGTTCAGGAACGTCGAATCGGCCGAGCTCGGTCGACGGGGCGAAGTACACGCGCGCCAGCCGGTCGTACCCCATCCGCGTCGTGAACTTGCCGTCCGAACGCAGAACCGGGATCTCGGTGATCGCCGCGAGCGGGGGGAGTCGCAAGGAGGGCGTCGTCAAGAGCACCTTGGCGGCGTCGAGGTCGGGTTTGGTGGGCACGAGCCCGTCGCCCGATCGCTTCCGCCAGGCCGCGACTTCAGAGAGCCGGTCGCGCATCCGCGTTGTATCAAGGACCCGGATGGTGTGCGTGTGATCCTCGGTCGCGTAGACCTCCGCCACGTAGCCGCCCTGGTGGTAGAGCGTGGGCGGATCGTTGAAGGCCAGGACCGCCACGATCGCCTCATCGCGCAGTTCACCAAGATCGCGGTTCGTGACCACAATCACGTCCCGTTCTGGACGCGGGAATGCGATGCGTCGCACCGCGGCGCGGAGCGGTTCCGGAACGTCGTACTCACTCGCGTTGAACCAGGTTTCGAGGTCGTCGCGCCCGATGCGCACCTCGGGAGGCGTTCGGCCATCCACGACGGGGTACAGATAGAGGGCATCGGCTTCCAGATGCGCCTCGAGTTCATCGACCGTCGGGCGCCGTTCCAGCGTTTTCATCGTGAGCCTCCTCGCTCTCGACAGGCGGACACTAATCCGGTCCTGTCCAGAGCGGTCTAGCTCACCGAACATCGGGGCGTCCACACCCGATAAGACAATGATACATGACCGTATCGTGGGGAACTGCCACGACGCATCCCCTGCAAGAGCAAGGGTGTCCCTGCTGCCTCCGGAGCAGCCGGTGTCGCAGTCTTGGCGTGACGAGACGGATTCGCTCGCACGCCCGGATCGGAATCGCGTGACACATGCCCGGGAACGATTCCGCGCGAATCAGGCACGAGATGTGTCCCGAGCGTGTCGCCTCGGAACTTCCTCGCGATCCGTCGCCTTCCCGTCGCATGCCTGTAGGTACCCCGAGAGGGTGCTTCGTGTGACACACGGGGGTGACGCGGCCCCGCCTTGCGGTGCAACGGGGTACGGCCTAGACTCCGCCCCACCAGCGTACGGGGGACGAGCGGTGAGCGACTGCCTGTGGTGCGGACATGCGGGCTTCCACATGGGCAAACTGCGCAAGGAGAACGACGGTGCCCGTACGTGCTCCGACTGCGCGGAGTGTTCGGAGGCCCAGCGCACGGAGTAGGGCAGTGGAGTTCAGCCCATCCCTCGACTGCGGGCGTCGCCGTGTGAGAAGCGCGGCTTGATGGAATCTTGACCTTGGGGGTACTTGCGGCTGAGGATTCGCAGCAAGAATTCAGGCAAACGCATTGGGGATGCTGACGGAGTCAGCCCCGTGCCCATATTCCCCCTCCCAAGGGGCCCAAGAGCCGGGGCGGCGCCAGAACGTGGACCACCCCGGTTCTTCTTTTCCGGCCCCCGGCGTGCCCGAAGCTTTGCAGCGTCGGCGGGGGGTACGGATGTGCTCCTCGGCGGGCCCGGTGTGGATTGCTGCGCGCTCGACGATCGCGATGCGCACCGCGGCGCTTCGACGCCGACCTCGTGGACCGATAAGGGCGAGAATCGCGGAACCACCTCTATTCCTCTTCGATCACAGCGAGGCGCCCCTCGTTCGTGACCTCGTAGCTAAGCGCGTGCGCCTTCTCGTCGTACATGCTCACTCGAACAGAGCCTTCGTCGTGAAACGACCGGACATCCGACATGTCGACCTCAGTAGCGTCCGTTCCAGTGGTGTACGAGCCAGGGCCTTGGGGTCCTTGAACGAGAAGACCACCGCTTCATCCTTACGAGAACTACTAGGCACTCGGAAGGAGAAACGATGGTCAAGGACAACATGGACGCTTTGAGCTGGCTTCGCAAGCAACTCCTGGAGGCGGATCCCGATCTGCTTCAAGACATGGTGAAGGTTTTCACCGAGACGGTGATGTCTGCCGAAGCCGACGTGCTCTGCGGAGCCGACTACGGGGAACGCTCGAACGAGCGGGTGAACCGGCGAAACGGCTACCGGGAGCGCGCCTGGGACACGCGGGCCGGCACGATCGCGCTCGCCGTGCCCAAGCTGCGGGAAGGTTCCTACTACCCCGACTGGTTGCTCGAGCCCAGAAGGCGAGCTGAACGTGCCTTCGTCTCGGTCGTCGCTGAAGCCTACGTGCGCGGCGTGTCGACCCGGCGCATCGAGGGCCTGGTGAAAACGCTCGGGATCGAGCGGATCTCCAAGTCGCGTGTCTCCGAGATGGCAGCAGAACTGGACGAGGCCGTCGAGGCGTTCCGCTCACGGCCCCTGGACGGTCCCTACACCTATGTCTGGATGGACGCGCTGTCGCTCAAGGTGCGTGAAGGCGGGCGCGTGGTCTCGGTCGCCGGGGTGATCGCAACCGGCGTCAATGCCGACGGCTACCGCGAGATCTTGGGCCTTGACCTGGTCACTTCCGAAGACGGGGCCGGCTGGCTCTCCTTCTGCAGGGGCCTGGTGGCCCGGGGTCTTTCCGGTGTTTCCCTGGTGATCTCCGACGCGCATCCGGGGCTGGTCGGCGCGATCGGGGCGTCGCTTCCGGGAGCTGCCTGGCAAAGGTGTCGCACGCACTTCATGAGAAACCTGCTCACCCGGGTGCCCAAGGCCGCCGGCCCGTTCGTCAAAGCACTCGTCGGCTCGATCTTCGCCCAGCCCGATGCGGAAGCGGTCCTGGCGCAGTTCGCCAGGGTGTGTGAGCAGATGGCGGCCCAGTTCCCCGAGGCGGCGGTGATGCTGCAAGAAGCCGAGTCAGAGATCCTGGCCTTCCGCGCCTTTCCCTCGTCGCACTGGCGCCAGATCTGGTCGAACAACCCGCAGGAGCGCCTCAACCGGGAGATCAGAAGGCGAACCGACGTCGTCGGGATCTTCCCGAACCGCGAAGCCGTCATCAGGTTGGTCGGCATGGTTCTTTGCGAGCAGAACGACGAGTGGATGGTCGCCAGGCGTTACATGAGCGTCGAGTCGCTTGCGAAGGCACGGCTCGATGTGATCGAAGGGGAGGCCGAGGAGGTGAAGGCGCTCAGCGAGGCGAGCTGAGGATCAAGGATGAAGCGGTGGGACTCATACACCACGTTGACGGACTCGGCCTCGACCTCCGGGTTTCCCCACCCAGGGTGACTGAGGAATGTGCCGGATCCGAACGTGTCGACAACCACGAATGGATTGCTGGGAGCCTTCTCCTCCGCCGCGATCATGTCCTTGAGTAGCAGGTACTGCGCTGGTTCCACTTGCGATCCTTTCGAATCCGTGGACGATGCCTGGACCGCAGCATCCGCCTCCGATTCTTCCGAACCTCGGAGGTCGGGTGGTTCCCTAGGTTGTCTTGCGCTCTACCTTCGTTACTCCCTTGTAGGTTGCGATCTGCCCAACCCTGTCGGAGAAGAAGTCCACTGTCCCATCCTTCTCCGTGTACTTGTCCGCCTCGACTTCCTCGACGGCAAAGTCGCTCTTCGTTCCATCGAGGAATGTGACCAGGAAGACTGCCATGCTGTTTCCCCCCTCTGGATTCAATGACATGAAGGCGGCGAGGGCGCTCCGACGTGCGCTGGATCCGCCACGAAGTTCGGCGCCGAGTCTCTACTTCGTTGGGCCCGCAGTCGAGACCGCCGAACCACCAACGAGGCCGACCATCGCGCCAACGAGCGTTCCGAAGGCCGTCCAGACGGCTGTGGTGTCCTTGTCTGCCATGCCCAGAATGACTCCAGTCACGAGCATCCCCACGCCCAGCACCGCGAGAACGACGAGTGCTGCAGTCCAGACGGCACGGAGAGCCCTGTCGCCTGACGGCGCAGGAAGTGACTCTTTCGATTGTTCGGTCATTCCCTAAGCCCCCTTGAGCTCGTCGGTGTCTCTCGGATTCAGTCCCAAGCTATGAACAGTTGCCGGCCTCTCGTTTCGCAAGGCACTCGTTGTCGAACTCGCCCGATGTCGGCTTCGTGTCGCTCGAGACGTAGTCCGAGAGGGGCCAGTTGCTGCAGTTTGAGCAGAAGTGCCAGGTGTCGCTTCCCCTCTTCTTTCGGTATTCGGCCATTGAGTTCCCTCCCTTCGGGTTCTTCTCTCTTCATCTCTCATCGCGCCGAGACGAGGCGGGTTCCCGTCTAGGCCATCTCCTTCTTCATCCTGGGCAAGTCGTCGCTTTCCCCAATTTTGGCACGCGGCAGGAGTCGGATGCAAACTCATGGACAATGAAACACGTTGCAGCACAACGGGTACGCGCGGTCGTCGGCGCCACTTAGTGCGCCATTTGGTGTGGGGCTGCCCGTCAACGCGCATGATTCATCCATTCCGCGTTCATCACGTGCAAAGAGAGTCCTTCGAGGTAGGGAATGGCCGAGCGGGCAATCGCTCGGACCTCATTCTCCCGATGTGGTCGAACCATCGCGCGGCACCTGCCCCTGGGGCTCGACTACACCGGTCAGCAGATCAGCGGCGCGCGAATATAAGCGCATAGCACCTTCGTGGTCACCCTGGTACTCCAGCTCGGCCCCACGAAGTTGGAGCCACTTGGCCTCGCGCTCCGCCTCCGTAGGAACGTCCCCCCGGAGCCTATGACTGAGGTCCCATGCTTCGAACTGCCCACGCAGGTCCGCACCTCGACCGACGCACACAGCGCCTCCAGAGGGAACTTCAACGATTGCTTGGCCCGGAGCCTGACAGGTGTCAAAGAGGCTCTGTGGTGGTTCGCCGTCAACCAAGGGCGTCGGACTCAGCCCAAGGTTCGTCCTTAGCTGCTCGCCCGTCTCACCCTTCGTCGTCTGGTAGAGGTCGAGCTGTGCTCCTACCACGGCGGTTGTGAGGGAAAGCCCAACAATCGCCGCGAGCAGCGTGATCTTCCGAATGCGGCGTCGATGACGATTCCGCTTCAAGCGCGACGCCCCAGGCCCGTTGGAAGGAAGCTCGCCGTCTAGAGCGTCGAACATCCGTTGCCTAGCTTCGCGTCGCGACTGTGTGCTGGGGGTGACGTCCAAACCCTCGCCCCATCTCTTCAACAAGTCGAATTCGTCGCTCACGACGATTCACCTACCGTTCCACGTTGGCCTCTACCTACACTTGCCCCGTTCGAATCCAGGAGTTCCCTCAGCCGCCTTTTTCCGCGGGAGATTCTCGACCGAACGGTCCCTATCGGGAGGCCTGTCACCCGCGCAACATCCTCATAAGGGAAGCCGCCCCACACGTGCAGGAGCAGAGCCTCCCTCTGCTCCGGGTCCAGCGCAACGAGGGCACGGGCAACATCCATCCGCATGTCGATTGCGCCGCCAGGGTCGATAGCCACGCTACCTTGCTGCAACTCAGAGAGGAGTCGCAGGTGCTGAACCTCCTCCCTAGCGTGCCGCCGCGCCAGGTTGGCTGCGATACCGAAGAGCCACGGGCCCGCGTCAGGATAGGAAAGGTCGTAACGTTGTCTGGAGGCGATCGCCTGGGCGAAGGTTTCCGCCGCGAGCTCTTCACCGACTCCTGAACCGAACCGCCTGACAAGGAACCTGCGTACACGGTCGTAGTGTCTCTCGAAAACAAGGGCGAACTGGCTCGCCTCCCCAATCGAGGCCCTGATGACGTCCGCATCCGAAGGTGTGCCCCCGCGTAGGTTCACCCCTACCGAATCCAACGCCCCCTCACGGAAGTCCCTCTTAGGGGCTCGCGTCATGCCGCCAAGGTCCCTTCCCTAGGCTCAGACTGGACTGGGTGCCGAGCTGACGCTTTGAGGAGATTCTCACACGATGCTCGTCCGAAGTCGCCGTCCGGCACAGTCCGATTTGGCATTTCGGCCAAGTAGGGCCAAGAACCGAAGAGAAGAGAGCCAGGCTTAGCCTGGGCGTGGCGGAGGCGTTCCACCTCGTGGCTGTCGGCGACCGCGTTATCCCGGGCACGGGCCCACCAACCGGGTCCGTGCGTGGCTGGCCGGGACCTGCTAGCTGGGAGTCGAGGCATCCGCCTCAAGCAGGTCGGCGGCCTGGTTGTAGATTTCCCGGGCCTCCTCATGCTTGCCGGCTTCGTCGAGCTCGTCGGCCTCGAGGCTCAGGGCCTGCGCCTGCATTTCCAGGTCAGTCGGAGTGTGGCCGCGAAGCCGCTGGCTGATGTCCCACGCCTCCAGGGGGTCCGTCGTGGCCTCAGCTGTGCAGAAGGCCGTGTTGTCCCCGACCTCGACCAAGATTCCATCACAAGTCTTGAAGTACTCGTCGGGTTCTCCACCCACGTACTGTTTCGGCGCGAGCCCAAGTTCGGATGCCAGACTCGCGCCCGTAAGGCTTCTCGTCTCCGTGTACGCAGAGTGCGAGGCCCCACTGGCGGAGGGGCTCAGAATCAGGAGCATCTGAAGTCCGACGATGGCCAGTGCGGCCGCCGCCGCGACGAGGCTGATTCTCTTCTTCATGGTCTTTTCCCTTCCCTATGAGGGGGAATTCGACTTGGCGCTACCTATTCCGGATCGTGAGTCGTCTCACATTCGAAGAAGGAGTCATTCCCGGGTCCACCGGTGCAGTTGTCGACGCCCGGCCCACCTGTGAGGTCGTCGTTGTCGGCACCGCCGAACAGGTTATCTGGCCCATCATTGCCGGTGATGGTGTCGTTGCCGGCGTCGCCCTCAAGAATGTCGTTGCCTTCGTTGCCGTGCATCTCGTCCCCGCCGTCCCCTCCAGACGACGTGTCGTTGTCTCCAGAACCGAGCAGGGCGGGATCGCTTCCGCCTGCGCCAAAGGTGTGGTCTGGGTCGCTCCCCCCATCGAGACGGTCTTCATCAGGCCCTCCCTCAAGGTTGTCCTGGCCTGAATCCCCGCAGACTCGGTCGTCGCCGCCGTGCCCGTCGCCCGTGTCATTGCCTCCAAGGCCTGACCAGACGTCTGAACCGTTCCCGCCGTCCCAGTCGTTGTCATTGTTGTTGCCGTCAGGTCCGGATTGGTTGAAGCAGACTGAGGTGGCCGACGCAGCGGTGGGCACTGCCAGCCCGATCGCCATAACTCCGGCGACCGCGAGCGGAAGGATCGATCCCTTGATGCGCATGGGTTCCTCCTGTGAGGTTGCCGCGCTGGACCCTTTGCCAAGCGCCTTCGACGAATTGGGCCAAAGCTAGCATCATCCCGTGGGAAACCCGAAAACCGCACCATCGACAGATAGCCTTGTGCCGCAAGGGAGTCGGGGGCTTCGAGCACGGGTCGCCATTTCGCGCGCCACTTTGTGTCAGGCGGCACCTCAGCGGGCATGAATCACACTCGCGTTCATCGCTTTCGCCACGAGATGGGGGCGATTCCTCGCGCCAACCTGAAGCATGCATCTTCGAACCGAATATCGCACCGCGCCGTGGGTGGTCCCAAGCTCCCTTGCGACCTCATGGTCGGTCAGTCCCCGGGCAAGCAATTCAACGATGCGAATGTCGTTGGGGTCGACCCGTGCCCACTCGTCACGCATGAGAGTCTCGGTGGTTGCCATGCGGCTGGCGCCTTCATTCGTCACCGCTTCGAGCCCCCTATGCGCCAAGCGCAGTTGTCGTAGCCCAGATCGTGCTTCGCCTCTGCCAGGGAGTCGTACCAGCGCTTGTGCCCTCAAGAACCTCGTTCAGCTGGCAGTTCGTCTCGCCGTAGGTGTCGTGGGTTTCCAGGGTGTTCGTGTTGCCCAGGTGTTGCTTGCGCTTGATGACCACTCGACGCGCCTCCCGACGCGAATCACTTCAGGCCGAATCTCGGCTCCTACCCATGTGGTTGTCCGGCGACTAGGGAGGGGTTCCCGCTACGACCGATTTTCTGCGCTCTCTTCGGTTTCCGGTGCCTACGAGACGATTCCGCGCACCGTCGACGCGTACCATCTCGTCCCACCGTGAGCCGTAGGCACGCCCTCCTCGTTCAGCCAGCGGGCGATCTCGGTTGGTGTCAGGCCGCTGCGATGCATCCCACGGATCCGGAACCGAAGTTCGTCGGGGATGGCTCGCGGCCGACCGAGCTTGACGCCCTGAGCTTTCTTCAGCGCCAGCACGTCGCGGATCCGCTGCCCGATGACCCGTCGCTCCCATTGCGCAAGAACCGCGAGCAGTCCGGCCATCATCTCCCCGTGCGGGGTCGTGAGGTCGATGCCAAGGTCAAGGACCACCAGCGACCATCCGCGCTTTCGGGCGCGCTCCGTGAGGTTCGCGAAGTCCAGCACCGATCGCGAGAGCCGGTCGAGCTTGGCGACAACCAGCACGTCGGCCTCACCGCCTTCCAACCGTCGGAGGGCCTCGGCCAGTCCGGGGCGCTTGCGGACGCTCTTGCCCGACGCGGCGTCCTCCAGGCTCGCCAGCTGTTCCCAGCCCCGACGCTCGACCTCGTCGGCCACGGCTTGTCGCTGCGCGGCCAGGCTGTCCCCGTTCTGAGCCTGCTCCTCGGTGCTGACCCTCGCGTAACCGATCGCCCGCGTCATCTCTACCGCCTCCCGTCCAGATAGTCAAGTAACTTGACGAATCTATCCGAGAAGCTCCAGAACGTACAGGAACCTAATGATTCCTGTCTGACCACGCGAAGTAGGGGTTTTGTGTCTTCGGCGGGGGTCAGCCGTGGTTGGCGCATTCACCGACCGTGCCCGATACTTGTGTGCTGCGACGCCGTCCAGGTGCGGATGGTGCCCGCGACCGGGGACGGACGGGTGGCATGGAGGTTAGGGATGCCCAGGATCCGCGACGAGCTCTTCCGATGCGTCGTATTCCTGTACGTCTCCGAGGCTGATGCGCACTCATCCTCGAGGTACGGCGGCACAGGGTTCGTCGTTCAGTGTGAGTGGGGCACGTTCCTGGTCTCGAACCGTCATGTGGCCATCGCGGGCGGGGCCCGATTCGCGCGAGTCAACCGGCTGGACGGCGGCGCTGAGATTGTCGAGCTGCCGGGGTCTGCCTTCGTCGGTCACGAGGGCGGCGATGACGTGGCTGCCGCGCCGCTTGAGATTGACGAGGAGTGGGATCTGCTTCCGCTGCCATGGGCCAATCTCTATGGCGACCGCGCGACGTTCGGGACCCGGATGCGCGACCTGAATGTTGGCGTTGGAGACGATGTCGTGATGCTGGGTCGCTTCGTTGGTCACGACGGGCGCGAGCGGAACCTGCCAATCGCGAGGTTCGGAAACATCGCGATGATGCCCGGAGAACCCGTCGAGGATGCGCGAGGATTGCGAGTGGATGCGTTCTTGGCAGAAATGCACTCGCTTCCGGGCTTTAGCGGTTCCCCCGTTCTCCTCCACATCGGTCCGGGTTCCGATCGCGGAAACGGAACGATGATGCCATTCCACTCTCTCACGCTGGCGCTACTGGGCATCGATACAGGGCACAAGCAGGCGAACGAGAAAGTGTACGAGGGTGACTCGGACGAGACCGTGAATGAATCCTGGCGAGTCCGGCAGAACACGGGCATAGCGATTGTCTCTCCAGTATGGAGAATCGATGAGGTGCTACGTCAGTTCGCCGAAACGGGAGGTGCAGGCGGGCCAGCCTAGACAGCCCATTAGGTCAGCGGCTGAACAAGACTGCTAACGCCCTCCTCGGACGTGCCTATCGATGACCTCCTGGAACTCTGCCATGGCCGAGGCTCCGTGTCGCGTTGCCGCCTCCAAGAATCCACGGTAGTCAGGGGCATCGAGGATGTCGTCGGGGAGATGCTCGATTTCCCCGATCGGCATACGCCCCCTGAGCGGCAAAGCGGGCACCTTGCCTTCGGCGAGGAAGTCCGCAGCGAACGGGGTAAACGTCATCATGAACCAGCCGAAGGGGGCGTGCTTGTCGTGAAGTGCTGCGAAGCGTCCCCGGCCGACTTCATCAAGAGCTGAGAACACGCGCGGGAATGTGTACTCCGTGTAGTTGAACAGCCGATTGAATCGCTCGGCAACCTGGGGGGCGAGATAGCTCTGCGTCCAGCTCGCTTCGAACTCATCCTGGAACTCTCTCCAAGTGACCAAGCGGATGTTCGTCAGATCCGCGGCCGGAGCGGCGCCGGATTGAAATCCAGACGACCCAATGATGTATCCGACGTTTGCGCCAGAATCCGCGACGACGGTCCGAAACTCTCGCACGACGCCTCGATCAACGGCTCTGGCCCAATGCTTGCATTCACACAAGACGGTGTAGCGTCGACCGTCAGCGGGCTCCACGGCGAGGATGTCAACGTCGGCTTTCCCCCGGGCAAGCGGAATCGTGACGTCAACTTCGGCGGACAGCCCGGCTTCATTCAGGATTCTGGCTACCTGGTCCTGGAGATCTCTCCAGTCTGAGACTGGCGAGGCTGTAATCATCTCCAGATGGTAAGCGTCCGGCACCCGCAGCGTTCGTGCTTGGGGCGCGCTACTTGATGTCTCTGAGCAGCCTCGCCGGAGTCGCGCCTAGCGCCCGGGCAATCTGGACGATGTTGAGCAGACTGATGTTGCGCTCGCCACGTTCCACGCTGCCAACGTAGGTCCGATGCAGGTCCGTGGCCTCACCCAGATCCGCCTGCGATAGCCCGGCCCGCTCGCGGAGCGGAGGCTATTCTTGTCTCCATGCACGGCGAGTATGAGGAGTACTACGCACGCGAGCCGCTAGCGGCGGCACAGATGGGCGACGTGACGATTGCGCTCGATGCGTCCATTCTACTCGGACTCTATGCTGCCCAACAGGAGCCGCGGAAACAGTTCCTCAAGGTCCTCCGCAGCGTGAAGCAACGACTATGGCTCCCTTACCAAGCCGGCAGGGAATACCAGCGGAATCGCCTGCGCGTGATACGTGGCCATGCGAGGTCGTACGACGACCTCCTTGCCGCACTCGACGGCGCACTCGCCCAAGCCCGAAAGACATTGGCCCCTTTCAAGGGCCGAGACCACCCGCGCATCGACTGGGACAAGCATGAGAGCGACCTGAAAACGTCGGTCGAGCACATCAAGGAGCGCATCAAGAAGATGAGAGACCACCATCCAGATCTCGAGAACGATGACGGGATTAGGAGAAGCCTTGATTCCACCCTCAAGAGTCGGACGGGGCAGGCCCCAACCAGCACGGAGTTCCTGGCGAGGTGCGCAACAGCGGAGAGGCGAACGGAACTTCGCCTGCCGCCCGGCTATATGGATGCTTCGAAGCAGGGCGCCCTTGCTCTCGGTGACGCCCTTATTTGGCAGGAGCTATTGGAAGAGGCCGCCCGAAGGGATGGCTCGATGCTCTTCGTCACCGACGATCGCAAGGAAGACTGGTGGCTCCTAGACGACGACGGCGTACCTACCGGGCCTCGTCCCGAACTGGTGCGTGAGATGAGGGAAGACGCAGACACTGAGTACTACCAGCTAGGAGGCGCTGACTTTCTCGACCTTGCTCAACGGCACCTTGGCATGAGGGACGCAAGCGCCCGGTCCTCCGTCGAAGAGTTCGTGCGGCGCGAGCGGGACGAAATGGAAGCTCAGCGAGTCCGGATCGCATCGATGCTTGCTCCGACTTACAACCCGCTCATTGACCTGCAAGACACTCTCTCGAAGCAGGCCTCGATGTTCATGCCGGGTGTGACGGTTCTGAAGGGACTGAGCGATTCAATCTCCCAGTCCCTTGCCGAGCAGTTCAGAATCACACGTTCGTTTCCCGGCGGCCCGAGCATCTTCGGAATCGCGCCCGCTGGAGGCGCGGAGAATGACGAAGATGCCGACGACGGCCCTGACGAACCCAATTCCTAGGCCCGCGACTCGAAGCGTCGCACGAATGACCGAAGCCCGACGCCGATCGCACGGCACACCTGCCGAAGCTCAACGAGGTCCAAGCGGCGCTCGCCAGACTCGTACTTGCTGACGAAGGACTGCGGACGTCGCAACTTCCGGGCGACTGCGGCTTGACTCAGCCTCTTCTCCAGTCGGACCTGGCGCAGCAGGTCGTGAAGGACATCGTATCCGGGGTCTCGGCGTCGTGGACTCACAGCGCACGACCATAGGAACCGCATGCGGATTATCCCAAGATAGGTTCATCGGTATACGATTCCTTCTCCAGCGGGAAGGAGAGGCGATGGAGAGCAAACATCTCCCTTGGGCGCTGCTGCTCCTGGCAGCCCTGACGTCGGCAGCATGCGCAGGGGCGTCCGGAGGATCGACGGTGACCATCCGGGGGTCGCTCACGAGGTTCGACGGTCCCTCGCGACAGCTGTCGGCATCGTGTGACGCGACGCCTGACCTGGAGACGACACCTCTCGTCATCACGGACCCCGAGGGCGAAGAGCTCGGCGCCGCGACGTTCCAGCGCGTGGACTTCCTCGATCCTTCCACGGGCATGTTCCACGGCTGTCGGCGGGACGCCGACTACACGGCCACGGTCCCTCAGGCTGATGGCTACGTGTTCCGACTCGGGCAGGAGTCCGTCGCTCCGGCGGCCGTTACCGACGCGGACCTGGGTGCGCACGGCTACGTTTGGAGCATGAACTGGGAGCTGGGCGACACGACGTCGCTCTCGGACGGCGACGGGGCATACGGCTGCTTCGACAAGAACTCTCAGAACTGCCAGAACTGCGAGATTTCAGAGATCGAGGGTCCCATCCAGATCGGCCCCAAGAACCCACCCGACTACTGTCCCGGAGCTTGAGGGAGGAAGGGATTTGGCGCCCGGCGCTCAGGGTGGGCTAGGGTGGTCCGGACTCGGAGGTAGAGGTCCGTGAAGAAGTGCCCGTTCTGCGCTGAGGAGATCCAGGACGAGGCCATCGTGTGCCGACACTGTGGGAGGGACCTATCCACCACGGTGCCACCCCAGCCGCCTGCCGGCACTCCGCAATCAAGGCGCCCCATGCGGTGGCCGCTGATCGGGCTTTCGCTGCTCGCCGTCTTGGCGATTGGGTTCGTCGTAGCAAAGGTCTCGCAGTCTCAGGATCAGGACCGCGCCGACGAGGCTCTTGCGGACGTCACGGCGGATTCCGGCCAGGTTGATCCCGTCGACCCGGCGACCGTTGTAGTAGGGAGCATCGACGCCCTGTGCGGAAGTCAGCTCGAACCCCTGATGACCGCGCTGCACGACGCAGATTCGCGGCTGTCGGTCGGGATGGACTACTCGGCCTATACGGACGCTGTCGCGGAAGTCCGGGTGGCGTACGACCGGGTGCCGACGTCCAGTCTGAGCCCCGAATGCATCTCCGGTGCGGGCGTGAAGGCCGAGGACGCCCTCAACGAATACGTGAAGGCCCAGAATGAGTGGAGCCGCTGCATCGGTCACATCCTCTCCTGCAAGCTCGACAAGGTCGTGAAGCCTCGGATGCAACGTCGTTGGGCCAAGGCCGAGCGACTCATCGGACAGGCGGACGGCTATCTCGAAGGCTAGCCGGGTTGCGCGGGGTTTGAACTAGGCTCATCGCGTGACGGAGACCGAGTCGGGCCCAAGCAAGACCGCAACATCCGTGACCGTCTTCCTCAACGATGGCCACCAGGCCGACAAGGCCAGCGAACATCGCGAAGCTGCCAAGCGCGATTGTCGTGGCTGAGCGTGGGGACCGGCCCACTGATATTGCCGCGGAGGCAGCCCGGCTGCCAGCTCAACCTATGCTTGGCGGAACCTTCGTCCTAGGAGGGGGCATGGGAGAGCGTCGCTTTCAGGGTGACTGGGGTGATGCCTGGATCATCACCGACGAGATCGTCGGTCGAAGCCAGTTCACCGTCTACCGGGGTTTCCGCGCGGCCGACCGAGAGGAGGTCGCGATCAAGGTCATACCGCTGGGCGACCCAACACAATCGGACAAGCTGCTGCGCCGGGAGAAGGAGATCGCCGAGAAACTCCGTGGGGCATCTGCTCATCACATGATCCGCGTCCGTGACGTGCTTGATGAGGACGCGAGCGTGCACCTGGTCATGGACTTCGCGCCCCTCTCCTTGTCGCGGCATCTCGGGCAAGGCGACATTCTGCCTGAGGAGGAGGCGCTTGAGATCCTCCACGAGATCTCGGTGGGACTTCAGGAGCTGCATCAGGCGTCAGTGATCCATAGGGACGTCAAGCCGGACAACATCCTCCGGCACGATGGCGCGTGGAAACATGCAGACTTCGGGCTTGCCCGAGACGCCGAGGCCGGTACGCAAAGCGAGACCTTCAAGCGATGGGGAACCGACCGGTACATCGCCCCGGAGACGCTGCAGGGCGAGAGTCCGACCTTCAAGACCGACCTCTATTCCTTGGGATGCGTTGGATACGAACTCCTGGCCGGTCACCCGCCCTTCCAGGGTCCGGATTGGGACGACTTCGTTCGTCAACACCTCCAGGAAGCGCCGGAGCCATTGGGCCGTGGCCCGGCCGCCGTGCAGCGGGTGGTTCTCCGGATGCTCGCGAAGGCGCCAGGCGACCGTCCACAGGATGCACGCACGGTCGCGGAGACAATCGACCGAGCGAAGTCGGGCGAGGCGCGTGACGCACGGCTTGCCGCCCTCGCGCTCAAACACGATCAGCGATTGGCGGTTGAAAATGCCGAGCTTGCCACTGCCCAAGCAGACCGGGCGCGAATCGACGATGCAAAGCGCTCCGGAACTCAGGACCTCGAGGACCTCGTGGATGAGGCGATCGAACTCGTGAAGTTGCAGTTGCCCGAGGTGACCGGTGGTTGGCTGGGGTCGGTGATTGAGATCCGCGCTGACTACGGCGAACTCACGATCCACATGACCGAAGTGAACGGCCTCAACCTCATCGAGCCGGATCCTCGAAACGCTATCGGCTTCGGCGAGCTATTCCTAGGGGGTCGGGCGGGGATTACGGAGCGCCTGGCAGGGAACGTGGTTCTCGAGGAGGTCGATGGGCGGTTCGCCTGGATGCTGTACCGCTTCTTGCCTAAAGGCGGGCTAGTCCAATACCCGTACGGGGAGTTCGGGATTCTGCACGGCCTCCGCCGTAATGACTTCGAGAGGGAGAGGGGAGCGATGTTCTTCGGCGGGGTTCACATCTTCACAACGGAGATTGTTGAGATCACCCCTCAGCTCCTCGTCGACCTGTTCGCTGAATCGATGGAGGAGCCGAAGGCTGTCTGAGGTGCCGTCAACTGCCCTGGACATGGGAGGAAAGTGCCCCTTCGCGTGCCTGGCCTGAACGCTCTAAGACACGTTCGCGCTCCGCGTGGGGGTTCTACCCCCCTGCGGGTCTACGGTGCCGATTCGCGGTCGAGGTGCCCGGAACGGGTGTCTGTTTCGTGGCATAGAGCTACTCAGGATGGTCACGATCTCCAGGCGACCTCGACGCGGCCGGGGTCGAAGATCTTCGAGCCACGTCTGGCCGTCGGCTGGATCGTCACCGACGCGATCAGTTCGCGCGCGTCGTCGCGGAACTCGGTGGGGTCAGGCTCGGGGCAGCCGTCGGCTACCCACTGCCGCAGCCACCCGAACCGCGAGGTGGTCGTCGGGCGACCGAGCATCTCGATCAGCTCTCCGCGTCGAGCCTCGAGCGCCCTGAGGCGGCGGGCGAGGACGATTTCGGAGAACGACACGTCGTCGGCCAACGCGGCAATCCGCTCCTCGACCGACCGCAGCTCCGCCACGATCGGCGCGTCGTCCCGCGGGATCTCGTCGTTGGTGGCCACCGGCACCTCGGCCGGGGCACGACGTTGCAACTCCTCGATCACGACCTCGTCGGCCAGCCGCGTCAGGACGCCGACCCGACCGCAGCCGGTCGTTTGGCAGCGGTACGCGCCCGAACCTGCGCCCAACGCCTCGCCGCAGAGCCCGCAGCGGACGAGGCCGCTCAACAGGTACTGGCGCGGCGGCCGACCGCGTCCCCGCCTCGGCGCCGCCGCGAGGCGCGCCTTGATTAGGGTGTCCTGGTCGGCGGTGAGGATGCCGTGACGGACGAACAGGTCGCGCGAGAACATCCGCTTGAGGTGCTGCGGCCGCCAGGCCTTGGCGTACGGGGGCGGGAGCGTCATCGATGCGGTCACCCGGTACAGGGATGCGCCCGCGATCAACGACCGCGCCGCCTTCTTGACCTCGGCGGCCTCGCGGCGGTTGACCACGAGGTGCTTCGCGTTCTCGTTGCCGACGCGGTCGAACCCGAACGGCCGGCGGCCGAGGTTGACCTCCTGACCGTCCCGCTTCCGCTGCGCCCATCGCGCCCGCTGCCGCTCGCTCGCGCGCTCGACCTCGCCCTGGTCGATCTGCGCGAGGATGCCGGCGAGCATCCGGCCGTCCGCGGTGGTCAGGTCGATGCGACCCGACGCCACCGTCTCGATCGGGGCCCGTCGCTTCTCGACGATATCGAGTAGTCGCTGCAGGTCGGCCGGCCGCCGGTACATGCGGCTGGACGAGTACGCGACGACCGCCTGGACCCGGCCGTCCTCGAGATCCTTGAGCAGGTCCTCCCACCGCGGCCGACGCTTGCCCGACGCGGCCGAGATGTCGTTGTCCTGGTAGACGGCGTTCTGGCCGACGGTCCAGCCGTGCCGCTCAGCGAGCGCCCGGCAGTCGTGTTCCTGGCGGTCGACGCCGAGCTCGCGTCCCTCGGCGTCCGAGCTGATGCGGGTGTAGATTGCTGCGTCCGTGTCGGCCTCCTCAGGTCCTGCTCGGCCCATCCTTGCACGGGTGGCCAGGAAAGTACATAGTCATCGTAGAAGGGCTCGAACACGATGACCTCGTCGCCGGGATCGAGCACCCCCAACATCGAGGCGATCATCGCCTCGGTCGAACCGCAGGTTACGCAGATCTGCGTCTCGGGATCGGCGTCTATCCCGTACCAACGACGGTACTTCTCCGCGATCGCTGCGAGGAACTCGAGCGAACCCCAGGTGATCGGGTACTGGTTGATGTCCTCGGCCACCGCTCGCCGGGCCGCCTCCTTCAACTCCGCGGGCGCCGCGAAGTCGGGGAAGCCCTGCGACAGGTTGATCGCGCCGTGGGCGTTCGACAGCCTCGTCATCTCCCGGATGACCGACTCCGAGAACGAACGCGCACGCGCCGAAGGGCGGACCTTGGACATCGAGGCCAGGATAGCCGGGGACGCTAGCCGGCCGCGTGCGAGCTGTCGTGGATGTGCAGCAGCGCGTCGTGATCCATCTTGCCGACGGGGACGCCGTGGATGACTTCGATGTGGCGGACCAGATCGTCGTGGCTCCCGATAGGCACGTCGTGCGCGTGCCGGACGAGCGGTGCCGGGAAGGAACGAGAGGAGCCTGCGCGCTCCGGCGCCGCGGGCTCGGTAGGGCCCGGGCCGGCCGACTCGAGAGCGGCGGGTGAATCGGGAACGACAATTACGGCTCGATCCGGCTTCGGTTCGGGTTCGGGTTCGGGTTCGGGTTCGGGGTGTGGTTCGGGTTCGGGTTCGGGGTGTGGTTCCGCCGAAGGCGCCGGGACGGCTTCGACCACAGGAGCAGTGTGCTGCTCCTCGTGGAGGATCTTGAGTCCCACGGTCCCGTACGTTCCGGCCTTGATCCCGTGTTCGGTCTCGACGTGGCGCACCAGATCGTCGTGGCTCCCGACCGAACCGCTGTGCGCATGGCCCGTCGCATCGGCCGCAGCGGCCGCGGCGCTCGGGCTGGCGACCTCCGGTGAATCCCCCGCGTGCTGCTCCTCATGCAAGCTCTTCAACCCGACGGTTCCGTAGATCCCGGCCTTCAGCCCGTGCTCGGTCTCGACGTGCCGGACCAGGTCATCGTGGCTGCCGACCGGACCGTTGTGCATGTGGCCCGAACCGGTCGCCGCCGGCACCACGCTGGGCGCCCGGGCCGTCGGCGCCGGAGCGGCCGGCGCAGACGAGGTCGACGAGAACCCGCCGCTGGCGGAGAGGGAGAAGGCGTCCGCGGTGGACGACGGAGCAGCCGGCGCCTCGCGCGCCGGCGCCTCGCGCGCCGGCGCCGGTGCCGACGTGGGCACCGCCGACTGAGCCTGCCTGAGCGCCTCGGCAACTTCCGCCTTGAGCCCCAACCGTCCGACGAGCCACTCGGTCGCTGCCATCACCGGCCCCGGCATCACCGAATCGGGCGGCGCCGCCGGCGCTACCTCGCTCTCGCCTTCCGGCTTCACGTCCGGGATCGGAGCCGCACCGGCCGCACTGAACCCGAACCCACCGCCCCAACCGAACCCGATCAAGCCACCCGATTGGTGATCGGAGCCGACCTCGATGTCGCGGATCGCCTTCGCGCGATCGCGCGAATGCTGGAGCATCCGGTCCATGGCCTCCTGATCCGGAGCGACCGACGTCGCCAGCATCGAGACGAACATCAGTTCCGCCTTGGCCAGCCGAGACGACGCGCCGATCTGGGTGTTCGTGCTGCCGACGACGTCCGTCCCCGTCACAGCCCGCATCATCTCCTCCGTCGCCGCGATGGATGATTCCAACGCCTTCCGAAGGGCCTCGTATACCCGCGTCGAGTCGATCTTCTTCTTGGCGAACAGACCGCGCTTCTTCTCCGGCGGCCAGAATCGCTGGACCAACGGTTGGGCCATCGCGATGGCCTTCTCCAGATCGGACGGCGACCTTGCAGCGGCAACCCGCTTCCCCAACTTCGAGCAGTCCAGGATCACGTCGCGCAGGAACACGTTCGGCCAGTCGGTCGACTCCACGGCAACCAGTGTTCGGGCCAAGCTCGCGCGTCCGTTCTCGAAGAAGCGCTGTCGCAGTTCGCCCGCGGCGCCCAGCGACCACTCGGGGACCGGGGCATCGAGGCGCATCCGGCCCTCCATCCCCTCGGCGTTGACCCTCGGCAGTCCGTCGAACTCGACCCGCCACAGTTCGGTCGCGATGCCGTGCATCAACAGGTACGGCGCGGACAGCGCGCGAGTGTCATCAGCCCAATCCCCGGACCCGGGGCTGGGCCACTGCGACCCGACCTGGTCGTATCGGTCGGCCTTCAGCCAGATGAATCCCTTCATCCCACTCCTCCGGCAGGGGGCATACCTGTCCCGCACGATCCACGCACCGGACCTAGGGGAAAGGTGTCATGCCCTCCCTCCGGAGGTCAACCGGAAGGGTCGGCCATCTGCCCCACGGGCGAACGACGTACGACCGCCCGGCGCTTGCGGTCCCCGAGGGGCGCCTGTTCACTAACCGCAGTTCGACGCCTCGCGATGGACCCGGTCCCCCACATCCACGCCCTCCTGCCGAGCGAGATCCGCGAGGTCGTCCCGGAACCCCTTCATGTGGACGTGACTCCAGTCGCCGTGGGTCAGGCAGCGCCACGACCCGACCCGCTCCCGGTGGAACGGCGAGTTCAGCGACTCGCTGTGCCCGATGACGTCGCCCAGATCGATCCCGTACTGCTCCATCAGCCAGAGGGTAAGCCACTGCGCCGCCTCGTACTGGCGCTCCCGGCGCATGATCTGGCGATCGCTCGTTCCCACCATCTCGATGCCGACCGCCGTCCAGTTGAGTCCGACCGCGTGCCGGCAGATGATCCCCAGGTCCACCAGCTGGAAGATCGTCCCGTCCTTGTCGATGATGAATTGCGCACACACGCCGGGCTTCTCGCCGTTGTAGATGCGGTTGCCCTCGAACGTCCACCACGCGCTCGCGAAGGTCGTGCTCGCCGTGAAGTGCTCGACGATGACCTTCGGATCCTCGAGCCGCCAGGTGTTCATGCCGTAGTGGCGTCGCGCGTACCCCGCGGTCTGGCGCTTGCGCTTGGGCCCGAACGAGATACGTCGCCACCGGATGTCGGGTTGCGTCACGCTCGGGACCGGCGACGACTCGGCGACCTGGGAGGTCTCCGCCGCCGATGGTGCGGGCATGAACCCGAGCACGAGAGCAAGCACGGCGGCCGCGCGCACGCCGCGCCGCAGGGAAGCGTTCATCGTCCGATGGTACCCCCGGATACGCGCAGGGCGGCCGGACCTGAGGTCCGGCCGCCTCGCGGAGAACTCGCTTCCCTACGCAGCCGCCTGCTTCAGCGCATGCATCCGGAAGGCGAACACGATCTCGGTGATCCCCCGGATCAGGCACATCGCCCCGACCCACAGGACGAGCAGCGCGATCGAACGACTCGCCGAACCCGCCGCCCAGAACCCCAGGAGGATCTCGATGATCCCGGCGAGCAATAGCAGCCACCACACCGGGACGTCTTCCCGCTCCATCAGCGAGACGATGATGTCGAAGGTTCCTTTGATCAGCAGGAAGAAACTGACCAGGGAGGCCAACGTCAGGAACGCGTCCCCCGGCTGGATCAGCGCGAAGATGCCGCCGACCGCGAACAGGATGCCCAGCAGCACGTGCACCCACTTCCACCTCTCGGCGACGTACGCAGCCCCGAACTCGTTGATCCCCGCGAAGAGCAGGACCATCCCGACCAGGATGCCGATCGCGACGGCGGATTCCAGATCGAAGCGGAGGATCATGAATGCGATCAGGACCCACAGCAGGCCGGTGAACAAGAACCAGCCCCACATCCCCGACACCTGCTGCTCGGCGCTCTTCTGTTCCATGAACGGCCCCTTCCCCAAGAGACGACGCCAGCATCGTACCCCTGCCTAGGGCCCGGAGCGTGGAGGTTCGGGGCCGGAGCGTCCCCGCCCCCACTCCTCCTTCAGGAGTTCCTTTGCCAGGTCCCATTGGGAGAAACCACCGAGCGCACGCACGATGTGCTCCTCCAAGAAGGTGAGGAACCGGTAGAGCCCGTAGAGGCTCCCCCGCTCTTCGTCGCCCTCGAAGTCGCCGGGGTCGGTCTCCTCGGTGACCTCGAGCCGCACGCCAAGCACCAGTCGGGCGTCGTTGATCGCCGCGAGCCACGCGGTCAGCTCGTCCTCGGGCAGGCGGTCGGCGTCCAGGGTCCGCTCCAATGTCGCCACCGCTTCCAAGCGCTGCGTTGTGAGGTCGTCGCGCACCATGCCGTCGAACGCCCGGTTGTGCTCCTCGTCGTCTATCGAGGCCGGAGGGAAGAGGCGCTTGAACGCTGCGTCGGCCGGATCCGATCCCTCGACGACCTCGCGGAGCATCGCCGGCAAGAGCCTGAGCGCCTCGCGCTCTTCGGCGGACAGGGTGAGTTTGAAGTCGCCTCGGCGGGTCCGCTTCACGCGTTCGAGCATCAGCGGTCTTTCTGCATCGTCGCCCAGAGACCGTGCGCATGCAGGCGCGCCACGTCGAACTCGGCCTTTTCCTTCGTCCCGTTCGAAACTACGGCCTTGCCCTTGTGATGCACGTCGAGCATCAGTTTGGTCGCCTTCTCGAGCCCGTACCCGAACAGCTTCTGGAGCACGAACACGACGTAGGTCATCAGGTTCACGGGGTCGTTCCAGACGATAACCACCCACGGGACATCGGGCTCGACGTCCTCATCGCCGACGGGGCGATCAACCTCGACCGGGGCCTCGATGACGGTCGACTCGGTCATACAGGCATCGTGGCACAGCGCCGGGACCGCGACCAGTGCCGGCGCTTCCGGCCCGAGCCCGGGACGGATAGCATCGTGCGGATGGCGACCGAGGCTCCGAAGGACCCGGCGAGGACCGGACTGACCCAGGCCCAAGTCGGCGAACGGATCGAGCGCGGTGAGGTCAACGACGTGGGCGCCGCGCCCAGCCGCAGCATCTGGTCCATAGTCCGCGAGAACACCCTCACCTGGTTCAACCTGCTGCTCGGCGGCCTCGCGATCATCATCATCGTCGCGGGCTCGCTGCGTGACGCGATGTTCGGTCTGGTCATCATCGCGAACGCCGGCATCGGCATCGTGCAGGAGTTACGGGCGAAGCGGACGCTCGACCGGCTGGCGGTACTCTCGGCGCCGGCCGCCCGGGTGCTGCGCGACGGCGATGTGCGCGAGATGGGCGTCGGCGAGGTCGTCTTGGACGACGTGCTGGACCTGCAGGCCGGCGATCAGATCGTGGTCGACGGCTCGGTGCTCACCTCCGAGGGCCTCGAGGTCGACGAGTCGCTCCTGACCGGCGAAGCCGATCCCGTCGTCAAGACCCCGGGAGACGAGGTGCTCTCCGGAAGCTTCGTGGCGGCCGGTTCGGGGCGCTGCCGCGCGACCCGTGTCGGTCAAGATGCGTACGCGGCGCAGCTCTCCTCGGAGGCGCGCCGGTTCACGCTGGTCCATTCGGAACTGCGCTCTGGGATCGACCAGATCCTGAAAGTGATCGGCATCGCGCTGGTCCCCGCAGCCGCGATCTTGATCTGGAGTCAACTGAGCGCCCATGAGTCGACCGAGGAGGCGATCGCCGGCGCGGTGGCCGGAACGGTGGCGATGGTGCCGGAAGGCCTGGTGCTGCTGACGAGCGTCGCGTTCGCGGTCGGCGTCGTGCGTCTGGCCAAGCACCGCGTGTTGGTTCAGGAACTCGCAGCGATCGAGGTGCTCGCGCGCGTGGACGTGCTCTGCGTCGACAAGACCGGCACGCTCACCGAGGGGAAGCTCGATGTCGAACACCTCGAGATCGTCGGCGACGACGCCGAGGTACGCGAAGCGCTGGCGGCGTTGGTGGCCGCCGATCCCAACCCGAACGCCACCCTGCGCGCGATCGGCGACACCTTCCCGGATGCGCCCGATGGCTGGTGGATGCGCGAGGTCGCGCCGTTCTCCTCTGCACGCAAGTGGAGCGGCGCGACCTTCGAGGAGCACGGAACCTGGATCCTCGGGGCGCCGGACGTGTTGTTCCCCGCGATCGCGACACCGGACGCGGACGAGCTCGCAGGCCGCTGCGAGACGGCGGCGCTCGCGGGCGGACGGGTCGTGCTGGCCGCGCACAGCCGAGAGTCGTTGGTCGGCACCGACCTGCCGTCCGGTCTCGAGCCTTCCGCCATCGTGGTGCTGGGTGACCGCGTCCGCACGGACGCCGCCCAAACCCTCGCCTACTTCGCAGAGCAGGATGTCGCCGTGAAGATCATCTCGGGCGACCACCCCGCCACGGTGGCGGCGGTCGCCGGCAAGCTCGACGCTCCCGGCGCCGGCGACCCGGTCGACGCCCGCGCGCTGCCAGAAGATCTGGATGAGCTGGCAGAGGTACTGGATGAGCGCTCCATCTTCGGGCGCGTCACGCCCCAGCAGAAGCGGGCGATGGTCGGGGCACTGCAGTCGCGCGGGCATGTGGTGGCGATGACCGGCGACGGCGTCAACGACGTGCTGGCGCTCAAGGACGCCGACATCGGCGTCGCGATGGGCTCGGGCGCCGCCGCCACGCGCGCGGTCGCGCAACTCGTGCTGCTCGATTCAACCTTCGATTCCCTCCCGCCGGTCGTGGCCGAGGGGCGCCGGGTGCTCGGCAACATCGAACGCACCGCGAACCTGTACCTGACGAAATCGACCTACGCATGGCTGCTCGCCGTCGGTATCGGCCTGTTCGCGTTGCCCTTCCCGTTCCTGCCGCGACACCTGACGCTGGTCGGCGCGCTGACGATCGGGATCCCCTCGTTCTTCCTGGCGCTCGCACCCAACACGGAACGCGCGCGGCCCGGGTTCCTGCGGCGCGTCCTGCGTTTCTCCCTCCCCGCAGGTGCGGTCACCGCGGTCGCGACGTTCCTGGCGTACGCCTTGGTCAGCGAGCAGCCGGGCATCTCGCTGGAAGAAGCGCAGACCACGGCCACGATGGTGCTGGCGTGGGTCGGGCTGCTGATCGTGGGCATCGTGGCGAAGCCACTCGCCCCGTCGAGACTGATGCTGATCTGGGGCATGGCGGCCACGTTCCTGGCGGTCCTGCTCATCCCGGCGACCCGCGACTTCTTCGCGCTCGAACTGCCGCCGGCCGTGGACTGGCTGGCCGCGTTCGGCATCGCCGCGATCGTCTGGTCGTTCGCGCGGCTGTTCATCCCCCGGCGCGCGGGCCCGACCCAGGATGGCGACTGACCCTCCCCGACAACGCGAACGGCCGCCGGTTTCCCGGCGGCCGCCGCGTCGACGTACTTCGGATCAGATCCCGGTCTCGACCGTCGCCGATTCCTCGGTCTCGCCGTAATCGTTGCTCACCTTCAGCGTGACATCGTGGCTCTTGGCGTCGCACTTGATCTTGATGACCTCTTCGCCACCGTTGCCGTTGCCGTCCTCGGCATCCCCGACCACGACCGTGCCGTCCACCAGGATCTCCCAGGCGGTCGCGTACTTGGTGACGTAGCCGACGCCGAGGTCCTTCTTCTTGCTGCCGTGCTTGAGGCAGTCGACCCGCTTCTTCACGCTCAGCGAGGTGATCTTCGGACCGTCCTTCTTGGTGGACGGACTTGACGTCGCGCTCGGCTTCGGCGACGCGGTCGATCCACCCGGGCAGTTGGCGTCGTTCTTGGAACCGTCGGGCATGATCGTGCCGCAGTAGTGCGTGCCGGTCGTGTTGACGCCGTTATCCCGCGCATCGGTCATGTTCGCGTAGGCCAGGTTCGCGCCGGCGAGGTTCGCGTTCTCGAGGCTGGCCCCCTGCATCCGTGCGCTGTCCAGCGTCGCGCCAGACAGGTTCGCCTTCCGCAGGTCGGCGCCCCGCAGGTTCGCGTGCCGCAAGTCCGCACCCGACAGGTCCGCACCCTTGAGGTTCGCACCGGCGAGCTCAGCGTGATGCAGGTTCGCGTTCCTGAGGTCGTCACCGCGGCAGTTCGTCTTCTTCTCGATGACGCAGTCGCCGATCTTCTCCGCAGTCGGCGGAGGGCTGACGTCGGCCGGCGACGGGGCGGTGACTGGGCTGGTCTGCGCCTGCGGCGACGGTGTGGACTTGCTGGGACACGCCACGAGCAGCAACGAAAGCGCCGCGACGGCCATGAGCAATCTCCTCATGCTGGCCTCCTCCTTTGGTTCCCGCAGGCGAGCAGCCCCGGGCCCGCACGATGATAGGGCATCCGACGCGCGGTGCGAGCATCCCTCGGCGGCCAGGTGCCTGGGCCAGCACGGAGGGGACGCCAGCCCCCCGAACCCCTCGACACCGCTCGACTCTCTCCCGCCCCCACACGTAGGCTCCCGGCATGCGTTCCCAGCGAGCCCTCGGCGAGCGACTCGGATAGGAGGGAACGCCCCTCGCGCGGCCCCAGAAACGCGAAGATCCCGCCTCCTGCAGCACCAGGACGACGGGTTCTCGCCTTCAGGACATTTCGTTGCCGCCGTACTTTTGGCGACCACATCCTCCCCCGTCGGGGAGAAGGCACCTCGGGTGTCCGTCCCAGGTTGCCGGGCCCGGCCTTCTGCCGAACCACTCCTGATGCTGGAAATAGCGTACTACATGAGTCCGACAAGGCATCTCTGCAGGCAAGGAGGCCTATCCGGCCGCCGCAAGGAATCGCTGAAACCGGGAATCCAACAACTCGCGGTCCGGCCAAGACGGACGACTCCTAGGCACGGTGATCTCCGCGTTGTGGATTCCTTGCAATGCGTGCCTCAGCGTGGGCCCGTCTACCTCCTCCAGCACGTCCTCCCGTACCTTCACCACGTAGTCGGGCGACACCCCGATCACAAGTCGGTCGAACGCACGGTGGTGGATCGCGCACATCGCCATCGCGTTCGAGACTCTGGCGGCACCACCCTCGCTGTCGGGATGGATATGGGCCGCATCGAGGAGTTCTGGATGGTGCCGTAGGCGGCAGAGAGCGCACTGCTCCTCATAGGCGCGGAGCACCAACTTGCGGAAGGGCTCCTGGTGCAGGCGTCGCTTCGCCTCCGCGACCGCGTATTCCGTCCGCAACGCGATATCGGCAGGATGGGGCGATTCGAGGTCCCACTGCTCACGCAGGTCGTCCGTGATGGCGAGGACGAACTGTCGCATCCCCGGCTCCTCGCCCACTAGGAACACAGGAAACACAGCCTCGTAGAGCCCCTTCGCGACGCCGTTGAACCACACAAGAGGTTTTCCCTCCCGAAGGATCGCTCTCAGCGACCGATTGTCTGAATGGTCCGGGTCGGCACCCTGCCACTTGTACCGCCAGTACCCGTCTTCACCCAGGCCGTCCTCGTACGGACGATCTTCTCCTTCCTCTCGATAGACAGTCAGGATGCTGAGTGCTGCGTCCATGAAGGCTGGCTTCCAGATTCCCCGACCGGCTGGAGACGTGAGCGGTATCTCCCGACCTCCGAATCGGAACCCGCGAAGATCCGCACTACGCACGAGGCCGCCCGCACGAGAGACGGCAGACTGGAGGAACTCGAACATCGCCGCCCGCAAGGCATCGTCGTCGTCGGCCCCTCGCATCTGGCGAGTATGCCCGCATGAGCGCGGTCTACGCCAGCCTGGCCTTGCTCTCGAGAGGCCGGATCGGCGATCCTGCCCTTCATGGCCAACAAGTTCGAGAAGAGCCAGGCAAACAAGGACACGGAACGCTCTGGGCTCGAGGTGCTTCTCTCAGACGCCCGTTTCCAGGCGCCGTCGCTTGAGGTCAAGCGTTACATCCTCTCCGCCTGGGAACTCGAGGGAGACTTCGGCACCCAGTCCTTCGACTGCGTGCTCACGCCGGAGCCCGCTCCGGCTATCACGGTCGAGAACATCGACCTCCACCTCCAGGAGCTACGGCTCGTGGAGATGAAGACAACGAAGAAGCCGATCCGGAGCGTTGCCCTCAACAACTTCTTCTTTGGAGCAACCGCGAGGGAGTTCGCCCTGGCGGAGCGCCTCGGGCAACGGTTCATGTTCGCGTTCGTCGTGCTGAACTACGCGAACGAGTACGGGAGACCGTTCGCAGTCCTCCTCACGCACGATCAGGTTGATGAGCGCACTCGCAAGAAGAGGGTGCAGTACCAGGTGAATTTTCGGTCGGACATCGACGAAAACGCCGAGTCACATGAACTCGTCATTTTCGAGGCCCTCGGCGGAAATCCGGCCAGCCTCTAGCAAGAAGGCGTGCGCGTATCCCCCTTCGTCGTTGGGATCGTCGGCAGCGACGAGATGCCCCGGCGAAGCCCTGAGCGTGCTTCGGTCGGTAGGTGGTTCGAGAACCCACCAAACCGCCTGCTCCTTGTCTTTCAGCCACACCGCGGTGTCGAGATAGCCCTCCGGCGCGATTGACACGCCAACCCAATCCCCCCGAGCACCGACGGGCGTCCAGCTATCCCAACGAAACTCGCCGGCCGATCCAGAATCGTCGTCAGATTCTTCAAGTTCCCATTGCTCTGACAGCGACAAGACCCGCAATACCCCGACTCGGTTGGCCTCCTCAACAGATACGCATGGACCATGCACCTCGACAACGATTACGCCTTCACGAATGATCGCGACGAATCCCCCACGGGCGCCTGCTAGCAGCACGTCGGATCGGCGGACTCAACGACACCCACGCGCTTGATCTCGAGAGACGACTCGAGGAGGACGCCGGTATCGAGTTCGCCGCGGTGTTCGTCGAGCCATCCCTCCAGCGCACCGAGTGATACAGCCTCGACTTCCTCCTCACCTTCGAAGAGGAACGACAGCTCGTACTCGACTCGATACCTCGGCATTGCCGAGAACGTAGCGATCCGGGATCTGATCGTCAGATCAGGTTTCGCAGCCGCGGCCGTCGTGGTTGCCGTCGAAATCGTGAGGATCCTTGCCCGTGACCTTGAAGTTATGCTCCGGGATCTGTGAGCAATCCAGGTCGGGCGGGTACCTCGGGATGCACACCCCCGGATAGGACGGATCACAGCCGCCACCTCCGCCGCTGCCGCCTCCGCCTCCCTCGCTACCGCCCGAACCGCGCCGACACCTCCCCCAGAGCTCACGATGGTGCTTGCGGGCGATGCGTTCGGCCTCGGCGAACCGGTTCGCGTACCTGGTGTTCGGCTCGTAGGGGTAGGCCGTCGCGTACCCCGCCCGGACGAGCCGCATGTTGAACATGCCTCCGTGCCAGACGTACGCGAGCGTCCGCCCGTAATGATCCTTGTGCTCGACGTCGAAGGTCAGCCGCACCCGCCGGCCCTCCAGCACCCGAGCGGTGAACGCCGACGCCTCCTTCCCGTAGCATTCGACCGGCTGCCCGGGCGCGACCGACTCCGGCGTGTCGATGCCGATCAACCGGATGTCCACCGAACGCCCACCGAACCGGACCTCGATCGTGTCCCCGTCGATCGCGCGGATCACGTACGCGTGGCGGCCCGGCCCTCCGCCGCCGCTGCCGCCATTGCCATTGCCGTTGCCGTTGCCGCTTCCACCGGTCCCACTGCCTCCCCCGGTCGGTTCGTCCTGGTTCGGCTCGCCCGCGAGCGGAGGCTCCTCGACGACCTCCTGCCGCTCGGTCTCGCGGTTGCGGAGAACCGACGGGGTCGGCGAAAGCTCCTCCCGAGCACCCGGCGGGGCAGCCGTACAGGCAGTGAGGGCGACCGCGGCTACCACGAGTCTCGCGAGCATCGCCGATCGATCCATCCCTTCGCAGGCTACGCCCGGGGGTCGTCGCTCGCGAGCGCCGGCTGTGGTGGAATCACCAGGGATGGGCGAAGCGGCGCTGGCGGGATTCGTAGGGGCATCCTCCCTGATCCTCGGCGCGCTCCTCGGGCTCTACGTGAAGCCGGTCGCCCGGTACATCCCCTACATCATGGCCTTCGGCGCGGGCGTCCTGATCAGCGCGCTGAGCTTCGAGCTGACCGAGGACGCGTTCCGGCGCGGGGGGTTCGACGCGGTCGCGCTTGGCCTGGCCATGGGCGCGGTCCTGTTCGTCGCGATCGACCGGATGGTCCTGCACCGACTCGGGGGCGCGAACCGCAAGCGCTCCGGCGGGCAGCAGGAAGATGGCGCCCCCGTCGGCATCGTGGTCGGGACCATGCTCGACGCGATCCCCGAGTCGGTCGCCATCGGCGTTGCCGTCTTCGAACACGGCGCGGTCACGGTCGCACTCCTCGCGGGCGTGTTCCTGTCCAACATCCCTGAGTCGCTCTCGTCGGCGACCGGCCTGATGCGCACGACGATGCACAACCAGGCCTGGAAGGTCATCGTCCTGTGGGTCGGCGTGGCGATCGCCGCGGCCGTCGCGGCCGCCATCGGCTACGGGGTGGTCGCGCGGTTCGCGCCGGACGCCGTGCCCTTCATCCAGGCGCTCGCCGCGGGCGCGATCCTGGCGATGCTGGTCGACACCATGATCCCGGAGGCGTTCGAGAAGTCGGGCCGCGACGCGCACGGACTCATCGGCTTGTGGGCGGTCTTCGGCTACGCCCTGTCGTTCTTCCTGACGAAACTCGGCGCAGGCGCGTAGGCCGGCGCGACCGCTCTACGCCCAGAACTCGTCGAGGGCATACGGGTCACCCGCGTAGGCCCAGACCTCGCGGACCTTTTCTCCCTCGATCGCGACGACGAACACCGCGCGATCATCCAGCGCCTTCCCGGCTCGCTGCGCGGTGACGTTCAGGAGCACGACCGCATGGGCCGTGCCGGCGAGGAGGTCATGGACCTCGACCTCCATCGAACCGCCGGTCGATTCGAGCAGCCCCGCCAAGTACGACAGGACCTCACCCTTCCCCCGGTAGCCGCCGCCGATGGGGCTCTGCGGGCGAAGGTCATGCCACACGACGTCCGGATGAAGGTACTCATCGAACGCCACGAGGTCCCTAGCCATGAAGGCATCCAGGGTGGCGCGCAGGATCTTCTCGTTCTTGGTCACAGAGCGGGAATCTAGGCCAGGTCTGCCAGCCGGAGCAACCCCGGCAAGCCCGCACAGACGTGTCGGTGGCCAGGGATAGGCTTGGCCCGCAGCATCCTCCTCCTCGTGCCTGGAAGTTACACCAACGTAGGAGAGTGATGTATGCTCACCCCTATGAAACGCCTGCAGATCATGATCGAGCGGGAGATGGACGAGGCCCTCGGCAAGGCTGCACGCGAACGAGGCATATCCAAGGCGGCCATCATCCGCGAGATCGTCGGCGAGCGCTTGGAACCCACGCCCGCACTGGAGGACGACCCGCTCTGGCGGATGGTTGGCTCCGGCTCGTGGGAGGTGGCGCCAGGCGAGACCCACGACGACATCCTCTACGGCCCGAGGGAAACGCCGGCCGAGGGATGATCTTCGTCGACACGTCCTTCTGGGTTGCCCTGAAGAACCGACGGGACACGTTGCACGACGAAGCGGTCGCACGGCTCCGGGCGCACGGGCACGGGCTGCTTGCGACGTCCAACCACGTACAGGGTGAAACCTGGAACCTCATCCAGAGCCGCTGCGATCACCGAACGGCGGTGGAGTTCCTCGACGAGCTCACCGGTAGCGCCCGGGTCGTGGTCTTCCGGGCCAGCGATGAGCATGAGGAGCAAGCATGGGCATGGCTCCGCGTCCACGACGAGCGCCGCTACTCCTTCGTCGATGCGACGAGTTTCGCAGTCATGAAGAGCCTCCGGATCCGTGATGCGCTGGCCTTCGACGGGGATTTCGCGGCCGCGGGGTTCAATGAACTGCGGGCGTAAAGGTCGGGCCTGCGGGCGCCGAACCTAGGGATGAACATGCGACCCCGAACCCGACGCGTCCGACCCTTCCTCGCGTGCCTGCTGGCCGCCAGCATCACCGTGGGCGTGATCGCTCCGGGAGCCCCGGCCTCCGCCGCCACCGGCCTCCCGGGGATCGACCTGTCCGCGTACGAACCGACCGTCAACTGGACCAAGTTGGGCGACGGTCCCAAGCGGTTCCTGATCATGCGCGCGAGCCATGGTGACGAAGCCGACACGTCCTACGCCTCCCACCGCGCCGGCGCTGCGTCGATCGGGATGCCGTTCGGCGCCTATCACTACGCGACGCCGCGCGGCGGCAAGGCCGACGCGATCGAACAGGCCAACTTCTTCCTCGCGAACGCGACACCGGCCTCGGGCGACCTGTTGCCGGTCCTGGACATGGAGGACGCCGGCGGCCTCTCCGACGGACGCCTCGCGGACTGGATCGCTGTCTGGCTGAACCGCGTCCGGCGCGCGACCGGCGTCAAGCCGATGATCTACACCAGCCCGAGCTTCTGGATCGAACGCGTCGGCAACACCCGCCGCTTCGCGAACCACGGGTACCGGCTCTGGATCGCCCACTGGCAGGTGAGGAACCCATGGGTCCCCGCGGGCAACTGGGGCGGGAAGGGCTGGACGTTCTGGCAGTGGAGCGCGTGCGGAGACGTGAACGGGATCCCCGGGTGCATCGACATGGATCGCTACGCAGGCGATAACCTGCACAAGGTGATGATCCCTTGATGCGAACCGCTCGCCGCCGCCTCGCCGCCGCGTCGCTGGTCCTGGCCGCCGCCCTGCTCGCCGCGGTACTGCCCGCGCTGCCGGCAGACGCCGCCTACAAGCGCGGCATCGACATCTCGCAGTACCAGAACACCGTGAACTGGACGCAGGTCGGGAACGCGAACGTGAAGTTCGTCATCGCGCGAGCCAGCTCCGGCGACAACTACGCCGACCCGCAGTACGCGAACAACCGCGCAGGAGCCGCAGCGGAGAACATCCCGTTCGGGGCGTACCACTATGCGAAGCCGAACGGCACCACGCAGGACGCGATCGACGAGGCGAACTTCTTCGTCGCGACGGCCGCGCCGGCGAACGGCGACATCATCCCGGTCTTGGACCTCGAGCAGACCGGGGGCCTGTCTCGTGGGCGCCTGGAAGACTGGGTGGCCGCATGGCTGAACCGCGTCGAGAACCAGACCGGCGTCAAACCGATGATCTACACCAGCCCGTACTTCTGGCAGACCGCCATAGGGAACTCGACCCGGTTCGCGCGGCGCAAATTCCCGCTGTGGATCGCGAACTGGGACGTGAGCAAGCCGACCGTGCCGGCCAACAACTGGAGCGGGCACGGCTGGACGTTCTGGCAATACTCGGACTGCGGGAGCGTTCCGGGGGCGGGGAACAGCCAGGGCTGCGTGGACCTGGATCGCTACCGGTTCAACATGTTCGGGCGGGTCCTGATCTAGCGGCACTGACCGAACGAGAAGTGGCCGGCATCGCTCTGGGGTAGCGGCTGACACCAACCCTCTTGTTCGAGAGCTTGCACGACCTCGGTGTCGCGCCAGGACGAGCGCCTCAGGTCGATGGCCGCCCCGATCTGGTGCATCGACGAGCCGGGCTCCGCGCACAGGTTCGGGCATCCCTTCGGATCGCCGCAGATGTTCAGACACGCCTGCCGCTGCTGCTCGCAGTCCCGGTAGCTCCACTCGACGCGGATGCCCTTGCCGCTCTGCCCCAGGGAGTTCTCCGCCCGCCGGAACGCGCGCATCGCGCTCTCGCGAAGAACGATACCCCGGTACTTGACCAGCGGCGGCGGCGACACGCAGGTCTTGCCCGGATCGACGGGCCGGCCGGCCGGCGGCCGTGACGCGCCCGTCGCGAGCACCACGACCACGATCAGGACCAGAACGAGGGCGACGATCCCGGCGGCGAGCGCGACCTGCCACCCGCGCGGGAGCCGCTTCAGGTCGGACCAGCTGGGAAGGGAGGAACCCATCAGAGGGTGCGGGCCGCCTCCACGACTTCGGCGGCCAGGTCGAACCGCTCGAACGGCGGCATCAGGTAGATGCCCGCGGCGCGTTCCCGGAGCTGTGCAACGAAATCTCGCGCCAGTGCCAGCCCCTCGGCCTCACCGTCGTCCCCGGCCTTGCGCATCCGATCCCGCACGTCGTCGGGGATCACGATCCCCGGAACCTCGTTGTGCAGGAACTCGGCGTGGCGGCTGGAAACCAGGGGCAGCACGCCGACCAAGACAGGCAACGTCAGGTCTTCGCCGTAGCGGTCCCGGTAGACGGCGCGCAGTCGCTCGAGCGGCTCCGACGTGAACATCGGCTGCGAGAGCCCGAATGAACATCCCGCGGCGATCTTGCGGTGCAGGAGCTTCACTTCCTTCTCGAGGTCGCCCGCGTTCGGCGAGATCGCGCAGCCGACGACGAAGCTGGTGGGCTCGCCGATCGACGCACCGCTGCGGTCGCTGCCCTCGTTGAAGGACTCGGTGATGGTCTGCATCAGCGCGGTCGGGACCACGTCGACGTTGTCGGTGGCGCCGGGGTAGTCACCGATCGTGACCGGGTCACCCATGCACACGAACACGTTCCGGATGCCGAGCGCATGGACCGCCAGCAGGTCGCCTTGCAGGCGCAGCAGGTTCCGCCCACGCGTCGGGAAGTGCAGGATCGTCTCGATGCCGGCCTCCTGGATGATCCGGCACGCCGCCCACGGCGACATCCGCATCCGGGCCATGGGCGAGTCGGCGACATCGATGACGTCGGCGCCCGCCTCCGCGAGCGTCTGCGCGCCCGCGAGCATCTTCGCTGCCGAGAACCCCTTCGGCGGGTCCATCTCGACAGCGATCACGTAGGAACCGGCGACGAGCTTCTCGGCGACCGCCGTCGGCTGCCGGTCGCCGGTCACGTCGACGCGCGACGGCTGGGACTCGGCCGGCACCACCTGGACCTCCTCGGCGGGCTGGCCGATCACCGCCGCGATGGCCGCGATGTGCTCCGGGCCGGTCCCGCAACACCCGCCGACCACCGAGGCGCCTTTCGCGAGGAACATGCGCGCGTGCTCCGCGAAGTACCCGGGCGTCGCGGGGTAGAGATAGCGGCCGCCGGACTGGCGCGGACTTCCTGCGTTCGGACGCGCGATGACCGGAGTGCCGGCGGCATGCGGCCGCATCGCGTGAACCAGGCGCAGCACCTGCGCAGGTCCCTCCGAGCAGTTGACGCCGATCGCGTCGGCCTCGAGTTCCACCAGGCGATGGGCCACCTCGTGCGCGGTGTCACCGAGCGGCGTCCGGTCGTCCCGGGCGAACGTGGCCGTCACGGCGACCGCGATGTCGCTCACGTCGCGCGCGGCGGCCAGCGCCTGCTCCATCTCGGCCAGGTCGGACTGGGTCTCGATCAAGATGAAGTCCGAGCCGGCAGCCACCAGCGCTTCGACCTGCTCGCGGTAGGCGGCGAAGGCCTCCGCCGCTCGCACACGGCCGTACGGCGCGAGTCGCACCCCGAGCGGCCCCACCGACCCCGCCACCAACGCCCCGGCCCGCTTGGCGACCTCGACGCCGGCGCGATTCAGCTCCCCGACGCGGCGTTCGTTCTGGAAGCGGCCGAGTCGATACCGGTTCGCACCGAAGGTGTTGGCCGTGACGAACGTGGCTCCGGCGTCGACGAATCCGCGATGAACCGACAGGACCAGATCCGGGTCGTCGACGTTCAGCTCGTCGAAACAGGCGGCTCCGGGAACGCCGCGATCCATGAGCGAGGTCCCCATCGCGCCGTCGGCCACGATCGGACCGCCACGCAGCAGCTCACGCAAGGCCCATCCGTTCATGGGGCTCATCCTCTCAGTTCCAGGGCGGACCCTGGACGGCAGCGAGAGTCTCGGCCAGCGTGAGCATGTCGATGAACCCCTGATGCTCGACGATCAGCTCGATCTCGTACCGGAAGAACCCGCAGGTGTCGAACGTCACCTTCCACCCGGTGGGCTCGATGCCGAGGAACTCGCCCGTGTGGGTCCCGGTCATCGGCGCCCACACCGCCAGCCGGCCGTTCTCCTCGACCATCCAGTCGATCGACATGTGGATATCGGGGAAGCCGGTGTGCAGACCCTCCACGAACGCGACCATCGCGTCGCGGCCCGAGCCGAACCCCGCGTGTCCGCTGTCGATCACGTCCTCGACCACGTAATCGCCGATCGCCTCGACCTCGCCCTTGTTGATGACCTGTGCGACGAACCGACGGTACAGGTCCTTGATCTCTCGTTCCATCGTCGATGTCCTCCTTCAGGCGGCCCGTCAAACACCTGAAGGGTACGGCCCGGCCGGGTCGGATCCTGGTCAGGGTGGTCGTCGGATCCGACAGAGGTGCTCGCCACCGGCCTCCGGCCGGGCCGCCTTCCCTTCCCTACGGGCCACCCCCGATGGGACGGAGCACCATGGATGCTGCTCCGACCCCGATCGAGGCTGTGGCCACGAGAACGGCCGCCACGCGAGGCATGACACGGGAGGTTCCGAGGGGAACCATGAGGTGCAACGTGGCGGCGTTCCCGGCTATCCAACCGAGGAGGCGCTCGGTACGTTTCTGCATCAGCTTCAGCGGAGCGGGTCAGGCGTCGGCTCAGGCGTCGGCTCGGGGTCGGGGACAGTTGCAGGCCCCACCGAGAATCCCTGCGCTCGCTGCGCGCGCTTGTGCAGCTCGTCACCGGCGAACACGACACGCATGACGTGATCGCCCTCCGACGTCGCGACATGGGCGACCACCGCATGGCCGGTGTCGTCCGTGACGAGCGTGCCGACCTCGACGCCGTCCACAGTGAGCGACAGCGTCGCTCCGCCGAACGGAACCCAGTTCGGCTTCTGGTGCTGCGCGTGCGAGGCGACCATGACCGTCCCGGTCAGCGTGTCGCCCACGTTGACGGAATGGTCGTCGAGCTTGAAGCGGATGTTGGTCACCGGCGGGGGCTTGTGACCGTTGCCACCGCCCTGTTCGTGACCGTCCTTGTGATGCGCGGCGACTGGACCGGCGATCAGGGTCATCGCGACAACGGACGCACACAGGAAAAAGCTCTTCCGGGTCGTCATGAGATGTCCTCCTTGGGATAGGCGCGGAACGTGCTTCACATCACGCTTGTCGGAGATCGAGCCGAGAACATTGAGGGTTCCGGGCACGAATGACTCAGAAATGGCTCGCAGTGGCTAGTCGTGATCGCCCAGCGGCTACGAACCGACTAGTGCGTTGGGCTCAGATCTTCGAGTAGAAGTCGAAGTTCCGGCGAACGTCATCGACCAGGCTCAGGACGTAGTAGCTCCCGCAGCCGCACCAGGACGACGCAGCGATCGCCGCGGCCGTGTCCTCCGCCTTCCCGCACTTGCGGAGCGAGACGACGATGTCACCGTACCCGTAGGTTTTCCAGCCGCGTTGCAGGGTCAGCCAGCTCGCCAGGAGTCCCTGCTTCAGGCTCACGTAGTCCTTGACGCCCACCCAGTTGAAATCGGTGGCGCCGGGCATGTCGTAGGTGGTTGCCAGCGGGTTCCACCGGGCGTCCGTTCCCTCGTTCGCCTGCCAGGCGATCAACACGATGAGGTTCTCCTTGCAGCCGGGGGCTTTGAACTGCGCGGCCGCCAGCCGGGCCCACTGCCCGTAGGAGACCGAGTCCTTGCCCTTCAGCGCCTCGGACAGTTGATCGAGGTCCGCGACCCCGAGCTGCGACTTCAGACGGAGGGCGAGATCGAGCAGCTCTTGGCGCGTCTGCTCGACCGCCTCCATCGCCCGCTGGAGCCGGAGCGACTCCTCCGAGATCTGCTGTTGCTGCGTCCTCATCGACTGCAGCGCGCCCTGCTGCTGGTCGATGAGCGTCTGCGTTTCCGCGGTCTGGAGTTGCAGTGCCTGCTTCAGCGCGGTCGCCTGTTCGGCCAAGACCAAACTGTGGTCGGCGAGCTCCGACATCACCGTGACGCGCTCCTGAAGGTCGCCGGAATCGGTGGCCCCGATGATCGCCGCGATCGCGCCGGCGCCGTTGTTCATGTAGGCCTGGCGCACCAGCCCGTCGAACCGTTGCTGGAGTTCGTCGTACCGCGCCTGCGTCCTGGCCATACTGGCGCGCGTTTGGTCCAGGCGCTGGTCCAGGTCCGCGTACATCTCCTGTCCCTGAACGAGCAGCCCGTTCACCGACGAGAGCTGCGCCTGCACCGCCGCCAGCTCGTCCCGTCGCACCGCCAGTTCGTTCTCGAGCGCGACCATCTGCGCGCGTGCCTCGGCAAGCCGGTCCTGGGGTTCCGCACGGACCGAAGCGGGCACGGTCAGCAGGGGAAGGAGGAGCACGACGAGGACGGCGCCGGCATTCAGGCGGCGCATCGGATGGGCACGGGGAAGCCTGCGATGGTCCATGGGGGAGGACCCCAGGCTAGCGCACGTGGACCGCCGATTCACGCACCCGGGGACACCCCGAAAAGCTCGGACAGCGTCACGAAGCGGTAGCCACGGTCACGCAGGGCCGGGATGATCCGCTTCAGCGCAGGGGCGGTCGTGAGCGCGTTCGGGCCGCCGTGCAGGTGCATCACCACGATGGAGCCCGGCTTGGCCTGATCGATCACCGCCTGCGCGACCGCGTTGGGGTCGGTCCCGAATGCGTCACCGGAGACGACGTCCCAGCCAACCGCCTGCTCGCCCAACCGCGCGACGAGCCGTGGATCGGCGGTCGCGTGACATCCGCCCGGGAACCGGAACCAGATGGGCCGTTCGCCCGTGAGCCGCTCGATCTCATCCGCAGCGTCCTCGACCTCGCGCCGCTTCGCCCGCTCGCCCTCAACGGACGGCAGGTCGTAGCAATCAGGGGTCCACGCCGCGTGATCCCACGAGTGGTTCGCCAGTTCGAACAGCGGATCGCGCGCCAGTTCCTTCGTCGCCTTCGGGTAGGCCTGAGCCCACTGCCCGGCGAGGAACAGCGTCGCCGGCGTTCCGGTCTTGCGGAGCTCGCGGATGACCGCCTCGTTGTACCAACTACGGACCTCCCCCGAACGCAGCTGCGCCAGCATCCCGTCGGTCATGTCCGCATCGAACGTGAGCGCGATCACCCTCACGGTCCGCGGACCGTGATCGATCTCGACCGGACGGGGGCGGAACCGCTTGACCTCCGGCGACGACGATGGCGACGATGGCGACGGCGACGACGGCATGGCGGAGGTCGGGGACGGTGGCGGGCCCGCCGAGGGGGTAGCGCCGGGGCACGCCGTCAGCGCCAGGACGCAGGACAGCACCAGCGCCGGAACGATCCGGGTCGTCATCGTCGTCAGTCGGACTGCCCCGTCGCGACCCGCAGACCTTCGCCGTCGGGCAGGTAGACGCGGAACGAAGCGCCACCCCCCTCGCGGTCCTCGATCCAGACGCGTCCCCCGTGCAGTTCGGTGAACCGCGCGACCAGGGATAGGCCGATCCCGACGCCCGGGGAGTGGGCGATGTCGGCCGCGTGTCCCTGCTGGAAAGGTTCGAAGACCGCCTCCCTCAGTTCTTCGACAACGCCGGGGCCGGCGTCCTCCACCGAGATGAGCGCGCCCGACTCGAACGGCCGGACCCGGACCCAGATCTGGGTCCCCCTCGGCGTGTGTCGGGCGGCGTTCGCCAGCAGGTTCTCCACGATCCGCTCGACCTTGGCCAGGTCGACGGCCGCGATCACGGGATCGGCTTCGACGATCACGGGATGGTCCCCCATGAACTCGGCCTCATCAACCACCTTGCGGACGAGGAACCCGACGTCCGTGCGATTGAGCTTCAGGCCCAGCACGCCGCGCGTGAGCCGGTCCAGATCGAGCAGGTCCACAACCATGCGATCGAGCTTCCGCGCGTTCGTCGCGATGCGTCGCGCGAGATCTTTCGTCTCGGCCGCATCCAGCTCGACGTCCTCCCGCTCGAGGGTCAACGCCAGCCCGAGGACGGCGGCCAACGGGGTTCGCAGGTCGTGCGACACCGCGGTAAGGAACGTGTTCTTCATCTCGTCGAGGGCACGGAGCTGCTCGCCGGCCTGCCGTTCCATGTCCAGTGCGTGCGCAAGCTCCTCCTCCGCCCGCTTGCGCTCCGTGATGTCGATCAGGAGGCCGAGCCAATACGCCGGGGACCCGTCGTCGGCAAGGACCAGGATGGACTCGTCACGCACCCAGACCGTGTGCCCGTCACGGTGCACCATCCGGTAGTCCATCGCGAACGGATCGCCGGTCTCGTTCGTGCGCTTGGATTCCTCGACCACGAGATCCCGATCGTCCGGGTGCAGCCGCTGGACCCACAGGCCCGGCTCGGCGATCCGCTCCTCCGGCGTGTAGCCCAGCAGGTCCTTCAGCTGCGGACTGATGTAGAGGGCCGTCGACAGATCGTCCACGGCGTCCATGTAGACGACGGCCGGCGTGCGCTCGACGAGTTGCCGGTATCGTTCCTCCGCCTCGCGCAACTGTTGTTCCGCGCGCTGCCGCCGGATGGCGGTGCCGATGATGCCGGCGGCCGTCCGGAGCGCCTCGATCTCGGTCTGCGACCACACCCGGTCCTGCAGGCACTCGTCGAACCCGAGGAAACCCCACCACTCGTCGTCGACGAAGACCGGCACGACGAGGATCGACCTGATGTCCTGCTGCTCCAGCGGGCGGCGCTCGACCTCCGGGAACTCGGACACGATGCCCGTGATGACCCCGCCGGTCGACAGGGTATCGACCCATCGCTGGAACTTCCGCGCGAGCGGCAGGTCGTGCAGCGTCGGGTTGTCGAGTTCGGGACGGATGCCCTCGGCCGCCCACTCGCGCGTCATGGTCGTCAGCAGGATCCCCGTGTCGATGTGGTTCTCGAAGACGTAGACACGACTCGCCTCCGCGGCCTCCCCGAGCCGCTCCAGTACCGAGTCGAGCGACTCGTCCCACGCGTGCGTGTGCAGGAAACGCTCGGCCACGTCGCCGACCGACTGCAGGATCGAATCGCGCCGCTGTAGGTCGTCCTCCGACCGCTTTCGTTCGGTGATGTCGAACATGACGCCTTGCCAGTACCGGGTGTCCTCGGCGGTCATCAACACCGACGCCTCTTCCTGGATCCAGACTTCACGGCCATCCCGCGCGATGATCCGGTACTCGGACGAGTACGGCTCGCCGGTCTTGACCGTCACCTCGTCGTACGCGAGGATGCGTTCGCGATCGTCGGGGTGAAGGAGCCGTAGCCACAGGTCGGAGCCCACCCATTCTTCCGGCGGATAGCCGCTGATCGCCTCGATCTGAGGGCTGACATAGGTCATCGCCCACCCGACCTCACTGTCGTCCTCCTTGTCGATAAAGGTCACCGCGGGGATGCGCTCGATCAGCGAGCGATATCGCTTCTCGGTCTCGCGCAGCTCATCTTCGACGCGCTTGCGCTCGGTGATGTCGAACATCACGCCGTGCCAGATCTGCGTGTGATTCTCGGGATCCTCGCGAACCAGGACGGATTCATCGTGGAACCACAGGACCTCGCCCTGTTTCGTCCGGACCCGGTATTCCTGCTTGTAGGACTCCCGAGCCTTGGCGGTGCGCGCCGACTCCTCGAACACGCACTCGCGGTCGTCGGGGTGCACGATGGCGTCCCAGAACTGATCCGCGCTGTTCTCGAAGTCGCCCAGGTCGAAGCCCAGGATCTCCTCTGCCTGCGGGCTGAGGTAGATCATCGAACCGTCGCCGTACTCGCCACGCGGGACCATCTCTTGGTACGTGATAGCCGGGAGCCGTTCGACGAGCTGCCGGTACTTCGTCTCGGCGGCGCGCAACTCCTCCTCCGCATGCCGGCGCTCGCTGATGTCGACCACCACGCCGAACCAGTGGAGTGGCTCCCCTTCCTCATCACGGATCAGGACCGCCTCGTCGCGGACCCATCGCCACCCTCCTTCGGGGCGCTTCACGCGGTACTCGGACAGATACGTTTCGCCGGTCTCGTTCGTCCGGCGCGACTCCTCGAGCACCAGCGGAAGATCGTCCGGATGCACCAGCCGCCGCCAGAGGCCCGGGTCGCCCTGGCGTTCCTCGAGTGAGACCCCGAATAGGCTCTCGTACTGCGGACTGACGTACAGATCCGCGTTATCCGCACCGGGCGACTCCATGTAGATGAACGCGGGGACGTGCTCGACCACCGACGCGAGAAGCGACTCCCGCCGCTTCAGCTCGTCGGCCGCGCGTTTGTGCGCGGTAAGGTCGCGGCTGACCGACAGGACGCAGGACTCGCCGGCCAATCCGATCTTCTGGGCGGAGACCTCCGCGTAGGTCAGCGAGCCGTCTTTGGCCCGGAACCGCCCTTCGACGCCTTCGATGTGGCCGTCGGCGGCAAGACCTTCGGCAACGATGCTCTGGAACTCTTCGTCGGGCAGCATGTCGAACTCACCCGGCGCATGGCCGAGGACCTCATCGCGCGTCCATCCCGTGACGCGCTCGAACGCCGCGTTCACGTACAGGAAATCCTGGTCTTCCAGACGGTTGATCGCGATCGAGTTGCTGCTGGTCTCAAGCACCCGCGCGAAGAGGTCGCCGGACGATCGGAGAGCTTCCTCCACCCAGGTGAGCTCATCTGCCATGGCGTAGCTCCGACCCAGACGACCTGCTGTTCACCGTAGCATGCCCCTTCGCGGTACGGTTACCCGGAAACTGCAGGTCAGACTACACGTGGGAGGTTCCGTGAGGACCGGCTACGGACTCATCACCGCGCAGCGCTACCCGGGCGACGATCGCTCGGATGCCGAGCTGTATCGCGAGGTGCTGGACCTCGCCGTCGAGGCCGAGTCGCTCGGGTTCGACTCGGTGTGGACGACCGAACATCATTTCGCCGACGACGCATACATGCCGTCGGTCCTGCCGGTATCGGCCGCGATCGCCGCGGTGACCGAGCACATCGAGATCGGGACCGGGCTGGCGCTGGCCCCGCTGTACCAGCCGATCCGACTCGCCGAAGACGCGGCGACCATCGACGCGATCTCCGGGGGGCGCTTCATCCTCGGGCTCGGCCTCGGCTGGCTCGACTGGGAGTTCGAGGCGCTCGGGCGGTCCCTCGGCGACCGTGCGGAGCGGATGGAGGGAGCGATCGTCACCTGCCGGCAGGCATGGGGCGAGGGCCTGGTCGAGGCTGCCGGGGTCGCGGTGACGCCGAAGCCCGCGCGTCCGGGCGGACCCCCGATCTGGATCGGCGCGGGGGCCGAGAAGGCAGTGCGACGGGCCGCGCGCATGGCGGACGGGTGGATGGGGGGCGAGGCCGGCGTTGAGGACTTCGCCACGGCCGTCGGCTGGATCCGCGACGAGCTCGCGCTGCAAGGTCGTGACGCGAGCGACTTCGATATCGCCGGGTATTGGCCGGTGTTCACCTGGGACAGCGACGACGCGTGGGATCTGGTCAAGCCCTACTTCCAGTACATGGAATGGAAGTACGAGGACGCAACGGGTTCGAAGGGGCGGCTCGGATCGTTGCCGCTGCCGCCGGCGCTCGACGCCGACGGTGAGGATGAACTTCGGCGGTGGATCATCTGCGGAACGCCGGAGCAGGTCACCGAACGCATCCGCCGCTACACGGACATCGCCGGCGAGCGCTTCACCTTCATCGGGCGCCAGTACTTCCCGGGGATGCCGCGCGATACGATGCGCCGCGCGACAGAGCTGTTCGCGCGCGAGGTGATCCCCGCGCTGCCCCGAGGCTAGAACTCGCGAGTCGTGATGAAGCCGGCGATCTCCTCGAGGTCCCGCCGCGCCTCGGCGGGGATGTTGAGCTTGCCCAGACTGGTTAGCGCCAGCGCGAGTTGATCGCCTGCGGTCTTCAGCGAGGCATCGCGGCCACCGTTCTCCTCGATGATGCCGGCGGCGCGCGCGATCTCATCGTCATCGAGCCGCTCCTTCGCGAGCAACTCGCGGAGCTTGATCGCCGGAAGACCGCCACGGTCGAGCGCCGCGACCACCGGCAAGGTCTTCTTGTGCTGGCGTAGGTCACTCCACCGCGGCTTCCCCGTGACCTCCGGCTCGCCCCAGATCCCCAGGACGTCGTCCACCGCCTGGAACGCCAGCCCGAGGTGCCGGCCGAACTCGCCGAGCCGCCGGACGGGACCCTCGCCGGCACCGCCGAGGATGGCACCGACCCGGCAGGCGCACTCCATCAGGGCGGCGGTCTTGCGCTCGAGCATCCCGAGGCACTCGTCGATGGTCACGTCGACGCGCGTTTCGAACGAGAGGTCCTCGGCCTGCCCGGTGATCATCGCGGCGGTGGCGTCGGAAAGGGCGGAGGCGGCGGCCAGGCGTTCCTCGGTCGGCGGGTCGATCAGCAACTCGTAGGCAAGTGACAGGAGGGCGTCGCCGGCGAGGATCGCCTCTCCGATGCCGAACAGCGACCAGGCGGTCGGGCGATGACGGCGTTCGGTGTCCTCGTCCATCACGTCGTCATGCAAGAGCGAGAAGTTGTGGACGAGCTCCGCTGCGACCGCGCCGGGGACGGCCAGGGTCGGGTCCGCGCCCACGGCCTCGGCGCACGAGAACGCGAGCGCGGGCCGGACGGCCTTCCCGCCGTCGGAGGTGACCGGCCCGCCTTCGGGATCCACCCAGCCTAGGTGGTAGATGACCACCCTCCGGATGCCCGGCGAGAGCCGTTCGACGGCCTCCTGCATCCCAGGCGTCACGAGGTCGCGGGCACGGGCGAACGCAGCAGGGGCCGGAACGATCATGGCCCCACGATACCGGCGAGGGATCGATCGGGGGCCGGCCGGTGGCGCCGGCACCGCGGATGCCCCAGGATTGGGGTCCATGAGCGCGACGCGGGCACGACTCGAGGAGCTCGCCGAGCGGACCCCGGCCACTCGAGACCGGTACGTGGACTTCCTCCGCGCGTTCTCGATCGTCGCCGTCGTGTTCGGCCATTGGTTCATCGGCATCAACTACTGGCAGAACGGCATCATCGGCACCCACAGCGCCATCGGCGTGACCCCCGGACTGTGGATCGTGACGTGGTTCCTGATGGTGATGCCGATCTTCTTCTTCGTCGGGGGCTTCTCGAACATGGTGACGCTACACGCCTACCGGCGACGCGGGGACTCGACCGCTTCGTTCCTGAGGAGTCGGGCGTGGCGCTTGCTGAAACCGAGCTTGGTCTTCATCGGGGTGTGGACGCTCATCCAGATCGTGCTGCATCTGACCGACACCGGGGGGAAGGTCGCGTTCCTTCGAGGGATGCGCCCGCCGGGCGCGACGGTTCCCTTCGGGCCGATGTGGTTCTTGGCGGTCTACCTCGGCGTCATCCTCGTTTCGCCGGTCATGGCGTGGCTCCACGAGCGCTTCCGCTGGCGGGTGCCCGTGGCACTCCTCATCGGCCTCGTCGCGGTCGATGTGGCGGCATTCGGCTTCGGCCTGACCTGGATCCGGCTGCTGAACGGGGCGTTCGTCTGGCTGCTCCCCCATCAGTTGGGGTTCTTCTACGCGGACGGGACGCTCCAGCGGTGGCCGAAGCGAGCGTACGTCGCGGTCGCGGCTGCCGGGCTCGGCAGCCTCGCGATCCTGACCAACATCGGTGTCTACCCGCGGAGCATGCTGGGGACGGACGTCGAGCGCGTGTCGAACGTGAACCCTCCGACCGTCTGCATCGCCGCGGTCTCGTTGTGGATGCTCGGCGTCGCCCTGCTCCTTCGCGGACCACTCACCCGATGGCTCCAGCGGCCGCGACCCTGGATGATCACTATCTACCTGAACAGCGTCATCATGACGTTGTTCCTGTGGCACATGACCGCCTACCTGCTCGCGATGCTGGTGCTGATGCCATTGGGGATCGGCGGCCACACCGACAGCACGACCACTTGGTGGCTCGAGCGACCGATCTGGGAGGTGGTGCCGGCCGCGTTCCTGGCGCTCCTCGTAGCGATCTTCGGACGTTTCGAGCGACCGCGCGGCCACGCACGTGGCAGGCACGAGCCCATGCGCGCACCCTGAAGCGAACCTCCTTCCCTTGCTGGACTCGGGAAACCTAAGGCGTAGCCTCGTCGGCAAGGGAAGGAAGGGGAAGATCATGGGCCAAGAAGGTCAGGTTTCGGAACCATCCGGCAGAGCAGGATCCACGTTCCCGCTGGAGATGCTCGGGTACGTAGGACTCGCCGGCGTCGTTCTCGGCTACTTCATCCTCGTCGGGGGTCAGCAGGACCTCTTCGCGGTCGGTAGCCTCTCGATCACGCTGCTGATCGGGCTGCTCGGCATCGTGTTGCTGGGAGCCGGATGGGTCGTGAAGGGCTCCGACGAACCGATGCCGCGGCGGTTGTGCGATGTGCTGTGGCTCTTGTCCGTCGTGTTCGTCGCGAGCGCGATCGGTTCCATCATGAACAACGCGTTCGAGGGAGCGGAGAACCTCCCGCAGATCCTCGGCAGCCTCGCCGGAGCGATCTACGCGGCGATCCTGTGGGCGATGCGTAGGCACACGCTGATGCAACTCGCCCTGTTCCTCCCCGTGCTCGGAGCCGTCACCGCGCTCGCCGATGCGCTGCCGTTCAGCAAGAGTGAAGGAGAGTTCGGATTCGAGGTCCCGGTGTTCCCGACCTCCATGCTGGCGGTCTGGATCCTGGGCGTCGTGTGGATGATGCTCGGGCGCTCCGGGAAGATCACCCCTCGCCGACCGGCGCTCGTCCTTGGGGCCATCGCCGTCCTCGTGGCGCCGATCAGCTTCGACTCGCTGCGCTGGACCGGCCTCATCCTCGGGATCATCTCCGTTATCGGCGTCTTCTACGTCGCCGCCGCGGAGGAACACGTCGGGCTGGTCGGACTGGGGATCGTCGGCGCGTTCGTCTACGTCGCCGACATCGTGTTCGAACACCTGGCGTCGGCAGTCGACTCCCCGACGACGGTCGGCGTCCTCGTGCTCGTGATCGGCGTGGTGCTGCTCGGCTACGTCCTCATGACTCTGAGGAAGGACATCGCGCCGGCGGCCGCTGCTCCACCGGCTCCGCCTGCGCCTCCCCCTTCCATGTAGCCCCACCGGAAGGCCCGCCGGTGCGCCACCGGCGGGCCTTCCGCGAACCTACGCCCGGCACTACCCGACCGAGATATCGAACTCGTGCCTCCTGTGTCGTCCGACCGAAGCCGCGATGCTATCCACCTGGCTGGCCCATCCGCCAACGCGCGGCTAGAGTCACGGGACGACTGGCGCTCAGCGGCGGCTGAACCGAGGAGAGAGGCGCATTCCATGACCGATACTCGCCTGAGCCGCCGAGACTTCATCCGCCGGACGGCGCTCACCGCCGCTGCCGTTCCCGCCGCCGGAACGCTGCTCTCGCTCGTACCGCCGCTCGCATCGGCGGGCCCCGCGAGCCGGGCCCCTCGCCCCCGCAACGGCATCTACGTGCGCAAGAACGTGATGGACCTCACGCAGCAGGAGAAAGACGACTTCACGAACGCGATCCTCGCGCTCAAGTCGATGCCGTCTCCGTGGGACCCAGCGCTCAGCTACTACGACCAGTTCGTCTGGTGGCACAAGAAGACGTTCAACTGCGACATCGCCGCGGCACACATGGGACCCGGGTTCCTGCCGTGGCACCGTTTGTACCTCGTGTACTTGGAGGACGCCCTGAACGCGACCGGCGTCAGCATCAACCCGATCGCGATCCCCTACTGGGACTGGCCGGAGGCAGGTTCCGTCGACGTCATCTTCGCCGAGGACTTCATGAGCCCCGAGGGTGACCCGGCGCTCGGGTACGTGATCACGGAGGGGCCCTTCCGACGGAACAACTACCGCATCAACATCTTCGATCCGCGGGTCGCCGACTCCGTCCGCGCGACCAACCTCCGACGGCGGTTCGCCACGACGGTCGGCGGCGGCTACCCCGGCGGCATCAAGCTCCCGACGCAAGCCGAGGTCGACGCCTGCCTCGCCGTTCACCACTACGACCACGAACCCTGGGACCCAGCCTCGCCGCCCTCCAAGAGCTTCCGCAACAACATCGAGGGCTGGCGCGGGCGCACGGGGATGGAGTGCGCACCGGGCGGGATGGAGCCGACCGACGGACCACACCCGCGTTCGGTGATGCACAACGCCGTCCACCTGTGGGTCGGCGGGATCTGGGGCCCCGACGGCGGCCAGGAGGGCCAGATGGTCATGAACTCCTCGCCCAACGACCCTATCTTCTGGATCCACCACTCGAACATCGACCGGCTGTGGTGGGTCTGGGAACAGATGCACGGGATGGAGTACCGCCCGGTCACCGGCGCGATGAGGGGCCACAACCTGAACGACAAGATGTGGCCGTACAAGACGATCGGTGACCCGACCCGGATCGTCGACCTGCTCGACATCGCGCCGTGGGGCTACACGTACGCTTGAGAAGTCGGCGGTAACATGGGATGCGTGCCCCACGCACGCATACTCCCCGTCTCGCTCCGCCGGCTGACCGCAGTGGCGTTCGCCGCCTCGCTGCTCATCGGCCTGTGGCTCGTTGCCCCGGCGCGTTCGGTTATCCCGGCGAAGACGGGCGGCGGGAAGGTCGCCGCGCCGGTAGACACCGCCGCACCAAGTTCTCCGTGGGCCAAGCGCATGAACCAGCTCATCGGCGGCCACGCGATGTCGGTCGCCGCCGGCGTCGACGGAACTTGGCTCTACCGCCATGGCGCGACGACCCGCCGGACGCCGGCCTCCAACGAGAAGTTGCTCATGGCGATGTCGATCCTGGACCGTGCGGGACCCGACCACCGGATGCCGACGATCGCCGCAACCGAGGACACCGACCTTTCCGACGATATCGTGGACGGAACGCTGTGGATCGTCGGCTCGGGCAACCCCGAGGTCGGTTCGGCGACGATGCGAGCGCTCGCGCGGAAACTCAAGGACGCAGGCATCGACGAGGTGCGCGGCCGCGTCCTCGGTTCGACGAAGCCCTTCTCACACGACTGGATGGCGCCCGGATGGAAGTCCTACTTCCCCGGGACCTACGTGAACCTGCCGACCGCGCTGACGTTCAACTTCAACATCAACACGCGGACGCCGGAGAAGCGGGCGGCGGCGGCCTTGACCCACGACCTGCGCGGCATCAACGTGAAGGTGACGGGCACCCCCGGTTCGGGGGCGGTGCCGGCAGGAGCGGATGAGATCGTCGCCATCAGCTCCAAGCCCCTGAACGACATCCTCCGCAACACCCTGGTGCCGTCCAGCAACTTCCGGGCAGAGGTCCTCGGCAAACTCAACGGCTACCTGCGCTCCGGAGCGCCGGGGACGATCGCCAAGGGGGCCGCCGCGATCGAGGCGTTCGCCAACCAGCAAGGAGTCTCCCTCGTCGCGAACGATTCCTCAGGCCTGTCCTACAAAGATCGGGTCGCGCCCGAGGGGATGGTCACCCTCCTGTGGTACTCGCAGGACGAGCCCTGGTTCGACGAACTGCGTTTCGCGCTGCCCGGACCCGGCCAAGGGACGCTCGCCGGCCGCCTCGCCGGGGTCAAGGTCCGCGCCAAGACGGGCACGCTGACGGGCATCTCGGCGCTCTCCGGCTGGGTGTGGCTGGAGGAAACCGACGCTTGGGCGGCCTTCTCGATCATCTCCCGGGGCATGTCCAAGACCGAGGCCAGCCGGATCGAGGACGCCATCGTCAAGACGCTCCACGAGCGAGCGGCCTAGGCTGGGCCGCGCGGGCCATACCGGAGTGACTATCCAGGTTCACCCGGGCACGACCTAAAGCCGGAGGGTCTTGTGCGCCGAACGAACAGAGAGAGCCCGGGAGGAAGGGAACCGCCAGGATGAGGAAGTCGCTGCTCGCCGCACTCGCGGTTGCCCTGTTCGCACTGGGACTCGCGGTGCCGAGCGCAGACGCCCTCAAACGGTCGGACGACGTCCTGGTCCGAAGCGCCGAGAAGCACGACGTGTCACCGGCGGTCAGGACCCTGCCGGAAGACCGCCACCTGCCCGCGCAGACGTACCTCATCCCCGAACACGAACGGCCCCGGCTGATCGGCGTCGAGGGAGACTCCACCGACCCAGTGGTCCAGCGGCACGCGCCGACCAACGCGCCACTGAAGCGCATGCCCGCCTCGACCGACTTCGACGGGATCTCGTTCACCGGCGCGCTGCCGCCCGACACGAACGGTGATGTTGGGCCGAACCACTACGTGCAAACCGTCAACGTGAAGTTCGCCATCTACAACAAGTCGGGAACGCAGCTCGCCGGGCCGACCAGCGTCAACGCGCTGTGGGCCGGGTTCGGCGGCAAGTGTGAGCAGAACAACCATGGCGACCCGATCGTCCTCTACGATCCGCTGGCCGACCGCTGGCTCATGAGCCAGTTCGCGAATGCCTCCTCGACCACCGGTCCCTACTACGAGTGCATCGCCATCTCCACGACAAGCGACCCCCTCGGGACCTGGTACCGGTACTCGTTCCAGACGCCGAGCAACCGATTCCCGGACTACCCGAAGTTCGGCGTCTGGCCCGACGGCTACTACATGAGCGCGAACGAGTTTACGTGCCCGACCTGCTTCGTAGGCATCGGCATGTACGCCTTCGACCGCTCGAAGATGCTGAACGGCCAGAACGCGACCTTCCTCTACAACCATCTCGGCACGTCCTACTTCGGGCTCCTGCCCACCGACATCGACGGCAGCACCCCGCCCGCTCCCGGTGACCCTGCCATCTTCGCGATGGCCGAGGACACCTCGACCGGCGGAGGCAACGACACGTTGCGCCTGTGGGAATTCGATGCCGACTTCCCCGGTGCATCCGCAACCGTGACGGGCCCGTCGAACGTCTCGGTCGCCGCCTTCGACTCAGGACTTTGCTCTTCGAATCCGTACGAGTGCGTGCCGCAATCAGGCACCGGCCAGAAGCTCGATCCGATGGCCGACTACATGATGTTCCGGATGGCGTACCGCAACCTCGGGTCGCATGAGTCGATCGTGCTGACCCATACCGTCGACGTCGGCTCCGACCGAGCCGCGCCCCGCTGGTACGAGCTGCGGAGCACGGGCGGCGCGTGGACCGTGTACCAGCAGGGCACCTACGCACCCGACACGACCCACCGCTGGATGCAGAGCATCGCGATGGACCAGGACGGCAACATCGCGATGGGATACTCGGCGTCCAGCTCCTCGATCTTCCCGTCGATGCGCTATGCGGGCCGGCTGACGTCCGACGCCCTCGGCACGTTGGGTCAGACTGAATCAGTGATGCAGGCCGGCGGCGGTTCCCAGACCGACGCGTCCGGCCGGTGGGGGGACTACTCCGCCATGTCGGTGGATCCGGCCGATGACTGCACGTTCTGGTACACCAACGAGTACTACTCGAGCGGCAGCGCCGACAGCTGGAGGACGCGGATCGGGCACTTCGAGTTCCCTGCCTGCGGCACGCCGGCATCGCCGACCTTCTCCATCAACAACGTCTCGGTGAACGAAGGGAACGCGGGCACGACCGCGGCGACCTTCACCGTCTCACTCTCGCCGACGGCGGGCTCGACCGAGACCGTCGACTACGCGACGGCCGACGACACCGCGACCACCGCCGACAACGACTACGTGACCAAGTCGGGAACGCTCACGTTCGGATCGGGGGTCGGCTCACAGACCGTCACGATCGACGTGAACGGAGACACCACCGACGAGCCCACCGAGCAGTTCTTCGTGGACCTATCGAGCGCCAGCGCGGGGACCTCGATCGGCGATGGACGAGGCACCGGCACGATCGTGAACGACGACACCACCGGAGGCGGCGGATGCGACATCACCGGCACCAGCGGGGACGATGAGCTGATCGGCACGGGCGCCGACGAGACGCTCTGTGGACTCGGCGGCGACGACATCCTGCGCGGCGGGGGCGGCAACGACACGTTGGACGGTGACGGCGGCTACGACGTCGGCGTCTACGACACCGCGCCGTCGGGGGTCGACGTCAACCTCGCGGCCGGCACGGCCACGGGCGGCGCAGGCTCGGACACGCTGATCAGCATCGAAGACGTAGCAGGCTCTTCGTTCGCCGACACCCTGACCGGCGACGGGACGGAGAACTTCCTCTACGGCCTCGGCGGCAACGACATGATCGACGGAGCGGCCGGCTACGATCGGATCGTCTATCTGAACGCTTCCTCCGGGGTGACGGTCAAGCTCAAGTTCGGCACCGCGACCGGCGGCGAGGGCAACGATACCCTCGCTTCGATCGAGGACATCGTCGGTTCCGGCTTCAGCGACGTCCTCGTCGGCGCCGGAGGCTCGAACTTCATCTACGCCGGCAACGGGAACGACACCCTCAAGGGGCAGTCCGGACCCGACGACCTGTTCGGTGAGGCCGGCAACGATTCGTTCAACGGCGGCAAGGGCACCGACCGATGCGTCCAGGCTGGTGGGACCGGGCCGAAGCGACGCTGCGAGCTGGGGACGTACCAAAGTCCCGACGCGACCCGCGAGCCCTGGGTCGCTCCCTAGGGCTGCCGCACGCGCGCTCCGCCTACGCCCAGGATTGGTCGTACGCGTAGATGTCTTCGGGGTAGTACCAGGCCTCGGTGACCTTCCCGTCGCTCACGTGGAAGACGTTGACCCCGCGTTCGTCGATGGATCTCCCGTTGCGCTCGGCGCGGACGTGGATCAGCGCGACCCCGTGTTCGTCGTTGGCGAGGACATCGTGGAGCTCGATGCTCATCGAGCCGGCCGTCTCCTGCCCCATCCGACCGAAATAGCTGAACACGGCCTCATGACCCTCGTAGTCACCTGCGGACGGGTTACGGCCCGGCACATGCCAGACGACCGTCGGATCGAGCAGGTTGGCGAGAGCGTCCATGTCCCCGGCCCCGAACGCCTGGTACCCGGCGCGGATGAGGTCCTCGTTGGAGTGGGCCGCCGTGCTCCTCCCGTCGGGAACGCGAAGTCTAGGAGGCGAGCAGCCCGATGGTCAAGAACCGCGAACGCCGGCTCAGACCTTCGACCGGCCGAGCTTGCCGGTCAGGTGGCGCGCCAAGGGCACCTCGCCTGTTGACAGGCTGATCTCGTAGAGCAGGCTCTCGCCCTCACGCCGGTACGAACGCAGCAGCCCGGTCACGGGAAGCCCGGTCGTTGCCTGCGTCACCCGGGTGGAAACGAGCCGGATCGAATGGTCGGAAACCTCACCCTCACCGATCTCGGTCACGCCGATCGGATGCGCCAGGGTGACATCGACGCGGTCCCCGCCGTACCGCCAGAAACCACGCTCCTGGTGCATCGTCACGCCCGTCTCCGGATCCCACGCACGCTGGGCGTACACCAAGAAGGGGAAGTCCTCGCCACCGCCTCCGAGGGTGAATTCCATCTCCTCCAGATACGTGAACCGCCCCACGGTCGGCCAGTCGCCTTCACCGCCGCCCGTCCATGTGCCGAGCAGGAACTCAAGCGGCAGAAGCGCGCCGGTCACGCATCCCTCGGGTGGAGCAGGCCGTACACGATCGAATCCGTCAGAGCCTCCCACGAAGCCTCGATGATGTTCTCGGACACGCCGATGGTCGTCCATTCCCGCTCGCCGTTGGACGAGTCGATCAACACGCGTACCACCGCGCCGGTCCCGGACTTCGTGTCCAGCACGCGCACCCGGTAGTCGGTCAGCTCGATGTTGGCCATCTCCGGGTAGATCTCGCCGATCGCCTTGCGGAACGCGTTATCCAGCGCACCGACTGGACCGGGACCCTCGGCGGTCGCGATGTGGCGCTCGCCGCCGGCCTGCACCCGCACCGTCGCCTCGGCCAGCGTCCCCGCGCCCTCCCACTGATCCACCGTCACGCGGAAGCTTTCGATGTCGAACCACTCCTGCTCCCAGCCCTGCGCGCGCCGCATCAGCAGCTCGAGCGACGCGTCGGCGGCCTCGTAGGTGTAGCCGCCGGCCTCTTTGTCCTTGACCACGTCCAGGATCGTACCGGCGGCGTCCTTGTTCAGCTCGATGCCGAACCCCTCGGCCTTCATGTGCAGCGTCGACCCGCCGCCAAGTTCGCTGACCGCGACCGAGCGCAGGTTCCCCACCGACTCCGGCGGGATGTGCTCGTAGGCCTCGGTCAGCCGCGAAACCCCAGAGGTGTGCAGCCCGGCCTTGTGCGTGAACGCGTGCCGGCCCGCGTACGGCTGGCGCGGATCGGGGATGACGTTGGCGACCTCGGAGACGAAGTGCGCGACCTCGGTCAACCGCTTCACCGAACCTTCCGGCAGCACGTCGATCCCCATCTTGAGCGTCAGGTCGGCGATGAGCGGGACGAGATCGGCGTTGCCGGTGCGCTCGCCGTAGCCGTTGATGACCCCCTGAACCTGGAGCGCGCCCGCCTCAACCGCCGCCAGGGACGAAGCCACCGCGCATCCCGCGTCGTTGTGTGCATGGATCCCAAGCGGGGTGAGCGTCTGCTCCTTGACCTCGGCCACGATGCGCGCGACCTCCGACGGCAACACTCCCCCGTTCGTGTCGCAGAGCACCAGCCGCTCCGCCCCCGCCTCCTCGGCCACCGCCAACACCTCCATGGCGTACTGCGGGTTGGCCTTGTACCCATCGAAGAAGTGCTCGGCGTCGAAGAAGACATGGCGCCCTTCGGCGGTCAGGAACCGGATCGAGTCGCGCACCATCGCGACGCCTTCGGCGAGGTCGGTCTGGAGCGCCTCGGTCACGTGCAGGTCCCAGGACTTGCCAACCAGGCACACGTAGGAGGTCCCGGCGTCGAGCATGTCCTTGAGGACCGCGCTGGTCTCGGCGCCCTCGCCGGCCTTGCGCGTCATCCCGAACGCGGTCAGCGTCGAGGTCGTCAGTGTCTCGGCGGCCGCCAGGCGGAAGAACTCGGAGTCGCGCGGATTCGCGCCCGGCCAGCCGCCCTCGATGAACGGCATGCCCAGCTCGTCGAGCTTGTGCAGGATGCGGAGCCGATCCTCCACCGAATACGAAAGGCCCGGCGCCTGCGCGCCGTCACGCAGCGTCGTATCGTACAGCTCGACGGCCATGGCTAGGAGGCCCCCTCCACGACCAGGTCGCCGACCTCTTGGGTCCGGTACCCCATCTTCCCGGCAGACATCGATTCCATCTTGGACACCGCGAACCGGATACCTCGGTCGACGGCATCGGCAGCTTCGGTCTCGCCGAGCTGCGCCAGCAGCATCTGACCCGCCCCGATCGCCGCGACAGGGTTGATCGTGTCCTTGCCGACCTCGGTCGGCGCGGTTCCGCCGATCGGCTCGAACATCGAAACGCCCTCGGGGTTGATGTTCCCGCCCGCGGCCACGCCCATGCCGCCCTGGATCATCGCGCCGAGGTCGGTGATGATGTCGCCGAACATGTTGTCGGTCACGATCACGTCGAAACGCCCCGGCGAATCCAGGAAGTAGATGCAGCACGCATCGACGTGCACGTACGCCGTCTCGACGTCCGTGAACTCGCTCGCGCCCAGCTCATCGACGACCCGCTGGTACAGATCACCCGCGAACGTCAGTACGTTCGTCTTGTGGACCAGCGTCAGGTGCTTGCGCCGGGTGCGCGCCAGCTCGAACGCGTAGCGCACGATGCGCTCGACGCCGTGGCGCGTATTGATCGACTCCTGCACCGCGACCTCGTGCGGCGTGTCCTTGCGGTGGAACCCACCGGCCCCGCTGTAGAGGCCCTCGGAGTTCTCCCGCACGACCACCATGTTCACGTCGTCGTCGGATCGTGACGGCAGCAACGTCTGCACGCCTGGGTAGCGCACGATCGGACGCAGGTTCACGTACTGATCGAGTTCGAACCGCAGCTTCAATAGCAGCCCGCGCTCGATGACACCGGGCGGCACGTCCGGATGACCGACCGCGCCGAGGTAGATCGCGTCCATCGTCCGCAGTTCGTCGAACGTCTCCTCCGGCAGCACGACTCCGTCGCGCAGGTAGCGCTCGCCCGAGAGGTCGTGGTCGACCCAGTCCAGCGTGAACCCACCCGCGGCGGCCTGCGCGTCCAAGACCTTGCGGCCCTCGCGGATCACCTCGGGGCCGGTGCCGTCGCCCGCGATGACCGCGACCCGGTAGGAGCGCCCGCTCACGGCGTCACCTCCGCGCTGGAGTCGGGACCCTCACCTTCCGCCGCCGCCATCTGCAGCGAACGGTTGATCGCGGCCAGGTAGGCCAGGCCGCTGGCCTCGACGGTGTCGACCGACACGCCACGGCCCGTCACGCGCCGCCCGTCGATCTCGACCTGCACGACCACATCGCCGAGCGCGTCGGTCCCGCCGGTGATCGCCGCCACGTTGAACGTGATGAGCTTGGCGGACACGCCGGTCGCCCGCTGCACCGCGGTGCACACGGCATCGATCGGCCCGTTGCCCTTGGCCGAATCCTCGACGACCTCGTCGCCGCGCCGCACCTTCACCCTCGCCTTCGGCGAGACATCCGAGCCGCCGGTGAACTCGATCGACTCGATGACCCACTCGTTGGCCACGGCCCGCTTCGACTTGCCGACCTCCTCGGACACGATCGCCTCGAGGTCTTGGTCGGTCAGCTCGATCTTACGGTCGGCCAACTCCTTGAACCGCGCGAACACCAGGTTCAGCGCGTCGGCCGACAGGTCGTAGCCCATCTTGTGCAGCGCGTCGTCGAACGCGTGCCGCCCGGAGTGCTTGCCGAGCACGATGCGGTTGCCCTCCAGGCCGACCTCGAGGGGATCCATGATCTCGTAGGTCGCGCGGTTGGACAGCACGCCGTGCTGGTGGATCCCGCTCTCGTGGGCGAAGGCGCTTGCGCCGACCACGGCCTTGTTCTGCTGCACGGTGTACCCCGTCATCATCGAGACGAGCCGCGAGGTGCGCATGATCTCCTTCGTGTTGAGCTGATGCTGCAGCTCAAGCGACTTGCCGCGCGTGCGGATGATCATCGCCATCTCCTCGAGCGAGCAGTTGCCCGCACGTTCCCCGATACCGTTGATCGCCACCTCGACCTGTCGCGCGCCGTTGACCACACCGGCCAGGGAGTTCGCGACCGACAGCCCGAGGTCGTTGTGGCAGTGCGTCGAGATGGTCACGTGGTCCGGCGTCTGCTCGCGCACGACACGGACCAGCTCGCCGAACTCGTGCGGCATCGCGTAGCCGACCGTGTCGGGCACGTTGATCGTCGTCGCGCCGGCCTCGACCGCCACCCGATAGCACTCGAGCAGGAAGTCCAGCTCGGTGCGCGTGGCGTCCTGCGCCGACCATTCGACGTCCGGCGTGTAGCCGACCGCTTGCTTCACCCCGTCGCGGATCGCGTCTAGCACCTGGTTGGCCGACATCCGCAGCATGTCCTCCATGTGGATGTCGCTGGTGGAGATGAACGTGTGGATGCGCCAGTTCTCAGCGCCCTTCAGCGCTTCCGCCGCGCGGTCGATGTCGCCCGGCGTGACTCGCGCCAGCGAGCAGATGACCGGGCCGCGGACCGACGACGCGATCTCACGGATGGCTTCGAACTCACCTTCGCCACTGATCGCGAACCCTGCTTCGATGATGTCGACGTTGAGACGCGCGAGCTGCTCGGCGATCTCGACCTTCTCGGAGCGCGTCAGCGCGATGCCCGGCGCTTGTTCGCCGTCGCGCAGGGTCGTGTCGAAGAACCGTACGTGGGGGTCAGGCATCGGGTGCCTTCTTCCCCTCCAGCCACGGCATCATCCCGCGGAGCTCGGCGCCGACCTCCTCGATCTGCGACTTGCGCGACTCGGCCCGCATCTTCAGGAAGTTCTGGAACCCGCCCTCGGCCTCGGCGATCCACTCCTTGGCGAACTGCCCGCTCTGGATCTCGTCGAGGATCGTGCGCATCTCGCCGCGCGTGCGGTCGTCAACCACCCGCGGCCCGCGCGAGTAGTCGCCGTACTCAGCCGTGTCACTGATCGAGTACCGCATGTAGCCCATGCCGCCCTCGTAGAGCAGGTCCACGATCAGCTTCATCTCGTGCAGGCACTCGAAGTAGGCGACCTCGGGCTGGTATCCGGCGGCGACCAACGTCTCGAACCCCGCGCGGATCAACGACGTCGACCCGCCGCACAGCACGGCCTGCTCGCCGAACAGGTCGGTCTCGGTCTCCTCCTTGAAGGTGGTCTCGATCAGCCCGGCGCGCGCGGCCCCGATGCCCATCGCGTAGGCCAGCGCCCGCGCCTTGCCCGTGCCGGTCTCGTCCTTCTCGACCGCGATCAGGGCCGGCGTGCCGATGCCCTCCTCGTAGGTCCGGCGCACGAGGTGCCCCGGCCCCTTCGGCGCGATCATCGTGACGTCGATGCCCTCGGGCACATCGATCGTCTCGAAGTGGATATTGAACCCGTGCGCGAACATCAGCATGTTGCCAGGCTGCAACCCCGGCTCGATCTCCTCCCGGAACGCTTTGGCCTGCGAGGTGTCCGGAAGGAGCACCATGATGACGTCGGCCTCCGCCACGGCGTCGGCCGTGTCCATCACCGGCAAGCCTGCCCTCTCGACCTCGGCCCGAGAGGAAGAGCCCGGCCGCAGCCCGACCCGAACGTCGTACCCGGAGTCGTTCAGGTTCAGCGCGTGCGCGTGCCCTTGCGAACCGAACCCGAGGATCGCGATCTTCTGACCCTTCAGCGCCGAGCCGTCGATGTCCTTCTCGTAATAGATGGTCGCCATGTCGGTTCTCCTCTCTGTTGCGTTACTCGTTGGCCTTCTCGTTGGCCCTATTCGTTGGATGCGGCTCTGAGCGTCCGTTCGCGGATGCCCTTTTCGTCGCGCGAGAGCGCGATGCGGCCTGTGCGCGCCAGCTCGACCATGCCGAACTCGTGGAGCAGTTCGAGCAACGCTTCCACCTTGTCGGGCGTCCCGGTCGCCTCGACCGTCACGGTCGAGGACGTCACGCCGACCACCCGGCACCGGAAGATGTCGGCGATCTCGATCACGCGAGCGCGCTGGTCGCCCTTCGTGCGGACCTTGACCAGGGCCAGCTCGCGTTCGACCGAATCCCGGTCGGTGTATTCGAGCACCTTGATGACGTTGACCAGCTTGTTCAACTGCTTCACCACCTGCTCGAGCGACTTCACCTGCAGGTCCACCACGATGGTCATGCGGGAGTAGTCCGGAACCTCGGTGGTCCCGACCGCCAGCGAGTGGATGTTGAACCCGCGCGCGGCGAACAGACCGGCGACACGCGTGAGGACGCCGGGGCGGTTCTCGACGAGGACGGACAGCGTATGCAGGCTCATGCGAGGCTCGCCGCCTTCGGGTCGTCTATCGGTTTCTCCTGACCCGGTCCGAGGATGATGTCGTCGTTGGAGGCGCCGGCGGGCACCATCGGGAACACCATCTCCTGCTGATCGCAGCGGAAGTCGATGACCACGGTGCGGTCCTCCACGGACAGCGCCTTGTCGATCACGGTATCCACCTCTTCGGGCACTTCGGCACGGAGGCCGACACAGCCGTAAGCCTCCGCGAGCTGCACATAGTCGGGGACGTCGTGGGTCAGGTACACCTGCGAGTAGCGCTCGTTGTAGAAGAGCTCCTGCCACTGGCGTACCATCCCGAGGTAGGCGTTGTTGATGATGGCGATGACCACCGGGATGTTCTCGGTCGTCATCGTCGCCAGCTCCTGGGCGGTCATCTGGAAGCAGCCGTCGCCGTCGATGGCCACGACCCGCGCGTCTGGCCGTCCCACCTTGGCGCCCATGGCGGCCGGCACCGCGTAGCCCATCGTCCCGAGGCCTCCCGAGTTCACCCAGTGACGCGGCTCCTCGAACTTCCAGTATTGCGACGCCCACATCTGGTGCTGGCCGACGCCGGCCACCAGGATCGTGTCCTGGTCCCTCGTCGCCTCATAGAGACGCTGCGTCGCGTACTGCGGCTTGATAGGGCCATCGTCGGGCTGCTCGTACGCGTAGGGGAACTTGGTCTGCCACTCGTCGAGCTGCCCCAGCCACGGGGACCGGTCGGGCACGCCACCCAGCTCCTCCTGGCGCTTGGCCAGTTCGTCCGCCATCATCCCGATCACGATCTTGCAGTCTCCGACGATCGGCACATCGGCCTTGCGGTTCTTGCCGATCTCAGCCGGATCGATGTCGACGTGCACGATCTTCGCGTCCGGCGCGAACGCCGTCAGCTTGCCAGTCACCCGGTCGTCGAAGCGCGCTCCGAGCGACACGAGCAGGTCGGCCTTCTGCAGGGCCGTCACGGCCGTGTAGTTGCCGTGCATCCCGGGCATCTCGAGACACAACGGGTTCGAGTCGGGGAACGCCCCGCGCGCCATCAACGTCGTGACGACGGGAAGCTGCCCCTCGGTCGCCAGTCGGAACAGCTCCGGCGACGCGGCCGTCTTGATCACGCCGCCCCCGACGTAGAGCACCGGCCGCTTGGCTTCGAGGATCAGGCGCACGGCTTCGCGCACCTGCTTCGGGTTGCCCTTGGTCACCGGCTTGTAACCGGGGAGATCGACCTGGGAGGGCCACACGAACTCGGTCTCGGTCTGCAGGACGTCTTTGGGGATGTCCACGAGCACCGGCCCGGGACGTCCGGTTTCGGCGATGTAGAACGCCTCCTTGATGGCGGACGGGATCTGCCCGACATCGGTCACCAGCATGTTGTGCTTGGTGATGGGCATGGAGATGCCCGTGATGTCGGCCTCTTGGAAGGCGTCGTTGCCCACGACAGGGGTCGGGACCTGGCCGGTGATGCAGACCATCGGCACCGAATCCATCTTCGCGTCCGCCATCGCCGTCACGAGGTTCGTGGCCCCAGGGCCGGAGGTCGCCATGCAAACCGCGGCCTTGCCGGTCACCCACGCATACCCGGAAGCCGCGTGGCCCGCGCCCTGTTCGTGGCGGCACAGCACGTGACGCACGGACGAGTCGAGGATCGGGTCGTAGGCGGGCAGGATCGCCCCACCGGGCACCCCGAAGATCACGTCCGTTCCCTGTGCCTCGAGCGACTTGACGAGCGCTTCCGCTCCGCTGACCTTTGCCATCTGGTGCTCCTTCCCGCCGGCTTGCTCCGGCTTCGTCGGTCCGTCCGTTCCCTCGTGAGGAACCCGGAATCGAAAGAACCCCTCTCGTGGAGGGGTTCGGCGCGCACAGGCCGAAATGGCCCGCTCGCGCCTAGCGAATAAGTACCAGGGCCTGCGTGGTGCTCGTGTGCGTTCCGGCCTTCGAGTACATGGTCTTCTGAGTGTACGCAGCTCACCGCCCGTGTCAACCTCGCCAGCCGGGCCGAGGAGTCCTCCGGCCGCCTACACTCCCCGCCATGCGGATCCTGCTGATCGGCTCCGGAGGCGTCGGCACGGCCTTCGCGGCTATCGCTCGCCGGCGCGATTTCTTCCAAGAGATCTTCGTCACCGACATCGACGAGGAGCGCGCTCGTGAGGTCGTCGCGGGACTCGACGACGAGCGCTTCTCGGCCGCGAAGCTGGACGCGACCGACACCGCGGCGATGACGACGTTCGCGCACGAACGCGGGGCGGACGTGTTCATGAACGCGGCCGACCCGCGGTTCGTCCCACCGATCTTCGATGCCGCACTGGACGCCGGTGCCACCTACGTCGACATGGCGATGTCGCTATCCGAGCGCCACCCGGAGAAGCCGTACGAAGAGGTCGGGCGCATCCTCGGCGAGTTCCAGTGGGACCGCGCGGATATCTGGGAGCAACGCGGCCAGCTCGCGCTCGTCGGGATGGGCGTCGAACCCGGCCTGTCGGACGTGTTCGCACGCTACGCGTCCGACCATCTGTTCTCGACGATCGACGAGATCGGCGTGCGCGACGGCGCGAACCTCGAGGTTGCTGGATACGCGTTCGCGCCGACGTTCAGCATCTGGACCACGATCGAAGAGTGCCTGAACCCGCCGTACATCTACGAGAAGGCACGCGGCTGGTTCTGCACGGAACCCTTCTCCGAACCGGAGACCTTCGAGTTCCCCGAGGGGATCGGGGCGCTGCAGTGCGTCAACGTCGAGCACGAGGAGGTCTTGCTGATGCCCCGCTGGCTCGACGTCGGCCGAGTCACCTTCAAGTACGGACTGGGTGAGGGATTCATCGATGTGCTCAAGACCTTGCACAAGCTGGGACTGGACCAGACCGAGAAGGTCCGCGTGGGCGGTGTCGAGGTCTCACCGCGAGATGTCGTTGCCACGACGCTCCCGAACCCCGCGACGCTCGGTGACCGTATGAGCGGAAAGACCTGCGCCGGCACCTGGGTTCGCGGAACGGGTCAGGACGGTGACCCGCGCGAGGTGTACCTGTACCACGTCGTCGACAACGATGAGACGATGGCGCTCGACGGCTCGCAGGCGGTCGTGTGGCAGACCGCGATCAACCCGGTCGTGGCCCTGGAACTGATCGCGACCGGTGCCTGGAAGGGGGCCGGCGTACTGGGTCCGGAGGCATTCGACGCGGACCCCTTCCTCGAGCTGCTCAGCGACTACGGTTCGCCCTGGTCCATGGAGGAGCGCACGCCCTCCCGGTAATCCGGCCGACAGACGCCGTGTTCCTGTCGATCGGCGCGAACGACCTGGACTTCGGCACGATCGTGCGGAACTGCTTCTCCGGTCCCTGCACCGACCCCTCAAGCGACTACGACGTCACCGCCCGTTCGCCCAGAAGGTCGCGAACAAGGTGCTGGAGAAGCGCTACGCCAGTCTTGCCCCGTGTCTGACGAAGATGGCGACCGCGTGTGAGCTGACCAATGGCGGCATCGACGTGGCGCCGAGCCGCATCTACTTCGTCGAGTACTTCAACCCGACACTCGACAAGGACGGCGTCACCTACTGCCTCGGGGACGGCCCCCTCTTGTACAACATCCAGCCCGCCGAGATGAAGTGGGCTGACGAGAACGTCATGACCCACCTCAACGGCGAGGTTGCCGCGGCCGCGGCGAAGTACGGCTGGACGCTGATCGGCGGCATCTCGACGATGTTCGAGAAGCACGGGATCTGCGCGGGTGACCATCGCTGGATCGTGACCTACGACGATTCGAACGCGGTCCAGGGAGACGTGAACGGAACGATGCATCCGAACAATATCGGACATTTCGCAACCGGGGTCAGGATCGCGGAGGGCAGCAAGGTCAACGTGCCCTAGCAGACCCAGGCGGGCCCGGGCGGGGACTAGCGGCCTTCGAGCTGGGCCATGAAGTCGTCGAGGTCGGGTTCGACCGTCATGGTCGGCGTGAGGTCCTCCTCTTCGAGCGCCTCGATCGTCTTGTAGCCGTTCCCGGTGATGATGGCGACGGTCTCCTCGTCGCGGCGGACGATCCCTTGCTCGCGCAGCCGCTTGAGCACGGCGATCGTCACGCCGCCCGCGGTCTCGGTGAAGATGCCCTCGTGACGGGCCAGCAGGTGGATCCCATCCACGACCTCTTCCTCGCTGCAGTATTCGATCGCCCCGCCCGTCTCGCGCGCCGTCTGGATGGCGTACCACCCATCCGCCGGGTTCCCGATCGCCAGAGACTTCGCGATCGTGTTCGGCTTCACCGGTGTGACCTCGGTCGCGTTCTCCTTGAACGCCGTGGCCACCGGCGCGCACCCCTGCGCCTGGGCGCCCGAGATGCGGAACGGGTAGTCCTCGACCGCGCCGACCTCGGTCAGCTCACGGAACGCGCGGTGGATCTTCGTCATCAGCGCCCCGCTCGCGATCGGCACGACCACGTGGTCCGGCAGCTGCCACCCGAGCTGCTCGGCGACCTCGAACCCGATCGACTTCGACCCTTCGGCGTAGAAGGGCCGCATGTTCACGTTCACGAACGCCCACGGGAGCGCGTCGGCGACCTCGGTACAGAGCCGGTTCACGTCGTCGTAGTTGCCCTTGACCTTGATGACGTTGGCGCCATACGCCGATGTCGCGATGATCTTGGCCCGCTCCAGGTCGTGCGGGATGAAGATGTACGCCGGGATGTCGGCCTTCGCCGCGTGTGCACCCGTGGCGTTCGCCAGGTTCCCCGTGGATGCGCACCCGACGGCCTCGAACCCGAAGGCACGCGACATCGTCAGCGCCACCGACACGACTCGGTCCTTGAACGAGTTCGATGGGTTGACCGAGTCATCCTTGATCCACAGGTTCCGGATGCCGAGCGCCCGACCCAGGTTATCGGCGCGGCGAAGCGGGGTGAGGCCAGCTCCGAGGTCGACCTTGTCGACGCCGAGACCCGGCAGCAGCGGCTGGTATCGCCAGAGCGACGCCGGCCCAGCCTCGACCTCCTTGCGGAACGCGTCGCCGCTGATGGCGGACAGGTCGTAGTGCGGTTCGAGGGGACCGAAGCAATCCTCACAGATCGACAGCGGCTCGACGGCGTACTGCCGGTGACATTCCCGGCATTCGAGCGCCTGCGGCGTCTGCGGGATCGGTTTCATCCGGTGACGGCTCCTTCCGACGCCGAACCGACGAGCTTGGCGTACTTGGCGAGAACCCCAGTCTCGTACCTGGGCGCCCGGGGCGTCCACCCGTCGCGGCGCTTCGCCAACTCGGCATCGTCGACCTCCAGGTCGATCGTCCGGCCGTCCACGTCCAGTACGATCGTGTCGCCCTCATGCACGAACGCGATCGGACCGCCCAGGACCGCTTCCGGCGCAACGTGGCCGACGCTGAAGCCCTTGGTCGCGCCGCTGAACCGCCCGTCGGTGATCAGCGCCACGTCCTTGCCGAGACCGGCACCGGCCACCGCCGCGGTCGTCGCCAGCATCTCGGGCATCCCCGGCGCGCCCACCGGGCCTTCGTTGCGGATCACGATGACATCGCCCTTCTCGATCTCGCCGCGGAGCACCGCGCGGAACGCGTCCTCTTCGGACTCGAACGGTCGCGCGCGCCCGCGGAACACCGTCCCTTCCATGCCAGCGGCCTTGCACACGCTGCCATCGGGCGCGAGCGACCCACGGAGGATCACGGTCCCGCCCCAGGGATGGATCGGATCCGACATCGGGTGCACGATCTCACCGTCGGGCTTCGCGGGATCGAGCGCCGCCAGGTTTTCGGCGATGGTCCTTCCGGTCACGGTGAGGCAGTCGCCGTGGAGGAGCCCGGCGTCCAGCAGCTCCTGCATGACCACCTGCACGCCGCCCACCCGGTCCAGATCGCTCATCACGAACCGGCCTGCCGGCCGCACGTCCACCAGGTGCGGGACCTTCCGGGCGATCCGGTCGAAGTCGTCGAGCTCAAGATCCACCTTCGCCTCGTGGGCGATGGCGAGCAGATGTAGGACCGCGTTCGTCGAGCCCGCGAGCGCCATCGTGACGGCGATCGCGTTCTCGAACGCACCCCGCGTCATGACGTCGCGCGGCTTGAGACCCTCCTTGAGGCACCGGACCGCCGCCTCGCCCGACTCGCGTGCGGCGACCTCGCGCCGGTAGTCCACCGCCGGCGGCGACGCGCTGGCGGGCAGCGACATCCCGATCGCCTCGCCCACCGCGGCCATCGTGTTCGCGGTGTACATCCCGGCACAGGAACCCGCGCCGGGGCACGCGGCGTGCTCGATGCCGGACAGCTCCTCGTCGGTGATGGTCCCCTTCGCGTGCGCGCCGACCGCCTCGAACACGTCCTGGATCGTGACGTCCTTACCCTGATAGCTGCCCGGGAGGATCGTGCCGCCGTACAGGTACACCGAGGGCAGGTTCAGCCGCGCCATCGCCATCAGCATGGCCGGCTCGCTCTTGTCGCACCCGGCGATGCCGACCAACCCATCCAGGCGTTCGGCGTGCATCATGACCTCGACTGAGTCCGCGATCACCTCGCGCGAGACGAGCGAGGCCCGCATCCCCTCGTGACCCATCGCGATCCCGTCCGACATCGCGATCGTCGTGAACTCGATCGGGACCCCGTTCGCGGCGCGGACGCCTTCCTTCGCGAACGCCGCCAGCTTGTTCAGGTGGTAGTTGCACGGCGTGACCTCGTTCCACGTTGAGGCGACGGCGACCTGTGGCTTGGTCATGTCCTCGTCGGACAGCCCGACGGCGCGGAGCAGCGCACGCGCCGGAGCACGCTCGGGACCCTCGGTGACCTCCCAGCTCCGCGGCCGGCCGTCCTTCTCGCTCATCTCGGGGAACCTCCTCGACGCTGTGGCTTGGGCCCCATATCCTCGCAGGCCTGCGCGAGCGGCGACCGGGGCCCGACGGAGGAGACGACCGGGGGCGGCCCGCCTTGCCAGGCTCATGGGCCCCAGGATAGAGTTTAGAACAGCGTTCTAATCACGGGACCGGCGCCGTCGCCCAGGATTCCCATCGACCCGCACATCGAGGGATATGGACACGACGCGAGAACTGAACGACAGGCCCGAGGGAGGGGCCGGGATGCCCGCACACGCCGCCGCGCCACCCCGCAGCTGGTGGCTCACCGAGGCGCTCGCCGCCGACCCGGGTGAGCCCGCGCCCGCGCTCGCGGGCGACACGGAAGCCGACGTATTGATCGTGGGCGGCGGCTACACGGGCATGTGGTCGGCGCACTCCCTCAAGCGCGAGCAGCCCGATCTGGACGTCGTCCTCCTTGAGCAGGACATCTGCGGTGGCGGCCCCAGCGGGCGAAACGGCGGGTTCGCGAACGACCTCTGGGAGGACATCGAGGCGCTGGTCGGCCTCTTCGGCGAAGAGGCGGCCGTGGCGGCAGCCCGGGTCTCCGAGCGCTCGATGGACGAGATCGGACCGTGGTGCGGCGAACACGCCATCGACGCCTGGTGGGAGCCGGCCGACCACATGGGGGTGTCCTGCTCCCCGGCGCAGGACGGCATCTGGCGCGGCTGGGCCGACACGATGCAGCGGCTGGGGATGGCCGAAGGTCGCATCCGCGAACTCGGGCGCGAGGAGATGGACGGCGTCTGCCGATCGCCCGTGTTCCGCGAGGGGTACCTGCTGAAGCACGTCGGGATGGTGCAACCGGCGCGGCTCGCGCGAGGGCTGCGCCGCGTATTGCTCGAGCAAGGTGTTCGCATCTACGAACAGACCCCGGTACGGCGGTTCGCGGAAGGGCCCCCCGCCGCGGCTGAGACCCCCGGCGGAACCGTGCGCGCGGCGCAGGCGGTCCTCGGGATCAACGCGTGGGCCCGGCAGTGGAAGCAGTTCCACCGCACGATCCTTCCGCGGGCGAGCTACATCGCATTGACGGCGCCGGCGCCGGAGCGGCTGGCCGAGATCGGCTGGACCGGCGGCCAGGGCATCTACGACCTGCGGTCATCCCTGCACTACCTTCGGACGACCCGCGACGGGCGGATCGCGTTCGGCGCGGCATCCTCGCGCGCCGGCCTCGGCACCGGCATGGGTCACCGGCTCCACTACGATGAGGCCTCGATCCGGAACCTCGTCCGCGACCTGCATCGCATGTTCCCGAACTTCAAGGACGTCCCGATCGAGGCGGCCTGGGGCGGACCGATCGACGTATCCGGATACCACATCCCCTTCTTCGGAACGCTCCCGAAGGGCAACGTGCACTACGGACTCGGGTTCACCGGTGGAGGCGTGGGGCCGTGCCACATGGGCGGCAAGATCCTCTCGGGGTTGGTCCTCGAGGCGGACGACGAGTACACCAGGCTCCCGCTGGTCGGCTACCGCCCCAAGAAGTTCCCCGTCGAGCCGTTCCTGTCGATCGGCGCGTTCGTGGCGCACGAGGCGATCGTCCGGACCGACGACGCGAACGATTTCGGCCGGCGGCCGAACCCGCTCCTGCGCGCCATCACGAGGCTCCCGCGGAAGTTCGGCTACAACATCGGCCACTGATCCCCACTACCCTGGGCCCCATGGGCGACGAGCCGACCCCCCAGACGATCGCTGCAGAGGTCGACGCGGCGGATGAACGTATCCGCCCGCACGTCCGCGAGACCCCGCTGGAGCGTTCTCCGTTCCTGTCCCGCGAGGCGGGGTGCGAGGTCTACTTGAAGATGGAGAACCTGCAGGTCACCAACTCCTTCAAGTCGCGTGGGGCATTCAACGCGCTGCTCTCGCTCTCGGATCCGGAACGTGCGCGCGGCGTGGTGACGGCCTCCACCGGGAACCACGCGAACGCGATGACCCATGCGATGCCGTTGCTAGGCATCGATGGCGAGATCTACGTCGCGTCGTCGACCTCGCGCGCGAAACTCGACCAGCTCGAGGCGCGCGGCGCGCGGCTGCGGATCCTGGACGCCGACACGCGCGACGTCGAGACCGCAGCCCGACGCGACGCGGAGACGAGCGGGCGCGTCTACGTCTCCCCCTACAACGACCGCAACGTCGTGGCGGGACAGGGAACGATCGGCGCGGAACTGATGCGCCAGCTCGAAGGGTTCGACGACGTGCTGGTTCCGGTGGGCGGCGGCGGCCTGATCGCGGGCATCGCGGGCTTGCTGAAGGCCCGCCGGCCCGAGGTCCGCGTGACCGGCTGCCTCCCCGAGAACTCACCCGTGATCTCGGAGTCCGTCGCGGCCGGCGAGTTGCTTGAGGTCCCGTGGACACCGTCGCTGTCGGACGCTACCGTCGGGTGGGCCGAGGAGGGCTCGATCACGTTCCCGATGTGCCGGGACTGGGTGGACGACTGGATCCTGGTGAGCGAAGACGAGATCGCCGCCGCGATCCGAACCGTGATCGCCTATCAGTCGGTGCTCGTGGAAGGAGCCGGGGCGCTGTCCGTCGCCTCGCTGCTCCGCGAACCCGACCGCTCCGCAGGACGCACGGTGGTCCTCGTGCTCAGCGGCGCCCGGATCCCCCCGAAGGTCCTCACGGAGGTGCTGGCGGGCGCATAGCGGCCCTTGCGCCACCCGGCGGACGTCACTACGGTTAGAACGATGTTCTAACCCCGTTCAGGAGGCTACGCCGCCCATGTCCGAGGAGGAACGCCGCAGCACCGTGTGCCGCGCGGCGATGGAGCTGATCGCCGAACGCGGCCTCGAGAAGGCCACGATGCGAGCCATCGGCGAACTCGCCGGAATGAGCGCGGGCCACGTCCTCTACTACTTCGGTTCCCGTGACAACATCCTGGTCGAGACCCTGTCCTGGAGCGAGGCCGAACTGACCGAGCGGCGCCGCGCGGCGCTGGCGAAGATCAAGGACCCACGGAAGAAGCTGCGCAAACTCGCCGACCTGTTCCTGCCGGACGAACGGCGCGACCCGCGCTGGGCGCTGTGGATGGAGGTCACGCGGCTTGCCCCCGACGACCCCGACACGCTCAAGACCATCGACGCTTTGGAGCGGGAGTGGGTCGATGACCTCGCGACCATCATCCGCGACGGAACAGCGTCCGGCGTCTTCAGCACCGATGACGTGGACGGGGCGGTCGAGCGAATCGCGCTGCTGTGGGAAGGACTTGCAACGCAGGTCTACTCGGGCTCGCCCACGTACCCCCGAGCGCGAGCCACCCGGATCGCGCTCGACGCCGCAACCCGCGAACTCGCCTAACCCCGCGCCATCATCTCCCGGTACATGCGGTTGAACTCCCAGACATAGCGATCGTTGAACGGGTAGACCCCGCCGTTCGCGTACGCGCGGGAGCGGACGCCGGTCTGCGCGCGCTCACACACGGCCCAGTCCTGCAGGCTCACCAAGTCCCAGAAGTCGCCGATGTCGCGCGGATTGAAGTCCGGGTCTTCGATGGCCTCCGGCCGGAACAGGAAGTCGCTCACGATCCGGGTGTGCGTCGCACCCGACGGCTCGAGGCGGTAGACCATGACGCAGTCGGTATGCATGTTGAACATCAGGTTGGGGAATTGCGTGATGCCGAAGTACGCCCCGATGTCGCGGGCCTCCAGCCCCGGCAGCGCCGAGCGGTTGCTCTCGCCGGTCGCGGTCAGCGTTGTTGCGCCCTCGATCAGCTCGGCGCCGGTCCAGCCGACGTCGTCCTCGACCTTGCCCTTGCGGAACAGCGGAACCTTCTGCACCAGCTCGGGGTGAACGCTCGGACAGTGCAGGCACTCGTTGAAGTTCTCGATGATGATCTTCCAGTTCGCCTCGACCTCGTAGACGATCTGAAGGCCGATCCGAAGGTCCTCCATCCCGTAGCGCTCGAACTGGGTCGGGTCGCCGTCGAAGTTCCGCGTGAAGGACTCGCGCAGCGGCATCGGGTCCTCGGCCATGTTGATGAAGATGAACCCGGCCCAGGTGTCGATCGCCATCCGCGTCAGCGAGACGGTGGAGCGATCGAAGCCCTCCTCCTCGTGGACGTTGGGCGTGCCCACGCACTCGCCCTCGAGGGTGTACGTCCACGCGTGGTAGGGGCACTTGATGACGTTGGACTTCGCGTGGCTCTGGCCCGCGTCGCACAGGCGCGTGCCGCGGTGGCTGCAGACGTTGAAGAACGCGCGCAGCTCGCCGTCCTTAGCGCGCGTCACGATGACGGTCTCCTCCGCCACCGGGCGAACGAGCATGTCCCCGACCTCGGGAACCTCTTCCTCGCGCCCGACGCAGAACCAGTCGGCGGCGAAGATCCGCTCGCGCTCGGCCTCCCATGCCTCGGGCAGGTAGTAGGACCCCCCGCCAAGGGTGGGCTGAGGCTCCCAGCCGTAGTCGACGGGGTTCTCAAGATCTTTCAGGTTGGCGCTCATGGTTCCTCTTCGCCGTGGAGGGGAGCCCAAGCGTAGCCCGGGGATGCTGCGACTTGCGACACCCTTCAAGACCTTTCTCCTACGGGATCCGTGGTTTCGTTGGCCGGATTCTGCGAGAATCGAGGCAATCTATGGCGAAGCCACTCCTCGACGCGCTGGACGTGAAGATCCTGGAGCTGCTCCAGGTCGACGGGCGCATGCCCTTCACGAAGATCGCCAAGGAGGTCAGCGTGTCCGAGGCCACCGTCCGGGCACGCGTGAACCGGCTGACGCGCAGCCGGATGGTCAAGTTCGTCACCGACATCGACCCGAACGACCTGGGGCTGGTCTACGTGTACGTCGGCGTGCGGATCCAGGGACCGGCGATGCAGCGCGCGATCGAGGTGATCAAGCAGATCCCTGAGATCATCTACATCGTCGTGTGCACCGGGACGTTCGACGCGATGTGCGAGATCGTGTGCCGCAACAACGACGACCTGATGCGGTTGCTGCAGGAGGTCCGCAAGACGCCAGGCGTCTCGCGCGTCGAGACGATGACGGTCCTGAAGATCGAGAAGGACGAGTGGCGGTACACAGCGCTTACCGTCGAGCCCGCCGAACCCCAATACCGCTACGCCAAGATCGACCCCAGGAAACGCTAGGGGGTGCCGAGCGAGCGGCTCGCTCGAGCATGGAGTTGAACTCATCGACGATCGACTGCTGGCGTTGGCCCCAGCCAAACCCAAAGGAGCCCAGCGTGAACCGCACCCCCAGACAGTAGATCGGACGAGGCCTCCCAACCACCCGAACCGTCACCACCCGACAGACGGCTGGCAGATAGGTCAGGGCGGAGTCGAACCCTTCGATCTCATCCCGGCCCATTCTCTCCCGGGAGAACGGGTTCCGAAGGACAACACCATCTTCGTCTGCGTCGATGGCAGAGCGGGAAAAACTCGCCAACCACGGAGATAGGCACCGCACTCACGCCCGAACTGTAGACCGCACCCCAGTCGTGGGGCCAGCGGAGTTAGGTCGCGTTGACGGTCGCCTCCATGCCGGCCTGGCGGTGCCCGGCGATCGTGCACCAGACCTCGTAGGTCCCGGGCTCGAGCGTCACGACGAGCGTGGCGCGTTCGCCGGGACCCGCGTACGCGTGACCACCCTCGACCTGCGCGCCGCTCGCGTCGTGCACCGTGTAGTCGTGCCCCGCGGTCCCCTCGTTCTCGAACGTGATGGCGACCGGCCGGCCCGCCTTCACGGCCAGCGCATCCGGCTGGAACGCGAACTCGACGGCCCGGACGGTCTCGCGTTGCGCGTCTTGGGGAACGACGACCGGGGCCGATGACGACGAGCCCCCGCCGTGGTTCATCTCGCCGCCATTCATCATGCCCGACGGCATCCCGCTGGGCATCCCGCCGGGCATCAGGCCACCCGGCATCTGGCCACCGGACGGACCCGCACCGCCGTTCGTGCACGCCCATGCACCCAGGCCCAAGACCAGTACGGCCGCGATCGAGAACGCCTTCAGCATCTATCCACCTCCTCGGGGAGACTAGCGGCGCTGGACGGGAGGTTGATGGGGTCGGGAGTCCCGGTATCTGCGGGCCCACGCCTTCCCTTGCCGCACCGGAACCCATCACGCAAGATGGGGGCGATCCCATGACACAGCGTTTCGACCGGCGTGCGTTCCTCAGGGCTTCTGCGGCGACTGCCGCGGGACTGGCGCTGCCGAGCGCGCTGCTCGCGGCCTGCACGAAGGCGGCAACCACGTCCGGGGGTGGGCCCGTCGCGCCGGACGCGACCGGCGGAAGCGGCATCGCCTGGCCGATCGACGAGGACCACCTGCCTGTCCCGAGCGGCCTGGAACCCGAGCAGGACGCGACGCTGCGGATCTACCAGTACCGCGACTACCTCTCGAAGCGGGTGCTCGACGCCTTCGAACGCAAGTACCGCCAGCACGGGGTTCGCATCGAGACCGAGAGCTTCCGATACGTCCAGGAGGCGATCGACACGCTGACGCGTGACGGCTCCGACTTCGACGTGTTCTTCCCGACCATCGACACGCTCGGGCGGCTCGCATCCACGAACGTGCTGGCCCCGCTTAACCACGACTACCTGCCGAACATCAAGAACCTCTGGCCGCGGCTCCAGCCGCCGAACGGCCCCGCGTACGACGTCGGCCTGCGCTACTCGACCCCGTACACCGTCTACACGACCGGCATCGGCTGGCGCAGCGACCTGGTGCCGGCGTCACATGCGCCCGACCGGCTGGACAACCCCTACGACGTGTTCTGGGATCCGGCGCTTCGCGGGAAGGTCGGCCTCTACGACGACTACCGCGAGGCCCTCGCGATGGCACTCCTCCACGACGGCTTCACCGATGTGAACACCGCGGACCGCGCGGCGCTGGACAGTGCCGCGGCGGACCTGATGAGCATGGGCGACGTCACCGCACCAACAGCCACCTACGAAGGCGCGTACGAAGGGCTCCCCGAGGGCGAGTTCGCCGTCCATCAGGCCTGGTCCGGCGACATGATCTACGGAGCCTTCTACGCGAAGGAAGATGGGGACGACTTCAAGCACCTGCGCTACTGGTGGCCCGGGGACGGCCGGGGGGTGATCGGCGTCGACCTCATGGCGGTACCCACGCAGGGGAAGAACCCAGTCCTGGCCCACCTGTTCCTGAACCACCTCTTGGACTACGAGGTCGCGATGGACAACTTCAGCTGGAACGGATATCAGCCGCCGCTCGAAGGAACGGCGCCCCAGGACTTCGCCGGGTCGAGGTGGAGCAAGCTCGTTCCGCCGGCGTTGACGAACACCCTCGCACGGCCGCAGGACCTGGAGACAGGCTCGATGCTCCTCGGGCTGGACCCCTCCACCGATCAGATGTGGAAGGAAGCCTGGGAGCGGAAGGTGCCGGCCGGCTAGACCGCGGCTGCCGACTCTTTTGCGTTGGCAGGAGACCACGATTCCGAGTCGTCGAACCCGACCCACGACAGGGCCGGCTCTCCGTTCTCCGCGTCCACCGACACGATCGCCAGGTTCTTGTCGGTGCACGCCTCGCCGACCGACCCCGACCGGGCGGGCGATACCAGGTCGCCCTTGGCGCTCGGGTAGCACTGGTTGCGGGCGATGAACACCCAGTCGGGCCGCGCGTCGGCACCCGAGTAGGTGTCGTTCACGACCGCGAGCGTCCGATGGACGCGGCCCTGGAGCGGCTCGTCCCAGGCGATCTTGTACGCATCCTCGGGGGTGATCTTCGGCCGGAACCCCTCCGGCGAGGGCTGCAGCTCGAGCGTCAGCGTTCCGGGCACCATCTCCTGCGCGGTCTGCCGGTACTCGCCATAGGTCGGACCTCGCCCGAACAGCACCCACGCCCAGGCCGCGACGCCCGCGACCAGCAGGGCAATGACCGCGATGACGGTGTGGGACGGCTGGCGCAGCTGCACGGCCCCACTCTGCGGTACCCACCCCGGTCCGGCAACCGAAGGGGCGTCAGGCCTGCGGGAGCCGGGACCTCGGAGTGGACGCAGACCGGCCCCGGGGTCCTACACTGAGCCCCGCATCAGCCGATCCCGGAGGACGAACCCAGATGGACCTGCGCCTGTCAGCCGAAGACCGCGAACTCCAAGGCCGCGCCCGCGAGTTCACGGAGAAGTACCTGTTCCCGTACGAGCAGGAGACCGAGGACGCGCACGGCAAGATCTCGGACGAGAGCCGCGCGACGATCCGCGCCGCGGTCCTGGAATACGAACTCAACGCGATCAACCACACGAAGGAGGACGGGGGCCAGGGCCTGACGACGTTCCAGCAGATGCTGGTCGAGGAGGAACTCGGGAAGGCGACGAACTGCCTGTGGGCGATCGTGTGGCACCCGTCGAACGTGCTGGCGTTCGCGACCGAGCCACAGAAGGACGAGTACCTGCGGCCGGCGTGCCGCGGCGAACGAGAGGATTGCTACGCGATCACCGAGGAGGGCGCAGGTTCGGACCCTTCGATGGTCGAGACGACCGCACGCAAGGACGGTGACGGCTGGGTGATCAACGGCACGAAGTGGCACGTGACCGCCGGCGACACCTCGGACATCATCCTGGTCCACGCCCACGTCGACGGCGATCCCGACAAAGCAACCGTGTTCATCGTCGACAAGGACCTGCCGGGGATCGAGATGGTGCGATCCCCCAAGTACACGCACACCTCCTACTTCGAGCACCCCATCTACGCGTTCAGGGACGTGCGCGTCGGCGACGATAAGGTCCTCGGCGGCGTCGGCCAGGGGTATGACCTGACCAAGGACTGGTTCGTCGAGGAGCGGTTGATGATCGGTGCGCGGACCGTCGGCGCCTCCCAACGCGCGCTCGATCTCTCACTCGACTTCGCCAAGGAACGCGTGCAGTTCGGCGAGCCGATCATCGAGTTCCAAGCGATCGAGTTCATGCTCGCGGACATGGCCGCCGAGATCATGGCGGCCAAGGCGTTGCTCTACCGGGTCGGCTGGGAATCCTCGCAGCCCGACATCCCGCGCAAGCAGATCCACGCGATGGCCTCGGCGGTCAAGCTGATCTGTTCCGAGACGGCGAACCGGGTCGCCGACAAGGCGGTGCAGATCTTCGGCGGTCGCGGCTACATGCGCGAGCAGCCGGTGGAACGCCTCTGGCGGGAACTGCGCGTCGACCGCATCTGGGAAGGGACCAGCGAGATCCAACGCCTGGTCATCGGGAACGAGTTGCGCAAGCGCGGGTCCGGCGTGTACACCGACTGGCCGGCGTAGCGGTCGCGATTGCCCCGCGGGTCACGCGACCGGATCCCGGCGGCGGGGCGGCTACCCCTCGTCCCAGAGGACGTGCGCGCGCTCGGCCGCCTCGTGCAGAACCGCACTGTCGAACGGCACCTGGGTCAGCGAGATCCCCTCCGAGGGCCATTCGCAGAAGAAGTTCGCCTCGCCCCCGGGCGGCAGCGGCCAGATCCAGTACTGCACGTCGACGCGCCAGCCGGTCCCTTCGGCTCCGAGCGAAATCATGCTGGGCGTCGGCGGGCGGCGCGTCGGCATGTCACGGAACGAAAGGTTGTCCACGCGCGCCCCGTCCGGGAATTCGACGCCGACCCGGAGGGCTCGCGGGGACAGTTCCGGGATACCCGAGCCGGACCAGCGGTGCTGCCAGCTGACTGCCTCGAACCACTTGTCCGCGCGCGGCGCGCCCTTGCGCCGCAGCGTTACCGTCATGCCGAAGCCGTTCGGGTACGCGATGACGTCCGAGATCGCGACGAACACACCGGTGTCGGTGACGGCCAAGACCGTCCCGAGGTCGACCGGCGTGCCGATCACCGAGTCCTCTGGACCCTTCCACGGTTCGGCGGGACCGACGGACGATTCCCCGTACCAGGTCCGTGAGGTGACCGGGAGTTCCTGATCGGCCTCGGCTTGCTCGCGCGTCCCCATGTTCGCGCGGAGCGCGCGCTCGATGTCGGAGGCCATCGCGACGACCGGCTCGACCTGGCGGTTCGTCATGACCCGGATGTCGTCGATCGCGTGGTTGTCCGTGGGGTTGGACATCGCGAGCAGCAGCTTGCCGCCGCGTTCGCCGATCGCGATCACATGGTGCCGCCACGCCGCCGCCGGCGGGATCAGTTGCACGGCCCAGGGCTCGACCGGGAACTGGTTCAGGTCGATGAAGTCCATGCCGATCTGGGTGGCGAGCGCGCGAACCAGGTCGCGTTCCTCGATGAGACCGAGGTCGATCAGCGCGCGGCCGAGCAGCTTGTCGCGTGCGCCCTCGAGGGCATCCTCGAGTTGGGCTTGGTCGACGGAGCCCTGCTCCACCAGGATCGAGCCGATCTCCTTGCCCGGCGTCTTCTTCGCCGTGCCGTCTTCTTCCTTCTCGGTCGCCTTGAGCTGCTGCATCACCGCGGGTCGGACCGCTTCGGGGTCGACCCCCAGCTTCTCGAGGAGCATCACCGCGCCGCTCTCGCGCTCACCGAGGATCGCGAAGGCCAGGTGTTCGGCACCGACGGTCTGCTGGCCCAGGGCTGCGGCCTCTTCGGCGGCCTGATCGAGCGCCGCCTTCGCCTCGAGGTCGAACGGGATCGCGTCGACGGTCGCCTCGCCTGTCCCTAGCGTGTCCTCGATCTGGGCGGTGACGGCCTCGTCGGTAACGCCGAGTTCCGCGAACGCGGCCTTCGCCGGAGACTTCTCGCGCACGAGCCCGAGCAGAAGGTGCTCGGTGCCGATGTGGTCATGCCCGAACCCGCGCGCGGCCTCCTGAGCAGCCACGACGGAGCGTTTGGCCTGGTACTTGTAGTTGTCCAGCATCGCCCGAGCACGATATCGGGTTTCCACAGCCCGGGGCTACCGGCCGTTCGGGGGATAACTCAGCAGATCAGGCTGATGATGGTCATCATCGGCGCGTAGAGCACCAGGAACACGAGCAGCAGCGTGAGGAGAGCACCGACGGTAGCCGATATCTGGGCGACGCGCCGCCCTCGGACCTGAGGGGCGGAGCTGGCGAGACGGCTGCGGACCTCGTTCGGCGGCTAGGTCGAGCGGGGCACCACCAACGCATCCACCGCAACGCAACCCTTGGGTGAAGCGATCACCGGGTTTACGTCCAGTTCCTGGATCAAGTCCCCGAGGTCGAAGGCCAACGCCGACAACGCGACGATCGCCTGCACGACCGAGTCGACGTCCGAGGGATCCGCCCCGCGAACGCCGTCCAGGATCGGCCGCGACTGAAGCCCGTCCAGGAGCCTGCGAGCGCGCACCTCGTCCAGCGGCGGCAGCGCGAGTCGCCGGTCCTTCAAAAGCTCCACCAGGATGCCGCCGGCCGCGACCAGCACCATCGGTCCGAACTGCGCGTCGTGGACGATGCCGAGCGCAAGTTCGACGCCCTTCTCGGCCATCGGCGCGACGACCGCCTCGGGCCCGAGCCGGTCGGCAAGGTCCTCGTAGGCGACGGACGCCGCGTCCGCATCGGCCAGCCCGAGCTTCACGCCACCGGCGTCGGACTTGTGCAGCACACCCGCGGCCGCCGTCTTAATCGCGACCGGGTAACCAGCCTTCTCGGCCGCCGCTAGCGCCTCCTCCAGGGACGACGCCAGCTCGGTCGGGATCACCGGCACCCCGTAGTCGGCTAGCAAGGCCAAGCCCGCGTGCTCCGTCAGCGGCTCGGCGCTCGACAAGCGGTCGCGCCAGCGTTCCCGCACCTCGTTCGAAGGCAGCGACGGCTCCGCCACGGGCGGGAGCGCGCGGAAATCCCGGTACTCGAACAGGTGCCGGAACGCATCGAGCCCGGTGTTCGTCCCCTCGAGGACCGGGATGCCCTGGTCGCGCATCCGCTTCGCATCGGGCGGATGGATCGTGCTCGACATGTTCGAGAGCATCGCGAACGGCTTCGTCGAACCGGGGAAGATCTGCTCGGCCATCCACGTGAAGTCCTCTTCGTTCCCGTGGTCATACGTCATGTCCACGGCGAACGCCACGGCGGCCGTGTCGGGATCGTCGTTCAGCGCTTGGAGGCAGTCGATGAAGATCTGCTCGGCGTCGTTCCCTGTTCCCCATGCGTCGAGCGGGTTCACCGGCGGCAACCCGTCCTCCAGGGTGTCCTCGAGCTTCTTCGTCGTTTCGGCGTTGATCCGGGCGAACTCAACGCCGGCCTCGGCGGCCGCATCGATGAACATCGCCCGCTCACCGCCCGAATCGTGGATCGACGCGAGCCCGCCCGGCCCCGCACGACGGTCGTTGCGCGTGAACAGCTCCAGCGTGTCGCACATCCGCTCGAGGTTCTCGACCCGGAGCACGCCGTAGCGCGCGAACAGCGCCTCGTAGGCGCCGTCCTCGCCCGCGAGCGCGCCCGAGTGCGCGGTCACCATCTCCCGCGCCTTGGCCTCGCGGCCGACCTTCAGGGCGACCACCGGCACGTCCTTCTCGGCCGCTCGCCGCAAGGCCTCGACGAACGAGTCGGGGTCGCGGATCGTTTCGATGAACAGGCCGATCGCCTTCGTGGTGCCTTGATCCAACGCGTAATGCATGTACTCGGCGGTCGTCGTCGCGATCTCCTGGCCGGCCGACACGATGACGTTGAACCGCAGTTCGCGATCGTTGAACGCCATCGCGGAGAACACCGAGCCGGAGTGGGAGATGAACGAGATCGGCCCGGGCTCCAGATCCGGTTCGACGAACCCGCACACCCGCAGCTTGCGATCGACGTTGAGGAAGCCCATGCAGTTGCCGCCGCAGACGGCGAGACCGGCGCCACGAGCCCTCTCCGTCAGCCGCTGCAGTAGCGTCGGCTCGCCCGGGGACGTGGTCGTGAAGCAGCTGGCGAAGATCGCCGCCGACTTCGCGCCGGTCTCGATCGCCAGGTCGAGCTGGCCCTCGATCAGGTGGTTGCCGATGCCGAGAACCGCGATGTCCACGGGCTCGGGGACCTCGGCGAGCGACGGGTAGGCCTTGAGTCCGAGGATCTCGTCGTACTTCGGGTTCACCGGGTAGACGCGCCCTTCGTATCCGCTCCGAAGGGCCTCGAGCACCATCATCTCGCCGAAGGAATCCTTCTTGGGGCTCGCGCCGACGATGGCCATCGAGTTCGCTTCGAGCATCGTGCGAACGGCGTCTCTGGTGCTCACGTCCTTACGCTCCCTGTCGATTGACCGGCCACTCAGGGCAGGTGCCGGTCATCATACGAGCCGCCGCGGACCTCTGGGCGTGCCTGCGATCGGCGCCAGCGCCGATGTCCGACACCCGACACGTCCGGTGTCGCCCAGGTGACGAACCCGGAGCCGCGCGGCGCCGAAGATACAGACATGGAAGCACCCGAGTACCACCCCGGAAGGGCCCCGACCGCGATGACCGTGGAAGGGCCCCACCGGCAGGACTGAGGAACCCGTCCGACGAGACCGAGACGGGAACCGAAGACCAGGAGAACCGAGGCAGCGCTCCCGCCGCCTCGGTTCTTCGCTTTCCGGGATTTCCGCCGCGGGCTCGACCGGACCGCGGATCGCCCTACTTCCCGGAGAGCGCGCGGTCCTTCTTGATCGCGTTCGCGGCGTGCCAGCCGGGGATCCCGTTCACCCCGCCGCCGGCGTGGGTGCCCGACGACGCCTGATAGAGGCCCTTGATCGGTGAACGGAAGTCCGCGTAGCCCGGAGCGGGTCGCATGTGGAACAGCTGGTTCGCCGACAGTTCGCCGTGGAAGATGTTGCCGCCGATCAACCCGAGTTCCTGTTCCATCTCGTACGGACCGAGCACTTGGCGCGCGATGATCGAGTTCCTGAAGTTCGGCGCGAGATCGTTGTAGACGCCGATCGTGCGGTCCGCGTAGGCCTCCAGCTCGTCGGGCTTCGGATCGCTCGCCCACTCCTGCGGACACCACTGCGTGAACAGCGACATGATGTGCACGCCCTCCGGCGCCAACGTCTTGTCCACGACCGTCGGGATCACCCCGTCGGAGAACGGCGCAGTCGCTCCGCGGCCCGACTTCGCGTCCTGGAACGCCCGCTCGACGTAGCGCGGTGAGAACGAGAGTTCGACCGATCCGGTCAGGTGGCGCGGGATGCTGCCATCGGATGGGTTCGGGTCGGCGGTGAAGTTCGGAAGCTCGCTGAGCGCCAGGTTGATCTTGACGGTCCCCGACCGCGTCTTGAAGTTGCGGATGTCCTGGACGAAATCGGCCGGCAGGTCCTTCTCGTCGAGCTGCTCGAGGAACGTGATCTTCGGGTGCACAGCCGTGATGACGACCGATGCGGACAGCTCCTCTCCGCTCTCGAGCGTGACGCCGGTGACACGTCCATCCGTGGTCAGGACCTTCGCCACCGGCGCCTCCGTCCGGATCTTGGCCCCGAACGACTCGGCCGACCTTCGGAACGCGTCCGAAACGGCGCCCATGCCGCCTTCGGGGAACCCCCAATTCGACAGTTGGCCGTCGCCGATGTCGGTGATCGCGTGGTGGAGCAGCACGTAGGCGGTGCCCGGCTCGTCCGGACCGGCCCACGTGCCGATGACGCCGTCGACGGTCAGGACGCCCTTGAGTTCCTCGGACTCGAACCACTCGTCAAGGAAGTCGGTCAGCGACATCGTCATCATCCGGGTGAAGTCGGCGACGGTGCGCTGATCGATGTGCTTGCGGAGCTCCCACGCGAGGCGCCCCTGGTCCACCAGGTCCCCGAACTTCTTCGAGCCGACGTTCGGCGGCGTCCTGAGCAGGAGCGGTCCCAGGATGTCGGCCAGCTTCTCGAGCCAGGCGTCGTACTTCTCGATGTTGACCGCGTCCTTCTTGGAGAAGCGCTCGATGAACGGCTTGTTGACCTCGGTGAGCCCGCTCTCGAATGACAGCGAGCGCCCATCCGGCCACGCTTGGTACACAGGCCCCATCGGATGGATCTTGTAACCGTGGTCCTCGAGCCTCAGTTCACGCACCACCGACGGCGGGATCAGGCCCGACACGTAGGAGTAGGTGGTGACCTTGAAGTCGGGATGCTCGGGCCATGGCGTGCTGGTGTCGGCGGCGCCACCGGTCTTGTAGCGCTTCTCGAGAACGATGACGTTCGCGCCCGCCTTCGCCAGATAGGCCGCAGCGCACAGGCCGTTGTGCCCGCCGCCGATGATGATCACGTCGTACTGGTTGGCCATGTCGAGAAACATCCCTCCGGGTCGCCCCCACGGAACCCTAGCGGGGCCGTGTCCTGGCACGAGCGCCAGGCTGGCCCTCATGCCTAGTTGCTCGAGCGGACCTGCCCGTCCTTCTTCGCCTGGCGGAACGCCTGCCAGCCGGGGATCCCGTTGATGCCACCGCCGCCGTGCGTCGCACACGAGCCGTGGTACAGCCCCTTGATCGGCGTTCGGAAGTCGGCGTACCCGGGTGCCGGACGCATGTGGAACAGCTGGTCCACGGAGAGTTCGCCGTGGAAGATGTTCCCGCCCAGGAGTCCGACGCGCTGCTCCATGTCGTAGGGACCGATCACCTGGTAGTCCACGATCGAATCCTTGAAGTTCGGCGCCATGTCGTTGTATAGATCGAAGATCCGGTTCGCGTACGCATCCAGTTCTTCGGTGTGCGGCTCCTGGTTCCAGTCGTCCGGGCACCACTGCGTGAACATCGAGAAGTTGTGGATGCCGTTCTTCTTGTCGCCGAGGCCGTCCACCAGCGTGGTCGGGATCACGCCGTCCACGAACGGGGCGGTCGCCGCCTTGCGGTCCATGTGCGCGTCCTGGAACGCCCGCTCCGCGTACTCGGTCGAGAAGCACAGCTCGACCGACCCGGTCAGGTGCTCCGGGATCCCGTCGGCGTTCGTGTCGTTGTAGTCCTTCGCCGCCGTGAACTTCGGCAGCTCCGACATCGCGACGTTGACCTTCACAACGCCCGACCGGGTCTTCCAGTTCTCGATGTCCCGGACGAAATCGGGCGGCAGCTCGGCCCGTTCGATCAGGTCCAGGAACGCGATCTTGGGGTGGATGGAGGTGACGACGGTCGGCGCGGTGAGCTCCTCGCCGCCCTCGAGCACGACCCCGGTCACCCGGCCGTTCTGGGTCGTGATCTTCGAAACCCGAGCGTTGGTGCGAACCTCGCAGCCGAACGACTCGGCTGCATCGCGGAAACACTGGGACACGGCCCCCATGCCACCCTCCTGGAAACCCCAAGACCCGAGGTGGCCGTCGCCGACATCGCCGATCGAGTGGTGGAGCATGACGTACGCGGTTCCCGGCTCGTCCGGACCGGCCCAGGTTCCGATGACGCCGTTAACGGTCAGCATGCCCTTGACCGCGTCGGACTCGAACCATTCGTTGAGCAGATCCGACACCGACATCGTGAACAGCTTCGTCACGCTCGCGACCCCGCGCACGTCGAGGCCGCGCATCTTCCAGCCAGACTTGGCGGCGTCCAGGAGGTCACCCACCGACTTGGCTCCAAGCTTCGGAGGGACCTGCAGCAGCAGTGGCCCGAGGATGTCGGCGACGCCCTTCAGCCACTCCTCCCAGTCCTCCATCGCATCCGCGTCTTTCTTCGAGAACTGCGAGATGGACTCACGGGACTTGCTCGCGTCGTCCGCGTACACCCGTACCGCACGACCGTCGGGGAACGCCTGGAAGTACGGGCCGAACGGGATGATGTTGTAGCCGAACCGCTTCAGCCCGAGGTCGTCGATGATCGTCGGCGGGACCAAGCTGACCACATACGAATAGGTCGTTACCTTCACGTCCGGATGGTTCGGGAACGGTGCCGATGTGTCGGCGGCTCCTCCGGTGTGGTCGCTCGCTTCCAGGACCACCGTGTTCGCGCCCGCACGCGCGAAGTAGGCGCCCGAGGTCAGTCCGTTGTGGCCGCCGCCGATGATGATCGCGTCGTACTGGTTCGCCATGGTCTCCACTCTCCTCGCCGGTGCGCTCGGCCGGCATGGGCCCTTGGATCCCGGTCCGATCCCGGTGTCCGCCCTGCATCATGCCCGATGGTTGAACCATCAGTCAAGTCCGGTCCCGCCCAGCCGGCGGAACACCCGTTTGACATGGCTGGGGAAAGCCGTAGAGTGGGCTGAACGAGCGTTCAAGGAACGCGGTGCGTGGTGGAGGTGCCTGGGCATGGCCAAGGGACGACCCGACCGGCGGACCGAGATCCTGGAGGCGGCCGCCCGGGTCATCACCGAACGTGGTCTGGCCGAAACCCGGATCGCGGACGTCGCCGCCGACGCGGCCGTCTCGCCCGGACTGGTCATCTACTACTTCGAGACAAAGGATCGGCTCCTCGCCGAGGCGCTGGCGCAGCTCAACGACCGCTCCTACCTGCAGGTGTCCCGGGATCTCCGAGGCCTCACGTCTGCTCGCGAGCAGCTCGAACGACTCATCGACCTTTCGGTACCAGGGCTGCTGGGGGAAGAGGAAGACCGCCGCGAGGAATGGTCGCTCTGGGTGGAAGTGTGGGGGCGGGCGCTCCGCGACCCGGCGATGGCTCGGGAGCGCGAGGTCCTCGACCGCCGCTGGCGAGACTCCATCGCCACTGTCATCCGCGGCGGTCAAGGGTCGGGCGAGTTCCCATCGGGCGACGCCGACGACCAAGCCTTACGACTGGCCGGACTGATGGACGGCCTCGCGATCCAGGTAGTCCTCAACGACACGGTCGTTACTCCGGACCGGATGAAACGGACCTGCATGGAAGTCGCGGCCCGCGAGATCGGCTTCGAACACTCTCCCGCGATAGCCTGACGGAAGGAACCGGAAAGACCCGCCTCCGTCAGCCGTCGTTCGTTCGCCTGTCAGGATGTCCCGGCGACGTTTCCCCAGTGAAGGGACGCCTTCTCCGAACGCCATCCGGCCGCGTTACCGAGGCTACCCGAGGCCGAGTAGGCCTACGATCGCCGACCGGGGGGCCACTCGACAGATCGTGGGTTGCGCGGCCGTTCAGGCTGTGATACTCAGACGCAGCCGGTGGTGCCCAACGCGCCGAGCAGCGGCCCTGGAGCAGGGTCCCTAAGGAACGTTCTCTACGAGGAGGGGCCACATGGCAGTGCACCCGCGCGAAGGCGGACGGAAGTACCCATTCGGTCTCGGAGACAACCGGATGAACCGGCGGGCCTTCTTGAGGACCACCGGACTCACCGCTGCGAGCATCCCGCTCGCGAGCGCGATCCTGGCGGCGTGCACGAAGAACACGGGAACCCAGGTCGGCGGCGCGGGGGGCGAGGTCCTCCAGAACCCGGCGCGGCCCGACAACCCGGTCACCCTTCCGACCGAGGGCAACCCCACGATCGCCGACGGCTTGAAGCCGGAAGCCGGCCCTCTCGAGCTCTACAACTGGGAGGAGTACATCAACCCGCGCATCATCAACATATTCGAGGAGCAGTACGGCGTGAAGGTGAACGTCAACACCTTCAACACCGAGCAGGAGTCGCTCGCGACCCTGACGACGGCCCCGGACATCAACTACGACGTGTTCTTCCCGACGACGAACATCCTGTCCAAGCTCGCGGTCACCAAGATCCTGATGCCGCTGAACAAGACCTACTTCCCGAACCTCGCAAACGTGTGGCAGGTGTACCAGGGCACGGAAGCGGACACGCCGTTCTACGACGTCGGAGCCCAGTTCACGGTGCCCTACGTCGTCTACAGCACGGGCATCGCGTGGCGGATCGACCAGCCGCGCGGCTCGTCCATCAAGGGCCCGTCGCCGGACTCAGTGCCCAACATGGAGAACCCGTACGAGATCCTGTGGGACCCGACCTACAAGGGGAAGACCCACATCCTGGACGACTACCGCGAAGCCATCGGCATGATCCTGCTGAAGAACGGGGTCTACGACGTGAACACCGATGACTCATCCACCAGGTCGCAGAACCTGGCGACGGCCCAGCAACAGCTCGTCGAGCTGGTGAACGCGGTCGACGTCAAAGCCGATATCAGTGACTACACGGACCTCCCGGACGGCGCCTCGTTGATCCACCAGGGTTGGTCCGGGGACTTCGTCTCGGCCCAGTACTACTTCCCGAAGTACCAGGAGAACAAGGACGTGATCCGCTACTGGGCGCCCGAGGAGAACATGATGATCGGGCAGGACTTCATGGCGGTGCTGAACACGGGGGACAACCCGGTCCTCGCGCACCACTTCCTGAACTTCATGCTGGACTTCGACTCGAAGGACAACAGCGGCAACTCGATCGTGAACTTCCAATGGAACGGGTACACGCCACCGATGGCAGGGCTGAACAAGGACGACCTGATCAAGGGCGCGGGCCCGTGGCAGGCGGGTCGCGTCGTCCAGCCGAGCCTCGAAACCTGCATCCCGACCGAAGAGGACTTCACCGTCGGTCACCAGCTCCTCGAGCTCACTCCGGAGGTCGACTCGCAGTGGAAGGACGTCTGGGAAACCTTCCAGACGACCGGGTAGACTCTCTGCCTCGTGGATAGACCAGTAGGGCTTCTCGAAGAGACTGCGCCGTCGGGCGAGCCGGGCCAACGTCCCCCGCAGCGCAAGGAAGAGGGCGTCTGGTACCCGCGCTGGTACTGGCCTTCGTTCGCGGCTCCGGCCACGATCTGGATGGTCCTGCTCTTCATCCTGCCCTTCTACGTCATCCTGTCGGTGGCGATGGGGACCGTCGATCCGGTCTTCCAGACGCCCATCCCGGTCTGGCAGCCCTGGTACTGGAGTTTCGACACCTTCAAGGAGGTCGTCGGCAAGATCTTCGGCACCTTCGGCGAGCTGCCCCTCTACCAGCCGTCGTTCGTCCGCACCATCGCCTACGTCCTGATCGCCTCGGTCGTTTGTCTCGTGATCGCCTACCCGGTGGCGTACTACGTCGCCCGGTACGGCGGACGCCGCCGGACCATGTTCCTCGCTCTGCTCATTGCCCCGTTCTGGGTCAGCTATCTGATGCGGATGCTCGCCTGGACGAACCTACTGGGGGACAGCGGCTACGTGAATCGGATCCTGGGCCTCATCGGGTTCGGCAGCTACCAGTGGCTGGAGGGCAAGAGCGTCACGGTCGTCCTCGGCCTGATCTACGGGTACGTCCCGTACATGATCCTCCCGCTCTACGCCGGCCTGGACCGCATCAACCAGAGCATGATCGAAGCGTCGCGAGACCTCGGCGCGAGCCCCTCGAAGACGTTCTGGAAGGTGACGCTGCCGCTCTCCAAGCCCGCGATGTTGGCCGGGATCGTGATCGTCTCGCTCCCGATGTTCGGTGACTATTACACGACCTACCTGCTGTCCTCCCGGGGTCGTACAGCGATGATCGGCACCCTGATCGACCAGAAGGTCTACACGTCGGGGGACGGACCTGCACAGGCGGCCGCGCTCGTGATGATCCTGATGGTGATGCTGATCCCGGCCATGCTCTACTACCTTCGCAGCTCGCGCGCCGAGGAGCTCTGAAAGGCGCGGTGAACGTCGCCGTGCGCTCAACCCGATCCGCCGTCGGCCTCCGCGCGCTCGGCTACGTCCTGCTGCTCCCACTCCCGGTCGCCGCGGTCGCCCTGTTCTTCTCTTCGGGTTCGGAGTTCTTCGGGTTCGGACAGGGGACTATCCTTCTGCCCGGCGTCATCGCCGCGGTCATCGCCGTCTTCGTGTTCCGCGCGGCTCGCAAGA
>CAZXFL010000006.1:0-47739 GCA_964640385.1 uncultured Actinomycetes bacterium
GCACCACACGGATGCCCTACAGCGTCGGGGGCTTGGCCTCCTCCCAGAGGATGGTCATGTCGTCGTGGTTGTCGGCGTCGTACTTGACCGGGACCCGGACCCCCGGAACGACGTTCGCCGCGTACTTCGGGTCGATCGCCGCGGCGCTCGCCGGAGCGTCCTTGGTCTCACCCTCCATGGTGATGACCAGGTCAACGACGAAGAGTTGGTACTTGCCGACCGTCTGACCGGTGTTCTGCACGCTCTGCACGACGGCGCTGCCGTCCTTCCCGAACTGCCGGAGGCGCTGGCGCTTGTATTCGATCTCGGATTCCGAGGGAAGCATCCCTTGCGCGGCACCCTGAGCGACCAACTCCGGGGTCGCGGCGACGTCCTTTCCGACGATCACGCCCTGTCCGCCGGCCGCACCAGCCATCGGGGCGGACAGCGCCGACTCCCATTCGATCACGACGTTCTGCAGGTTCGCGGGGTCGACCTTGACGGGGAGGGGCCTGCCGCTGGTCAGCGCGCCGAGCAACATCAAGGGGACGTATTCCTTCTTGGTGATCTGGTACGGCTGCCGTCCGGGGATCTGGATCTGCAGCTGAAGCTCGACCTGCGGCTGCTCATTCATCGTGACGCCCGTCTGGCGCATCCCGACGATCGCGGCTTGTCCCGCGAGCCCCGTCACCTTCAGCTGCTGGGCCTCTTGCGCCCGGCCCCTGGCCTTCACCCCGATCGCGACGAGACCGACGCCGACGATCAGCTCGATGACGCCGATGATCAGGAGCGTGTTGCGGATGATGGGGACCGAGAACGCTACCCCGATGAAGATGACCCCAACGACGAGCTGCACGATCCCACCGATGAGGAGCCCATAGCTCGGGCGCTTGCTCCAGGTCATCCCCGTCATGGTGTCCATGGAGGGCGAGCCTACCCCGAAAGGGGTCGGCGGCACCAATGCGACCCCGAACGGGCACGGTCCACCGAGTTATCGCCCATTACTGTGTGCTATCCTTGACACATGCGTATGCACGTGTCAGTGGACGAGGACCTCGTTCGCCAACTCGACGCGAAGGTCGGCCCCCGCGGTCGGAGCGCGTTCCTTGAGCGCCTGATCCGACACGCCCTCGAGGACGAGCATCGCTGGGAGCTCATCATGTCCGCCGTGGGGGCGATCCCTGATCGAGGACACGACTGGGATGCCGGTCCCGCCACCTGGGTTCGCGACCAACGACGGAGCGCCTCCGACCGGATCGGCTGATGGGGTCGATCGTCCTGGATTCGACCGTCCTCATCGACTTCCTTCGCCGGCGGCTCCAGACGGTCTGGCGCGTCTCGATGCTCCAGCAGACCGGAGACGTCCCCTACGTGTCCCCGATCAGCGTCGAGGAGATCGTCCGCGGACTCCGTCCACGCGAGGAGGAGGCAGCTCGCGCCCTCTTCGAAGGCCTCCATCCCGCACCCCTGGGAACCGAGGAAGGGTGGCGTGCCGGGACCTGGCGTCGCACCTTCGCCAAGAAAGGGAAAAGCCTGGCCCAAGCGGATTGCCTCATCGCCGCATCGGCGTTCTCCCTCGGAGCACGACTCGGGACCGGCAACCCCAAGGACTTCCCGATGAGCGACATCCAGGTCGAGCACTGGCCGGTCGGCGAGTAGGCTCCCGGCGCGCCGCCGTCAGCGCCCAACGAGGGAGCGACGAGGCGGAAGGGGCGGAGATTACCTCCGCCCCTTTGAGTCCGCTTTCGATATCCGGAAGATGAGCTGGGGTGCTCGCTCTTCTGGCGTGCTATCAGTCGTCGTCGTCCTCGCCGTGCTCGTTCTCACAACGGTCGTCGACGTCGTCGTCCTCGTCCTCGTCATCGACCTGATCGGCGTCCGAGTCCTCGTTGCCATCCTCGGTTCCGTCGTTGTCGGAGTCGTCGTCGTGGACCTTGGTCCCGAAATCGTTCTCGTCCTCGTCGTCGATCCCGTCACTGTCGGAGTCGTCGTCGTCAGCCACACAGCCCTCGTCGGCGTCGTCCTCGTCTTCGTCATCGACCGAATCAGCGTCCGAGTCGTCGTCGCCATCTTCGGTCCCGTCGTTGTCGGAGTCGTCGTCGGTCGGGTCGGTATCGAACTCGTCGACCTCGTCGCCGTCGTCGATCCCGTCGTTATCGGAGTCCTCATCGGTTGGGTCGGCATCGTTCTCGAACTCGTCGATGTTGTCCAGGGCGTCGTGATCCGGGTCCCTGTGGGCGTTCTTCACGTTCGCGTTCAGCCCGTTCGTAACTTCCCAATGGTTCGGCATGCCGTCGTGGTCGCTATCGCGGGAAGCGGCTGCTGCTGGCCCTGCGGTCATCCCGATCCCGTAATAGGCCACCAGCGCGGTACCCGCGGCGATGCGGACCAGCCGGTGCCTGAGAGAGCGTTCCTGCATGTTCACTCCTCCTGTTCGGCAGCCAGGGCCACCTCGACGAGGCCCCCGGCTTTGCGTCCCCGCCTCGCGGCAGGTTTGCCCGTTCGTGGACATCCCTTGTATCGGCAGGCACAGCCTCTTTCCTGCGTCCTGCTGCCCCTTTTTCTCCCGCCTTGGGGGACTCTCGGACCCTGCCGATACAAGAGACGCAGGAACATCGCGAGGAGGAACGATTCAGAACCGGGTGAGGCACGAACAGCCGTCCGATCTGGCAGCGCTGGTCGACAGGGCGATCGGCGGCGATGTCGAGGCGTTCCACGCGCTGTACGAGAGCTACCACCGGCGCGTGGTCACCTACGCCGATGTTCGGCTCCGAGGGAGGGAGGAGGCGGAGGACGTGGCGCAAGATGTCTTCCTCGCGGTTTGGCGACAGCTCCCGGCGTTCGAGGACCGCCACCCCGACGCGTTCCCCGCATGGCTGTTCCGGATCGCACACAACGTGGTCACCGATCGCGTCCGTCGGGCCGCCCGACGACGCTCGGTGCCGCTGGAAATGATTCCGGGCGAACCGCGATCGAAGGAGGAGGGCGTGCTTTCCCACATGCTCTCCGATGAGGCGGTGGCAGACATGCTCGGCGGCCTGCCCGAGCGGCAGCGAGAGGTCCTGATCCTCCGCTTCATCCTCGATCTTCCACAGCGCCAGGTCGCCCGGATCCTGGAACTCGGGGAAGGGGCGGTCGAGTCGCTCCAGGTTCGTGCGCTGCGGAGCCTTCGCAAGGAGATGCCACATGCAACGTAGCGAACGAGCGTTCGAGCAGGCGTGGCGCCGAGTGGCCACCGGGGAATCGCCGGACCAGGTCGCGGGCAACCACGTCGATCTGCATGAGCTCCGAGACGTGCTCGAACTCGCCGACGCCCTTCGCGCGGTCGGCCGCGACCCGCGCCTAACAGAGCCCAACGGGTGGGAACGACTCGAAGCGCGACTCGCTCCTCGGGCCCCCCGGATCCACGAGGTGGCGCCCCGCCGCCGGGTGCGTCGCCGGGCCGTTCCGATCCTCCTGGCCGCCGCGCTGAGCGTCGCTCTCCTCAGCGGCACGGCCCTGGGCGCGAAGCCCGGCACTCCACTGTATCCGGCTCGCCGGGTCATCGAACGCGTCGCAGTCGCGGTGTCCCCCTCGTCGGGAACGGACCTCCGCGTCGCGTACGCGCGGCTCGACGACGTGCTGTTCGCGCTCCGTGAGGGACGGGAGGCCTTGGCGCCCGATCTCGCCCGCGACCTGATGACGGCCCGTGCGAGCGCGGGCCAGGCCGGTGTTGACCTCACGGACCTCGACGGCCGGATCGCGAGAGACGTTCCCGCGGCGCTGGAGGGCGTGTCCACTCAGACCCAAGCGGTCGTCCGCAGCATCCTGGGGAGCCTCCTTCCGCCAGAGACAGCCCCGAGTCCGCCGGCAACGACGCCCTCGGATGGAGACGGCACACGCGCCAGCGGAGGGCCAGGCACCGACCCCGGCCCCGACGGCAAGGACGAGGCCGCTCATCACGCGAAGCCACCTTCCGATCGGAAGGATCAGGGGGGCGACCGAGACAACCACGGGGGAAATGGCGACGGCCGGCCGGACGGTAGTGGCGGAGATGACGAGCCGAGTGGCGGAGATGACGAGCCGAGTGGCGGAGATGACGAGCCGAGTGGCGGAGACGACGAGCCGAGTGGCGGAGATGACGAGCCGAGTGGCGGAGATGACGAGGAACCGAGGACACCCGGTGACGACTCCGGCGGTGGAGACGACTAGCAGTCCAGCGGCGCTCACCGGACCTCCCAACCGACGACACCGGGCTTGGGTGACGTCGCGTCACCACGGCGTCACCACGAGCACTTCGCCTGAGTCGCGCAACAGCAAGGATCCACAGGTCAGAGTATGTGGGCGAGGGGGGACTCGAACCCCCACATCCTTTCGGACACAGGATCCTGAATCCTGCGCGTCTACCAATTCCGCCACTCGCCCGGAGTCGCGGCTGACAGGGTAGCCGTCGGGCGCTCCGTCCGACCAGGCGCCGGACCCTACGCTGGTACCTCGCGCAGACGGCCGCTGCCCACGTCGTAGACGAAGCCCCGGACCTGACCCTCGTTCTTGAGAAATCCGCTGGCCCGCACGATAGCCACGTTCGCCCGCACGCTGTCATCGATGTTGGGGAAGAACCCGAGTGGGAACGGCGGTCGGGAGCCGGTCGCATCCTCGATCTGTACCGCGACTGCGTCCTCACTGAACATCGCCATCCCGCAGTTCGTGTGGTGGATCAGCATCACATCAGTCGTCCCTTGCAGGTGCTGGGAGATCGTGATAGACCGGAGCGCATCGTCGGTGGCCAGCCCGCCAGCGTTGCGGACGACGTGCGCATCACCGGACGCCAGGCCGAGCATCGCCGCCGGGTCCAGGCGGGCATCGATGCAGGTGAGCACGACCACCGGCTTCGCGGGCGGCATCTCCAGTTCACCGTCGCCGAACGACTCCGCATACGCTTCGTTGTTGCCGTCGAGTTCGTCGATGACGGACATGGAACTCGTCTCCCCTTCCGTTGGGCGGCCGCAGTGTAGTCGACCCACCCGTCCGGATTGACGCAGGCCCCCAGGGGCGCGGAGGATGCGACCATGGGGACGGACACGACCGAAGACCGCATCGACGTCACCTCGAGAGACGGCACGACCATCGCCTGCTTCCGGAGCGGTTCCGGCCCCTCCCTCGTCCTGGTCCACGGGACCCTCGGCAGCCACGTTCGATGGCAACCCCTCCTCCCCAAGCTCGACGAACACTTCACCACCTTCGCAGTCGACCGGCGCGGACGCGGCGAGAGCGGCGACACCGAGCCGTACGCGATCGAGCGCGAGTTCGAGGACATCGCCGTGGTGGTGGACGCCGTCCCTGGGCCCGTCGACCTGTTCGGTCACTCCTACGGCGCGCTCGTCGCGATGGAGGCGGCCCTGCTGACCGGCAGCGTGCGCCGGCTCGTCCTCTATGAGCCGGCGATCCCCACCGAGGGTCCCGACTATCCGGAAGGCGCGCTCGAGGAACTCGAGAAGATCTACGGGTCGCAAGGAGCGGAGGCGGTCCTCGAGGCGTTCCTCACGAACGTGGTTCGGATGCCGCCTGAGGAGCTGGATCTGATGCGCGCCTCGCCCGCGTGGCCGGCGCGTGTCCAGGCCGTCCCGACACTGGTCCGCGAAGGCCGGGCCGAGGTCGCCTATCGCTGGGATGCGCAGCGGTTCGCGGAGCTCACCGTCCCGACACAAGTGATGATGGGAAGCTTGAGTCCGCAGTACCTCACTCACTCCGCGCGAACGGCCCGGATGGCGATCCCGCACGCGACCCTCGCCGTGCTCGACGGCCAGCAGCACGTCGCGATGGACACGGCTCCGGACCTGTTCCTGACCACCCTCCTGGACTTCCTGAAGGGCTGACGACTAGGACTTCTTCTTGCTCCGGATCACCAGGAGGACGACGAGGATCACGGCGAGCGCGCCTGCTACCACGTATCCGATCAACGGGTTCACCTCCCCTGTTCAAGTGGCCACGTGGCGTCACGATACGGCGCGGCTCTGTGCCGCGCAAGCTGCTCGTGCCTGGCCGGATGAGGCGACCCCACCCGGCCGCGCGCCCCTGTGGTAGCAATGACCTCGTGAGCGTCCTCCGGAACTTCGAACGCGGGCTCGAGGGGGCCGTCGAGGGCCTCTTCGCAAAGACCTTCCGGTCCGGCCTACAGCCTGTGGAGTTGGCCAAACGCATCCTGCGGGACATGGACGGCGGGCGCACGGTCGGGGCCGACGGTACCGTTTGGGTTCCGAACCGCTACGTCTTCCGTCTCTCCCCCGTCGACGCCGAGCGTTTCGGCGCCGCCGAGCGCGCATTGAAGCAAGAGCTGAGCCAAGTCGTCCGCGATGGCGCGCAGGAGCGCCGGTGGGGCCTGATGGGTCCGCCCCAGATCGAGTTCGAGACCGACGAGCACCTCAAGAAGGGCGCGTTCAAGTGCGAAGCCTCGCTGGCGGAGGGACCGACCGGCGAGCAGCCGATCCCGCCGGCGATGGCAGAGCTGAGCGTCCTGCAGGGAGACCGGCGCACCGAGTCATTCGCCCTGTCCAAGCCGGTGACGGTCATCGGCCGCCTCGACGAGTGCGACATCACCCTGACCGACGCGGCGGCATCTCGCCGCCACACCGAGGTCCGCAACGTCGGCGGCGTGTTCTCGGTCGCCGACATGGCCTCCACGAACGGCACGCAGGTCAACGGAGCCCCGATCACGACGCACCTGCTGCAAGACGGCGACCGCATCACGATCGGGCAGACCGTCCTCGAGTTCCGGAGGGTTTGAGGTGGTGACGCCGTTCATCCTCACGGTCCTGAAGTTCGCGTTCCTCGGACTCCTCTATTTCTTCGTGTACCGCGCGATCCGGACCGTGGTCGTCGACATCCGCGGACCCAAGCCCGCTCGGAAGGCCGCGAAAGCCGCCGGTTCTAAACCAGGCGGCAAGGCGAAGCCACCCGTGATCGCCATCATCCGCAAGACCGACGGGAAGAAGCTCGAGAGCCGGAAACTGAAAGAGCCACTGCAGATCGGACGCAACGAAGCCTGCGAGATCCGGCCCGACGACACCTACCTGTCGCAGTTCCACGCGAAGCTTTACCCGAAGAACGGCCTGTGGTACGTCGAGGACCTAGGCTCCACGAACGGCACCTACCTGAACCAGCAGCGGATCACCGGTCCGGTCGAGATCCACCACGGCGACACCGTCCGGGTAGGGGAGACCACCGTGGAGCTGCGGCGATGACGCTCTCGGTGACCGCTGCGGCCGCGACGGACGTCGGCCTCGTCCGGCAGGACAACGAGGACGCCTACCTCGTCAAACCGCCGCTGTACGCGGTCGCGGACGGGATGGGCGGCCACCTGGCGGGAGAGGTGGCATCCGCCCTCTCGATGGAAACGCTGGAGGCGATGGTGCATCTGCGAGGGCCCGACGCCCTCGCCGACGGCGTTCGGGAGGCCAACGCCGCCATCTACGAACGCCAGATCCTGGACCGAGCGCTGGCCGGGATGGGGACGACGATGACCAGCACCATCGTTCGCGATGACGCGCTGCACCTCGCACACGTCGGCGACTCACGCGCGTACCTGCTGCGCGACGGGCAGCTCCGCCAGCTCACGCACGACCACACCTGGGTCGACGAGATGATCCGCACGGGTGAGATGACCGCGGAGGAAGGCCGGAACCACCCCCGGCGAAGCATGCTGACGCGGGCGCTCGGCATCGACCGCCAGGTCACGGTCGACGAGACCCAAGTGCCGCTGCGCGACGGCGACCGCGTGTTGCTGTGCAGCGACGGGCTGACGGCCCTGCTGTCCGACGACCCGATCGCCGACATCCTCCGTGCCCGCGAGGACACCAAGACGACGGCCGACGCGCTGATCCGCGCGGCCAGCAACGCGGGCGGCGTCGACAACACCACCGTGGTCCTCCTGGACTTCTCCGAGGGAGCCGCACCGGTGCCGCCGCCGGATGAAGGGGACGGGACCGAGCAGCGAGCACAGACCGTCGCCGCGAACCAGGGGTTCGGCGGCTCGTTCGCCGGAGCGCAGCGAGGCTTGCGCGGCAAGTTCCACTGGCGTTCCCCGATCGTCATCATCGCGATCGTCGTCTTCGTGCTTGCGGCCGTGGGCATCCCGCTGTACGCAGGCTCCCACTGGTTCGTGGGGATCGCGGACGGCCACGTCGCGATCATGCGAGGCCTCCCTGCGAGCGCCCTCGGGATCGACATGTTCAGCGTCGAGCAGGTCACGGCGATCCAGGTCACGACACTGGAGGACGCCGCGCCGCGACTCGTGGCGTCCCTCGAAGACGGGATCCCGGCCGTCGATCGCACCGACGCCGAGGCGACCGTCGAGATGCTCCAAGGGATGATCGACACCAACGCGGAGGTCGAGGCGCCCGTCGAACCTCCGCCGGCGGGAACCCCTTCGCCGTCGGCCTCCCCGGAGCCGTCCCCGTGAGTCAGATCGCCGCGCCACGGCGCCGAACCGGCGTCGCGCTGGCCCTCACGATCCTGGCCGCCGTCCTCAGCGTGGGCGCCTACGCCCTGGTCGGACTCGGCAAGACCGGCGAACTGCCGCTGAACCTCGCTCTGTACGGGACGCTCCTCGCGACCGGCTACCTCGGGGGGTGGGCCCTGATCCGTTGGTTCGCCCCGGGCGCTGACCCGGTCCTGTTCCCCGTCGCCATGATGCTGGCGGGGCTCGGCTTCGCAATGATCTACCGGCTGGACGGCGGCATGGCGGCCGAGCAGATGGTGTGGCTGGGCGTCGGGCTCGTCGCGTTCGCCGTCACGCTGGTCGTGGTGCGCGACCATCGGCAGCTCAACGCATTCACCTACACGATCGGGCTCGCCGGCTTAGTGCTGCTCCTGCTACCCATCGTCCCCGGCATCGGGCGCTCGATCAACGGCGCGCGCCTGTGGATCGTGGCCGGCCCGCTGCACTTCCAGCCGGCCGAGATCGGCAAGATCCTGATCGTCATCTTCCTCGCCTCGTACCTGGACAAGAAGAAGGAACTCCTCCAGGTCGCGCCCACCAAGATCGGGCCGTTACACGTGCCGCAGGCGAAGCACCTCGCCCCGCTGCTGGTCGCGTGGGGACTGTCGCTGGCGGTCCTGTTCCTGGAGAAGGATATGGGTGCGTCGCTCCTGTATTTCTCGATCTTCGTCGTCATGCTGTGGATCGCGACCGCGCGCAGCGCCTACCTGATCTTCGGGGCGCTGCTGTTCGTGATCGGCGCGTTCGTCGCGTTCCAGACGTTCGGCCACGTCGAGGAGCGCGTCGACATCTGGCTGCACGCCCTCGACGCCGACAAGGTCTACGAGTCCGGCTACGGCCAGCTTGCCCAATCCGAGTTCGCGCTCGCCTCGGGCGGCTTGGTAGGCACGGGGTTCGGCCAGGGGCAGCCGTACCTGGTGCCCTACGCGGAGACCGACTTCATCTTCAGCGCGATCGGCGAAGAGCTGGGCCTCTTGGGCACGACCGCCGTCCTCCTTCTGTGTCTGACGATCATCGGACGCGGGTTCCGGATCGCCCTGGCCCAACGCGACGGGTTCGGCAAGCTCCTGGCGGCGGGTCTGGTCACGATGTTCGGACTACAGACCTTCGTGATCGTCGGAGGCGTCACGCGGCTGATCCCGCTGACGGGCATCACGTTACCGTTCGTGTCCTACGGCGGTTCGAGCCTGCTCGCGAACTTCGTCTTGCTCGCGTTGCTCATCCGCATCTCGGCCGGTCCGACGCGCACACGGAAGGCGGGCTGACGTGGACAAGCAGATCCGCCGCCTCTCGTACGTCCTGATCACGCTCTTCGTCCTGCTGTTCGTCCAGATCAACTACATCCAGGTGTTCGCGAACGACGACCTGATCGCTCACGAGGGCAACCAGCTCCGCTTGATCATCAGCGAGTACGAGACCGATCGCGGCGACATCCTGGCCAGCGACGGGAACACGGTCCTCGCCGAAAGCATCGAGACCGACGGTCAATACCGGTACCTGCGCAAGTACCCGCGAGGGAACACCTACGGCCACATCACCGGCTACTACTCCCTCGTCTACGGCATGAGTCTGCTGGAACGCAGCTACAACGATCAGCTCGGTGCGCACGATCCGGCCCTGCTACCGCAGAACCTCCTCGACCAGATCGTCGACCGGCCACGGGTCGGCGCGTCTATCGTCACGACGATCGACCCGAAGGTGCAGGAGGCCGCCGTCAAGGCGCTGAAGGGGCGCCCCGGCGCGGTGTTCGCGATCGACCCACAGACGGGCGAGGTGCTGGCGCTCGTGTCCGTACCGCCCTACAACCCGAACGACCTGTCCTCTCACGACCCGAAGGAGATCCGCCGCGCATGGGAGCGGAACAACCGCGATCCAGACAAGCCCATGCTCTCGAAGGCCGAGAGCGAGCTGTACCCGCCGGGGTCCACGTTCAAGATCGTCACGGCCGCCGCGGCACTCGAGAACGGCTACGGCCCGAGCAGCGGATGGCCCAACCCGCAGGTGCTGGACCTGCCGCTGACCGACAACGTCCTGCAGAACTTCGGGGGCTCGCACTGTGCCGGCGGCGCCTCGACGATCACGCTGACCTACGCGTTCACGACGTCGTGCGACGTCACGTTCGCCGAGATCGCCCTGAAGCTGGGCACCGAGGAGATGTCCGACCAGGCCTCCGCGTTCGGCTTCGATCAGGACGTCCCCTTCGATATCCCCTGGGCCGAGGGGCACTTCCCGCCGCCCGAGGAGTTCGAGCAGAACGAACCCCTCCTCGCCTACGCCGGTATCGGCCAGGGGGACGTCGCGGCGAACCCCATGCAGATGGCGCTGGTAGCCTCATCCATCGCCAACGATGGGGTCTTGATGACGCCTAGACTCGTCACCGAGGTACGCGCGCCCGACGGCCGTGTTATCAAGGAGGTGCCCGCGACGGAGTGGGGCAGGTCGGTCTCGTCGCAGACCGCCCAGGATCTGACGGAGATGATGGTGAGCGTCGTGGACGAGGGGACCGGCACCGAGGCGCAGATCGCGGGAGTGGAGGTGGCCGGCAAGACCGGCACCGCCCAGCACGAGCGGGGGGAGCCGCCGCACGGCTGGTTCGTCTCGTTCGCGCCGGCAGATGACCCTGAGGTCGCGGTGGGGGTCGTGGTCCTGAACGGCGGCGGCGAGGGCGGCGAAGCGACCGGTGGGAAGATCGCCGCGCCCATCGCGCAGGCGGTCATGGAAGCAGCGATGAAAGGGAACCGATGAAGGAGATCCTGGCGGGACGCTACGACGTCGGCGAGCTGATCGGTCGCGGTGGGATGGCGAACGTCTACCGCGGCACCGATGCGACACTCGGGCGCACCGTCGCGATCAAGGTCCTCTCCGACTCGTTCGCCGCCGACCCGGACTTCGTCGCTCGGTTCCGTCGGGAAGCACAGGCCGCCGCCAAGATGAACCACCCGAACGTCGTCAACGTCTACGACTCCGGCAGCGACGATGGCACCAACTACATCGTGATGGAGTACGTGCAGGGACGAACGCTCGCCGAAATCCTCGCCCAGGACGGCCGGCTGATGCCCGAGCGCGGCATCGAGATCACCGAGGCCGTCTGCGATGCACTCGCGTTCGCGCATCGCGAGGGGATCGTCCACCGCGACATCAAGCCCGGCAACATCATGGTGACGAGCGCCGGTGTCGTGAAGCTCATGGACTTCGGCATCGCGCGGCAGGAGCAGCAGGAGACCGTCGTCCAGACCGCTGCCGTGCTCGGGACGGCGCAATACCTGTCGCCCGAACAGGCCCGCGGCGAACCGCTGGACCTGCGAAGCGACATCTATTCGCTGGGTGTCGTCCTGTACGAGATGCTCGTGGGGAAGCCACCCTTCGCGGGCGACTCCGCGGTCGCCCTCGCGATGGCGCACGTCCAGGAAGCGCCGGTGCCGCCGTCGCAGGTCGTGAGCGGCATCCTTGCCGACCTCGACTCAGTCGTGATGCGCGCGCTGGCGAAGAACCCCGACAACCGCTACAGCTCGACGCTGGAGTTCAAGCAGGACCTGGAACGCGTTCGGGGCGGACAGGCGGTCGCCGCACCGCCGATCGCCGCCACCCAGGTGATCGCGCCGGCGACGACACCGATGACGTCTGTAACGGCGGCAGCCGGGGCGGGCGGCGGGAGCAGCGGGTCGAAGTGGACGCTCTGGACCATCATCGCCTTGATCGCGATCGGCCTGATCGTCCTGGCCCTCGTCCTGTTCAACCCCTTCGGCGGCGGCGACAGCCCGACGCCCTCGCCGAGCCCCAGCGGTCCCGAACTGGTGAAGGTTCCCGCCGTGGAAGGGGACACACTCGGTTCCGCCCGCTCAGCGCTGGAAGAAAAGGGGTTCACCGTCGAGGTCGTCAAGCGAGAGACGGACGATCCGAGCGAGGTCGGCGTGGTCCTCAACCAGGATCCGGCTGCCGACGCCGAAGCGGAGAAGGGCTCGACGATCACGCTCACGGTGGGCAAGGAGAAGCCCGAGCAGACCTCGACGGTCCCCAACCTGTACGGGATGACCCAGAGCGAAGCCGGTGATGCGATCGTGAACGCCGGACTCATCGTCGGCAAGATCAAGCAGCGCAAGACCGACGAGGTCGACCCCGGCCAGGTGTTCGAGCAGAGTCCCTCGGCCGGTTCCACGGTGCCGGCCGAATCCTCGGTCAACATCAACGTCTCCTCCGGCGCGGAGAAGGTCCAGGTGCCCGACGTCGTCTGCAGCACCATCGCGAAGGCCCAGAACACGCTCGCCGGACTCGGGCTGCAGGACGATGTGGACGTCGTCCCCGCTCCGAACCCGTCGTGCCCCCACGCCAACCGCGTTGGTGCCCAAGACCCGGCACCGGGTACCCTTGTCCAGCCCGGTTCCACCGTCACCATCCAACCGTCAGGGCCATGAGCGACGAGTGAGCTGCCTGTGAGCGACCAGAACCCGAACGACCCCGGCACGCGCATCCTCGGCGGCCGCTACGAGGTCGGCGAGAAGATCGGCGCCGGCAGGATGGCCGAGGTCTACCGGGCAACGGACACCGTGCTCGGCAAGGCGGTCGCGGTCAAGATCCTGACCGAGGACTTTGCCGAGGACACGGCCTTCGCCGACCGCTTCGTCCAGGAAGCCCAGAATCTCGTCGCGGAGGACCAGACCGCCGACGACATGAGCCATCCGAACCTGGTATCGATCCTGGATGCGGGCTCGGACGCCGGTACCTATTGGGTCGTCATGGAGCTCGTCTCGGGAACCACCCTGGCCGACCTGCTCCGCTCCAAGGGAAAGATCCCGCAGGAACGCGCGATCGTGATCGTCGAGGACGCGTGCAAGGCGCTCGCGTTCGCGCACGGTCACGGCATCATCCACCGCGACGTCACGACCCAGAACATCCTGATCGTCGAGGACGACTCGGTGAAACTGATGGACGTGGGCGTCGCGCGCCCGACGTCGGCCACGACCGCGTCGCAGACCGCGGCGATGCTCGGCGCCGCCACCTACATCTCCCCCGAGATCGCGCGCGGAGGGGAGCCCTTCGCGCGCTCGGACATCTACTCGCTCGGGATCGTCCTGTACGAGTTGCTCACCGGAACCCCGCCGTTCGCCGGTGAGTCCCCGGTCGCGGTCGCGATGCAGCACGTCCGCGAGACGCCCAAGAAACCTTCCGAGGTCGACCCGGCGCTCGGCACGGAGCTCGACGGCATCGTGATGAAGGCGCTCGCCAAGAACCCCGCCGAGCGCTACGCCTCGGCCGACGACCTGCGGAAGGATCTCGAGCGGCTCCGGGGCGCGGACACGCAGGTGATAGGCGACGCGAACTCGCAGGTCATCAAGTCCGGTGCTGCAGCCGAAACGATGATGTTCACCGCTCCGACGGTGGCCAAGGAGCGCCGGTTCAACCCCAAGTGGCTGCTGGTCGGTGCAGCCGTGGTGGTGGTCCTCGGGGTGGCCATCTACTTCATCTTCGGACGAACGCCTCTGGTGGAGATCCCGAACATGGTCGGACAGACGGAGCAAGCCGCGACGAGCGCGCTCACGACTGCGGGCCTCAAGGTCATCACGGTCGAGCGGGTCGAGCCGACGGCCACGGAACGCACCGTCCTCGACCAGGCGCCTCCCGCCGGCCAGGAGGTGTCCGAGGGAACCACGGTCACCTTGACGGTCGCGATCGGGCAGATCGACGCGTTCGTGCCGGACGTGGTCAACGAGACCCAGGAGTCCGCGACCAGCCTGCTCGAGCGGAACGGCCTCTCGGTCGGGGTCGTCACCGAACAACCGAGCGCCACGGTCCCACCCGGAACCGTCATCAGCCAGGACCCACCGGGCGGAACCGGGGTCCAGCCCGGATCAGCGGTCAACCTCGTGGTCTCCGGGGGGAACGAGCAGGTCACGCTGCCCGACCTGGCGTGTGTCCCCGTGGATCTGGCGGCCCGCCAGCTCGGGGAACTGGGCCTCACGATGACGGTCGCCGGGACGGAAGCCAATGCTCTGTGCCCCGCCTCACCGAACCGGATCGCCCGCCAGGAACCGCTCCCCGGCTCCTCGACGAACACCGGATCGGTGGTGAGCGTGTGGACCACGCTCCCGCTGGAGTCGCCGCTGCCCTCGCCCGGAGCGAGTCTGTCGCCCGGAGCATCGCCCCCGCCGGCGGGGTTCCCGACCTCACCGCCTCCGCTCGCCGCTCCGGGGAGCGACGTCGGGTACGGCGCGCGGCAAGACGCCGGCTCCATCCGCTGACGGCTTTCCCCCCCGCGGCTATGACCAGCGGCGCTCCGGGCGCGTGTAGCATGACCCAAACGGGACGTGCCGATGACCCTCTGGTTCGCTGAAGACGACTACACCGAGGAGGAGCGCAAGCTCCTCGAGCGCTACTTCACCAACATCGACGGCCCGGTGTTCGCCCTGGTCAACCTCCCGGAGGTCGTGAAGGGCGCACTCTTCGCCCGCTACTCCCGCACCCCCAAGTCGATCCGCCGGCTGTTCCTCGACGAGTTCGCTGAACACGCGGAGGCGGGCGCGCTCCCCGACATCGGGACGAGTCACGCCGAAGGCGTCTACGAGCGGGTGTTCTTCGAGTACGGCGACGACTCCGTGGCGCAGCTCGGCGGGGTGCACCTGGCCTGCGAGCAGGCGTCGCAACTGCTGACCAAGGTGCTCGAGTGGGGACGCCTGGCCGCCTACCTCGAGCAGTCCACCCGCTACATCCCCTACGACGACCGGCCGGGCGGCCGCTACCGCTACCTGATCCCGCCCGAGATCGAAGGAACGTCGCTGCGCGACCGGTACGTGGCGGTCCTCGACGGAGCGTTCGAGACCTACGCGCGCTGGCTGGAGCCGATGCAGGAGTTCTTCCGACAGCGGTTCCCTAAGAGCCCCGACGACCCCGACATGGTCTACCGGGCCACGATCCGGGCGAAGGCCTGCGACACCCTCCGCGGGATGCTCCCCGTGGCGACGAAGTCCAACGTCGGGATCTTCGCGACGGGACAGTCCTACGAACAGCTCCTGCTGCGGATGCGCGCGCATCCGTTGGCCGAGGTCCGCGAGTACTCGGATCTGATGCTGACGGAGCTACGGAAGGTGATCCCCGCGTTCCTCAAGCGTGTGGACATGCCCGACCGGGGCGGCGCGTGGTCCGAGTACCTGGCCCAGACCGCCACCTGGACGCGCGAGGCGACGGCCGAGGCCCTCAACGACCTGCCGGCCGAGGCGCGGTCCGCGGTCACGCTGACCGACTTCGACCTCGATGGCGAGCTCAAGGTCATCGCGGCGGCGATGTACGCAGTATCGAACCTGCCCGACGACCAGCTGTTGGTTGCGGCTCGGGCGATGGGCGAGGACGAACGCGCCGCGATCCTGCGCGCGTACGTCGGGGACCGGCAGAACCGGCGGCACCGCCCCGGTCGCGCGTTCGAGCGGACCGACTACCGGTTCGATGTGCTGTGCGACTACGGCGCGTTCCGCGACCTGCAGCGGCACCGGATGCTCACGATCGAGTGGCAGCCTCTGACGACCGCGCACGGCGCCGAGTTGCCCGATGCGATCGTGGAAGCGGGCGCGCAGGACGACTGGCAACAGGTCATGGACGCCGGAGCAGCCCTCTACGAGCACCTGGTCGCCGACGGCCTCGCGGAGGCCGCCCAAGCCGTCGTACCGATGGCTTACCGCGTCAGGTTCGTCATGCAGATGAACGCGCGCGAGGCGATGCACCTGTGTGAACTTCGAAGTTCGCCGCAGGGCCATCCCGTATACCGGCGCATCGCACAGGAGATGGCGCACCAGATCGGTGAGGTTGCCGGCCACCGCGCCCTCGCGGCTGCGATGACCTTCCTCGACCACTCCGAGGTGGACCTGGAGCGCCTCGAGGCGGAGCGTCGCACTGCGGCCAAACGGACGCAAGCGTAGCGAGGGATCCACCTCGGACCCGAGCCCGGCGCGACCGGGTAGGCTGAACCACGATGGATCGCCAAACCGTACTGCTCATCGCGCTGGCCGCGCTCGGCGTGGCCGGACTCACCGTGTCCATCACCGGCTGGATGCACTTCGTACGGGAGCGGAACGTGGAAGACGGCGAAGGTGGCGAAGTCACCGACGCCGCGGATGGCGGCGCAGATGGTGGAGATAGTGGAGCTGGTGGCGGTGGGGACTGATCCGTATGACCACGCCGCAGCCACGCCCCGGCCTTCGTAACGTCGAGCCCTACGCGGCTCCGCAGCTCGATGTCCCCGTCCGGCTCAACACGAACGAGTGTCCGTATCCCCTCCCCGAGACGTTCGTGGCCGACCTGGAAGCAGCGGTCCGGGAACTCACGCTCAACCGCTACCCCGACCGGGAGGCTGTTCGGCTCCGCGAGGCGCTCGCCGCGAACACGGGCCACCCGTCCGACGGCACGTGGGTGGCAAACGGTTCGAACGAGATCATCCAGCAGCTCCTGCTGGCCTACGGCGGGCCCGGCAGGACGGCGGGGGTGTTCCCACCGACCTACGAGCTGTACGCGCGCCTGTCGTGGGTGACCACCACCGACGTCGCCGAGATCGAGGTTCCCGAACCGTGGACGCTGGGTCAGGAGCAGATCGCGGCGGCCGTCGCACTTCGTCCCAACGTCGTATTCGTATGCTCGCCGAACAACCCCACCGGCAACACGCAGCCGGTCGCGGTCATCGAGGAACTGGCGGAAGCCTTGGACGAGAGCCTCATCATCGTGGATGAGGCCTACATCGAGTTCGGTGGTACCTCGGCCCTCTCGCTGGTCGCCTCCAGCCCCAACGTCGCCGTCGTCCGCACGATGTCGAAGGCGTTCGCGCTGGCCGGCGCACGGCTCGGCTACCTGCTCGCGGATCCCGTCGTGGTCGACGACCTGCGCCGGGTGCGGCTCCCCTACCACGTGTCGGCGCTCACCCAGGCGGCGGGCCTCACCGCGCTCGCGCACGTGGACGACGCGCTCGCCATCCTCGAGACGCTGCGCGAGGGGCGCGACCGTATCCTCGAGGGACTGTCGCAGATGCCAGGCGTCACGGCCTACCCGTCAGAGGCGAACTTCGTTCTGTTCCGACCGCCGGGCAGCGCGGCAGAGGTCTGGCAGGGCCTGCTGGACCGGGGTGTGTTGATCCGCGACTTCACGAAGACCGTGCCGGGATGCCTACGTGTGAATGCCGGAACACCCGATGAGACCGACGCGTTCCTGGACGCAATGAAGGAGGTCATCGCATGAGAGAGGCCACGATCGAGCGCAAGACGAAGGAGACGGAGGTCGGCGTCGAGTTGCGGATCGAAGGATCCGGGAACAGCTCGTCGGACACCGGGCTGCCGTTCTTCGACCACATGCTGGAGCAACTCGGCAAGCACGCGATGTTCGACTTCAGCGTGAGCGCGAAAGGCGACCTCGAGATCGACGGACACCACACGGTCGAGGACGTCGGGATCGCGGTCGGTCAGGCGCTGGCGGAGGCCCTCGGGGACAAGGCCGGCATCCGCCGGTTCGCGTCGATGACGGTCCCGCTCGACGAGGCGTTGGTCGAGGTCGCGATCGACCTGTCCGGGCGGCCGTTCGTCGTGTGGGACGTCGACGTTCCCGCCGAGACGATCGCCACCTACGACACCGGCCTGACCGAGGACTTCATCCAGGCGTTCGCGACGAACGCCGGACTCACGCTGCACGTCCGGCTGATCGCCGGCCGAAGTCCGCACCACGTCCTCGAAGCCGCGTTCAAGGCGCTGGCGAACGCGCTGCGCGACGCCTGCGCCATCACGGGAACGGGGATCCCGTCGACCAAAGGCACCCTGTGAGGCCGGCGTCGTGACCTCGATCGCCGTTCTGGACTACGGCATGGGCAACCTGCACTCGGTCGCGCGCGCGGTCGCGCGCGTCGGCGGGTCGCCCGACGTCACCGACGACCCAGCGGCGGCGGCGGCGGCCAACGCGTTGATCGTGCCGGGCGTCGGCGCGTTCGGGGCTTGCGTCCGCGCGCTTCGCGCGAGTGGCTTCGACGCCGTGGTCCGCGACGCCGTCGCGGCCGACAAACCAGTGCTGGGCGTGTGCCTCGGCCTGCAGGTCCTGTTCGAGGCCGGGGATGAGGACCCGGGCGACTCAGGGCTCGGCGTGCTGCCCGGACGGATCCGAAGGTTGCCGGCCGAGGTGAAGGTTCCGCACATGGGTTGGAACGAGGTCGCATGGGTTGCCGATCACCCACTGACGCGCGGGGTCCCGAGCGGAACGCGCATGTACTTCGTGCATTCGTTCGCCGCCGACGTGGAGGATGGCTTGACCGTCGGCGTGACCGAGTACGGCCGCCCGTTCTCGGCGGCGGTCGCCCGAGGCCGGCTGTTCGCCACGCAGTTCCACCCCGAGAAGTCCGGCGAACCCGGCCTAGCCATCTACGAGGCGTTCGTGAAGGAGGCCGCGGCGTGATCGTCATCCCGTCCATCGATCTGCGCGGCGGCATGGTCGTGCGCCTCCTGCACGGCGATCCGGCCGCGACAACCATCTACGACGACGACCCCGTTTCCGTCGCCGTCCGCTACGAGAAAGCCGGAGCCCAGCTCATCCACATCGTCGATCTGGACGCTGCGCTCGGCGACGGCGACAACCGTGCGATGCTGCGCTCGATCTGCGACGAGGTGGACGTGGACATCCAGACCGGTGGCGGCCTGCGCGACCTGGACGCCATCGAGGCCGTGCTGGCGGCTGGCGCCACGCGCGCGGTCCTCGGCACCGCCGCGGCGAACGATCCCCCATTCGTCTCCGAGGCCGTGGCGATCCACGGGTCGGCGATCGTCGTCGCGCTCGACGTCAAGGGACGCCGGGTGATGGTGAGGGGCTGGAAGGACGACGCGGGAGCGTTGGACGAGCTGCTCCCCGCGCTGGAGGCCACGGGCGCGGACCGATTCATGTTCACCCAGATCACGGTGGACGGGACGCTAGAAGGCCCGGACCTCGAGCTGTACCGGGAGGCGATGACGCTCACCGAGCGGCCGGTCATCGCCAGCGGCGGCGTTCGCTCGCTCGACGACCTCCGCGCACTGGCCGAAACCAGCGTCGAGGGCGCGATCGTGGGCAAGGCGCTCTACGAGGGAACCATCAACCTGAAGGAGGCGCTGGCGCTGTGACCCTCGCCAAGCGCCTCATCCCGTGTCTGGATGTTGACGCCGGCCGAGTCGTGAAGGGAACGAAGTTCCTGGACCTGCGCGATGCGGGCGATCCGGTCGAACTCGCCGCCCGGTACGACCGCGAGGGAGCCGATGAACTGGTGTTCCTCGACATCACCGCGACGGTCGAGGGCCGTGAGTCGACGCTGGCCGTCATCTCGCAGACCGCCGAACAGGTCTTCATCCCGCTGACGGTCGGCGGTGGGGTCCGCAGCGAGGAGGACGTGAAGCAGATGCTGCGCGCCGGTGCCGACAAGGTCGGGATGAACACGGCGGCCGTCCGCGATCCTGATCTGCTGCAGCGCTGCGCGGAGCGCTTCGGCTCCCAGTGCATGGTCGTCGCCATCGACGCGCGGCGGTGGACCGACGGACGTGACGGATGGGAGGTCGTGGTCGAGGCGGGGCGGACCGGGACCGGCCGGGATACCGTCCGGTGGGCGGAGGAAGCGACGACACAGCGTGGCGCCGGCGAGATCCTGCTGACCAGCATGGACCGCGACGGGACCGGCGAGGGTTACGACGTCGACCTGCTCCGGGCGGTTTGCGAGGCGACGAACGTGCCGGTGATCGCCAGCGGCGGGGCCGGCCGGCTCGAACACTTCGCCGAGGCCCTCATCGACGGTGAAGCCGACGCGGTGCTGGCGGCCAGCCGTTTCCACTTCGAGGAGCTGTCGATCGGACAGGTCAAGACATACTTGGCGGAGCGAGGGATCCCCGTGAGGATGACGGCATGAGCGACGAAGACGGCACGTACGACATCGAGGACCTGGCGTTCGACGAGAACAGCTTGATCCCCGTGATCACCCAGGACGCCGAGAACGGCCAGGTGCTGATGTTCGCGTGGATGAACCGCGAGGCGCTGGAGGCCACCCTCGCGAAGAAGCGGATGGTCTACTGGAGCCGCTCCCGGCAGGAGCTCTGGCCCAAGGGCGATACCAGCGGCCACGTCCAGCACCTCGAGCAGCTGCGGTTCGACTGCGACGGCGACGTGCTGCTGGCGCGTGTCCACCAGGTCGGCGCGGCGTGCCACACCGGCGAGCGCAGCTGCTTCTTCCGAGAACTCCCGGCCGGGAACGACTAGGGCTCGACGACGTCGAGATCGGTGAAGTGGTTCCTGAAGAACCCGCGATCGCGGGTCAGCAGTCGGTCGGCTCGCGTCTGGGCATGGGCCGCTACGAGGAAGTCGCCGACCAGCCGGGTCCGCCCGCCGCCGGCCATCCGGTACGCGCCCCAGGCCTCGCCGGCGAGCTGCGCGCCAGGCTGCGCGATCTCGGAGAACGCGATCCCCAGCTGCGTGAAGGCCCGGCTCTGATCCTCGGCCGACCGGAACCACGTGGCGGTTTCGGCCCACACGACTTCGCAGGCGACCAGCGCGCCCACATCCATGGCCGCGACGAGCGAGTGCTCGGAGGACGTGGCGAACCGCTCGTCCTGTGCGAGCACGTCGAAGATCACGCTTGAATCAACCGCAGTGATCACAGGTCGTACGGCCCCCCGCGCATCTCGTCGATGACGTCATCGACCGTCATGCCATCGGGGAACTCGATGATCCCCCGCAGACCTTCGAAGGGGTCATCCGCCAGGACCCGTTTGCCGACGAGACGCCCACCTTCCTCTTCATGGAACTCGATGACGTCCCCCGGGAGGATGCCCAGGCTCTCGCGGAGCTTCTTGGGGATCGTGACCTGGCCTTTCTCACTCACGATGGTCTTCATACCTCCAGTGTAGGAATTTCCTACTTCATCAGTCAAACCGCCCCCGGCGCCGACCCTACAGGTACACTGCCACCCTCGCCCGCTCCGCGCAGTGAGGTAGGTCACACCCATGCTGAAACTGGTCATCCCCAAGGGCTCCCTGGAGGAGCAGACGCTGCGGCTCTTCGAGGCCGCGGACCTTGCCGTGCGCCGGTCCAGCACCCGTGATTACCACGGCTCGATCGACGACGACCGGATCGAGCGGGTCTCGGTCCTTCGCCCGCAAGAGATCCCGAGCTACGTGAACGACGGCCTGTTCGACCTGGGCATCACCGGCGAGGACTGGATCGCCGAGACCGGCTCGGACGTCGAGATCCTGACCCCGCTCCGCTACGCGAAGGGCGGAACCGGCCACGGGACCAAGATCGTGCTCGCCGTGCCGAACGAACACCCGGCGAACAGCGCGAAGGAGATGCCGGAGGGATCGCGCATCTCAACCGAGTTCCTGCGGCTGACCGAGCGCTACTTCGAGAACCTGGGCATCTCGGTGAAGGTGGTGTGGTCCTACGGGGCCACCGAGGCCAAGGTGCCCGAGATCGTCGACGCCATCGTGGACGTCACCGAAACGGGGTCGACGCTGCGCGCGCACGGGATGAGGATCATCGAGACGCTGATGACCTCGGACCCGGTGCTGGTCGCGAACAGGGAGTCCGCAGCCGACCCGGCCAAGCGGGCCGCGATGGACGACATCGTCACATTGCTCCGTGGTGCGCTCGAGGCGGAGGGCAAGGTCCTCATCAAGCTGAACGTGAGCCAGGAGGCGCTCGATGCCGTCCTGGCAGTCGTGCCGTCTATGAAGGCGCCGACGGTGTCTCCACTCTCGGAGGGCGGCTTCGCGATCGAGACGGTCGTGGAGAAGGCCCGCGTGAACCGGCTCATCCCGGAACTCAAGGCCGCCGGCGCCAGCGACATCCTCGAGATCCCCATCTCCAAGATCGTTCCGTAGCCTGCGCTGCAGCGCCCGGCTCCTTGAACCGAGGTTCGGACGCCCGTAGCCTGCTCACATGGCCAAGTCATCCCCGACCCCGGGCCCGTGGATCGTCGCGGGCGCCATCGTGCTCGTCGGCGTCGTCGTCGTGATCGCGCTCGCGGTCCTGCTGGGGGACGGGGGTTCGGGGGAACCGCAAGCCTCACCCTCGGTCTCTTCGTCGCCGAGCTCGGACAAGGAACACAAGCGGGACCGGAAGAGCCCTAGGCCCGAGCGGTCCGAGAGCCCGGCGCCGAGTCCCTCGCCCAGCCCCTCGCCGACCTCGACGGTCGACCCGTCCGTCGCGGTGCGGTCCACGATCCTTCGGGCGGCCCGCAAGAACCGTCCGGGTGAGGTGAAGCACGTCGGCAACGTGGAGTTCTACAAGAGCAACGATGACTGCCCGGAGAAACAGGCCGCTCAGGCGAGCGTTCGCTACAAGGGCGACCCGAAGTTCGCCATCTGGATCGTCTGCAAGCAAGGCGACGGGTGGGTCGTCAAGCACGGTCCCATCTACGGGGAGTAGCACCGGCGCGTCCACGGACCGCACGGCGCGCTTGCGCCCGAGGGCTCCGCCCCATAGGCTCCCCGCATGGGCCAGAACCCGCCGCCGACGCAAGCCATGCCGCCGCAGGGCGGGCTGCCGCCTTCGGGCGGGGGAGAGACGAGCCGCGGCCCGCTGATCATCGCCGGAGCGATCGTGCTGGTGGGGATCGTCGTGGTGATCGCGCTGGTGGTGCTGCTGGGCGGGGGAGACGGCGGAACGGCGAGCCCGTCGCCGACCCCCTCACCGACCCCGACGGAGGAGCCCAGCCCCACGCCAACACGCACCCGCTCGCCGAGGCCGACCCCGACGAACACGCCGTTCTCGCCCTTGCCCAGCCCCACACCGACGCCCGATAACACCCTGCTTGTCCGCAACGCCGCCGACACGGCCGCGAACAACGACCGCCCGGGCGACGTGAAGCACATCGGGAACGTGACCTTCTTCAAGGACAGCGCGTGCGCGACCCGCGAGGGTGCCTCGGTGAGTGTTCGCTACACGTCTGCGCCGAAGCAAGGCACCTGGTTCCTGTGCAAGAAGGGGAACGGGGCCTGGAAGGTGACCCAGGGCCCGATCTACGGCGAGTAGGCCCCGGGAGCGCAGCCGGTCCGCGGCTCTAGGGCGCGCGGTCCGGAATCCTATCCACGCAGTAGGATTTCGCACCAGAGGGGACCGGGGGTCGTTCGCCCGCCGTTCGCGGACCATGTCGAAAACCGACGATGAACTCGTTATCCCGCGACCCGCACGTGGGGAAGGCCAATGGGGGCTCGGCTATTTCGAGCCCCTGAACCCGGCCGAGCGCATCAAGCGCGACGAGGCGCCCCTATCCATCCGGACGCGGATCATCGAGACCTACGCCCAGAACGGCTTCCGCTCCATCGACCCGGCCACGCTGCGCTCGCGGATGCGCTGGTGGGGACTGTACACCCAGCGTAAGCAGGGCATCCCCGGCGGCCTGACTGCGACCGCCGAACCCTGGGAGCTCGAGGACGAGTTCTTCATGATGCGGATCCGGATCGAGGGCGGTGCGCTGACCTCCGAGCAGCTCCGCGCGATCGCGTGGGCCTCCGAACGTTACGGACGGGATGTCGCCGACGTCACCGACCGCCAGAACATCCAGCTCCACTGGATCCGGATCGAGGACGTCCCTGCGATCTGGGAACGCATCGAGGGGACCGGCCTGACCAGCGTCGAATCGTGCGGTGACACGCCGCGCACCATCCTCGGCTGCCCCCTCGCCGGGGTCGACGCCGCCGAGATCATCGACGCAACGCCCGCGATCCAGGCGACCCATGAGCGGTTCGTCGGCGACCCCGACTTCCAGAACCTGCCGCGCAAGTACAAGACGACGATCTCCGGCTGCCGACACCACTGCGTACAGCCCGAGACAAACTGCGCGAGTTTCGTCGGGGTCGAGAAGGATGGTGAGCCCGGCTTCACGCTGTGGGTCGGCGGCGGCCTGTCGACCAACCCACACTTCGCGCAGCCGACCGGCGCGTTCATCACGCTGGATCAGGTTCCCGAGGTGTGGGGCGCGGTCACATCCACGTTCCGCGACTACGGCTACCGACGCCGGCGCAACCACGCGCGGCTGAAGTTCCTGATCGCCGACTGGGGCGGCGAGAAGTTCCGCGAGGTGATGGAGGCCAAGTACCTCGGCTACCGCCTGCCCGACGGGCCCGAGCCCGCGCCATCCGACCGCGCCCTGCGCGACCACGTCGGCGTCTTAGACCAGAAAGACGGGAACCGCTACGTGGGGCTCGCGCCGAAGGCCGGACGGATCTACGGGCACCAGCTGCGCAAGATCGCTGACCTCGCCGACGAGTACGGGGCCGGACGCACCCGCACGACCACGCAGCAGAAGATGGTCATCCTGGATGTGCCGCCGGACCGGGTCGACGCGCTGGTCGCCATCCTTGAGGACGAGGACCTGCGCGTGAACCCGAGCGTGTTCCGCAAGTCGATGATGGCCTGCACCGGCGTCGAGTTCTGCAAGTTGGCGATCGTCGAGACCAAACAGCGCGCGCAGTGGCTCTACTCCGAACTGGAGGAGCGGATGCCGGGGTTCAGCGAGGACATCACGATCAACGTGAACGGCTGCCCGAACTCATGCACGCGGTTCCAGATCGCCGACATCGGGCTGATGGGAGCGTCGCTGCCGCGGCCGGACGGGACCAAGTCCGACGGGTTCCTGATCAACCTCGGTGGCGGGCTGGGGACGACCCGCAAGTTCGGCCGACGCGCCAAGGGCGTGCGCGTACTGGCCGAGGACGTCGCCGACTACGTCGAGTACCTGCTCACGCAGTACCAACTCCGTGACCAAGGTTCGCACTCGAACTTCAGCGAGTACGTGAACTCCTTGGACGACAAGGAGCTCGTGGCGTTCGCGACCCCGCCGAAGAAGTGAGCCAGCGCGCAACGCCCTTCTTCTGCCCCTTCTGCGGCGAACAGGACATCCGCCCCGCCGAAGAAGAAGGCCTCTGGCACTGCCAGCTCTGCGACCGCCTCTGGTCCGTGAAGTTCAAGGGCCTCGCGACGAAGCACGGCGAGGGAGATCAGCGCTAACGGAGGCAAGGTAGACAAAGGGACCAGGCACGCTTGACGCTTGGCGTGTTGCAGGTGCAAAATGGGTATTCCTATCCGGGAGGTCGGAAACTGATCCGCACACGCAGCTACGGCGACGTCGGGGCTATGATTCCGTGCCTCTGCTGTTGTCCTATGACCAGCGCCCATCCGGAGGGCGCAGACAGCAGGACGCGGCCGTAGCGCAAGATCCGGACCGAACCACCACAGGCCGCTGCGGCGGCCTTTTTTCGTACCCGACACAGGAAGGACCTGGCATCGGAAGATGAGCGACCACGTACTCCTCGACGCCGTCGAGGCCCAGGAGCTGTCGGACCTGTACCAGCAGGAGCCGGCGCAGGAAGTCGTGGCCTGGGCGCTCGATCGCTTCCACCCGCGCTGCGCCCTGTCGGCCGGCGGCGGGGCCGAGGGTATGGTCCTGGTCGACATGGCCTGGCGCCACAACCCGGACGTCCGCGTGTTCACGCTCGACACCGGCCGCCTGCCGCAGGAGACCTACGATCTGTTCGAACGCGTCCGCGAGCGCTACGGCATCGCCGTCGAGTATCAGTTCCCCGAGCGCCCAGACGTCGAGGACATGGTGCTCAAGCACGGCGCGAACCTCATGTACGAGAGCGTGGACCTTCGCCTGAAGTGCTGCGAGGTACGTAAGGTCCTCCCGATGACGAGCTACCTGGCGAACCTGGACGCGTGGATCACGGGGCTTCGCCGGGACCAGTGGAAGACCCGCGAGCGGGTCAAGAAGATCGAGGTCGACGAGTCACACGAAGGCATCGTCAAGGTCAGCCCGCTCGCCGACTGGACCAAGCAGCAGGTCTGGGACTACATCCACGAACACGACGTGCCGTACCACGCGCTCCTGGACCAGGGGTTCACGTCGATCGGCTGCGCGCCCTGCACCCGCGCCGTCACCGAGGGCGAGGGCGATCGCGCCGGCCGCTGGTGGTGGGAGACCGACACCGCCAAGGAATGCGGGATCCACTGCTCCGTGCAGGTCATCCTGGGCGAGGGCAAGCCCGGCCAGGACGCGAAACTGCCGTCGTCGAACGGCGACTGAGGGAGGCGGGCGTCATGCCCTTCGGATACCCCATCAGCCTCGAGCTGGCGGGTCGCCGCGCGGTCGTGATCGGGTCTGACGCCGTCCGTCACGGCAAGATCGACGGCCTGCTCGCGGCCGGCGCCGACGTGACGGTGATCGCGCTGGTGCCGGAGGGCGCTCTGTCACGCCTGGAGGAAGCGGGTCGTGTGAAGGTGGTTCGCCGCGGCTACGAACGGGGAGATCTGGCCGGTGCGTTCCTGTGCGTCGCGTCGTCGGACGATGCTGGGGAACGCGAGGCGATCTGGGTCGAATCGCGCGAGGAGGGCGTGCTCACCAACATCATGGACGACATCGCCCACTGCGACTGGGCGGCGCCGGCTGTGGTGCGGCGCGGGGACCTCGTGATCGCGATCGCGACCGGCGGCAAGTCCCCGGCGCTCGCCAAGCGGCTGCGCGAGGACCTGGGCGAGCTGTACGGACCCGAGTGGGAAGCCGCGCTGAACGTGCTGGATGTGGTCCGGACCGAGACGCTCCCGCTGCTGCCAGACGTGGCCGACCGTTCGCGCCGCTGGCACGAGGCGCTCGACATCGATGAGCTGCTGGAGCTGGTCCGAGGCGGGCACGCCGACGACGCCCGCGACCGCCTGCGCGCGAGGCTCCTCGAAGGGCTGTCGTGACCGGCCTGGTGTACCTGGTTGGCGCCGGCCCGGGCGACCCGCGCCTGCTGACGCTGCGGGGCGCCGAGGTCCTGCGCGGGGCCGACGTCGTCATCTACGATCGCCTGGCCCCCGAACAGCTCCTCGATCTGGCGCCCTCGGGGGCGGAGCGGATCTACGCGGGCAAGGAACCGGGCGGGCCCGCGCCGGACCAGGACGAGATCAACGGCACGATCGTGGCGCGGGCGCGCGAAGGAATGACCGTCGTTCGCCTCAAAGGCGGGGACCCGTTCGTCTTCGGACGCGGCGGCGAGGAAGCGCTGGCCTGCGCGCGTGCCGGGGTCGCCTTCGAGGTCGTGCCCGGCGTCACTTCCGCCGTCGCCGCGCCAGCAGCCGCCGGTATCCCTCTGACGCACCGCGGACTGTCCTCCAGCGTCGCTTTCGTGACCGCGAGCGTGGGAAGCGAGAGCGAGCAGGACTGGAACCGGATCGCCACCGCTACCGACACCTTGGTGGTGTTGATGGCGGCCGGCCGCCTGCGTGAGACGTGCGAGGCTCTGATCGCGGCCGGCCGCCCGTCCGACGAACCCTCGGCGATCGTCCAGTGGGCCACGAGGCCAGAGCAGCGAACGGTCACGGGAGCACTGAAGGAGCTCGCCGACCTGGCGGACGCCGCGAACATCGGCCCACCCGCCACCCTCGTCGTCGGCGCCGTCGCCGAACTCGCCCACGAACTCGGCATCGCCCACGACCTTCCGCAGCAGGAAACCTCGCGCTAGGTTCGAGTCAGAGGAGCGAGAGGACCTCGGTCAGCGAGTCGATGGAGGCGCCGGACCATTCCTCCGCTTCCGGACGCAGGGCGTCGTGGTCGTTCGGGTCGCGGATCAGGACGGCGGTCATCCCGAGAGCCGTCGCGCCGCTGAGTTCGGCGTACGCGCCGTCCCCGACGTACACCGTCGCCTCTGCCTCCACGCCGAGGCGCTCGGTCGCGTACCGATAGATCTCCGCGTCGGGCTTGCGGAGCCCCGTCTCGCAAGAGAACACCTCGACATCGACGTACGGGGCGAGCACGGACTCCCGCCAGAGCGCCGGAGTGTCGGGCGCGCACATGCTGATCAGTCCGATCGGCAGCCCTCGGTCCTTCAAGGCCGCGAGGGCCGCCTCAGCCTCGGCTTTCGGCCGGAAGTGGTCTCGGTACATCTTTGCGCGAACCTCCAGCGCCTCCGACGACACCTGCGGCCCGGGACGCAGCCCGAGACGCGAGCAGATCACCCGCACGTTCTCGTCGATGTCGCCGAGCCGCCCGGTCTGACGCTCGATCGCCGTCGCACTCCACTCGTCCAGGAACGCCCCTCGCTCGGCCCCGAGGATGTCGGCCATCGCGACGAGCGTCTCGTGGAACGAGGACTTCGGGAACTCGTCCACCAAGGTTCCGTAGAGGTCGAAGATGACGGCGTCGGGCGGCATGTTCGGGAAGGGTACCGGCCCGGCTGCGCGACGCCCGGGCGAAACCGGACGCCGCCACCTGGGGAGCAGCGCACGGCAGCCGCCCCGAGTATCATCCGGGCATGCCCGAGTCCAAGGGTCGCAAGTCCAAACAGAAGAGGCGCCCGTACGTGCCGAAGCCGGCGCCGAAGAAGGTCGTGAAACGCAAGCCGAGCTCCAAGTGGTACGTCGGGTTCGTCATCGGCCTCGGAGCACTAGGGGTCCTGATCATCGTGCTGAACTACATGCAGCTGGTCCCATTCAGCGGGGGCGTGACCAAGCCGGAGAACCTCTGGATCGGACTCGGGTTCATCGCCGGCGCGTTCATCGCCGCGACCCGCCTGCGCTAGAACGACACCGCTGTAATTATCCCCATGGGATTTCCCCACTGTGGAAAACCCGGGATGGCCGTGCCTAGCTGCGGAAGGGATCCTGATGGGGCCGCCGGACGACCTCCATGGGCTCCCCACAGTGCCGGGGGACCTGCACCTTGCCAAGGGTCGTTACCTTCAGCTCGGTCCCGCATTCCCTGCACACGAAGAAGACCTCGAGATCCTCGACGTCCTCGGGCTCGATCTTCTCCCTCGGACCGCCCCCGGCCGAAGCAGCCCGCAGGACCGTCATCCCGACCTTCCAGATGACGAGGAAGATGACCACAGCGATGGCCAGGCGGAGCAGCACGACGAGGACGTCCATAGCCGTCAGTGAACCACAGCGCCGCTAGGCGCCGTTGGCGTCCGCCTGCTCATCGCGGTCGCCGGCCTGCGGGTTGGCGATCCACTCCTCCGGCCGGTCGATCGGGTTCCCAGGGCAGTCCTCGCGGAGCTTCAGTGGGGTCGCCGCACGCGGTTCCTGCTTGAAGTTGAAGTTCTGCGTCATGTCGTTGGGCTTGCGGTCGCGGTTCGTGAGCTGGCCCAGACCCCAGTTCTCCTCGATGAAGCGCAGGATCGACGAGAACTCCCCCACCTTCGAGTCGACGTAGCCTTCCTTGGCGTAGGGCGAGACCGTCAGGATCGGCACGCGGAACCCGAGTCCGAACCCGTCGACCTTCGGCGGCGCCACGTGATCGTAGAAGCCCCCCCAGTCGTCCCAGGTGACGAAGACCGCGGTGTGCTCCCAGTCGGGACTAGCCATCAGCTCGTTCAGGATCTGCGCGGTCCAGCGCTCGCCCCAGCACATGGAGTACTCGGGGTGCTCGGACCATTCGAACCGCGGGGTGATCCAGGTGACGGGCGGCAGCGCGCCCTCGCGGATGTCCACCAGGATGTCGTTCACCGGCCGGATGTGCTCGGCGCGCAGTTCGTTGTCCTTGTTGTACTTCTCGATCGCGTCGTAGGCGGACCAGATGTAGCCGATCTGCTCGGGCGTGGCCGAGTAGTACGCCCACGGGATGCCCTGGCTCGAGAGTTCGTCCCCCAGCGTGCGGATCTTGAGGCATGGAGGCACCTCTTTGATGGGCTCGCGGTAGACGAACGGATCGCCCTTCTTGGAGTAGATCGGAACCCTCCCACTCGGCGGGATATCGCAACCCCACGTCTTGGCCAGCCCCTGCTGCTGCATCTTGGCGATCTGCTTGTTGGACTGGTCGGGATTGTCGTGGGTCCGCGCGGACGTCGCCGCGATCGTCATCAGGTGATTCGGGAACGACGGCCCGACCGCCGAGGCGAAGAAGTTGTCCGAGATCGCGTAGTCCTGTGCAAGTGTCCAATAGTTCGGGATGTCCTGTGGCCGTTGCTGCGTATAAGCGAACTCGATCGCGTTCGGGTTCACACCGAAGCCGTCCATCTTCCCGTCGTTGTAGGTGATCGGAACCTGCGCGTAGTCGTGCGGCAGGTCGCCCGGGTACCGGTCGCCGGGCGGGGCCCTGAGCGGCACCGTCACGACGTCCTCGTAGCTGCCCTTGTACTCCCGGATCACCTGCGGCAACAGCAGCGCCATCTTGCCCTTGGTCACGCCGTTGACGCCCGGGAGCCGGCCGAACATCGTGTCGAAGCTCCGGTTCTCCTTGATGATGAACACGACCTTCTGGATCGGCGTCTCCGTGTCGAAGGAGGGGCTGAGACTTTCCGGCGAGACCGGCGTCGCCGTCGGGTCCGTCGGGGTCTTGGGGCAGGCCGCGGCCACGACCGCCGCGGCGACGAGGAGGGCGGCGGGCAGGAGCCGCCTTCGCCGCTTCCGTTCCTGGGTGACGCGCATGCCTGACTCAGCTTCCGGGCTCGGGACCGGTTCAGTCTACGGGCCGAAACCCGATTTCGGCAGGAAGGGCCGCGTGTGGGACGATATCGGCACATCCCCATACGCGAGGAGCACGCCCATGCAAGCCTTCGAAGCGGTTCAGGGATTCATGCAGGATGCGGCCGAGCGGATCGGCCTCAACGGCGGTCTGCGCGAGGCACTGTCGACGCCCTTCCGCGAGGTCTGGGTGCAGGTCCGGTTCCCGATGGACGACGGATCGCTCGGCGTCTTCACCGGCTACCGCGTCCAGTACAACAACGCGCGCGGCCCGTTCAAGGGCGGCATCCGGTTCCACCCCCTGGTCAGCATCGACGAGATCCGGTGTTTCGCCGCGCTGATGACCTGGAAGACGGCGCTGGCCGACGTCCCGTTCGGCGGGGGCAAGGGCGGCGTGATCGTCGATCCGAAGCTGCTCTCGGTCGCAGAGGTCGAGCGCCTCGCGCGGGCGTATATCCGCGCGATCGCGCCGGTCATCGGACCCCACGAGGACGTCCCCGCGCCTGACGTGAACACCAACGCGCAGACCATGGGCTGGATGTTCGACGAATGGTCGGCGCTCGCCGGTTACCACCCCGCGGTCATCACAGGGAAGCCCATCTCGGTGGGCGGCTCGCTCGGTCGCGAGGAGGCGACCGGCCGCGGCGCGCTGATCGTGCTCGACAAGATCGCCGAAGACCGGAGCCTGTCACGTAACGACACACGCGTGACGGTGCAGGGCTTCGGGAACGCCGGCTCGTGGTTCGCGAAGCTCGCGCACCAGGTCGGCTACCCGATCGTGGCGGTGTCGGACTCGAAGGCGACGATCGTGAACGAGCACGGGGTGGACCCGATCGCGGTCGCCGAGCACAAACGCGAGACCGGCAGCGTCGCGGACTTCCCCGGCGCCGAGACCCGCTCGCCGGACGACATCATCGACGTGCCGGCCGAGATCTTCGTCCCGGCGGCGCTCGAAGAGGCCGTCAACGAGGAAAACTGCGAGCGACTCCAGGCCGGGATCGTCGTCGAGATCGCCAACTACCCGACGACGCCCGGCGCCGATCGTGAACTGAACAAGCGCGGCGTGACGGTTGTACCGGACATCCTGGCGAACGCCGGCGGCGTGGTCGTCTCCTACCTCGAGTGGACCCAGAACATGCAGCACGACGCCTGGCCGCTGGAGAAGGTGAACCGGCGGCTCACCGACAAGCTTCGGCTGGCCACCAGCCAAGTGACCGGCCGGGCGGAGGGCCAGCAGATCTCGCTCCGCGAAGCGGCGTACGAGCTGGCGGTCGCGAAGGTGGCGGAAGCCGAGGGAGACAGAGGACACCAGTGAGTCTGCGGGCTACTCGGGGACCAGAACCCCCGGGATGTGCTGCGCCAGGAACTCCAGCATCATCCGCACGTGCACGATCTCCTCGTCGGTGACCTGCGAGGAGTGGCCGGTCCCGTACGTGTGCGACTCGACGTCACCGCCGGCCTCGCGCAGCGCGTTCACGTAGTTCTCCACCTGCCGCGGCGGGCATCGCGTGTCGTTCTCCCCGTACAGGATGAAGACGGGGCAGGCGACCTCGTCGACGTAGGTTATCGGCGACCGCGGCGTGATGAATTCGGGGATCTCGGCCGGGGGAGCGCCGAGGTACGCGCGGTCCATGGCCTGAAGCGACGGGGCGGAGTCCTCGTAGCCCGCGATGTAGTCGCCGACCGGAACGATCCCCAGGGCCGCCTTCCAGCGCTCGGGATGCAGCCCGATCCCCAGGAGCGTGAGGTATCCGCCCCACGACGTGCCGCCGATCGCACACCGGTCCGGATCGGCGACCCCTTCGGCGATCAGCCGATCCGTCCAGTCGTTCAGGTCTTCCGTCTCGGGGAACCCGATGTTGCGGATGAGCCGGTCGCGCCAGTCCGCACCGAACCCCGAGGTCCCCCGGTAATTCACGAGTGCTACCGCGAGCCCGGCATCAGCGAACGCCTGGACCTTCGGCGCCCAGTAGTCGCCCCAGAACCAGGCGGGTCCGCCGTGGACCAGGTTGATGAGCGGATACGGCGGATCCCCGTCGGGGGTGACCAGGAAGCCCTGCACCGGTTCGCCATGCCGGTTCGCCACGTGCATCGAGGCGTACGGCCGGCCAGTCAGTACGACGTCGGGCGGTGTGGCCGGCCTGAAGACCTGTTCGCCTGTGGAGGAATAGATGACGTCGGACATGCTCCCGCTGTCGTGACGGAACCAAACCGATCCGTCCGGCCGAACGCCACCGCCCCACACGCACCCGTCCGGGTGCTCGATCGGCGTCGTGGCACCCGTCGCGACGTCGACCCGATAGAGATGGCTCCTGGCGTCGAGGAACTGCGAGACGAGGATCGACGAGCCGTCCGGCCAGACATCGTAGGGGTCGATCTCGCCGGACAGGTCAAGGGGGATGTCGGTGACCGCCGCGGTCTCGACGTTCCAGATCGCCGGCCGATGGAAGCCCGTCCGCTCGTGGCGGAAGATCAGGCGCGAGTCACCCTCCTCCGGCATCCAGACGCAGGCCCAGAGGTCCAGGTCCCCATCGTCCTGCTCGCCGACCGGCTCGAAGGTGTCGAGGTCGTAGACGCGCAGGGCGTAGTGAAGCTGGTTGCCCGATTCCGCGTGCGCGATGCAGAGGTAGCGCTCGTCGGCGGAGAGCGCAGCGTTGTTGTAGCCGCCCCACTCGGGAAGCGGGATGCGGAGTTCCTCCGGATGCTCGTGGAGCACCCGCGCCGGTCCGCCGTCACGGGACACGTACACCCTGAAGCCGTCGTCGTAACCCATGGCCATCGCAGCGGTTCGGTTGCCGAGGGCCAGGCCGGAGTACCAGCCGAACGGAACGTCGGGCAGCAGCGGCTGGGGTTCGGCGCCCCCGTCGAACGGGGCCACGACCCACGTGCCGGCTTCCTTCCCGTCGGGGTCGGAGAACCAGACGACGCTCTGTCCGTCCGGTGTCGGCGTGGGATCGCAGCCCTCCTCGGGAAGGATGCCGACGGGTTCGTGGCTGGCCTGGCGGCGTTCACCGGTGGCGGCGTCGAAGGCCCAGGCCTGCATGGAGCCGCCCTCGTCGGACAGGAGGACGCATCGGTCCGGCGCGGCGCGCGACCACGACGGCATGTTCACGTACGGGGCGAGGAACCTGCGTTCCCAGACGGGCCGTTCAACGGATCCAGCCATGCGGAGAGGCACGTTAGCACCAACTTGACCCATCGGGGTCGGACCGCCAGAGTCAGGCCTGTGACCGGGAAGACCATCGTCTTCTTCCCCGAGGGGGCCTACGGGCCGACGAACAACTGCGTCGGCATCGCCAACGTTCTCCGCGAACGAGGGCACCGGGTCGTCTTCGTCCTTGAAGAGTCCTTCAAGGGAACCTTGGAGGCCAAGGGCTTCGAGGAGGCGCTCATGCGCCTCAAACCTGCACCCGAACAACCCGAGGAACCCGGCCAGTTCTGGAAGGACTTCGTCCGCGAGACCGCGCCGGCGTTCCGAACCTCGACCTTCGAGCAGCTCGAGAACTTCATCAAGCCGGTTTGGGAGGAACTGATCGATGGCTCCAAGTATGTCGACGATCGGCTCCGCGAGATCTGGACGGAGGTAACGCCCGACGTGATCGTCGAGGACAACGTGATCGCGTTCCCTGCGGTCCCTGCGTCCGGCATCCCGTGGGTTCGCATCGTCTCGTGCAACCCGCTGGAGATGAAGGATCCCGACCTGCCGCCGACGTTCTCCGGACTGCCGACCGCCGATCCGTCCGGCCGCGTCCAGTTCCGCCGCCGCTACCGGGACCTGCACCGGACCCTGCAGAAGAGCTTCAGCGCGTTCTGCGAAGAGCAGGGTGCGCCAGCGCTCCCGGACGGCGAGTTCATCCACGAGTCCCCCTGGCTGAATCTGTACCTGTACCCGCCGGAGGTCGACTACTCACGGTCGATCCCGCTCGGACCGACCTGGCACCGCCTCGGCTCCTGCGTGCGCGACGCCGACGAGGACTGGGAACTCCCCGCCGAACTCGCCGGCTCGTCCGGGAAGCTTATCTACCTCTCACTTGGCTCCCTCGGCTCGGCGGACACCGAGCTGATGAACCGGCTCACCTCGCTATTGGCGAAGTCCCCGCACCGGGTGATCGTCAGCATGGGGCCCCAGCACGAGGAGATCGAGTTGCGCGACCGTCAGGCTGGGGCAGAGTTCCTCCCGCAGACGAAGATCCTGCCGAACGTGGACCTCGTCATCACGCACGGCGGCAACAACACGGTCACCGAGTCGTTCCACTTCGGCAAGCCGATGATGGTGCTGCCGCTGTTCTGGGACCAGCATGACAACGCGCAACGGGTGAACGAGACCGGCTACGGCGTTCAGCTCTCGACCTACGCGTTCAGCGAGTTGGAGTTCTTCACGGCTCTGGACCGGCTGCTGTCCGACGCGGCTCTGGCGGCGCGGATGAAGGACATCGCCGCGCGCCTGCAGGCTGATCCCGGGACCGCTCGCGCCGCCAACCTGATCGAGCGCCTGGCCGAATCGGGCGAACCGGTCACGCGCTGAGCGGGCCGCCCACGCCTGTGCAGTGCCGGGCTGCTACGGCCAGGGGTTCGGCACGCAAGGAGAGACTCCCTTGGTCTGCTGCATCATGATCGGCGCCTTCTGCCCCGAACCGCCGCACGTGGCATGGCCGTTGCCAAGCGCATGCCCGACCTCGTGATTGATCATGTAGATGCGGTAGTGGTGCAGGTCGTTGCCGTACGCGGATGCTCCCCGCTTCCAGCGCATCGAGTTCAGCACGGCGTTCTCGGCTTGATAACAGGAGTAGATGCCGACGGTCTCCAGCGGCAGGCAGAGTTGGTCGGTCAGATCCGGGCTTGCGAGGATGACGTGGAAGTCCACGGGTCCGCGGTCGACGCGCCCGAAGGTCCCGGGCCAGCTGCGCTTGTCGAAGAGCACTTCGTCCACCTGTCGCGCGAACGCCTCCGCATCCTCCGTGATCCCTTCCTCCACCTCGACAACGTAGGTGTAGGTGGCGGAACCCTTGCCTTCCTGTTCGTGGCCCTCGGCGGTGATGAGCTTGCCGGTCGGGTGGTAGCGCTCGCGTTCGCGCCTCTCCCGCTCCTCCTGACGCCGGTTCTTCTCCTCCCGGAGCTCGGACCGCAAGGAGGGTGATGGGGGCACCGAGACACTCGGTGCCGGGGGCGAAGACCCGAACGGCCCGGCACTCGGCGACGGTGGAGCGCACCCCGCCGAGACCAGCGCGACCAGGATCGCCGGCCAGACCACACCTCTCCTCGTGCCGCTGCTCATGCCGGAGCGAGCCTACCCGGAGGTCCTCGCGGCGGGCCAACGACCGGCCGGCGACGGGGGCGAACCACCCGAACGGGCCACTCAGCGCCCCCGTTCCGATGCCGATATGGGATGGTGAGGAACGATGACATGGTGAGGAACGATGACCATGACACGCCGAACGCTCGTCCCCAGCACCATCGCCCTGCTGCTGGCACTCGCCCTGCTGCCCGCAACCCCGGCCCAGGCCGTCGTCACTCGCCAGCGGATCGGCGGCGCCCTGAACTTCCCGGCGGCCTTCACGTTCACGCCCGACGGGAGCACGATCTTCTACGGGGAACTGAACACCGGCCAGATCCGGACGATAACGTCGACCGGCCAGAGCGATTCCGCATTCTTCACCGTGCCGAATATCTACACCGCGGGCGAGGATGGGTTGCTGGGGCTCGCCGTTCACCCGAACTACCCAACCACGCCCTATGTGTACGCCTACGTGACCCGCACCGACAACGGCCGCAAGAACCAGGTCGTGCGCATCACCGACAACGCCGGCAACGGCGAGAACATGACGATCATCTTCGAGTCGGATACCGCTGCCGGTGAGTACCACGACGGCGGGCACATCGCATTCGGTCCGGACAGCAAGCTCTACGCGGTCGTGGGAGAGGCACACGGACCCGCCAACGCCCAAAACCTGAACAACGACGCCGGAAAGATCCTCCGGATGAACGACACCGGGAGCATCCCGGGCGACAACCCGTTCAACGGGAGCCGGATCTGGTCGTACGGGATCCGCAACTCCTTCGGGTTCGGGTTCGATCCGCTGACCGGCAAACTCTGGGAGTCCGAGAACGGCCCAGAGTGTAACGACGAGATCAACCGCATCATCAAGAGCCGCAACTACGGATGGGGACCTAGCGAGACCTGCAGCGGCAGCGCCCCGAAGAACACCAACGACAGCGGGCCGAATCCCGTGATGCCGAAGATGTATCGCGTTTCGACCGTCGCCCCGACCGGGCTCACCTTCTGCGACGGATGCGGCCTGGGCACCAAGTCCGAGGGGCGGATGTTCTTCGGCGAGTACAACAACGGCATCATCCGCCGCGTCACGCTGACGGACTCAAGGAACGCGGTCGTCACGGGATGGAACAACGCCGCCTACTACCACAACGGCGACGGGATCCTCTCGATGGAAGCCGCCCCGGACGGGCGCATCTACTTCAGCGACTCGAGCGGGATCTACCTGCTCACCCGAACGTGAGGCGATCGCGGACGAGCGTCACGGGCGTCACGCTCCTCCTGCTGGCAGGGCTGTTCGCACTCCCGACCCCCGTCGCCCGGGCGGCGACCGGCCTGATCCCGTTCGCCGAAGGCCTCGATTTCCCCGCCGCCTTCACGTTCGCGCCGGACGGGCGAGTCTTCTACGCCGAACGCCTCACCGGCAAGGTCCGGATCCTGGCCGCGGACGCATCTACCGACGACCTCTTCGTCACGGTTCCCGGTCTGTGGTTCGACCAAGGCGGCGGCGTGCTCGGGATCGCGCTGCATCCGGCCTATCCGGGCACGCCGCAGGTCTACGTCTACGTGACCCGCGACATCGGCGGCGCGGCGCGCAACCAGATCCTGCGCTACACCGACACCGGTGGAACCGGAACCAACATGGAGCTCATATGGGACGGGGGCCTCGACGCCGGCCACCGACACCGGGGCGGACGCATCCTGTTCGGCCCGGACGGGATGCTCTACGCGCTCCAGGGGGACACGAGCGTCCCCGGTTATGCGCAGCGGCTCACCAACACGGCCGGCAAGGTGCTGCGCATGACGCCCGACGGGGCGGTTCCGGGGGACAACCCCTTCCCCGGCAACCTCATCTACGCCTACGGCTTCCGCAATTCCTACGGCTTCGACTTCGACCCGGTCAGCGGGGTGCTCTGGGAGAGTGAGAACGGACCGGCGTGCAACGACGAACTGAACCGGATCCCCGAGGGTCGCAACATGGGCTGGGGCCGCCATCAGGAGTGCGACGCGCCGCCCAACGCCCCGCGGAACACGAACCAAGACGGCCCTACCCCCGTGATGCCCGAGCGGTGGTACACGCCGACGATCGCGCCGACCGGCGTGGCGTTCTGCGATGGATGCGGCCTCCCCAACGGCGAGGGGCGACTGTTCATGGCCGACTGGAACACCGGCACGGTCCGGCGTGTGCGCCTGGACGCCGCCCGCAAGGAGGTCGCGGAGCAGCGGAAGGTCGTGGTCCACGATGACGGACTCATGTCGATCGAGGTGGCCCCCGACGGGCGCCTGTACGTCAGCGATCCGGACGGGATCTACCTGCTGGCCGTGGTGTGAGCCGCGTTCTAGCCATCCGACCTAAGTCGCATCCCCGAAGGATCTTCCGTCTCCCCCTCAGGTTTCCCGAGATCCCGCCGAACCTACAGTGAGGAAGCCACGCCTTTGGGGATGGCTCCCCGCACGAAGGGAGGCAGGGAACACATGCTCCGGCGCATAGCTGAGCGCCGGGAGGACGAGCGGGGTTTCACGCTCATCGAGTTGATGGTTGTCGTACTCATCATCGGAATCCTTATCGCCATCGCTCTCCCCACGTTCCTCGGCGCACGAGATCGAGCAGGGATTAGGGCGGCTCAAGCAAGACTCAAGGACTCCTTCACCGCTGCGGGGGTGTTCTATACGGACGGTGAGTCCTACACGGGTCTTACAGATGTCGCTCTCGAAGGCATCGAACCCTCCATCGACGCGAATCTCTTGGTCTCTCCGAACGCAATCGTGAACCAGATCAGCATCCGGGGCGCAACCGGGGATGAGGTCGTGCTCGTCACCGGGACACCGAACGGCGACTTCGTGTGTATCGCCATGAGCGCCACCGGTCAGTTCCGGGGTATCAACGCGGCGGACGCATTCGACACACCCGCACAATGCGACGCGGCCACCGACTGGTAGTCCGAGGCGCCCGGCGGATCCAGAGGCAGCGCTCTCAGGCCGCCCCGCGCAGTGGCAAGGCTGCGCGCCGCTCAGGCAGTGGTCGGGAGCCAAGTGGGGCGGGCCGACTCGTAGTGGTCGATCTCGTCCGCGCTCCGCAAGGTGAGCCCGATATCGTCGAGCCCTTCGAGCAGACGCCAGTGGGTGAAGTCGTCGAGTTCGAAGACTTCCTCCACCCCCGGCGCCCGAACGGTCCGGGCGGCGAGATCGACCTCGATCTCGGTCGATGGATCGTCGAGTACGGCGTCCATCAGCGCACGGACCGATTCCGCCGGCAGCTCGACCGGCAGCAGGCCGATCTTGGTGCAGTTGTTGCGGAAGATATCGGCGAAGCTCGGCGCGATGACGGCCTTGAAACCGGCGTCTTCGATCGCCCACGGGGCGTGTTCGCGACTGGACCCGCAGCCGAAATTCTCCCCGGCGAGCATGATGCTGGCCCCCTCGTGATCCGGCCGGTTGATGATGAAGTCCGGGTCCTTGCGCCATTCGGCGAACAGGAACGGGCCGAAGCCGGTGCGCTCGATGCGCTTCAAGTATTCGGCGGGGATGATCTGGTCGGTGTCGACGTCCGAGCGGTCCACGGGAAGTGCCCGGCCCCTGATCAGCGTGATGGGTTCCATCTGGTTCGGCTCCTCCTTCGTCGCGGTCAGGTCAGGTCGGCGGGCGTCGTGAAGTGGCCGGCGACCGCGGTCGCAGCAGCGACCTGCGGCGAGACCAGATGCGTCCGGCCACCCTTGCCCTGACGCCCTTCGAAGTTGCGGTTGCTGGTGCTGGCGCTTCGTTGTTGCGGCTGCAGCTGATCCGGATTCATGCCCAGGCACATCGAACACCCTGCCTCCCGCCACTCGAACCCGGCGTTCCGGAAGATCTCGTCGATCCCCTCCTCCTCGGCTTGGCGCTTCACCAGCATCGACCCGGGGACGACCATCGCCCGGACCTGCGGGTCGACCTGCCGCCCCCGAACGACTTCGGCGGCCGCGCGCAGATCCTCCATCCTGCTGTTCGTGCAGGATCCGATGAAGATGACATCGGGGCGGATGTCGCGGATGGGCGTGCCGGGATCCAGCCCCATGTAGGCGAGTGCCCGCTCGGCCGACTCGCGCTTCACGGGATCGGTGAAGCTGGATGGGTCCGGGACGGCGTCATCGATCGTCACGGTCTGGGCCGGGTTGGTTCCCCAGGACACGTTCGGTCTCAAGACCGTCGCGTCGAGCGTCACCTCGCGGTCGAACGTCGCCCCGTCATCGGTGGGGAGGGAACGCCAGTCCTCGAGGGCCGCCTCCCAGTCCGCCCCCTTCGGCGCGTGCGGGCGGCCTTCGATGTAGGCGAACGTCGTGTCGTCGGGCGCGACCATGCCAGCCCGGGCACCACCCTCGATCGACATGTTGCAGATGGTCATCCGGCCCTCCATCGAAAGGGCGCGGATCGCAGATCCGCGGTATTCGATGACGTGCCCCACGCCGCCACCGGTGCCGATGGTGGCGATGATGCCCAAGATGATGTCTTTGGCGGTGACGCCTTGCGGCAGATCCCCGTCGACCGTGACCGCCATCGTCCCCGGTTTCTTCTGCGGGAGGGTCTGCGTGGCCAGGACGTGTTCGACCTCGCTTGTCCCGATCCCGATGGCCAGCGCGCCGAACGCTCCGTGGGTCGAGGTGTGCGAGTCGCCGCAGACGATCATGAGGCCAGGTTGCGTCAATCCCATCTGCGGTCCGATGACATGCACGATGCCCTGGCCGGCGTCCCCCATCGGGTACAGACGGATACCGAACTCGGCGCAGTTCTTCGAGAGCGCCTCCATCTGTTTGGCCGAGATCGGGTCCTCGAGCGGCCGGTCGAGACCCGCGGTCGGGACGTTGTGGTCCATGGTGGCGACAGTCAGGTCGGGACGGCGTACCTGCCGCCCCGCGAGACGGAGTCCTTCGAAGGCCTGCGGTGAGGTGACCTCGTGGACGAGGTGCAGATCGACGTAGAGCACGTCGGGCTCGCCGTTGGCGCGGTGAACGACGTGGCGTTCCCACACCCTCTCGGCCATCGTCTGCGGCATCTCTTGAACCTCCGAGTGCTCCTACCTCATGCCTGTCCCGAGGGGTTGTTCCAAATAGTGGAACTTTGTATCATTATTTGGAACATGAGTCTACCACGAGTGCCGCCCGCCCGGAGCCGGTCCGGCGTCCTCGACCGCGCGGTGACGGTCCTGGACGCCGTCGAAGGTGGGGCGAGGACGTACACGGACATCGTCCGGGCGACCGGCTTCACGCGACCGACCGCACACCGGCTCCTCAAGGCGCTCGAAGACCAGGGATTCGTCGCCTCGATGGGGAGCCAAGGCTACGTCCTCGGGCCGCGGCTCCTCCGCCTGGCTGCGACCGCGATGCGCGAGTTGCCCCTCCGCGATCTCGCGCGTCCCGCGCTCGAGCAACTCGCGGCCACGACCGGTGAGGGCGCACAGCTCTACATCAGGAGCGGAGACACCAGGATCTGCATCGATGCCGTCGAGTCTGAGAGTGAGCTCCGCACGATCGTCGAGATCGGCGCCTCGCTCCCGCTGACCGCTGGATCCGCGGGGAAGATCTTCATGGCGTGGACGACCGACGTCGATCGCGAACGCCTGCTCGACCGACTGGAGTCTCGGACCGACCGCACCCCTGATCGGGACAGCCTCGAACGCCAACTGAAGACGGCCAGGGCGAGGGGCTGGGCGGCAAGCTCCGGTGAGCGCCAACCGGACGTCGGATCGGCCAGCGCGCCCGTGTTCGGGTCACACGGGAACCTGCTCGCGGTCGTATCGGTATCGGGGCCGGCATCCCGGCTCGGCAGGATCAGCGCCGGGCGCTATGCCCCCGCGGTCTGCGAGGCGGCCCGCCAGATCGAGAACGCCCTCGGCGTCGGCGAGCCCTCGTGAACATCTCACAGCTCCTGGCCAATTTCCGCGGCACCGGACCGTTCCTGTTCGCCGTCCTCCCGGTCGCCGTGCTCGCGGCCGCCATCATCGCCATCCCGCGCGCGAAGCGGGGGGGCGATCCCTATCGTCGCGCGCTGTTCCTGACCGAGACCGAGGTCCTCGCCGGCTGGTCGGTCATAGCCATCGTGCTCGTGGGTCTGCGGCCCGGGGAGAACCCCATCGTCCGGCCGTCGACCCTGAACCTCATCCCGTTCGACACGATCCTGCATGTGGCGGATCCGGGGGACGCCTCGCTGCTGACCGGCAATGTACTCCTGTTCGCGCCGGCGGCATTCTTCCTGGCGCTTCGACTCTCGACGCTCCGTATCTGGCAGGTTGTGGCGCTGGGATGCGGGCTCTCGTTCGCCATCGAGGTCGCGCAACTCCTGTTCGTCACGAACCGGTTTGCGAGCATCGACGACCTGATCCTCAATGCCCTCGGTACGACCCTCGGGGCGCTCACCGCGCGTGGCGCTCGCTCGCTCTGGCGCCGGGTCCTGACCTGAGTGGAGACGGCCGGACTCGAACCGGCGACCCCCTGCTTGCAAAGCAGGTGCTCTACCAACTGAGCTACGCCCCCCACGGCCTCCGCCCCCAACGCCCCCTTCTCGGGAAGTGTAGTCACCCGGCAATGAGGGGTGCGCTACTGCGCGGACCAGGTGGCCTTGCCGTCGGCGTTCACGAAGCGGAGGACCGGGGTACCCTCGCCGTCGAGCCCCAGGACCACCTTGAGTTCGCCTTCCGCGGTGAGCAGCCGCAGGATCGGGGAGCCCTCGGCCGCCAGGCCGAGACGGACCCGCACCTTGCCGGCCTCGTCGTAGAGCCCGAGCGTCGGGGAACCCTGCTCCGCCAGCGCGTACACGAAGCTGACCTCACCATCGTCGTCGCTGCGAAGGCCGGGGGTCGCAGCACCCTCCGCAACGAGGCCGAACTTCGCGCGGATCTTTCCGTTCTTATCGCCGAGCGCCAGGCTCGCCGAGCCATCGGACGCGAGTCCAAGCGTGGCCCGGACCTTGCCTTCTCTGTCCCCGATCGCGAGACCGGCGGATCCGTCGGTGTTGACCCCGATGCGGGCCCGGATCTGACCGTCAGCATCCTGCAGGCTCAGGAACGGGGTCTCGTCGTTGCCGAGTCCCAGCGTCGCTCGCACGACGCCGCTGTCGTCCACCACCTCGAAGGTCCGCGCCCGGACCGTGCCCTTCTTCATCGTCTCGACCTTTCAGGGAAGTACGGCCCGTAGCATCCCTCGCCGGGGGCCGGGCGTCCAGCGGCGGCGGGGGTTTTCTCGCGCCTCACCCGGCTTCGAGCCGCTCGGCCCGGCTGATGTGCGCCTCGAGCCGGCCGGGATCCGGCTCGACCCCAAGCCCGGGTCCGTCGGGAACGGCCATCGTGCCGTCGGCAGCGACCTCGAACGGTTCGGTGATGTCCTCGTCGAAGTAGCGGCCACTCGCACTGATGTCTCCCGGCAGGGTGAACCCGGGCAAGGACGCCAGCGCTAGGTTCCCCGCGCGTCCGACACCCGTTTCCAACATCCCCCCGCACCAGACCGGAACCCCGGCGTCGAGACACACGTCGTGGATGCGCTTCCCCTCGAGGTAACCCCCGACCCGGCCCGGCTTGATATTGACGATGCGGCATGCCCCCAGCTGCAGCGCGGCGCCCGCATCCGCCGCGGAGCGGATCGACTCGTCCAGGCAGAGCGGCGTGTCGATCCGCTGTTGGAGCCACGCGTGCTGCACGAGGTCTTCGTAGTGGAACGGCTGCTCAATCATCAGCAAACCGAACGCGTCGAGCGCGAGGAAGACGTCCAGATCGTCGGGGCCGTACGCCGCGTTCGCGTCCACCGACAGCAGGATGTCGGGGAAGGCCGAGCGCACGGCCGCGACCGGTTCCGCGTCGAAGCCCGGCCTGATCTTCAGCTTGATCCGCTGGTAACCGTCATCGAGATACCCTGCGACCTCTGCGACCATCCCCTCGACCGTCGGGGTGATGCCGACCGAAACACCGACCGGCACGCGATCACGGTCTCCTCCTAGGGCGGAGGCCAACGACCGGCCCTCGGCACGCAGTGAGGCATCCAGCACAGCCATCTCGAGCGCGGACTTGGCCATCCGGTGTCCCCGGTAGCCGGCGAGCGTCGCCGCAACGCCTTCCGGTGCAAGATCACCAGCCTCAAAGAGTGTCGGCGCGAGGAACTCGCGCGTGACCAGCCATACACCGTCGTTGAACTCCTCCGAGAAGCCCGGGTCCGGTCCCGTGACGCTCTCGCCCCAGCCCTCCCCGGCATCGGTCTCGACCCGGACCAGGACGGCCTCCTTCATGGTCTCGGTCCCGAAGCTAGTCGTGAACGGACGCACGAGATCGAGGTTCACCAGGCGCAGCTCGACGGCGAGGATCCTGCTCATGCGAACACGTATGCCGAATCGGTGGTGAACGCGCGTGCGGTCAGGCCGCCGGCGAAGCACGCCTCCATCGTGTCGGCCACAGCGTCGCGCCAAGCAGCCCCCAGCCCGGCATCCCGAGCTCGGAGCTCCGCGTACTCGCGGGGGATCTCGATCAGCACACGCCCTTCTAGCGGCTCACCGATCCGCTCCGGCTTCGGTTCATCATCCGTCCCGGACCGCGCCAAGAGCGTCGCAGCCTGACCCCAACCGCCTTGGCCGCCGGGTCCGGGCAGCAGATCCCAGCGGATCGCCAAGCGGTCGGACCGATCACCTGCGTTCAGTACGTCCGGCATATCGCCGTAGAAGTCGCGATGGAACCCGTCGGCGACCGCGCCGAGCTTCGCGAGGTTGAAGTAGGCGTTCCGCGACTGCAGCGGGTCGAAGGTCCACCTGATCCGCGTGACGCCGGCGTCCAGCGTCTCGGCCCGTTGCGCGAGCTTCAGCGCGTATCCGACCCCCGACGAGCGCAGGTCCGGGACCACCGCCAGCATGTGCGAGTGCAGGTGCCACCCGTCGTCGTCGCGGCCCCACCATCCGAGCGCGACCCCGATCAGCTGGTCCCCTCGGTACGCCCCCTGTAACACGTTCCGGCTCTCCTGGAAGGCCCGGAACACCTCCCGAGGGATCTGCTGGAACTCGCCCCAGGTCGCGACCATCACCAGGATCGCGGCGTCGGCTTCCTGCAGCGTCGCGAGGCTGCGAACGTCCACGCCGGAAGCGCCGGCGGCCGCTCGTGCCTCCTCCCACGCATCCATCCGCCCGAGTGTACGCGCGGGCGGATGGGGCCAGATATGCGAAGGGCCCGCGCCTGAGGCGCGGGCCCTCACGTTCGATCGTGGACCGGTACTACCCGCCCTCGGGAGGCGGGAGCTCTTGCCAATCGCTCTCATCGAAGCCTGCGTTGCGGCGCCGCTTGATGAACGCGACCGCACCCGCGATGGCCCCTGCGATGAGCACGAAGAGGAAGAACTTCTTCTTCTTGGAGCCCTTCTTCTTGGTGGCTTCCTCTTCAGCCATTCCCGCTCCTTTCGTTGGTGGGCCTGGATGGACTTGAACCATCGACCTCGCCCTTATCAGGGGCGCGCTCTAACCGCCTGAGCTACAGGCCCGAGAACTGGGGCCGTGGCCCGTCACGGAGCGTAGTCGCGCCTCAGAAACCATGTCAACCGGAACGCGTCTAGTGGCGCTCCACGAGGGTCAGCTCGATGCCGCCCAGCACGTCCGAGACGAGGTTGTACAGGAGCGCGATCAGCAGGTTGATGACCGACCAGATGACGACCAGGACGCTGCCGACGATGAATAGGCGTGAGAACAGCCATCCCCCGTCGATCCTCGCGATGCACTCGAGCTGGGCGGTATCGGGCAGAGGGCGGCATTCGCCCTCCATGATCTTGAACTCGGCCAGCAGCTTGCCGAAGTCGTCCAGGGCGCCGCTCGACTCGAGGAACAGGTAGATGAAGAACAGGGAGAGCAGGAAGATCAGCATGGTGCAGAAGTAGAACAGCAGTGACCAGCGGAACACCGTCCACGGACCGACCTTGCGGATGACCACGCGGGTGCGCCGTGGCATCGCCGATGCCCTGCTCTTCGTCGGTGCGACTTCGATACCTCTGCGTGCCACTTCGTCCTCTCAGACGTCGTTCGCGGGGCTCACTGTACCGGACGCATCGGCCGGTGGAGGCCCGAATCGCCCGAGAAGAAGCCGGACGTGCCCGGTCGCCGCGGCCGCGGCGACCGGCAGTGCTAGGGCCCAGTCCGCGGGGGTGACGTCCTCCTGGACGAGCAGTGCGCCGGCGGCGACCGCCGCCGCGGACCCAGCCACGAGGAGCAGTACTAGGGCACCCGGCAGGCGAATGCGCAGGACCAGGGACGACATGACCAGGACGGCGGCCGCCACGAGGATCACCGCCGCGCCCGGTTCGATCCCCACGACCCCCACGTCCTCCATCGTCTGCGATTATCCCTCCGATGGAACGCGACCTCCGGCACATCCTGACGATCCAGGCCCTCCGTGCGTTCCTCTACGGCTTCGGGAGCGTGCTCCTCGGGTCGATCCTGGCCGCAAGCGGTCTCTCGGATGCCCAGGTCGGACTGATCTTCACCAGCATGCTGGCCGGCGCAGCGTTGGCGTCGCTCGGTGTGGGCCGGCGCGGTGAACGTCTGGGGCGCCGCCGGACCTACGCATGGCTGCTTCTGGTGATGGGCGCTGCGGGTGCCGTCTTCGCCTTCAGCACCTGGATGCCGCTGCTCCTGCTGGCCGGGCTGACCGGGACGTTGTCGACGGATCCGAACGAGTCGGGTCCCATCACCTCGGTCGAGCAGGCGATGCTGGGCGGATCGGACCCGGCGCTGCGGGCCCGGGTCTTCGGCCGGTACAACGCGGTTGCACATCTCGCGGGGTCGGTCGGCGCCCTCGCCGCCGGCGGACCCGCGGCCCTCCGCTCCATCTTCCCCGCGCTGCCGCCGGACCAGCGCTGGTTCCTAGTCTTCCCCGTCGTCGCGGTCCTGTGCGTACTGATCGCCCGGCGGCTGACGACCGACGTCGAGGCCTCGGACCGGGATGAGGCCAGCCGCGATCGACGGCCCCTCACGGTGTCGAAACCGATCGTCCGCAAGCTTGCCGCGCTCTTCGCCCTCGACTCGTTCGCCGGCGGCTTCATCGTCCAGGCCTTCCTCGTGTTCTGGTTCCAGCGCACGTTCGGAGCCAGCACCGAACTGCTCGGGTTCGTCTTCTTCGTGTCCGGGCTCCTGGCCGCAGCTTCGTCGATCCTCGCGGGGTGGCTCGCACATCGGATCGGCATGCTCAACACGATGGTGTTCAGCCATCTGCCCTCGCACGTCCTGCTGATGCTGATCCCGTTCGCGCCGACGCTCGGACTGGCGATCGGCCTGCTCCTGCTCCGCGCAAGCGCCTCATCGATGGACGTTCCGGCACGCCAGGCATACATCAGCGCGCTGGTCGAACCGCATGAGAGGACCGCAGCGGCCGCGTACACGAACACCGCGCGGTTCGCCTCCCGTCCGTTCGGTCCCTTCCTGGCCGCAGCGATGATGCCCCTGTGGCCGGCGGCGCCGTTCCTGGTGGCGGGCAGCCTGAAGATGGTCTACGACCTGTCCGTGTTCGCGGTGTTCCGAAAGGTGCCGCTGCGGGACGGCGGGTCAGCGCCCCCGCCGGCGTGACGGCGGCTTCTTGGCGACCTTCTTCTTGGCGACCTTCTTCTTGGCGACCTTCTTCTTGGCG
>CAZXFL010000006.1:47839-111276 GCA_964640385.1 uncultured Actinomycetes bacterium
CTTCTTGGCGACCTTCTTCTTGGCGACCTTCTTCTTGGCGACCTTCTTCTTGGCGGGCGCTTCGTCCATCTTCGGGGTCGCAGCGTCCTCGCCGTTCTCGTCGTCATCCTTCTCGGTGACGGGCGCCATCGCGGCGACGTGCGCGCCCTCTTCGACGCGCATCGTGCGCACGCCCTGACTCGGACGACCGACCCGCCGGATCTGTTCCGCAGCGACGCGGATCGCGATGCCCGACGACGACACGAGGAACACGTCCTGGTCCTTCGAGCCGATGAACGCGCCCGTGAGCTGTCCGGTCTTCTTCGTCAGCTTGTGGCCGACCACCCCGAGGCCCCCGCGGCCCTTGCGGGGGTACTGCTTGAGGTCCGTGCGCTTGCCGTAGCCGTTCGCCGTGACGCTGATCATCTCGGCACCAGAGGACCCCGCCGCGATCGCCAGGACCTCGTCATCCTCACGCAGTCGCATCCCGATGACTCCGGCGGTCGACCGCCCCATCGGCCGTGCCGTCGTCTCCGAGAACCGGATCGTCTGGCCGGTGCGCGACACCATGAAGATGTCGTCCTCGCCGTCGGTCAGGAACACGTCGATCAGCTCGTCGCCTTCCTTCAGGTTGATCGCGGCCAGCCCGGTGCGCGGCGAGTCATACTCGGGGAGCGCGGTCTTCTTGACCATCCCGCGACGCGTTCCGAACACGAGGTACTTGCCCTCCGCGTACTCCTTGAGATCGAGAACCGCACTGATCCGCTCGTCCTGGTTGACCTGCACGCCGGGCAGGTTCGCCGCAAACATCCCGCGGGCGGTGCGGGAGGACTCGGGGACCTCGTGGACCTTGACCCGGTAAACCTTGCCGCGGGTCGTGAAGATCAGCAGCCAATGGTGGGTGCTCGTCATGAAGACGTTGCGGATGACGTCCTCCTCCTTCAACGTGGCGCCGCGCACGCCCTTGCCGCCGCGGCCCTGGCGGCGGTAGGCCTCGACCGGTTGACGCTTGATGTACCCGGCTCGCGTCACCGTGATGATCACGTCTTCCTCGGGGATCAGGTCCAGGACGTCGAACTCACCTTCGTCAGGCCGGATCTGGGTCCGGCGCGGGTTCGCGAAGCGCTTGCGGACATCGAGCAGTTCCTCCTTGATCACCGCGCGGATCTTCTTCGGGTCCTTGAGGAGCGCCTTGAGGTGCTTGATACGCGCGAGCAGCTCCTTGTGCTCTTCCTCCAGCTCGGCCTTCGCCAGCTTGGTCAGGCGGCGCAGCGGCATGTCCAGGATGTGGTTCGCCTGGATCTCGGAGAGCTTGAACTGCTTCATCAGCTTCTGTCGGGCCTGCTCGGCGTCCTGCGAACCGCGGATGATCTTGATGACAGCGTCGAGGTTGTCGAGCGCGATCAACAGTCCCTGGACGATGTGGTCGCGGTCCTCGGCCTTCTTGAGTTCGAACTTCGTGCGGCGCGTGACGACATCGATCTGGTGGTCGAGGTAGTAACCGACCATCTCGGCCAGGTCGAGCACCTTCGGTTCCACACCTTCGACGAGCGAAAGCATGATGACGCCGAAGCTCTCCTGCATCTGCGTGTGCTTGTACAGCTGGTTCAGGACCACCTGCGCGTTCGCACCGCGCTTGAGATCGACGACCAACCGCATCCCGTCACGGTTGGACTCGTCCTTCAGGTCGGCGATGTCCTTGAGCTTGCCGGTCCGGACAAGCTCGGCGATCTTCTCGGCCAGCCGCGCCTTGTTCACCTGGTAGGGCAGCTCGGTGACCACGATCCGCATCCGGTTATTCGAACCCTCTTCGACCGTGGCGACCGAGCGGACCTTGATCGACCCGCGGCCGGTCGCGTAGGCGTCGTTGATGCCCTCCGTGCCGATGATCTGCGCCCCGGTCGGGAAGTCGGGTCCGAGGACGTACGTGCGGAGGCCGGCGACGTCGATGTCGGGCTCGTCGATCATCGCGCAGGTTGCGTCGATGATCTCGCCCAGGTTGTGCGGCGGGATGTTTGTAGCCATGCCGACCGCGATGCCCGCGGCGCCGTTGACGAGCAGGTTCGGGTAGCGCGAGGGCAGGACCGTCGGCTCCTCTTCGTACCCGTCGAAGTTCGGGATGAAGCCGACCGTGTCGGCGTCGATGTCGCGCAGCAGCTCCATCGCCATCGGGGCGAGCCGGGCTTCGGTATAGCGATAGGCGGCGGCCGGGTCGCCGTCGACGGAACCGAAGTTGCCGTGGCCGTCGATCAGCGGCGCGCGCATGACCCAGTCCTGGGCCAGGCGAACCAAAGCGTCGTAGACACTGGAGTCACCGTGAGGGTGGTACTTCTTCAGGACCTCGCCGACGGCCGAGACCGACTTGCGGTGGGGCCGGTCGGGACGCAGACCAGACTCGAGCATCGACCACAGGATCCGCCGCTGGACCGGCTTGAGCCCGTCGCGCACATCGGGCAGGGCGCGCCCAACGATGACCGACATCGCGTAGTCCAGGTACGAGCGCTGGATCTCGTCCTCAAGTTGGACGGGCTCGACCCGGCCCCTGAACAGCTCTTCCTGAGCCACGGCCTAGCTCCCCATCACACGTCGAGGTTCTCGACGTACTTCGCGTTCGCCTCGATGAACGCCTTGCGGGGCGCGACCTCGTCGCCCATGAGCATGGTGAACAACCGGTCCGCGGCGACGGCGTCCTCGAGGGTGACCTGCAGGAGCGTGCGTTTCTCGGGGTCCATGGTCGTCGCCCAGAGCTGCTCCGCGTTCATCTCTCCCAGACCCTTGAACCGCTGCGGCTCGAGCTTGCGACCGTTGCCGTTGGATTTGCGCCAGGTATCCCACTCGCGCTCGGTGTAGAAGTAGCGCTCTTGCTTCCCGTCCTTGAGCAGGTACAGGGGCGGCTGCGCCAGGTACATGAACCCGGCGTCGATCAGCTGCGGCATGTTGCGGAAGAAGAACGTGAGCAACAGGGTGCGGATGTGGGCGCCGTCCACGTCGGCGTCGGCCATCAACACGATGCGGTGGTACCGCGCTTTCTCGAGGTCGAACTCGTCACCGATCGCAGTCCCGATCGCGGTGATCAGGGCCTGGATCTCGTTGTTCTCGAGGACCTTGTGCAGCCGCGCCTTCTCGACGTTGATGATCTTGCCGCGGATCGGCAGGATCGCCTGGCTCGCGCGATCGCGCGCGCTCTTGGCCGAACCACCGGCACTGTCGCCCTCAACGATGTAGAGCTCACACAGCTGGGGGTCGGTGAGCTGGCAGTCGGCGAGCTTGCCGGGAAGGGACCCGGACTCCAGGAAGGACTTGCGGCGCGTCAGATCCCGCGCTTGGCGGGCCGCCAGGCGCGCCTTCTGCGCGGCCTCGGACTTCATCACGATGCGCTTCGCGTCGCCGGGGTGCTCCTCGAGCCACGTCCCGAGCTGGTCGTTGAGCGTCTTTTCCACGAACGCGCGGATCTCGGTATTCCCCAGCTTGGTCTTGGTCTGACCCTCGAACTGCGGGTCCTGAAGCTTCACCGAGACGATCGCGGTGAGGCCTTCGCGCACGTCCTCACCGATCAGCGAGTCCTGCTTCTCCTTCAACAGGCCCTTGGTCCGCGCGTAGCGATTCAGGACGCCGGTGAGGGCCTTCTTGAAGCCCTCCTCGTGCATCCCGCCCTCGTGCGTGTTGATCGTGTTCGCGAACGTGTGGATCGACTCGGAGTAACCGGTGTTCCATTGGAACGCGATCTCGACCTCGGAGCGCTCGCCCTTGACCTCGAACGCGACGACCTTCTGGTGCAGGGCTTCCTTTCCGGCGTTCATGTGCTTCACGAAGTCCACGAGGCCACCGTTGGCCTTGAAGACGTCCTTGACTACCGGTGTCTCCCGCTCGTCGTTGAGCTGGATCTCGACACCCTTGTTCAGGAACGCCAGCTCCTGCAGCCGCTCGGCCAGCACCTCACGCTTGAAGGTCGTCTCTTCGAAGATCTCGGCGTCCGGCCAGAAGGTGATGATGGTGCCGTGCTTCTTCGACGGCTTGCCCTTCCCGAGCTTCTTGGTCGCCTTGCCACGCGAGAACTGCACGTGCCAATTGGCGCCCTCGCGCTGGATGTCGGCGGTCATCTTCTCGGACAGCGCGTTCACGACCGAGACGCCGACCCCGTGCAGCCCCCCGGAGATCCGGTAGCCGGCGCCGCCGAACTTCCCGCCGGCGTTCAGGGTGGTCAGCACCACTTCCGCAGCCGGGCGGCGGTCCTTCGCCTTGGGGATGGGCTTGACCGGAATCCCCCGGCCGTTGTCGGCGACCGAGACGGCGCCGTCCTTGAGGAGGGTCACGATGATCCGGTCGCAGTGGCCGGCCATCGCCTCGTCGACGGCGTTGTCCACCACCTCGTAAACGAGGTGGTGCAAACCCCGCGGGCCGGTGGTGCCGATGTACATGCCCGGGCGCAGCCGGACGTGCTCGACGCCCTCGAGGACCGTGATGTCCTTCTCGGAATAGCCGCCGTCGGTCTTCTTCGTGCCCTGCTTCTTACCCGTCTCCTGGGCCTTCGCCTTCGTCTGTGTCGCCAACGATCCTCCACCTGAACCCGGCCACGCCGGGGGTCTTCCCACCGGAAAGTAAGGGGCGTCCCGAGCAGTCGAGACAGCCCTTGAAGTATACCATCGAGACTCTCTCCAGCGCCCCTTCCGCGACCTACTGAAACCCTTGCGCTACAACGGTTTCACGCGGTCTGGAGCGACCACGATCCGGACCCGCTTGACGGCCTCGGAGCCGAGCTCTCCGTTGACCTTCCGGGCGATGTCCGCGGACAGGAATTCGAGCTGCGTCCCCCATGCCGCGGAGCGGGTCGCCACCACCAGTGTGCCGCCGTCCAGGGACACAGGCGCGGACTCCGTCGCCAACCGCTCCCCCACCACGGCAGCCCAATCCTGCACCAGGCGCCCGATCTTCGCGCCGGACGCGAACTCCCGGGACCCGAGGAGCCCGGTGACGATGTCACCGATCGCCGTCGGCTCGGCCGTGCGGTCCTTCGGCTTCTTCTTGAACCCCTTGCTATGCGCCAACGGATACCTCCCTCACCGGATGCTGACCATTCCCGCGGTGACGTCCCAGACGACGTCCGATGCTGCGGGGATGTGGCTCTCGTCGGCGACGGACACGACCACCTGCCCCCTGCCGGTCAGCGCCGCTCCAACCCGAGCACGGCGGGCGGGGTCCAGGGCGGAGAACGGATCGTCCAGCAGGATCACGGGGCGCTCGCCCACCTCCTCCTGGAGGGCCGAGGCGAGCCCGAGACGGAGCGAGAGGGCAGCCCCCCACGCTTCCCCGTGCGAGGCGAACCCGCGCGCCACGAGGTCGCGGACGGTCAGCCCGAGGTCGTCACGATGTGGACCGACCAGCGTCGTTCTACGCACCAACTCGTCCGCCCGCCTGTCGGCAAGGCGCTCGCGAAACGCAGCCGCGAGACCGTCGCCTTCGACCGACGGCCGGTACTCGACGCTCAGCGCGTATCCCGAGAGGCTCTGGAATTCCGCGCTGGCGCCCGGCGCGACCTGCTGCATCGCCTCCCGGCGCGCGTCGGTCACGAGGACCCCCGACGCGATCAACTCTTCGTCCCACGCCGCCAGGCCAGGAGGTTCTCCCGGCCCGCCGTGATCCTTGAGCAACCGGTTCCGTTGGCGCAGGGTCTTCTCGTAGTTCCGCAGCGCTGTCTCGCGCGCCGGCCACAGCGAGGTGACGGCTTGGTCCATGAACCGCCGACGCGCGCCGGGATCGCCCTGCACCACATCCAGGTCATCCGGTCCGAAGAACACCGAGGGTGCTTGCCGGCGGAGGTCCCGCTTGCGCCGCACCGGGCTCCGGTTGACCTGAACGCGATTCGCTCCCTGGCCGCGGATCTCGACCTCGATCAGGAGCTTCCCCTCCCCGGTCTGCGCCTCACCGCGAACGAACGCTGACTCGGCGCCGGCGCGGATGAGTGGGAGGTCCATGCGGACGCGCGGCGAGTCTAGGTGGGTCAGGAGGTACATCCCCTCGAGGAGGTTCGTCTTGCCCTCACCGTTTGGACCGACAACTGACATCAACCCTTCGGACATCTCCACCCGGGTTTCGGCATGGTTGCGGAAGTCGCGGAGCTCGACCCAGAGCAGGTGCACACCGAGCCGGCTTTAGCCGACCGGCGCCGGGAGCCGGACGGGCATCACGAGGTACGTGAACTGGTCGTTCTCGCCTCGCACCACGCCGGGCTTGAGCCCATCTCGAACCTCGAGCCGGATGCTGTCACCGACCGCGGCAGCGAGCCCGTCGATCAGGTAGTTCGGGTTGAACGCCGCCGTGAGTTCGTCGCCCTCGTACTGCGCTTCGACGGCCTCGACCGCCTGCCCGAGATCCGGCGACTGCGACGACAATCGAACACCGAGTTGGTTGAACTCCATCCGCACCGGTGCATTGTCGCGTGCCAGCAAGCCGACGCGCCGGACGGCCTCGATGAGCGCCTGGCGCGACATCGTCAGCCGGTTCTCGTACCCCTCCGGCAGCAGCTGCCGGTAGTTCGGGAACTCGCCCTCGATCAGCCGGGAGGTAAGGCATAACCCGCCGATCTGGAACGACACCTGGCTCTCGTCGAGTACGACCTCGATCTCGCCCTTCTCCTCGCCGGCGGCGGCCCTGCCGGCCTCCCCCAATGCGCGCTCAGGGACGATCGCCTTCGCCTCACCATCGGCCGTCGCCATCACCTCGCGGACCGCGAGACGGTAAGAATCCGTCGCCGCCAGGATGATGCCCTCACGACTGATCTCGACCAGCACGCCGGTCAGGACCGGACGCGCCTCATCCTTGGACGCCGCGCGTCCCACCTGCGCCACCGACTCGGCGAACGTCGGGGCGTCCACCCTGACCTGGGTCCCCGAGGGCGCCTGCAACGCAGGGAAGTCGTCCGCGGGGAGCAGTCGCAAGGTGCTTTCGTACGCGGCCGACCTGATCTGCGCCTGGCCACCGTCCGCATCGAACTCGACCGGTGCTTCCTCCAGGCTCTTGACAACGTCGGTCAGCAAGCGCGCCGGGATGAGAGCTGTGCCTTCGGTTCGAACCTGGACCTCGACGGTGAGCTGTGCCGACACCTCGAGATCCGTCGTGGTCAGCGTAAGCACGCCGTCGGTGGAGGCCTGCATCAGCACACCGGTCAGCGCCGGGATGCCGGGGCGCGTCGAAATCCCACGCTGAACGACCTGGAGCGCCTCGGACAAGATATCGCGATCGCATCGGAACTTCATGATCTCCACCTCCTAGAACGAAACCTGTTGCTAGGTACTAGAAGAACGTTGTTGGTATGCACGGGGGATATGTGGAGAACACCCCACAGAGCCACCATACCCAAGGGGTCTGACAGAACTACCCCGGTGGACGAGATGGGGCAAACGAGGCGATCGGACGAGCGGAGCGAAGTTGTTCGCAGTGTCTCCCGGCGGTTCCCCCGTGTTTTCCCCACTACACGCCCCGTGCGTGAGCCCGGATGGTGCGCGTCAGATCTTGGACCTGTCGGTACGTGCTGCCGCGCGCACGCATCAACTTCTCGACCTTCTTGATGCCGTGCATGGCGGTCGTGTGGTCACGGTCGAATGCCTCGCCGATCTTGATCAGCGACAGGCCCGTGCACTCGCGCATCAGGTACATGGCGACGTGCCGAGCGGTGGTGAGCGGCCGGCTCCGACTCTTGGAGCTCAGGTCGTCGCGGGTGAGGCCGAAGTACCCGGCCGTCTCGTCGAGGATGAGTTGAGGTGGGATCTCGGTCTCGGTCTGTGGGAGCAAGTCCTCAAGGGCTTGGTCGGCGAGCTGCTCATCGATCTGCTGGCCCGTGAGCGACGAGTACGCGGCGACGCGCAGGAGGGCGCCCTCGAGCTCGCGGATGTTCTGCTCGAACCGGACCGCGATGAACTCGAACACCTCGTCGGGGACCTCGACTCGGTCCCGGTGCGCCTTGAGCTGCAGGATCGCGATCCGGGTCTCCAGGTCCGGCGGCTGAACGTCCACGCACAGCCCCCATCGGAAGCGGTTGCGTAGGCGTTCCTCCATCCCCGAGAGCTCCTGGGGCGGCCGGTCGGACGCGATTACGACCTGACGCTCGGAACCGTGCAGCGCGTTGAACGTGTGGAAGAACTCGGTTTGCGTCTCTTCTCGCCGGGCGAGGAACTGGATGTCGTCGACCAACAAAACGTCGACGTCGCGGTACCGCCGCTGGAACTGGTAGCCCTGCTTCTCGCGGACCGCCTTGATGAACTCACTGGTGAACGTCTCAGAGGTGACGTACTTCGCGCGCAGGCCGGGGATCAGCCGCATCATGTGCTGGCCGATCGCGTAGAGCAGGTGCGTCTTGCCGAGACCAACCCCCCCGTAGATGAAAAGCGGGTTGTAGGCCTTGGACGGCGGCGCTTCTGCGACGGCCATCGCCGCCGCGTGCGCGAAGCGGTTGCTGGATCCCGGCACGAACGTGTCGAAGGTGTACTTCTCCGAGAACTGGGTCGGGGGCGCGGCCGACGGAGGAAGCGGATCGGGCTTCGGGGCGTCGTTCTTCGGTCGATCCGGGTCGACGGTCAGCCGGATCTGCACCGGCTCCCCGGCCGTGGCGGACGCGGCCCGCTGGATCAGGTCCAGGTAGCGGCGGGACAGCCAGTCGCGGACGTAGTCCGAGGGGGTGAATACCTCGAGGACCCCGTTCTCCAGCGTCCCCGGACGCACCTCTGAGAACCACATCCCGAAGGAACTCTCGGAGACTTCCGTGCGTATCTGCTCGAGAACGCCGTCCCAGATGCGGGTGGATGCCGGATCATATGCGGTGACGGACACGCTTATCCACAGAACCTTTCCACAGATGTGGATTCCACAACGGGGGAAGACGCGAGGAAAGGCCGGGTCTTGGGGGTTCCCGGTCCTGGGGAGCGACCCGGAAGATAGCACGCGTACCCTGTGCCTGGAACCCTCAGAGGGTTGTCTTGTCACACTTTCTGTGCAAGGTGCGGCCGCTGGAAGAGCATCCCCCATCCGGGGACCGCCGCCTCGGCCGCCGAGAACCGTTGCGCCGCCGCTATACTGCACGAGCCGGGCCGCCGATGGCGCCCGCGATGCGAGGTTTCCATGAAGCGAACGTTCCAACCCAACAACCGACGCCGGAAGAAGACCCACGGCTTCCGCGCGCGCATGTCGACCAAGGCCGGCCGCAGGATCCTCGCGCGTCGTCGCGCGAAGGGCCGCGTCCGCCTCTCCGCCTGAGCACGACCCGGGCACGCCCTTCGCTCGCCCGCTCCCTGATGGAGGAGGGCAGCCGCGTGTCCGGACCCCGACTGGTACTGTTCTGGAGACCCGGCACCGGGACCGTCGCGACCATCGCGGGGCGCCGTGTGGGCGGCGCGGTCGCACGGAACCGAGCGCGGCGGATCCTTCGAGCCGCTTGGCGTGAAGCCGCACCTGAACGACAGGAGGATCTGGACATGGTGCTGCTTGCCCGGAACACGATCGTCGGTGCGCGCTCGCCTGAACTGGTGACCGAGATCCGCGAGCTTCTGGAACGCGCCGGAGTGACGGAGGCGTGAGCGTTCTTCGCCGGGGCGCGTGGCTCATCGGAGCGCCGCTGCGCGTCGCGGTGCTGGGCGCGATCGGTCTGTATCGGATCACCCTCTCAGGGCGCTTCGGCGACCGCTGCAAGTACCATCCCTCCTGCTCCGCGTACGCCGACAAGGCGATCCGGACCCATGGCGTGCTCAAGGGTTCACTGTTCGCTGCCTGGAGACTGTTGCGCTGCAACCCGTTCAGCGACGGGGGTATCGACGGCGTGCCGGCGCGGGGCGAACGGCGGGTGTATGACTACGTCCTACACCGTCGGCGTCGGGCGTCGGGGGTGACGGGATGATCGCGGAGATCGCGTTCTTCCAGACGATCCTCGACGGGCTCGGCACGGTCCTGGCGAAGATCTACGACGTCGTCGGGAACTACGGGCTGACCATCATCATCTTCACCCTGTTGGTCCGGCTCCTGCTCGTTCCGATCGGGATCAAGCAGGTCAAGGGCATGATGGCCATGCAGCGGCTGCAGCCGAAGATGAAGGCCATCCAGAAGAAGCACAAGGGGAACAAGGAGAAGCAACGCGAAGAGACGATGAAGCTCTACCAGGAGCACGGGGTCAACCCGCTCCAGAGCTGCCTCCCTCTCGTGCTACAGATCCCGGTATTCATCGCTCTGTACGCAGTGCTGCGGCCGCCCGTGCCTGGGACCGGGGTGGACGTACACATCCCCGAGGACAGCAGCCTGTACACGGCTGTCGTCGAGACCCAGGGAGGCACCAACTTCTTGACGATGAACCTGTTCTGTACCCCGGTGCAGGCAGGCGATTCCGATGCTCCCGTGCCCAGCGCCGCCAAACTGACCACGGCTGTCGACTCGTCGCAGACGACGATCCCGGTCGAGGAGAAGTCGTCAGCGCCGGCGTTGGCATTCACGATGACCGTCGATGACGAGCAGATGCGAGTCGCCGCCAGGGCGCCCGCCGACCAGGCCACGGGGACCCCCATCACGTACACGGTCTCGAGGGGCTACGAGGGGACGGTGGAGGCGGCGCACGAGGAAGGGGCGACCGGAACCTCGGTGCTGCTGACCTTGGACTGTGGGGATGGAGCGGCAGCCAAGATCCCCTACTACGGGTTCTTGGTCCTCATGGTCGGCACGACCTACTTCCAGTCCCGCCAGATGCAAAGGGCGTCCCCGCAGGCGGTCAACAAGCAGCAGCAGACCATCATGAGGATCATGCCCTTGTTCTTCGGGTTCATCGGGATCAATTTCCCTATGGGGCTCATCCTGTACTGGACAACGTCGAACGCATGGCAGGTGGGTCAGCAATTCGTGCTGCTCAAACGGATGAAGGCCCACGAGCCGCCGCCGCCGCCTGAGAGGCCGGCCAAGAAGGGTGGCTCGGGGATCAAGCCCTCGGGCGGCAAGGCGGCAAGCCCCAAGAGTGGGGCAGCCAAGGGCGGCGAGGCTGCCAGGGGTGGCAAAGGGCGCTCGAAGTCGTCGAAGCCCGTCAAGCCCGTCAAGCCCGTGAAGCCCGGCAAGCCGGCCAAGACGGGCTTCATGCAGCGGATGGTCGAGCAGGCGGAGGCCGAGCGCGCCAGGAAACTGAAGGAACAGGGCAAGTCCGGGGGCAAGGGCTCCGGCAACGAAGGTGGTAGCACGAAGGACGACGACTCTGGGGGATCCAGTGGAGGAAGTTGAGAAGAGCGCCCCGACCGTGGAGGAAGCCCTAGAGGCTGCCCTCGAGGAGTTGGGGCTCAGCGAGCAGGAAGCCGACGTCGAGATCGTGCAGGAGCCGAAGGGCGGACTGCTCGGACTGGGCTCGAAGGGGGCAACCGTCCGGGTTCGGCCGCTTCGGCGTTCCGGTCCGGACCTGACCGAGGACGAGCTCGAAGAGCAGGGGGAGGTCGCGGCCGAGTTCCTGGAGGGCCTGCTCGAGAAGATGGACATCGACGCGGACGTCGAGACCAACTACGAGCAGGACCACGGCAGGATGTACGCGGAGATCTGGGCGCCGGAAGGTGACGAGGAAGAGATGGGCATCCTGATCGGTCATCACGGGGCCGTCATAGAGTCGCTGCAGGAACTGGTCCGGATCGTGGTGAGCCAGTCGACCGGGAACCGCTGCATGGTCACCGTCGATGTGGAGGACTATCAGAAACGCCGCCGCGCGAGGCTAGCTGGGAAGGCCCGGGACATCGCGAAGCGCGTCCAGCAGTCGGGTCGGGAAGAGGCTCTGGAGCCGATGAATCCGTACGACCGAAAGATCGTCCATGACGTGGTGGCGAGCGTTCGCGGTGTCGAAAGCGCGAGTGATGGAGAAGAGCCGGGGCGCCGGGTCGTGATCCGGCGCTCAGGCAGCTGAGAGGCGAAGTTTCACGTGAAACAGTACGAGGTCCCCGGGTTCGCAGAAGACCTGGGGATCTCGCTTTCCCCGGACCAGGTCTCGGCTCTCGAGGCGTTCGAGCGGCTCCTCACCGGCCGAGGCGTCGAGCTGGGGCTCATCGCCGAAGGCGACTCCGGGCGTGTCCGGGAACGCCACATCCTGGACTCCCTCCGCGCCCTCCCGGAAATGGCCGGCGCCTCGACCGCGCTAGACCTGGGATCCGGCGCGGGCCTGCCGGGACTGGTGGTCGCCATCGCGGCCCCGGACACCGAGGTCGCCCTCATCGAGCGTCGTGAGAAGCGAGTCGCGTTCCTGGAGTTGGCGATCAGAGACCTCGGTGTGACGAACGCCACCGTGTTGCCGGCATCCACGGGAGAGGTGGAACGTCGGGCCGGCGTCTGCCTCGCGCGGGCGTTCGCGCCGATCGAGGGGAGTTGGCAGGCGGCCCGTGCCCTGCTCGAGCCCGGCGGCCGGCTGGTCTACTTCGCCGGGGAGTCCTTCACGGACGTCCCGGAACTTCCGGGGGCGCAGGGGTCCCGGGTTTCACCCTGCCCGCTGCTTGAATCGGCGGGACCCCTCGTTATCATCACGGGTGAGTGACCCGACGCGGCTCCGCCTCCCCGAGAGACGGTCGCTAGCCGCATCCCCGGGCCCAGGATCGAAATGAGGGCATGACAGCTTCCCGGAAGAAGACCCCAACGGGCACCAGGGTCATCGCCATCGCCAACCAGAAGGGTGGCGTCGGCAAGTCGACCACGGCGGTCAGCCTTGGCGCGGCTCTTGCTGAGACCGGCCACCCCGTCCTTGTACTGGATCTCGATCCCCAGGGCAATGCCTCCACCGGCATGGGTATCCGCCACGACGAGAGAGACACGACCATCTACGAGGTGCTGGTGTCGGAGGCGCCGATCGCCGATGCCATCGTGCAGACCCCGGTCGAAAACCTCTGGGCGGTTCCCTCGACCATCGACCTTGCCGGAGCGGAGATCGAACTGGTCAGTCAGTTCTCGCGCGAACTGCGATTGAGGAAGGCGATCGAGACCCTGGAAGTGGGTCGCTTCGAGTTCGTCCTCCTGGACTGTCCGCCGTCGCTCGGGCTCCTCACGGTGAACGCGCTGGCTGCGGCGGCGGAGCTACTGGTGCCCATCCAGTGCGAGTATTACGCGCTGGAAGGGCTGAGCCAGCTGCTCCGTAACGTCGGTCTCGTCCAGCAGAACATCAACCAGGGGCTGAAGCTCTCGGGCATCGTCATGACGATGTTCGATCCGCGAACGAAGCTCTCCGAGCAGGTCGTTGAGGAGGTCCGGAAGTATTTCCGGGAGCAGGTGTATGACACCATCATACCCCGGACGGTGCGGTTGTCCGAGGCTCCCGGTTACGGAGAACCGATCACGGTGTACGACCCGCGTTCGCGCGGGGCGGAGTGCTACCGCGACCTCGCCCGGGAGGTGCTGGGGCGGCCCGTCCCGGAAGGGGCCGGCGTGCCGCAGATGGAGGAGCTGCCGGAGATCGTCGTGCCGCCACCTGAACGTCCGAAGAACCCTGAACCCGACGCGATAGAGTCGGCGGAACCGGTTGCACCGCAAGGACCCGCGAAGCGTCCAGCCGGGACACCGAAGGCGAACCAGAAGGCCAAGACCAAGGTCAAGGCCAAGCAGAGACCGGAACCGGCGCCCGAACCAGAACCGGAAACCGAGCCGGCTGAAGAGACCCTCGAGCCGGCTGCGCGGGAGGAAGCGGAGTTCGAACGGGACGACGGGACCGCGACTGCCGATATGCCGGCCGATGTGCTCGTCGCCGAGGCGACGGTGGTGGTGGAAGATCTCACGGAGGTCGAGGGCATCGCCGCCCCGTCCGACAACGGCGCGGGCGAAGGCGATGGCGGGAAGAAGAGATGGCGATTGTTCCGCAAAGGAGGCGACGCATGACGAAGCGAGGCCTGGGCAGGGGCCTGTCTGCGCTGATCCCCGGCGCGCCGGAGACCGGGGGGGCTGATGTCGGCACCGGACTCCTCGAGCTGCCGGTGAGCGCGATCAAGCCGAATCCGCGCCAGCCGAGGACCATGTTCGACGAAACCGCGCTCGAGTCTATGGTCGCGTCGGTGAAAGAAGTGGGGGTGCTGCAGCCCGTTGTCGTGCGCACGTCGGGCGACGGCTACGAACTGATCGCCGGCGAGCGGCGATTCCGTGCGGCGCAGCGTGCCGGGCTGAGGACCATCCCCGCCGTCATCCGCGAGAGCGACGACGTCACGTCGCTGCAGGAAGCGATCATCGAGAACATCCAGCGCGAGGATCTGAACCCCATCGAGCTCGCGGAGGCGTTGCGCGAGCTGCAAGAGGAGCTGGGTGCGACGCAAGAGCTTCTGGCCGAACGCGTGAGCATGTCGCGATCGTCGATCGCGAACACGATCCGATTGCTGCAGCTGCCTCCCAAGGTGCAGGCGATGGTCGCCGACGGAAAGATCCAGGCGGGACATGCGCGGGCCCTCCTGTCGATCGGTGACGGCGAGGCGCAGGAGACGCTGGCGCTCCGCGTCGCTGCGGAGGATCTCTCCGTGCGTGAGGTGGAGGAACTCGTCCGGCGCTACATCGATCAGTCGGCGGCTTCGCCTGCCAAGGGGAAGAAGAAGGCGGAGCACGGGAACGAGCTCGCATCGCCGATGGCCGAGGTCGAGGAGATCCTGTCCGAGCAACTGGCGACACGTGTCAAGATCCAGATGGGCGCGAAACGGGGCAAGATCATCGTGGACTTCGGCTCTCCAGACGACCTCGAGCGCATCGTCTCCGAGATCATCGGATCGGGTCCCGGGCTCGCCCCCGACTAGACGGTCCCTCGACCTGTCCCCGGGATGACCTCGGCGGTGGTCGCGGCGCGCTGAGCCGCCTCTTCATCGCGGAGGAGTTCGGCCAGCCGCCGAACCCCCTCGGCCACGTCCGCGGCATCGGGATAGCAGTAGGCGAGGCGCAAGCGGTTCGCACCGCCTCCGTCCGGATAGAACGCGGTACCGGGCACGTAGGCGACCTTGCGTTCGACCGCGGTCGGGAGCATCGTGGCGGTGTCGAAGATGTCGGGGAGCGTCGCCCAGACGTAGAAGCCACCGCTCGGGTGTGTCCAGGACGCGTCGGCGGGGAAGTGTTCGGCGAGTGCGGTCACGCAGGCGTCGCGACGGTCGCGGTAGATGTCGATCAGCGTCTCGAGGTTGGCGCGCCACCGCTTGCCGGATAGGTATTCCTCGGCGATCAGCTGGGCGAAGTTGCTCGGACACAGATCGGCAGCTTCTTTCGCCGGCAGGAACCGTTGCAGCACAGAGGGTTCGGCCGACACGTACCCTATGCGGATCCCGGCGGCGAAGACCTTCGAGAGCGAGCTGAGGTAGATGACGTTCGTGGGGTCAAGGGTACGGAGCGCCGGGATCGGCTCGCCGTCGAAGCGGAGCGCGCGGTAGGGGTCGTCTTCAACGATCGGGATGCCGGCCTCGCGGCACACGGCGGCCAGGTGCTCGCGGCGGGCCAGCGACATCGTGACGCCCGCGGGGTTGTGGAAGTTGGGCACCGTATAGACGAACGCGGGCGTCGCGCCATCCCGCAGGAGCGCCTCGAGCTCGTCGACGATCATGCCCTCGTCGTCCAACGGGATCTGCAGGAACTCGGGTTCGTAGGCGGAGAACGCCGAAAGGGCGCCGACGTAGGAAGGGGCCTCAACGGCGATCTGATCGCCGGGGTCGATGAAGATCTTGCCGATGATGTCGAGCGCCTGCTGTCCCCCCATCGTGATGACGATGGAGTCGGGCCGGGCGGCGATGCCCTCGGCGGTCAGGATCTCCGCTAAGCGCTCGCGCAGCCCCAGGTGGCCGACACCTGCCCCGTACTGGAGGGCCAGATCCCCGCGGTCGGTGATCACCTTCGTTACGACCTCGAGGATGTCCTCGCGCGGGAGCGCCTGCACGAACGGCATGCCGCCGGCCAGCGAGATGACCTCCGGACGGGACGCGACGGCGAAGAGCGCGCGAACCTCCGAGGCGGACATGCCGGCGGTTCGGCGCGCGTACAGATCGACGTAGGGGTCAAGTGTGATCTCGGTCATACGTACGGTCAGATGCTACCGGGAAGGGAGAGGTAAGGAGCGGTGGCTAGGCGTCTGCATGGGCGGCGATCGATGCCTCGACCGCTGCGCGCTCGCCGTCCGAGAGGTGCCGTGACTTGCGCGTCCCGGGATCGTGGGCGACCGCAACGGTTTCGGACTCCGACGCGAGGAACCCGCGGGCGCCGGACCAGATCTCTTCGCGGGTCGTGATGCTGGACCGCCCGACCTTGATCGGCCGGCACTTGGCGATGACGTGCTCGTCCGTGTGGTTCAGCTCTTCCCGGAAGTCGATCGCGATCCGCACCAGCACGAAATCCCCGGCACCCTCGACCGACATGATGGTGTCGTCGAACCATTCGTCGCGGACCTCCTCCATGTACGTGAGGTAGTTCGCGTTGTTGACGTGCTGGTACGAGTCGACGTCCAGCCACCGGATCTCGATGCGCTTCTCGTGCATATCGGGCGTGATGATAGTCTGCCGCGCACCATGTCGGAAACCGCGGATCTCGTCGTTGTCGGTGCGGGGATGGTCGGGGGCTGGGCCGCCACGTTCGCCGCCACGTCGGGTGCAGACCGGGTCGTCGTTCTCGAGAAGGGGATCGCCGGGTCCGGCGCCTCCAGCCGCGCCGCCGGGGTTGTCCGAGCCCAGGGCGGCACACCGGCCACCGTCGCATTGGGTCGCTGGTCGGTCGAGTTCTACAACCGCCAGCAGGACCATTTCGGGACCGACTCCGGCTTCCGTGAGCTGGGATACCTGATCCTGGCGGTGACGGAGGAGGACGAGACCGCCGGCCGCGAGCGGGTCGAGATGCAGCGGGAGCAGGGGCTCGAGGTCGACTGGCTCGGACCGGCTCAGGCGTGCGCGCTGAACCCGACCTTGGTGCAGGAGGGACATCTCGGCGGCTCGTACCTTCCGACCGACGGGTGCATCGACCCGCCCCGCAATGTCACCGCGTACTCGCTAGCCATGCGACAGGCAGGCGCGCAACTCCGTGAGCAGACCGAGTTTCTCGGACTGAAGCTCGATGGTGGCCGCGTGACAGGTGTCGAGACCTCGGCCGGACCCATCGCGACCGAGCGGGTGCTGCTCACAGGGGGCCCGGTCCTGCAGCGGATCGGGAAGCTCGTGGGCGCCCGGATCCCGGTCGGAGGCGCACGGCACCAGATCGCGATCAGTGAGCCGCACCCGGCTTTCGACGTCGAGCGGCTCCCGATGATCTTCGACCTCGGCGTCGGGCTGTACTGGCGGCTGGAGGAGGGTGGGCTGCTATGGGGGATGAGCAACCCGGCCGAGAAGCCGGGTCCGGCGACCCAGATCGACTGGGAGTACCTGCGCACGATGGAGGAGCGCCTGCACCGGCTCGTTCCCGTGACCGAAGGGCTCGGGATCCGCAAGGTGTGGGCGGCGACCATCGACTACACCGCCGATCATCTGCCCATCTTCGGGCCCGTCATCACCCGGGACGGCGACACGCTCGAGGGCGTCACCGTCGCTTCGCCGGCCGGTCACGGGATGATGTGGGGTCCCGCGGTGGCCCGGGTGGCCGTCGACCTAGCCCTCGACGGGAAGACCGACGTCGTAGACGTCATAGATCTGGGCCTCGACCGGTTCGACGAGGAGGGGAACAGTCCCTTCCAGGATCCCGTCGCCTTGCCGTTCCCGGTGACGTTCGAGGATGACTGACGCGACCAGGGCGGAACTGCTCCGCGCGGGGGAGGCCGCCGCGCTGGGCCTGATCGTGGGTTGGGTGATCGCTCGGTTCGCCCGCGACCGTGATGCGGGCCTCGAACAGGAGGGAGACACCGAAGGTCCGACGGCCTAGCGGACCGCCCGGGCCCACGGTGTCGGTGCGGTTCAGCCTCCTCCGCGGTGCGATCGAGGACGGCGCCGCCGCCGAGGAGCTCGAGAAGACCCGCGAGGTCGTCGACGGGACGCTCGCGCGGTTGCGCAGCCTGATGTTCGACCTCCACCCGCCGGATCTGGTGGAGTCTGGACTCGCGCAGACGATCCGGCTGCTGCTCAAACAGCTCGGGCGCGAGGGGGGCCCGCAGGGTGAACTCCGGGATGAGCTGACCGCCGAGCCTGCGTCTGAGATCCAGATGATCGTCTACCGCGTCACCAAGGAGGCGTTGGCGAGCGTGAAGAAGCATTCGCGCGCCGGGCATGTGCGCCTGACGCTCGCCTCCGAGCGCGACGGCGTTTCGGTGGTGGTCAGGGACGACGGGCAGGGGTTCGACGCTGCGGGGCTGTCGCGCCTGGTACCCGGCCACATCGGTGTCCGCAGCATGCGCGAGCGTACGGAGATCGCCGGTGGTTCGTTCCGCATCGAGTCGGGACCGGGGGAGGGAACCACCGTCCAGATCTGGGTTCCGCTCGGCGGCCCGCCCGACCCCGGCTAGCGTTCGGCCGCCGGCCACTCTCGGTCGGTCTCCTCCGGGGCAAGGAAGCGTTCGAGGCCGATCGCGATCGCCCGCGCGGTATCGCCGACGAACGCATCTTCGCGCAGGAGGGCCTCCTCGTCCGGGTTCGTGATGAAGCACGGTTCCACCTGGACGGCGGGCATCCGAGTCTCGCGCAGGATCGCCAGCGACATCGCGTGCGTGCGACAGTCCATCAACCCCATCCGTCCGGTCAGTTCCTCCTGGACGTGCTCCGCGAGGCGCTGTCCGGCGGGGGAGGTCGACGCGTCGGTCCCGAAGTAGAGACAGGTCGCGCCTTCGGCCGCCGGGTCTCCGTCGTTGAGGTGCAGCGAGATGCACACGGCCGCGGCCGCGGCGTTGGCGGCGCGGGCGCGTTCCCCGGTCGGGGGATCCTCCAACCCCTTCCGGAGCAGGATGGGTTTGGCCCCGCGCCGCTCGAGCTCCTGCGCCAGGGCGGTGGCGAGCCGGGCGGTGGCTTCATGCTCGACCAGCCCGCCGGGTCCGGAGGCGCCCGGGTCGCCCGGACCGTGCCCTGGATCGATCGCGATGACCGCGGCCGTCAGCGACGTCATCTCGCGCAGGGACTCGGTCTCGCGGACACGCGCCCTGCTGGGGGCTTCGACATCCGGGCGGAGGCGATCGAGTGCCTCCAGGGTCTCGAGGCCGACGATACCGTCCGGCTCGAGGCCGACGTTCGCCTGGAACTCCCGGACCGCCGTATCGACGTGCGGACCGAAGATCCCGTCGTCTTTCCACGCGTCGAACCCCAGCGCGTTGAGCTTCCGTTGCAGGGTCAGGACATCGTCGCCGCGGAAGAACGGTTCGTGCAGGTAGAGTGTCCGGTCGCCGAGCGTGTAGCCGGCCTCGACGAGTTGGCCCCACGTGTCGGGCCCGACGATCCCGTCGGCGACCAGTCCGCGCTGCTGCTGGAAAGCGCGCACCGCGGCCTCGGTGGAGGGGCCGAAGGTCCCGTCGGTCTCGTCGGGGTCGATGACGGGGCCCAGGCGGGCGAGGCGCTGCTGCACGTCGCGCACGTCCCCCCCACGGCTCCCGCGGCGGATGAGATTCACGCCAGGGAGTATCCGCGCGGGGCAACCTCAGCGGCAACCCGCGTCGTCCGGCCGGAGCGTGCCGGCGCGGAGCAGTCTCAGCCGCCGCGGAGCCCGACTACCCGAGATGCGGCTCGATCTCCTTGAGGATCGCTTCCTTGGGGCGCGCCCCGACCACGCGGCTGATCTCTTGCCCGCCCTTGAACAGGATCAGGCTCGGGATGCTCATGACGCCGTACGTGCGGGTCGCCTCCGGGTTCTCGTCCACGTTGAGCTTCGCGACGGACAGGCCCGCCTGCTCGTTGCCCAGCTCCTCCACCGCGGGCGAGACCATGTGGCACGGGACGCACCACTCGGCCCAGAAGTCCACCAGCACGGGCGCGCTCGACCCCAGCACCTTGTCCTGGAAGTCCGCGTCGGTTACGTCTCCTATGTTCGCCACTTCATCCTCCTTGCGCGGCCGTCCGGCCGCCTCATCTCCAACGATCGCGAGGCGCGATGACCCTCGCGTCAGTGCCCGTGATCCTCCAGGAAGCGTTCGGCATCGATCGCCGCGCGGCATCCGGTCCCGGCAGCGGTGACCGCCTGCCGGTACGTGTAGTCGACGACATCGCCCGCGGCGAAGACCCCGGGGACGCTGGTCCGCGTCGACGGCTCGTCGACGGTGATGTACCCGTTCGACAGTTCAAGTTGGTCCTCGAACAGGGACGTATTCGGCGTGTGCCCGATGGCCACGAAGAGGCCGTCGGCAGTGAAGTCCTGCTGCGCCCCGTCCGCGGTGTCCCGAAGTCTTACGTTCGTGACGGCCGATCCGTCGCCCTCTATCTCGGCGACCTCGGCGTTCCAGACGAAGTCGATCTTCGGGTTCGCGAACGCCCGGTCCTGCATGATCTTCGACGCGCGCAACTCGCCACGGCGATGGACCACCGTCACCTGGGACGCGAACTTCGTCAGGAACGTGGCCTCCTCGACGGCCGAGTCACCACCGCCCACGACTACCAGCCGCTTGTCGCGGAAGAAGAACCCGTCGCAGGTCGCGCAGGCCGATACCCCGCGGCCTCGGTACTGCTGCTCACCGGGCACCTCCAACCAGCGCGCCGAGGCGCCGGTCGTGATGATCAGGGTCTTCGCCCGCCACTCCTCGTCTCCCGTCCAGACGCCGAACGGCCGCGTCGACAGGTCAACGCGGGTCGTGCCCTGATGGAGCATCTCGGCGTCGAACCGGGCGGCCTGCTTCTCCATGGCCTCCATCAGCTCGGGGCCCAGGATCGCATCGGGGAACCCGGGGTAGTTCTCGACGTCGGTGGTCAGCATCAGTTGCCCGCCGGCGTCGAGGCCCTTGAGCACGACCGGCTTCAGATCGGCCCGGCCCGCGTAGAGGGCGGCCGTGAGCCCGGCGGGTCCCGATCCCAAGATGATGACGTTGCGTTCTTCCCCCACTGCTTCCTCCAGCCGCTCCATACGGTACAACGCTCCCCTATTCCGGAACGCCGTCCGGTATTCCGGAACGCTCTCCGGGGCAGGGATGTTCGCCGGGCTACGGCGTTGGGGAGTCCGGGAACAGTCCGGGAGGCGGAGGACTGGGGGACGGCCGGATGATGAAGGCCTGGGTGAACCCGATGACGTCGCAGCCCTCCTTGCGGGCGACCCACACCACGATCCGGTCGACGGCTCCGCCGGGCTGTGCTCCTTCTGCGATCACCCCGAAGTAGGCCGGGATGCCCTGGAGGTCGCCCTGGTAGGTGCGGATCAGCGTTCCGCGGTTCGCGAACGCGCCACTGCGTCGGAGGCAGGCCTCGATGCCACGAGACCGGGTCGCGTTGGAGGTCGTCTTGGCGACGTCTGGGGCAGCCGCCTTCGGGATGGGGGAGGGCGATGCAGCGGGCGGCGCCACCTCTTCTGCGTCCGCGGCACCCTGCAAGGTGGTCTGGTCCCATGCGGCGAATTCATCCTCGAGTCCGTGAGTGCGTGCGTATCGCTCGGCTTCCCGATTGGCGAGCTCCTGGAGCGAGCGACCCGCGTAGTTGAGGGATCCGGGGCCGGTTCCCGCTGCGTCTCCGGCGGTGTCCACGGCGGGCGAGGCGGCGCTCATCGTGGTGGGGGCGTTGCGGTCGCGGGTGAGTCCGAACCCGACCCCGACCAGCACCAGGATGACCGCCGCTGCGGCGGCGAGCCCCATCCAGTGGTGCGCGGATGAGGGCGGCTTCGCCTTCCCGATGTCGCGGACGAGACCCTCGGGCACCGCCACGGGAGGAAGCGCGCCCATCGCCGTCCGGCCGCGCGCGGCGAGGTCAACCTCGCGCCGGCACGCGTCGCAGCCGTCGAGGTGCGCGCCGATGCGCGCCCGCTCCTCGTCGGGGAGTGAGCCGTCGACGTAGTCGGTCAAGCGTTCAGTGGGATGGGTCATGGCTCCTGTCCTTCAGACGGCGCGGGCAGCCGGGGCGTTCCCTCCAGCAGCTCGGCGAGGGCGACGCGGCCACGGTGCAACCGCGATTTCACCGTGCCGACGGGGACGCCGAGGATGTTGGCGGTCTCTTCGTAGGAGAGGTCCTGGGCATCGTGCAGGATCAACACCGCGCGGTACCCCTCCGGAACGCCGAGCAGGGCCCGCTGGACATCGACCGCGGCCGCGGCAACGTCCGACGGGTCTGATCCGGTGGCGGCCACCTCCGGAACCTCGGCGAGATGTGGTTCGCGCTTCCGCTTCCGGAGGATGTCGTAGCAGGCGTTCACGGCTACGCGGTGCAACCACGTGGAGAACGCCGCCTCGCCTCGGAAGGTCGGGAGCTTCCGGAGCGCGGAGACGAACGCATCCTGCGCAGCGTCCCTCGCGTCCTCGCGCCGGCCGAGCATCCGGTAGGCGAGGTTGTAGACGCGCGGCTCGTGGCGACGAACCAGCTCATCGAACGCGTGGGGCTCGCCGGCGAGGTAGCGGTCCACCAGGTCGCGGTCGACGGCGGCCTCACTCATCGAAACCCTCGACGGCGACCTCGGCGATCGTTGCCCGGTGGGTCCCGTCCGAGATCGGCACCAACGACGTGATCCAGATGAGCACATACCGGCCTTCCGTGGGCCGGAGGCGTTCGCGGGTCACCCCCTCGGCGCGGTACGAGCGGCCGCGGGCGCGGGCCAAGGCGCTCGGATCGTCACCGACGACGATGCGGAAGTCGTAGCCCGGGTCCGGGGTCGCCAGCCGGAACTTGGTGACGGTGGTCGGATCACCGAGGTCGAGCAGCAGGCCGACGCCGGGTTTGCCCATCGCGCCGCCGAAGTAATCCTCTGTCTGCCAGGCGGTTGTGCGGTTCCCGTCGGTCGCCAGCGCGGTCCTCTCGTCGCTCTCCTGCGCATCGCCGAACGGGTCGAACGCCTCGACCGATACCGGGGTGAGGCTTCGCGACACCGGCCGCCGGTCCTGCGACTCGGCGCTCGGCGTGACGGGCTCGGGGACGGGACGTACGCCCAAGGGGCCACCGAGTTCCAGCTTGCCGAGGGCGATCCCCGCCACGATGGCCGTCACCGTGAGGACGAGGAGGACGAGTGGAACCAGCATCCATGAGCGGAACATCCCGGGGTGGTGCCCGGTGGGATCCGGGGGGCTTGGCGGTTCCTCGCGCTGTCTCCGCGACAGCGCGGCGACCATGTCCTGCGGCTGGGTGTAGCGGTCATCCGTATCAGCTGCGAGGGCGCGTGCCGTCACCGTATCGAGGTCTCTCGGCACGCGCGGGTTCAGCGAGCGAACGAGTGCTGCGTCGGCCCCGGCCGCAGGTGCGGGGGCTGCGGTCAGCATCTCGTAGAGCAGCATCCCGGCGGCGCGAACATCGTCGGCGGGTCCGTACGCGTCGGCGGCAGCGGCCGTGGCGAATCCAGAGACCTTCACCGAGTTGCCGACGACGATGACGTCGCGGGCGCCGATGGGGCCGTGGCCTACGCCGGCCGAGCGTGCCTTCTCGAAAGCGGTCAGGATCTGGATCGCATAGGCGGTCGCCCGTTCGGAGTCGAGCGGCCCGGTTTCATCTAAGACCTGGGCGAGGGCCTCGCCGTCTGGGTGCTCGGTGACGACGTACGTGACGCCGGAGTCCGTTCCGGCGTCGAGGACCTGCACGACGTTCGGGTGGGTGAGGCCGGCGGCTCCACGGGCCGCGTGCTCGAGCCGTTCGGCTCGGTCGGATCCGGCCGTCTCCCGGTCGAGCGTCCGGACCTCCACTGACCGGCTGAGGACGGTGTCCTGGGCGAGCCAGATGGTGACCTCATCCTGCCGTCGGAGCTGCTGCTGCAGCACGTACCGGTCGCCGAGCCGCGTGTCGGGAACGATCGTCTTCAAGGGTGGGAGTCTAGCTGGAGGCCCCGATCCCGGACTCATACGGAGCCGGGAGGCGTGGCGGTCCGGGATCAGAAGACGCCGGGAGAACCCTTCCCTGTGGCTTCGAGCTGGGTCCACGACTTCAGCGCGTCGATCCGCCCGATGACCAGCGTTGTCGCTTCCTTGTGGATGACGACGTTGACCGCGCCCGACTCGGTCGCCACGGAGAACGTGCTTTCCTTCGACGAGCAGCCGCCCACGATCTCGGCCTTGGGGTCCCGATCCATGATGACCGCCTCAGCGGTTTCGCATGCCTGGCTCCGGCTAGCCGACTTGTCGTACACGGACGCGGCGTCGGATGCCGCGAGGTCGGCCACATCCTGCAGCTGTATCTTGCCGAGCACGATGGCGCCGCCGTCGATGATCGTGATGCCGACGATCGCCAGCAGGATGACCACGAACAGGAGGCTCCGGTTGATCCCCCGCTCGTCCCGGTGCAGGGAGCGCGGGGTCATGTTCGGAACCTCGAGGACAGCGACCTCTTCACCAACGTCAGCTCCTCCATCCGCAGGACCGAGGCGGTTACGACGAAGACTAGCAAGCCCACGGCCACCGAGCCGAGCACCCGGACGAGTTCTTGCCCGATGCCACCGCCCCCGAGTAGCGATCCCAGCCCGATCGAGGCACCGAAGGCCGCCGCCGCGGTGACGATCCCGAGGACGAGGACGCGCCCGAGCGACGCGACCATCCTGCGTCCCTCGAGCCCGCCGAGGCGGCGGGCCATCAGCACGGCCAGGATGATGGCGCCGATCGTATAGGCGACGGCGAGCCCGAGAGCAAGGCCCTGCACCCCCAGCGTTCCCACCAGGATCAGGTTGACCAGCGTGTTCACCGCGACCGCACCGACGTTGACCATGGCAGGCGTTCGCGTGTCCTGCATCGCATAGAAGGCGCGGAGCAGGAGCTGGAACGCGGAGAACGAGAAGAGCCCGAGCGCCATCGCCTGGAGCGTCTGCGCGACCAGCTGGGTGCTGACCTCCGTGGTAGCTCCGTGCTGGAACAGCGATCGGGTGATGGGCGCCGCCAGGACGAGGTATCCCAGCGCAGCCGGGATGACGATGAACCCCGTGAGCCGCAGGCCCTGGGCCAGCATCGACCGGAAGCCGTCGGTGTCGCCATCGGTCCACCGCGACGAGAGCGTGGGGAGCAAGGCCGTGAAGATCGAGACGGCGAAGATCGCGTGGGGGAGCTGGAACATGATGAATGCCATCGAATAGGCGGTGTAGCCGCCCTGTTCCGGCGCGGCGAGCAAAAGCACGATCAGGTAGCCCGCTTGGTTGGTGGCGACGTAGATCGCGACCCATTTCGCCAGGTGGGCAACCTTCCAGACCCCTTCGTGTCGCGGCGTTCGCCAGCGAAAACGGAACCCGAGCTTCCTCAGGGCGGGCCAGAGCGCGGCCGTCATGCCGACGACGCCGAGCGTCGTACCGAGGGCGAGCAGGAGCATCTCGGTCGTGGTCGGCACGAACGCCTCGCCGCCACGGTCGGCGCCCGCCATGAGGCCGAACGCGATCATCGTCGCGATGACCATCAGGTTGTTGAGGATCGGTGCGAACATCGGCGCGGCGAATCGCCGGTGGGCGTTGAGCAGCCCGGTCGCGACGGCACCGATGCCGTAGAACATGATCTGGGGGATGAAGAACCGAAGGAAGAACGTTCCGATGTCCTGCACGTAGGCCCGTTCGGCCGCGTCGGCGATCCCTATCGTGTAGAGGTGCATGATCGCAGGAGCCAACAGGATGCCCAGCACCGCCAGCGCGCCGAGCACCACCAGCGCGAAGGTCAGGAAGCGCCGCGCGAGGTCCCACGCCGCCTCCTTGCCGTGCACCTTCAACCACTCGACGAAGACCGGGACGAAGACCGACGAGAGGATCCCGCCGAGCGCGAGCTCGTAGAGGATGTTCGGCGTCGTGTTCGCGATGTTGTACGCGTCTGCCAGCCGGGTCTCGGTGATCCCAAGCGCCCACGCCGCGCCGGCGAGCCGGAGGAAGCCGGTGAGCCTCGACAAGGCCGTGCCGACGGACATCACCGCGCTGTGCCGGACGAGCGACGATGCGCCGTCGTCCGGCTGTTCGGGCGACAGTTCCGGCGCGAGTTCCTCCGGCAGGTCGTTCGGGTCTAGCGGTTCCTCGTCGATAGCAGCCTCCTCGCCCAGAGGGCGACCAGGACGATGCCCGCCGCAGCCATGATGATGACGGCGATCCGGCTGTACGCGGTCGATCGAACCACGACGGAGGTCGTGTTGATGACACGCCCCTGTGGCGTTTCGATGATGACCTGCACCGGGAACGTTCCGGTTGTTTGGGCCTCGACCGGGAACGAGATGGGAAGGGGATCGGCTCCGAGGCGCACGCGCATCGGGTTCTCGCCGGTCGGGCGGAGCCGGGTCGAGACGAGCCGGACCAGCACGTCCACCTCCCGGCCGGTGTCGTTGGTCACCCGGAGCGGGATGGTCCCCACCCGCGACGTGAGGGTGAAGACCTGGGACGCATCCGCATGGACCTTCGCGAACTCCTGCTCGACTTGCTCAGCGATCCACGACAGCCAGCGCGGCCCGAGCTTGGAGTTGACCAGCGCGTTCTCCTCGGTGATCAGTGTGTCGTCCTCAAGTTCGGCCGGCAGCGTCGTCGAGGCGGGGTCCACCAGCATCGATCGGTAGGCCGCGATCAGCTCGCGGTTCTCGCGGATCGCGGCGACGTAGTCATCCGGGAACGGGTCCGGCCGAGCAGGGTTCAACCGGGCGCGTTCGCCGGGTTCGGCGAACCGCGTGACCTTGCCGGATGGGATCTTCGCCAGCCACGGGGCTGTCGAGATGGTGCGAGTGAGCGGACCGAAGAAGCCGGGCTCGGGGCCGGCCTCACCGGGGATCAGCAGCGCCACCCCGCGGTCGACGTCGGGCTGCTCGAGCCAGATCGCCGCCAGATCGCCGAGGACCGCCTGCGCGCGGAGCCGCGGATCGTCGCGGAACGCGGGCGAGGCGACCAGGGCCCGTGTCCCTGCCTCGGGGACGACGACGTCGATGGTCGCTTGGCCGCCGGCCGGCAGGGTGGTCGCCGGCGGAGGGGCGAACCCCTTCTCCTGGCGCGGCTGTTCCACGGTGCCCGCCTCGACGAGCAGGGTTCCGATCCCCTGCGCGCGGACCCGTGCGAGGGTGCGATCGTCGATCGCTGATCCGGGTGGGTACAGCGTGGTCCGATCCACCTCGGTCTGCAGGGCGGCGTCGATCTCGTCCTGACCGAGACGGATCTGGGCCGGCAGATCCTGTGACAGGCCCGACTCGAGTAGGCGGGGCAGGCTCGGGGACGCGTAGGGGAGCGCAGACACCTTTACGCCCTCGGCGTCTGCGATCCGGCGCAGGGCGTGCAGCATGGCGACAGCGTCGGCGGCGCCCCCCTCGCCCGCCGGGACCTGCACGGTTCCCGCCGAGGTGAGGACCCGGTAGCCGTTCTCCATCCGGACGAGCTGCTGGATGAGTACCGGCCCGACGGCGACGTCGACCGGATGTGGACCCTTGGCGGCGACCATCGATCCGAGCGCGTGGACCCGCGCGGCCAGGCCGCCGCCCGGTGCGATCGCCCGCTCGAGGCCCCGTCCGATGAACGCACCGCCGGGTTCGTAGGTCGTGGGATAGGAGAGCACGAAGGTCCAGGCCGTCTCGAGCTGGTCCTTCGGTTCCTTCGGGATGAAGATCACGGGGGTCCGCAGCGTGGCCAGCACTTCGTCTCCGCGGACCAGATCGAGTCGGAGCGGGTAGATGCGTCCTTCCGCCGCTCCTTCCGCGAGGTAGCCCACGCGTTCCTTGATCCGGACGGTGGCCGTCTCACCGGGTTCGATGACCTCCACCCGCTGGTCGGGGAGGGTCCGCAGCGGCGCGACCTCCGGGTCGGAGGACAGGGACACGAGGTATTCGGAACGGTTGGGCAGCGCGCCGAACAGGGTCGGTCGGATGATGGCGCCCTCGAGGGACGCGTCCACATCGTTTCGCACCGCGATGCGCACGTCGAGGTCATCGAGCTGCGGCGTGTTCCACGGGGACTGGGCCTCCAACGTCAGCGTGACCCCGCGCTCCTGCGCGCGCACCGGCGCGGCCGGGATCGCGAGCGCCGCCACGGCGAGGATCGTCCAGAACCCTTGCCCGCGACTCGGTCGCCTGCGACTCATGCGGTGCCCTGCACGATGTTCACGGTCTCGAACACGCCGTAGACGAGGGCGACGACGAACAGGAAGGCGGCGACCGCCATGCGCAGCGAACGCTCCCGCGCCCGCAACGCGAGGAGGGCCCCGATGCGGGCTCCGGGGACGACGCCGATCACCAGGACCAGGAAGATCTCCCAGTTGATGTTGCCCAGGACGAGATGGGTCAGGGTTCCCGGGACCGCGATGATGGCGATCATCACGAGCGAGGTCCCGAGCGCGCGCTTGAGTGGCATGCCGAGGAGGCCGGTGACGATCGGGACGAACACGATGCCGCCGCCGATCCCCAGCAGGCCGGAGACGATCCCCGCTGCGCCACCTGCGAGGGCGTACTGCCAGCCGGGCGTGGCGCCGCGGGGTCGTTCCTTGATCCCGAAGCCAGCCCCGATCCTGACGGACTCGATCCCGACGAGGACGGCGGTCACCAGGAGCAGCCAGTGGGGATCGATGACCTGCGTGAGCAGTGCCCCACCGATCGCGCCGGCGATCCCGGGGGCGGCGCCCCACTCGATGGCGCGACGGCTGATCTCACCTGCGCGCCAGTAGGTATAGGCGCCGGTGAGCGCCGTCGGGAAGATGACGGGAAGGGGGGTCGCGACGGCCTGGATCGCGGTTCCGCCGAGGAGCCTGACGACCGGTGTGGTGAGGGTTCCGCCGCCGACGCCGAAGGCGCCCGAGATGAGTCCGGCTGCGAACCCGGCGGCCAGTCCGACCGCGATCTGCCACGGGCTCACAGGCGCTCCGCGGCGCGGAGCAGTAGGTCACGCTCGCTCGGGTACGTGGCCAGCGCGGGCGCATCCGCCAGCGGCACCCAGCGGACGTCCTTCATCTCCTCGTCGTGCTCGGACACGTCCCCCCCGACGACCCGCATCAGGTAGAAGTGAACCACCTTGGAGATGCGGACCCCATCCCATCGGTAGAAGTAGGACAGGGTTCCCAGATCCTCGTGGATCTCGCAGGCAAGGCCGGTCTCCTCCCGGACCTCCCGCAGCGCCGTCGTTCGCGGGTCCTCCCCCGGTTCGATGCGGCCTTTGGGTAATCCCCACGCGAGGTCGCCGTTCTGCGTGCGCCGGGAGGCGAGGATCGCTTCCGGACCTGCCGCCCCATCGCGGACGACGACCCCGCCCGCCGAGACCTCCGAGCGCGTCGGTCCGTGCTTCGGCGGCTGGTTCCCGCTGGTCACGACTCCGGTCCGGGCTCCCGGGACTTCTTCCGCATGACGCGGTCCTTGGCGTTCCCCGCCTTGCGCTTGGCGTACTTCAGCAGCCGCTGCGCCCACACGTACTCGGTCGCGAGGATGGCAAGGCCGGCGAAGATAGCGACCCAGCCCGGTCCCGGCAGCACGAGCATCGCGATCCCGGCCAGGAGCACGGCGAACCCGGCGATCGTGACCGCGATGCGCTTGCCGCTCTTGCGGATGAAGCTGGCCACCACCTTGAAGGGCACGATGGTGGGGTGGTCGTGCCACGCGCGTTGGACGTCGGTGTCGTCTGCGAACTCGGCGACGGTGGCCTCAGCCTCGCGTTCCTCGGGGTCGTCTCCCCAGATCTCCCTGCGGTCCCGCATGGGGGTCAGTGTGCCACGCCGCAGCCGCCCCGGTCCCCCGGATTCCGGTTTGCAGGTCCCGAGGGAGTAGCCTTAGGGCTCACAACAGGACGCGCATCCGCCGGGAGCCGCGCGCGAGCCAAGGGAGGCGGCGATGGCCCAGCAGATCGTTGAACTGCTCCGATACACGGTGGACAAGGGGGCGAGCGACCTCCATCTGAAGGCCGGGAACGTCCCGCACGTGCGGGTCCACGGCCAGTTGGAGCCGAGTACATTCCCCGCGTTGGACGCTGAGGACACCGAACGGATGGCGTTCGAGATCATGCCGCGCGCCAAGGCGGCGGCCTTCCACGAGACCAGCGAAGCCGACTTCGGGTTCGAGGTTCCGGACCTCGCCCGATTCCGCGTCAACGTGTTCCGCGCGCGGGAGAGGGTGGGACTCTCGTTGCGGCTGATCCGGAATGAGATCCCGACGTTCGACGATCTGAACCTGCCGTCCAAGGTCAAGGATCTCGCGGACCAGGTGCGTGGGCTGGTGCTCGTCACCGGACCGGCGGGCGTCGGCAAGACCACGACGATCGCGTCGATGATCGGCCATATCAACCGGAGCCGGCGCGGACACATCGTGACGATGGAGGACCCGATCGAGCTGCTCCACGAGGACGACAAGTGCATGGTGGACCAGCGGGAGATCGGGGTCGACACCGTCTCGTACGCGGAAGCCCTTCGCCACGTGCTGCGCCAGGACCCCGACGTTATCTTCGTCGGCGAGATCCGCGACGGTGATTCGATGACGGCGGCGCTCCAAGCCGCGGAGACGGGGCACCTGGTGATCTCGACCCTCCACACGATCAACGCGACCGAGACCGTGAACCGGGTCATCGACCTGTTCCCGTCGCAGCATCAACTCGAGGCCCGCGTCTCGTTCGCCGGCTCGCTCGTCGGGGTCCTCTCCCAGCGCCTGGTGCCGCGCGCCGACGGGACGGGACGGATCCCTGCGTGCGAGATCCTGGTCAACACCGGCCGCGTGTACGACCGCATCCTGGAGCCGGAGTCGACGTTCCAGATCGCCGACGTCATCGGTGACGGAAAGTTCTACGGGATGCAGACCTTCGATCAGCATCTCGTCGCGCTCGTGAAAGAGGGCATGGTCACCGAGGAAGACGCCAAGCGCGCCGCCAGCAACCCGCACGACTTCCTCCTGCTCCTCCGCGGTGAGCTTGGACGCGGACCCGCGTAGGCGATCGAGCACCGAGCGAACCGCGACACGGCCGGACGGCCGTATCCTCGGAGTATGCTTTCCGCGTTCCTGCCCACCCGATCCCGTCCGGAGCGTGAGCCATGTCGGGAACCGCCATCGATGTGCATCCACTCGTCCGAGAGTTGGGCGAGCGGTTCGGCGCGGCCGGGGAGGAGCTGTACCTGGTCGGAGGCGTGGTCCGCGATGCCCTCCTCGGCAGACCGATGTCGGACTTCGACCTGGCGACCAGCGCCCATCCGCAGGAGACGCTCCGCCTGCTGCGCGGCTGGGCCGATCGGCAGTACCTGAAGGGCGTGCGGTTCGGTACGGTCGGCGCGGGCAAGGACGGCCACGACCTCGAGATCACCACGTTCCGTAGCGAGGTGTACCGGCCGGAAGACCGCAAACCCGGGGTGACCTTCGCGGACGATATCGAGACCGACCTGTCCCGCCGCGACTTCACGATCAACGCGATGGCGGTCCGGCTCCCGGACGGTGTCTTCGTGGATCCCTTCGGCGGAGTCAAAGCACTGGCGGCGAAGACGCTGGACACGCCGCTCGATCCCGGGATCGCGTTCTCCGACGATCCGCTGCGGATGCTGCGCGCGGCGCGGTTCATCTCGCAGCTTGACGTGACGCCGGCCCCCCGCGTGGTCGAGGCGATGCGCGAGATGCACGAACGGCTGCAGATCGTGTCCGCCGAGAGGGTCAACGACGAGCTGACGAAGTTGCTGGTGTCGCCCAAGTCGTCGCTGGGCCTCGCCCTGGTCGTGGAGACGGCGCTGGCGGACGAGTTCCTTCCGGAGCTCACGGCGCTGCGCTTAGAGCAGGACCCGGTGCACAAGCACAAGGACGTGCTGAGTCACACCTTCGCGGTCGTGGAGCGGTGCGAACCCGATCCCGTGCTCCGGCTCGCGGCTCTGCTGCACGACATCGGCAAGCCAGCGACGCGACGCATCACGGACGACGGGGTGCAGTTCCATCACCACGAGGTCGTCGGGGCTCGGATGGCGGAGGAACGCATGCGCGCCCTTCGCTACCCCAGCGCGGTGATCGACGACGTCCGGACGCTGGTGGAACTGCACCTACGTTTCCACACGTATCGGATGGGGTGGAGCGATGGCGCGGTCCGGCGGTACGTCCGGGACGCCGGCCACCTTCTGGACCTGCTGAACCAGCTGACCCGTGCCGACTGCACCACCCAGAACGCGGTGAAGGCGACGGAGTTCGCGGCGCTCCAGGATGAGATGGAGGAACGCATCGCGCGGCTCGCAGAGCAGGAGACCCTTGAGGCGATCCGGCCGCCGCTGGATGGGAAGCAGGTCATGGATCGTCTCGGGATGGAACCCGGCCCTGTCGTTGGCGAAGCCCTCGACTATCTCCTCGAGCTCCGGATGGAACGCGGCCCCATCGACGAGGACGAGGCGTTCCTGCTCCTCGACGGATGGTGGGCCGGGCGGAACGCCTGACCCGACGCTCCGGCTACGCTCAGGAGATGCTTCGACGGCCCCGAACCCGGCTGCTCCTCCTGACCGTCGTGCTGGTGGCGCTCCTCCCAGCGTGCCGGCGTGTCGTGCAACTCCCCTTGCCGTCGGTCCCCGTGCGAGAGCCGTCGCCATCGGCTTCCGGTCCGGAGCCGTCGATCTACAGTCCGCCGCCGCGGTCCGACGGCGGACCGATGGAGCCGCCCGTCCCATCGCCCAGCGTCTCGGTGCGGGACGAGGACGCGTTCGGACCGGGGGTGCTGCGGCCCGGATCGGACGGGTTGGTCGCGTGCGGCCGCAAGGAGCGGTCGCTCGCCAGTTCGGTCGAGATCACCACGACGACCATGTGCTACCGCGTCACCGGGTCGACGATCGAGGAGATCAACGCGCAGATCGAGAAGCGGGGCCCGAAGGTCAAGGGGCAGGACGCCGTCGCCGCTACGCGGTGGTCCCTTCGTTGGGGATATTCGGCGGTCGCCGACGGCGATTCCTGCCGGGCGTCGAGGATCCATGTGTCCGAGACGCTGACGTTCGAGTACCCCAACCTCGTCTCATCCGATGCAGACGCGGCGGCCATCGCTGAGTGGGAGCGGTTCATGACTGACGAGGTGATCCCCCACGAGGAACGCCACGGTGCGATCGCGACCGCGGGTTCCGACGAACTGCTCCGCATCCTCCGCCGGATCGCGGACGCCGCCGACTGCGACGCGCTGCGCGCCGACATCGATGCCGCCGCGAATCGCATCGTCCGTCACACGCGCTCCGCCCAGGACGCGTTCGACCGCCGCGAGCAGCACACCTAGTCGGGTTCGGGAGCAGGGGGTTTGCGCGCTACCCGGGGAAGGTGGACGAAGAGCAGGGCCAGCGCCGTCGTCACGGCCAGGTTGCCGAGCCACGCGCCGACCGCACCGGCCGCAACCATCGCGAGCAGCGTCGCCCCCCGCAGGTCGCAGACGAGGAGCGCGTGGCGGATGCCCGCGTAAGCCAGGAACGCGGCGAGTACCCACACCGGCAGCAGACCGACGATGGCAACGACCTGCGATGCGAAGAACAGACCGAGGACGACCAGCGTGGCACCGAGGAGCACGTTCATCCCGGCGGTCCTAGCGCCCATCCGGTAGTGAGCGGTCAGCCCTCCGGAGCCGTGGCACATCGGCATGCCGCCGATCAACGCCGATACCGCGTTGCCCAGGCCGCAGGAGATGCAGACGTTGCTGGGGGTGACCCGCGCGGCGCGCTGGCCGAAGTATTCGTGTTCGAGTTCGGTCACGGCGACGACTGCGTTCCCGAACGTCAGGGGCAGCTGTGGGATCACCAACAGCACGAACGCGGTGCCGAACGCCGCCGCCGGTGGGAGCGACGGGGTGGGGAGAGCGAACACGGGCGCCCCGATCTCTGGTTGCACCGCCACGATCGCCCCGAGCGTGCCCGCAGCCAGCACCGCGAGCGCGACGCCGTAGCGTCTCCGGTGCGCCTCCCAGACGACGATCCCGAGCACGAGGGCCCCCAGGACGATCGGCCACGGCGAGGACGGTGTTCCGACGAAGACGTCGGGAGGATCGGCCACCAGCTTCACCGCCGCGATGACGAGCAGCACCCCGACCCCGAGCTGCAGGGATCGGACGACCGGATGCGTGAAGAACCGGGCGATCCAGTCGGCGACGTGTTTCACGGACATCAGGAGCAGGAACGCGGCGATCTCTAGTCCGGCAGCGTGGATGACCTCCGGCGCAAGATGTTCCGCCACCGCGACCGCGGTCAGCGCCTTCAGGGGCTGGACTGGGAACGGCACCCGGAAGACGATCCCGGAGACGAGGACGAGCGCTCCGGCGGCGAGCAAGACCGCCCCGGCCGCGAGGCCGTTCACGACGATCAGGGCGATCGCGAGCGGGACGAACACCCCGAGGTCCGCGACGGCCCCCGTCGCTTCGCCGAGGCCGATCCGGAAGGGCGGGCGAGCCGCGGCGGGTTCCATCCGTGCCAGTGTGGCAGAGGGGCCTATGCGCCCTGGATCACGATCAACAGGATCCCAGCGACCAGGCCGATGCCGGCAGCGAGCATCCCCAGGCGCTGGGCGGCGGTGGCAAGTCGCCGTCGCTTCCTTGTCCGGGCACGCACCGAAGAGGCGAGGAAGAAGCCGTGGTGCCGCACAGGATGGGCATGACGGCGAACGGGATGTAGACCCAGGTCGACGGCTGCGTCACCGACGGACCGACCGTCAGGTCGAGCGAGGCGAAACCCAGCATGATCGCCGATACCGCGACGAATGGGGCGACGAGCCCGATGGCGGCCAGAGTGACTGAGAGGTAAGCCAGGGTGTTGCGGACGCGTGAGGTTCGGCGACGAGGCATGTGACCACGAAGCTACTATGGGTTCGGCGCGGGAACGAGCAGGCTACACCGCGAACCGGATATGTATGCAATCGCCCTCCTGGACGAGGTAGTCTTTCCCCTCGACGCGGACCTTCCCGGCGTGCTGCGCGGCGTCCCACCCGCCGCCGGCGACCAGGTCGTCGTAGGAAACGACCTCGGCTCGGATGAACCCGCGTTCCAGGTCGGTGTGGATGACACCGGCGGCCTCGGGCGCGGGGGCGCCGCGGCGGACCTCCCACGCGCGGGTCTCGTCCTCCCCCGTGGTCAGGAAGGTGATGAGATCCAGCGCGCGGTAGCAGGCAGCGATCACGGTCTCGAGTCCGGGCTCCGTCACGCCGAACTCCTCCAGGAGTGCCCGCGCTTCGTCGGGCTCCATCTCTGCGGTCTCCGCCTCGATGGACGCGTAGACGCGGACGGTTCCGTTCGGCAGGCCGTCGGGGATGTCGGCACCTTCCTCGAGGTTGGCGACGACGATCCACGGTTTGAGGGTCAGCGGCTGGATCGATTTCAGGTGCTTCGCCTCGACGTCGGTGAAGCCGGCGTCCCGCAGGGGGCGATCGGCGGCCAGGGCGTCGCGGGCGCGTTCCAGGACCGCGACCTCGTCCGACGTGCCCTTCTTCCCCTTCAGGCGCTTCTGCGCTCCGTCGAGCGCCGAGTCGATCACGGCCATGTCGGCCAGGAGAAGTTCGGCCGCAACGTCCTCGAGCTCCTTGGCCGGGTCGCTCTCGCCTCCGAATACCCGTAGGACGATGGCCAGGGCGTCAGCGGTCCGCAGGTCCGCAAGCCCCTGGGGAGAGGACACACCGCCCGGAATATCGACGAACCGGACCTGGGCCCCCACGGACTTGCGGGAATGCTCGAGGTCGGTCAGGACCTGCAGGCGCGGGTCCGGGACCTCGACGACGGCCTGGTTCGACCGCCCGCCCGCCGCGCCGGTGCGGGTTAGCGCCGTGAACAACGTCGATCGTCCGGAGAACGGCACGCCCGCGAGTCCGATGTCCTTCATCGCGGCGGAGCGTAGCAGCGGGAACGGTGGAGGCCCGCGCTCAGCGCGGACCCCCGTGAACGATCGAGTGTGCTCAGGCGGACTTGGTCGCCCAGAAGATCTGACTGATCTCGTCGATCGCGTCGAGGAGGGACTGGCCCTGCGTGGGATCCTCGGACTTCTTGGCCTCACCTGCGAGCTTGGTCGCCGTCCAGAACTTCTCGTGCAGGTCCGGGTGCTTCTCCAGGTGCTCCGGCTTGAAGTAGTCGGTCCACAGCACCCAGAGGTGCTCCTTGACCATGTTCGCGCGCCGCTCCTTGATGCCGATCGCGCGCTCCTTGAACACGGGGTCGTCAGAGCCGGCGAACTTCTCCTGGCAGGCCTTCACGGACTCGGCCTCGATGCGGGCCTGGGCCGGGTCGTAGATGCCGCAGGGAAGATCGCAGTGGGCGTGGACGGTTCGCCTGGGGCGGATCCACTCGGATACGGTGCGCATTGAACCTCCTTCTGTCGCGTGTTTCGAACCCTACCACCGAGGTCGGAATTGAAGAAAATCGCCGCACTCATCGCCGCCATGACGCTCGTGGCGGCATGGCTTCGGCGGCGTCCGTTCCGGGTGGCCATCGCGGGGGCCAGCATGTCGCCGACGCTCGAGTCCGGTGACTGGGCGCTCGCGGTGCGCGCGAGCCGGGTCGAGCCGGGCGATGTCGTCGTACTCGACGATCCTCGGACCCCCGGTTTCGAACTCGTCAAGCGTGTGACTCGCACGAGTTCCGAGGGCGTGTGGGTCGAGGGGGACTCGCCGGAGGTCTCGATCGATAGCCGGACGTTCGGTCCCGTACCCGGGTCGGCCATCGCCGGACGCGTCGTCCTGATCTACGCTCCGCTCCGCCGCGCGGGGAGGGTGCGGAGCCGGTCTCGTGGCTATCCGAGGGGGTAGGGAGGTGCGGCCGGCGGCGTCCCGGAGGCCGCGGCCGCGGTCTCGGATCCCCGCTGAATGACCACCGTGCTCGCGGTCTGGTCACCGAGCCGCTGTCGCAGCGGCGTCGAGTTCCACACGATGATCGCGCCGACCAGATAGAAGAACAAACCATCGATGATCCGCAGGAGGTTACGGATGGTCGACTGTTTCCACGTGATCGGCGTGCCGTCGAGCTGCCGGACCCGGATCCCGACGATGAACTTGCCGACCGTTGCCCCCGCGGTACCTTCGAGGATGATGAAGTAGGCGAACCCGATCAGCAGGGGAACCAAGAACGCCGGCCCGTCCATGCTGCAGTTGACGCTGAACCCGCCCCCGGGCGACGAGATGCTCGTGCATGCCGCGAAGTCTGGGAACAGGATCGCCCCCAGCACGAACGCCGGGATCAGGACGAACCCGTCGATGATGATGGCCAGTGCTCGCCGCCCAACGCTGATGTACTGCATCCCGCCTCCCGGTCTTCGTGTGCCCGATGTCGGCGCCAACTATGCGGCGCGCCCCGCCGCGGGTCAACCCTCGTCGTCGATCTGCCAGACGCCGTCGGGCTCGCGCCGTGAGATGTCTATGACGTCGTCCGCTCCGACCTGGAGGCGGAAGCAACGGAACCGCTCGCCGTCCCGTTCCTCGAGCCATTCACCCTCGATCTCGACCGGCTCCTCCGGCCCGCCGCGCACGATCGCGCGCGGCCGTTCCTCGCCGCGGCTCCCCGCGTAGAAGCGGACGGCGAACTCCGGTACCTTACGAACGACCGTCGGCAGGATCGGTGACCACAGCAGCATGACGACACCCGCCGCGATCAGCGAGCCGGTATCCCCGAGCGTCCCGACGAGGGAGATCGCCGCGATCGCCGCCGCGACCCGCGAGAGGTTGTAGCCGACGTCGTAGACCGAGAAGACGCGACCGCGATACGTATCTGGGACCGCCTCCTGAACCATCGTGTCGGCCGGCACCTTCTTCCACGCGAACGTCAGCCCGATCAGGAAGGCCACGACCAGCACCGTGATGGGCGTGATCACGAATCCGGCCACGATCAGTCCGATCCCCGAAACGACGAACGCGAGTGAGACGATCCGGGCCTTCGACAGGCGGGTCTCGAAGAGGCCGACCGTGGCCAGACCCGCGAAGACGCCGATCGCGCCCGTCCCCACGAACCACGAGTACGAGCCGATCCCCTCCTCCCACCGGTCGCGGAACACGAACAGCGAGAGGGCGACCACGTAGCCCTGCACGAACTGGTCGGTCGTCATCGACAGGATCGGCCAGAGGGCGCGGGGGGTGTGTCCGAGTCGCCGGATCCCGTCTACGAACTCGAGCCCCGCCTCTCGGAGCTCACGATGCAGCCGGCTGGCGCTGCGCCCCGCGGACAGGCTCCGGTGGATCCGCGAGGCGAACCACGACGCGCTGATCCAGAGGATCGTCGTGGCCGCGAGCAACGGGCGGTCGCCCACAGCGCCAGCGATGAGTCCACCGATGAAGATGCCACCGACGTTGGCGACCGTGCCGCCGACCGACGCGATCGAGTTCGCCATGAGCAGGTCCTGGGTCGGCACGAGGCGCGGGACCACGGCCGCTGCGGTCGCCAGGAAGAACCGGTTGGCCGAGAGCACCAACAGCGCGGCGGCGTAGAACCACGGCGACTCCACCGGGACGAGCAGGATGGTGAGCGAGGCGATCACGCGCAACGCCGGAACAGCGACCAGGATCTTGCGTCGGGACCAGCGGTCGATGAACACTCCGGCGAACGGCCCGATCAGCGAGAACGGGACGAACAGCAACACGAGCGCCTTGGCGAATCCCTCGAGGGTGCCCTGTTCGGTCGGTGAGAAGACGACTGTCGAGACCAGCAGTGCCTGGAAGAGTCCGTCCGCGAACTGGCTACTCAGCCGGGTCGCGAAGAGCCGTGCGAAGTCTTCGTGACGAAGCGCTTCGCGGGCGCGCTGCGCCGCACCGGGCATCCGACGGATCTCGGCCGACGGCTGCTCAGGCGGTGTGCGCGTCGAAGAATGACGTCCAGTCCTGCGTCTTCGACTGCCCATTGCCCAGGATGAACTCCTCGACCATCTCGCGCGCTGCCTCGTCCGAGAACTGCACCGGCGGCGACTTCATGAAGTACGCGCTCGGGCCGATCAGCGGGCCGCCGATACCACGGTCCTTGGCGATCTTCGCGCTTCGGACGGCGTCGATCACGACGCCGGCCGAGTTCGGCGAGTCCCAGACCTCGAGCTTCATCTCGATGTTCAGTGGAACGTCGCCGAAGTTGCGGCCCTCGAGACGGATCATCGCCCACTTTCGATCCTCGAGCCAAGGCACGTGGTCCGAAGGCCCGATGTGGATGTTGTCCTTGTCCAGCGGCACGTCGAGCTGCGACTGAACCGACTGCGTCTTGGAGATCTTCTTCGACGACAGGCGCTCACGCTCGAGCATGTTCATGAAGTCCATGTTCCCGCCGAAGTTGAGCTGATAGGTGCGGTCCAGCTCGACCCCGCGATCCTCGAAGAGTTTCGCCAGGACCCGGTGGGTGATCGTAGCGCCGACCTGGCTCTTGATGTCGTCGCCGATGATCGGGACGCCCGCGTCGGCGAAGCGCTTCGCCCATTCGCGGTCGCTCGCGATGAACACGGGCAGGCAATTGACGAACCCAACGTCGGCGTTGATCGCGCACTGCGCGTAGTAGCGGGCGGCCTCCTCCGATCCGACGGGCAGGTAGCAGATCAGCACGTCCGCGCCGGACTCCCGCAGCACCCCGACCACGTCGACCTCAGGCTGGTCGGACTCCTCAGCGACCTCGCGGTAGAAAGTCCCGAACCCGTCGAGCGTCCGTCCCCGCTGGACGATGACGCCCTGCGGCGGTACGTCGTCGGCGAAGCGAATCGTGTTGTTGGGCTCGGTGAAGATCGCCTCGGCGACGTCCTTGCCGACCTTCTTCGCATCGACATCGAACGCGGCGACGACCTCCACGTCGGAGACGTGGTATGGCCCGAGGTTCACGTGCATCAGGCCGGGGACGCGTTCGTCCGGCGGGGCGTCCTTGTAGTACTCGAGTCCCTGGACGAGCGACGAGGCGCAGTTGCCGACCCCGACGATCGCGATCTTGACCGTGCTCATATGGTGTGCTCCTTTCGACGGGTGGTGGTTGTGCCGCGGCGGTTCCCTCGGGTGGTGGAGGCGGTCCGGCGGGAGTCACTGCCGCGCGCCCGAGAGGGCCTGGCGGCGGTGGCGGCCGCGGCGATCTGGTGCTGCTCGGCCGCGATCAAGTCGTCGAGCCAAGCGATGTCGCTGGCGGTGGCATTCTGTCCGTGTGTCATCAGCGACAGCGTGTACGAGTCGGCGTTCGGCGAGACCGTCGCCAGGCGCGCCTGGATCGTGTCGAGGCGCTCCACGAGGAACGCGCGGCGCCGCTCCAGCAGACGGATCCTCGTCTCCGGCTTGAGGTAGCGGAAGAACGCGAAGCGCATCCGGAACTTGGTGTCTTCGGAGGTCTCCTGTCCCCCCTCTTGGAGCAACTCCTCGAAGAGTTTCTCCCCGACCGAGGTGATGCGGTACACGTTCTTGCGGCGGCCGCCGAGGGCTGCTTCCTGCGTCTCGACTGCGGCCTGCTTCTGGAGGCGCTTGAGGGTGGGGTAGAGCGACCCGTAGGAGACGCGCCAGAACCCACCCAGCACGTCGGTCAGCTCCTTAGAGAGCTGGTACCCGTGCATGGGCTCCTGCTTCAGGAGGCCGAGGATCGGAAGTTCGAGCATGTCCGGTAGCTCCGTGCCCGGTCCACGGGCATCTCGTGCCTAGCGGACCGATATATCGGTCCGATATATTTACCGGGGTCCCGCCCCGGTGTCAAATCGCGTGTTCCGATGCCCGGTTCCGCCCTAAGTTGGGGTCGCGGGTCCGTTCGCTACACTGTGGCCGTCCCTGAGGCACGAACGAGGCGGAATCGGTATGTCCCGAGTACTTCTGATCGGCTGGGATGGCGCGGATTGGCGCATCCTGGACCCACTCATCGAACAGGGCGTCCTGCCGAACCTGCAGGCCCTCATCGACCGCGGCCAGAAGAGCGTGCTGCGCTCGACCATCCCGACGCATTCCTGGGCGGCGTGGCCGTCGTTCCTTACCGGTGTCGACCCGGTTGACCACGGGGTTTACGACATCCTCGACACGATCCCGGGTACGCACAAGCAGTACCCGGTGAACTTCAAGTCGATCAAGGAGCGGACCTTCGTCGAGGACCTGGCGGCTGCGGGCAAGGCCGGCGTGTACGCCGACGTTCCGTTGATGTTCCCGCCTCCCGAACTCGGCAGCGGGGCGTCCCTGGCCGGCGGCGTGCTGCCGAAGGGGCGCACCTACTCGTATCCGGCTGACCTGCCGGACGAGTTGGAGAGGGCCGGCGTCCCGTGGGAGATCAACGGGATGAGCTGGACCACGTACCACAACAAGCCCGACCCGTACCTTGCCGAGGCTCTTGAGGTGACGGGCAAGCGCATCAAGGCCACCGAGTGGCTGCTCGACAACACCGACTGGGACCTGATGGCGTCGGTGTGGGTATCGATCGACCGCACGCAGCACTGTCTGTCCAACTACGTGGGCCCTGATCACCCAGAGTACGCCGAGAACCGCACGACCCAGCGCTACGAGAAGGTGGTCGACATCTACCGGCAGCTCGATGATGCGCTCGGTTCGTTCGTGTCCAAGACGAACGACGACGACATCATCATCTTCATGTCCGACCACGGGTTCCAGAGCACCTCCCGTGCGGTCCATATGGACCACCTGCTCAAGCAGCTCGGGTTCCTGGAGTTCGACGCGTCGAACATGATCTACGGGCCGATGCAGTGGGGTCCGGCGCGTGCCGTCGCCCGAAAGGTCTACGACGCGCTCGGGTTGCACGGCAAGGTCAGTCTCAAGCAGCCGGTGAGCTGGTCCAAGACAAAGGCGTACACGTCGATCCGTTCCACGGGTGAGGGTGTGTCGATCAACCTCGCCGGCCGCGATCCCGACGGCATCGTGGACCCGAACGACTTCGAGCAGGTTCGCGAGAACGTGATGGACGCGCTTGCTTCGTTCGTCGACCCGGAAACCGGCACGAAGCCCGTCAGGGAGATCTACAAGAAGGAAGAGATCTTCAAGGGCCGGTTCGCGGACCAGGCGCCGGACATCCTGATGGTGCCGGCCGAGCAGTACTCGCTCACGCACGCCAAGACCGCAGTCGAGAAGGCGGATTGGCTGGCCGGCGATCACCGCCCCGAGGGCGTCATCGTCGCCGCGGGCCCGAAGGTCACGCCGTTCGAGACCGAGCCGCGACTGATCGACCTGGCACCGACGATCCTGGCCGCGCTCGACGCGCCGGCGTCGGTCAAGCACACCGGCCGCGTGTTGCACGAGGTCGTGGCCGACGCACAGGTGACGGTCGACGAGGGTGTCGTCACGGCGGCCGCGACCTCCACCGATGCGGCCGGGTTGTCCGAGCAGGAGATCGCTGAGATGGAAGAGCATCTCGCCGGTCTCGGCTATCTCGAGGAGTAAGGCGGCTCCCACGGACGACCTGGACAAGGGGTCGGAGCTCGAGCAGGCCGCCGCGGCGGAAGAGGCAGAGCTCGAGTCGTCGGGCATCCCCACGCCGGGCATCTCGGCGGACCACAGGAACATCCTCGGGAACACCAGCCAGAACGTTCTCGGCCTCGGCATCTTCGCGATCGCGACGGTGATCGCTCAGGTCATCATGACGCGTGCGCTGGGTGCGCAGGACTACGGCGTGGTCACGCAGGCCACCCGGTTCGCATTCATCGCCGCAGCGGCGACCCGCTTCGGCATGGACGTCGCGAATGTCCGGCTGGTCGCCATCTTGAATGGCCGTGACGACCGGGGTCGCATCCGCCCGCTGGTGGTGCGGTCGGTTTGGATCGCCACGACGATCTCGCTCGGATTCGGGGTCGTCGCGTTCCTCGGAGCCGGATGGTTGGCCGAGACGTTCTCGGCGTTGCCCGAGACCGCGCGGACCGCGTTCCAAGCGGCGGCGATCGGCATCCCGCTGTGCGCGGTCGCGTTCGCCTACATGGGAGCGACGCGCGGACTCAAGGTGATGCGCTACACGCTCTACGGCCAGTGGATCAGCCAGCCGATCGGGTGGATCGTCCTCTCGCTCGGCGGCTGGGCGTTCGCCAAGACGGCCGGGATGACGACGCTGGCCTTCAGTCTTTCGTGGGCGATCGCGTTGGTCATCGCCTGGTGGGGCTGGGGCAGGCTCTCGCGGGCGTTCCCGTCGGAGATGACCGGCGAGAGCATCCCCGAGGAGCAGGCGGGGGCGCTGCTGCGGTTCGGAGCGCTCCGCGCGCCTGCGACCCTGTTCTCCCAGCTGATCTTCTTCACCGATCTGTTCGTCCTCGGGTGGCTATGGAGCGCCGAAGGTGCGCTCGGCGGCGAAGTGGTCGGCGTCTACGGCGCCACGCTGCTGGTGGCGCAGTCCCTGTTCCTGTTCCTGACGTCCGTGTCGCTGACGTTCAGCCCGTTCGTCGCGGACCTGCACCACAAGGGAGAAACGGCCAGGCTCGACGGGCTCTACAAGGCGGTGACGCGCTGGACGCTGGCGGCGACGATCCCGGTGCTACTGATGCTGGCGATCCTTCCCGAGGAGATCCTGCGGATCTTCGGGCAGGAGTTCGTAGCCGGGGCCCCGTCCCTGCGGATCCTGATCATCGGCATGATCGTGCCGGTGATGGTGGGGACCGTCGGGTTCATCCTGATCATGGTCGGCCGGACCGGCTGGGACCTGCTGGTGTACGCGGGCGGGTTCGCGATCGACATCGGTGTCGCCATAGTGCTCGCCCGGCCGGAAGTGCTGGGGATGAAGGGCGCGGCGATCGCGCAGGCCCTCACGCTGTCGTGTTCGGCCATCGCGCGGTTGCTCCTCGTCCATCGCTTCGTGCGCATCTGGCCGTTCAACCGGCAGTACCTACGGCTCATCGTCCCGACCGCGTTGGGTGCGGCGGCCATGTTGGGTGTGCATCTCCTGGTTCCCGAGGCGAAGTGGTTCGCGAACCTGATCGCGGCGTCCCTCGCGGGGTTCCTTATCTACGGCGTCGCGGTGCTGCTCGTCGGGGTGACGCCCACCGAACGCGCGACGATCAAGCGCGTGACCGGGACGTTCCTCAGGAGGGGCGGGGCGAAGACCGGTGCCTAGCGGCGAACCCTGGTCGGGAGCAGGGTAGGCTGGCCCCTCATGGTCGAACAGTGGGACTTCTCCGTCGTCCGCGCCGGCAAACTCATCGAGGCCGGCATGGTGCTAGCCGCCGAGTTGTCCCTGCCGGCGGTCCTGCAGCGGATCGTCGAACTCGCGACCGAGATCACCGGGGCCCGCTACGGCGCGCTCGGTGTGATGGATGCCGACGGGAACGCGATCGAGGAGTTCATCACGGTCGGGGTCAGCGACGACGAACGTGGGGCGATCGGCCATCCGCCGGTCGGGAAGGGATTGCTCGGACAACTGATCCACGATCCTCATGCGCAGCGCATCTCCGATATCGGATCGCACCCGAACTCCGCTGGCTTCCCCGACCACCACCCGCCGATGACCTCCTTCCTCGGCGCGCCCGTCATGGCCCGCGGGCGCGTGTTCGGGAACCTCTACCTCACGGACAAGCGCGGGGCGCCGGTCTTCACCGAAGATGACGAACGTGCGGTCGTCGTGTTGGCGACGCAGGCGGGAACCGCCGTCGAGAACGCGCGTCTGTACGAGGAGGCGACCGTCGCCCGGCAGGAGCTTGAGCGCCTGGCGGTCATGGAGGAACGGGAGCGCATCGCCCGCGAACTCCACGACGGGGCGATCCAGGCGCTGTTCGCGGTGGGGATGGAGCTCCAAGGCATCGCGGAGCTGTCGGAGGATCCCGACACCCAAGCCAGGATCGAGGGAGCGACGAACGAGATCGACCGCGTGATCCGCGACCTGCGGAACTACATCTTCGGCCTGCGGCCGGGGATCCTGGCGGATCGGCAGCTCCATCAGGCGCTCCAGGAGATGGCGCGGGACTTCGAAGCCAAGACCGGCATCATGACCGTGACCGACGTCGAGAGCGAGGCGGCGGCCGAGCTTGCGTCCCGCGCCGGAGATGTCGTTCAGCTCACGAGAGAGGCGTTGTCCAATGTCGGCCGACATGCCGCGGCCGCCACGTGCCGGATCTCGCTCTGGCGGGAGGGCGGCCGGGCCATCCTCGAGATCGACGATGACGGGCATGGTTTCGATCCGAGCGCGTCCAAGACGGGGAGTGGTTTGCGGAACATGAGCGAACGCGCCACCGGTCTCGGCGGTGAGGCGCGGGTCGACTCCGTTCCCGACGAGGGCAGCACCGTCACTGTGTCGATCCCGATCTAGCTCCGAACGCCCGCGCGCGTCCGAGCGAGGCTACCCGTGTGGAACCACGACCACCGGCCGGTGCGCGTGATGGACGAGGTGCGAACTCACGCTGCCGAGCAGCAGGTTGCTGAATCCGCCGTGGCCTCGGGAGCCGACCACGATCAGGCCGGCGCCCGCGTCATCGGCCGCATCGAGGATCGCGCCCGCACCGCCGTGTTCCACGAGGATGGTGCGGTGCTCGACGCCCGCCTGCCGGAGCGGTTCGGTCCACTCCCCCTCGAGCGCCTCCTGGGTTCGCGCTCGCGCCGAGTCCGATGCCTCGTCGAGGACGTTCGGCGGCACGGCGGCGAATCGGAGCCCTGCCGCGAGCGCCGGCATCTCGAACCCGTGGACGACGACGACCTCGGCCGCGACCTGTGTGGCGAGGCCGGCCGCCCACTCGAGGGCGGCGAGGGATCCGGGCGATCCGTCGACGCCGACGAGGATGCGCTCAAGCTCCATCGCCGCGCAGGCTACTCCACGACGAGGGCCGTGACCATCCCGTACATCCCGTCGGGACCTTCCACGTGGCTCAGGATGTGGCAATGGAACGCCCAGACCCCGGGCGTGTTCGCGTGGATCAGCACGTCGAAGGTCGTTCCCGGTGGCACGACGAGCGTATTCACGGTCGAGGGCGGTCTGACGGGTTGCCCGTCCTGACGGATCACCGTGAAGTCGTACCCGTGCAGGTGCATCGGGTGGAGCGCCTCCCCGACGTTGGCGAGGTGCAGCAGGACCGTCTCGCCCCGGGCAGCTGCCATCGGTGCCGTTGCGGGGAACCCCTTGCCGTTCAGGACGAACCCGAGCGGGCCGTCACCGATGATGGTGGTGTATTCCACGTCCGCGTCGATCGCGTCCTTGCCGCGGTCCTGGACCACGATGGGTCCGTACAGGCCGCTCTCGACCTGGGCCGTTGCGTTGAAGTGCGAGTGGTAAAGGTACAGGCCCGGGTCGTTGCGGACCGTGAACTCGTACGTGAAGTCCTCACCCGGCATGATCGGGTCCTGCGTCACGAACGGGACGCCGTCCATCGCGTTTGGAACGTGCATCCCGTGCCAGTGGATCGTCGTGGGTTCTGGGAGTTCGTTCTGGATGTGCACACGCATCCGGTCCCCGTCGAAGACCCGCAGCTCGGGTCCGGGCACCGTGCCGTTGTAGGCCATCGCCGTTTTGAACTCGCCTGGCGACACCTCCCACTGGACGGCCTCGGCGGTCACTTCGAACACCTTCACGCCGTCGTCCATCGTGGGCTTGAGCGGCTGCGCGCCCGTTCCCTCGGTCTCGGCCGGGAACGCTTTCACGCTGGCTTCGTGCCCGGCCAGCATGTCGGCGATCGAGGTGCCGCCGTGGTTCATCCCCGGCATCTCGTCGGCGGATGTGGGAATGCCGGCGACGACCGTCCCGCTCATCCCCGACTCCTTGTGGCCGGCCACCGTGCACAGCATCTCGTATGACCCCGGCTCGAGCGCCGGTACGTCCAGGGCCTCGGAGCTTCCCGGTGCGATGAGCGCGGTTTCGAAGGTCTGGTCGCCGACGGCGATGGCGAAGGTGTGCGGCGCCTGACCTGCGTTCTTCACGTTGATGCGCAGAGGTTCGGCCACCGGAACCGTCAGCTCCGCCGGTGCGATCTTGAACTCAGTGAGGGTCACGGTGGGCGACGCGGACGCCGTCCCTTCGGCCGTTCCCGGTGCGTTTTCGGCACTGCTGCTGCCGCATGCGGCAGCGATCAGTGTGAGCACGAGCGCTCCCGCGATGAGAACCGGGGTGACGGGGTGGCGAGCGGGAACATCCATGGCTGTACCTTTCTCCTCGGGTGGTGTCGTCGGAATCAGCGGGCGACCTTCGATGGGACGGGCGAGGACCCCGCCGGGCGGAGCGCAAGCACGATAGCCCTCGACAGGTACTCGATCGTCGGTGGCCGATCGAGTACCTGTACCCGCTCGTCGAGGAAGGGCCGGATCCCGTGCGCCGCACGGGTGAGAACGATGACCGGCTTGCCCTCCCCGAGGTAGCAGGCGAGGAGTTCGCCCGGGGAAACGCCACCCTCGAGCGATGCCTCGGTCTCGAGTGCGAGGTCGAGGAGCACGACGTCCGCGTCCCGGGTGAAACCATACGGCCCTCCGTGCTCGACCGGACATGGACCTGCGCCCGGCCCTCCGCACCTAACAACCCTATGCTCCGCCCCCCGGAGCGCGGAGCCGAGTCGTCCGGCTTCTGTGTGGTTGGACTCGATTAGCAGCACGGCGTGGCTTCTCTCCCTCATGACGTCAGTGTGGGCCCCAGTCGGTCCGGCGGATACGGCTGGTGGTCCCACCGTACAGGGGTCCTTCGTCCCTGATGGGGGGGCGCGTGAGCGCGGATGCTTGAGGCATGTTCGTGCGGTACTTCTTGGAGCTCCCGTTATCCCAATCCGTCGTCGAGCAGGCGTTGCTCGATGAGCCCGGCGGATGGATCCCCGGTCTGGTCGAGGACGTCGAGCAGCGAGGCGAGGCGCTCCTCGGGGAAGTCGGGCTCACGACAGGGGGGCGGCTCCAGAGGCGGGTCGTCATCGAGCTCCGCGATCCGATCCGGGTCCCGTCGCGGACGGTGCTGCCGATGACGTGGCGCGCGGCGTCGAAGCAGTCCCTGTTCCCGGTTTTCGAGGCGGATGTCGAGGTGGCCGAGCTTGGCCCCCATCGAACCCAGCTCGCGATCAGTGCGCGCTATCGCCCACCCCTCGGGGCGGTGGGTGCGGCGATCGACCGGGCCCTCCTGCATCGGGTGGCCGAGGCTATGGTCAAGGAATTCCTCGACCGAGCCGGGGACGAGCTGATCTCCCTGGCGGCTGCGCCGTCGCAGCCCCCGGCGGCTGGCGTCCGATCGCCGGGCGTGCGACCATGAGCGTCGTGAGCGAGCAGCCATTGCGGGTCGTGTTGGTCGACGATCATGAGGTCGTCCGCAACGGGGTCAAGGCCCTGCTCCAGGCCACTGACGACATCGTGGTGACCGGCGAAGCCGGTTCGGTCCGCGAGGCTCTCGACGAGACGGACCGGACGCGGCCGGACGTCGTGGTGATGGATGTGCGCCTGGCCGATGGCAGCGGCATCGAGGCGACACGCGATATCCGTGCCCGGCATCCGAAGACGCACGTCATCATGCTGACGTCGTTCGCGGATGACGAAGCGCTGTTCGCCTCGATCATGGCAGGAGCATCGGGCTATGTGCTGAAGCAGGTCAAGGGAGGCGAACTGGTCCGGGCCGTGCGGGCGGTTGGCAAGGGCCAGAGTCTGCTGGACCCCGAGGTGACCAGCGCCGTGCTCGACCGGCTGCGCAAGGGCAAGCATTTGCTCAAGGACGAGAAGCTCGCCCGGCTGTCCCCGCAGGAGGAACGCATCCTGACCGCCGTCGCGGACGGCAAGACGAACCGGGAGATCGGGGAAGGCCTCAACCTCGCGGAGAAGACGGTCAAGAACTACGTATCGAGCATCCTGTCCAAGCTCGAGGTGGCCCGCCGGGCCGAGGCGGCAGCCTACCTGGCGCGGCACACGACGATGCCGGGAAGCTAGCCGGTCACGGGACGGGTTCCGACCGGTGTACCAAGCGTGGAAGATACTCCACATCATCGGGGTTCTCGGCTTCGTCGGCGCGCACGGGGCGACGGTCGCTGCGGCGTCGCGTATCCGCCGGGAACGCGATCCCGCTCGGATCCAGGCCCTCCTCGGGCTCTCGCGCTCCTCGCGACCGGTCATGTACGCGTCCCTGCTGCTGCTCGTGGTGAGCGGGATCATCACGGGGATCCAGGGGGGCTGGTGGGGGCAGGCCTGGATCTGGGGGTCCGTCGGTCTGTTGGTCGTGCTCATCGCGGCAGCGTTCCCGCTGGCGGTCCCGCACTACCTGCGCGTGCGCCGGGCCATGGACGCGACCCTCTCAGGTGAGGGGCCACCCCCGGAAGAACTCGATCGGCTCCTCCGGTCATCGAGGCCGATCTGGATCCTCGTGATCGAGACGGTCGGGGTCGTGGTGATCGTCTACCTGATGGTGGTCAAGCCGGCCTGACCGGCCCCCCCCTCACGTCGGTGGGGGGGTCCCGGAGAAACGAGGACCGAAGACCCAGGCACCACGCTCTGTCGTGATCCATGCTCCGAACGCCATGACGACCAGTGCACGGGGCGGGATGCGGGCGATACGTACCCTTCGTCACGACCCGGCGGATCGCCCCTTCCTGGTGATCTGGGAGCTGACGCGGGCGTGCGATCTCGCGTGTGCGCACTGCCGGGCCGTCGCACAGCCGGAACGCGATCCCGATGAGCTCACGACCGACGAGGGATGCGCGCTCCTGGAGGAGATCGCGAGGTTCGGCAGGCCCCCACCGCTGTTCGTGATGACGGGTGGCGACCCGCTGAAGCGCCCCGATCTCCTTGATCTCGTCGGCGCGGCGAGGGCCCTCGGGCTTCCGGTTGCGGTTGCGCCGTCGGCGACCCCGGCGCTCACGAGGCAGAACCTGATTCGCCTCCGTGACGCCGGTGTCTCTGCGCTGTCGTTGTCGGTGGACGGATCGGTCCCCCACATCCACGATGGCTTCCGCGGCGTCCCCGGCGTATTCGAAGCCACGATGAGGGCGTGGAGGGATGCGCGCGAGCTGGGGTTCCGTGTGCAGATCAACACGACCGTGAGTGGTGCGAACTTGCCGAACCTCGCAGACATCGCTCGTCTCGTCTTCCGAGAAGGGGCGATGACCTGGAGCGTCTTTTCGCTCGTCCCCACCGGGCGGGGGACGCGGCTGCCGCAACTCAGCCCTGCCCAGGGCGAGGACGTCCTGCACTTCCTCTACGACGTGAACCATGTGATCTCCGTGAAGACGACCGAGGCGCCCGCGTTCCGGCGGGTGTCCATCCAGCGCCGGATCCTCGAAGAGCGCGGCCGCAACCCGGTGACCGAACTCGGGCTCGGCGACACATACCTGCGTCTGCGCGAGGGACTGCGTGCGGTCGGCCTGGCTTCCGGCGATGGTGACGTCAGGCGCCCGCCGCTCCCCGTCGGCGCCGGCAACGGGTTCGTGTTCATCTCGCATATCGGTGAGGTGTCCCCCAGCGGGTTCCTGCCGCTGGCGGCCGGCAACGTGCGTCGTCGCTCGCTCGCCGACATCTACCGCACGTCCCCGCTGTTCACGAGTCTCCGAGATCCTGCTCTCCTCAAGGGCCGCTGTGGCCGGTGCGAGTTCGCCGCCGTCTGCGGGGGGTCCCGTTCCCGGGCGTTCGCCCTGACCGGTGATCCCCTCCAGGAAGAGGGATCGTGCTCCTACGAACCGGGTTCGTTCGGGTTCCCCGAGGATGTTGCGCCGTACGCGGTGCGGGACCGATGGTCCCATGTGGCACAGGACCTCCGGCCCTGAGAACGCATCCCGTTCCCACCTATCGTGCCTTCAGGTATGCGAGAGCACCCCACGGTGTGCGTGAGGCGATGAGGAGGCTGAGATGGGCGAGGGTCCGAACCAGAAGATGGATGCTCCGAAGGTCTCGAGGCGAGCAGCCTTGGGCATGCTCGGGGCGGGCGCGGTCGGCGGTGTCGTCGCATCGCGTCTCGCCTTCTCGTCCTCAAGCGGGGGTGCCGCGAACGACATCGCCAAGGCGCGCGGCTTCTCCGGGGAACAGGTCGACGGAGCGCTGCAGAGCTTCGTCCCGCCCGGCGAGTATGACGACTACTTTATGTTCTCGTCCGGCGGCCACTCCGGTCAGATGATGGTCTACGGAGTCCCCTCGATGCGTCTGCTGAAGGAGATCCCGGTGTTCACGCCGGACGCATGGCAGGGGTACGGCTACGGGACGGACCAAGGGAACCTCGTGCTCGGGCGTGGGTCGGATGCCCTCAAGTCGAACCCGCTGCACTGGGGCGACACCCACCACCCGGCCCTGTCCGAGACCGAAGGCGACTACGATGGTCGCTGGCTCTACATCAACGACCGCGCCAACGGTCGCATCGCGATGATCGACCTGCGCGACTTCAAGACGAAGCAGATCTGGGACGTTCCGAACATCCAGACCTCGCACGGGGGGTGCTTCGTCACTCCCAACAGCGAGTACGTGCACATCTCGTCGATGTCGCCGTGCCCCTGGACCAAGGACGGCTATGCGCCGCTCTCGCGGTACAAGACCGACTACCGCGGGGCCTCGACCTGGGTGAAGCTCGACCCGAACACCGGCCGGTTCGACCTGGACAGCACGTTCCAGATCGAGCTGCCGCCTTACACCCAGGACCTCGCCGATGCCGGCAAGCTGTCGAGCTTCGGGTACGGGTTCATCAACTCCTACAACACGGAGATGGCGACCGGTGGCGTCCTGCAGGGCAAGCCGCCGCTGGAGACCAGCGCCACCAAGAACGACTACGACTTCATGCACATCATCGACTGGCAGCGTGCCGAGAAGGTCGCGAAGTCGGGCTCCATCAAGGAGCTGAACGGGGTGAAGGTCATCCCGCTCGCAGTCGCGAACCGCGAGGGTCTGCTGCACTTCGCACCCGAACCGCGGAACCCACACGGGGTCGATGTGAACCCGACCGGCGACTACATCTGCGTCAGCGGCAAGCTCGACCCGAACGGCTCTGTCTACTCGACCGAGAAGATCAAGGCTGCGATCGAGGGCCAGGACTACGACGGCGAGGACGAGTTCGGCGTGCCGATCCTGAAGCTCGACTCGGTCCTCGAGGCGCAGGTCGAGCTGGGCGCCGGCCCGCTCCACACTCAGTTCGACAACGAGGGGAACGCCTACACATCCCTGTTCGTCGAGAGCGCGATCGCCAAATGGACGTTGGGTCCGAAGGCCGGGGTGCCGGCGGGCAAGGAGTTCCAGCTGGTCGAGAAGGTGCCGGTGCAGTACAACATCGGCCACCTCGTCACGGCCGAGGGCGACACGGTCAACCCCGACGGGAAGTGGATGGTCGCACTGAACAAGTGGTCGATCGACCGGTTCCCGCCGGTCGGGACACTCAAGCCGCAGAACTTCCAGTTGATCGATCTCGATCAGAGCCCGCTGAAGGTGCTCGCAGACGCGCCGATCGGCAACGGCGAGCCCCACTACTCCCAGATGATCAAGTCGGACAAGATCAAGTCCCTCGAGATCTACGAGCCCGGTACCGATCCGATGAACTTCAAGAAGTCGCCGAACGCGACGGTCGCCGGCGACGAGCGCGTGGAGCGCGATGGGACCGATCTGCACGTCTGGGCGACGGCGATGCGGAGCCACTTCACGCCGGACGTCATCGAGGCGAAGCTGGGCGACGTCTTGCACCTGCACCTGACGAACATCGAGCAGACACCGGACGCCACACACGGCTTCGCGATCCCGCAGTACGACGTCATGGCGAGCGTCGACCCCGGTGAAGTCGTCACCATCGACCTGCCGCTGAACCGGGCCGGCACGTTCGCCATGTACTGCACCGAGTTCTGTTCTGCCCTGCACCTGGAGATGCAGGGCTGGTTGCAGGTGGAACCCGAGTAGCTACACCGGTTCCGGAGAGAGGCTCCGGAGGAGAGGGGAAGAGTGCACATGGAGATCCGCCGACTGGCACCGTTGGCCCTCGGGGCGATCCTCGCCCTTGCGTTGGTGGCCTGCAGCAGCAGCGGGGGTGGTGGCTCGACCGGCGCGCCCATCCCACCGTCGCCGATCACCGAGGCCCCGGCGTCCGAGGCGCCGACCGAGGACGAGGCCGGTGCGCTGATCGTGACGGCGCCCGTGAACGGCATCCAGCTCGGCTTCGAGCCGTCGGTCCTTGACGTGCCGGCCGATGAGGACTTCGCGATCACGTTCGACAACGACGACCCGGGGATCCCGCACAACATCCAGGTCTTCGAGGGGACCGAGACGACGGGGAAGCCGATCTGGGCCCCGAAGGACAACGCCGTCATCAACGGCGGCGAGTCGGTGGAGTACGACATCTCGGGACTCGCAGCCGGCACGTACGCCTTCAACTGCTACGTGCACCCGACGATGGTGGGCACGCTCACCGTCGCCTAGTACCACCGCACCATCGGAGTGGAGAGGAGAGAGCGATGGCAGCAGAGGCCGCAGAGACGGCGACGAGCGCTCCGAGGCTCGAAGTCGTACCGGATGGACCGGCGGACGAGGCCACTGCCGTTCCCGGAGCGTCCTGGTGGCCACGGCTCCTCAGCGGAGCCGTGGCCATTGTCCTCATCGTCCTGGCGATCAACCTGCCCGTCTGGCAGGCGAACCTGAGCGCTCCGCAGTACCCGGACGGTCTGACTCTCAAGGCCTGGGGGAACGGGAAGGTCATCGGCGACATCGCCGAGATCAACGAGCTGAACCACTACGTTGGGATGAAGGCGTTCTCAACGGCGGACGTGCCTGAGACCAAGCTGTGGCTCCCGGCCATGATCCTCGCGATCGTGGGGGCGATCCTGGCAGCGTTCATCCGACGGCCCCGCTGGCTCCACGGGTTCCTCCTCGCCGCGATGTGGCTCGTCCCGATCGGCGCGCTCGCGGACGTCCAGCTCCGGCTGTGGCAATACGGGCACAGCGTGCAGCCCGACGCGGCGATCCGCATAGACCCGTTCACTCCGCTCGTTATCGGACCCACGAAAGTCCTGAACTTCACCACCTGGTCGTACCCGGGCCTGGGTACGGGACTGCTGTTCCTGGCGGCAGCTGTCCTGACCTTCGGCCCGGGACTCCTCGAACGGCTCCGGCCGACCGGCGACCGAGATGGCCGATGAGTCGTTCGAGTTCGCTGATCGCGCTCCTGATGGCCCTATCCGTCGCTCTCGCGGCGGACCCCTCCCGGGCCTCGGACGAGCACGAGCAGCATGCGCCGGACCCGTCGCCCGCACCTCTCTCCCGGGCGGCGGGATCCGGCCCTCTCCAGGCGATGATCGATAGTGCACGGCCCGGGGACGTGGTGCAAATCCCTGCCGGCACCTACCACGGGACGGCCGTAGTCACGACCCCCGGGATCATGCTCCATGGCATGGGTGCGGTGCTTGATGGCGACGGGGCGGGCACCGTCCTCACGATCGCGGCGGACGACGTGACCGTGCACGGCCTCGGCATCCGGGATACCGGCGCCGGTCCTGTGGGTTCTCCTTCGGCCATCTGGGTCGAGGGCGACCGCGCGAGGATCGAGGACACCGTCATCGAGGATGCGTATATCGGTATCGCCATCCGGGGTGCGAGCGATGTCATCGTCGAGGACAACCGCGTGACCGGGTTCGAGGACGCGGCGATCATCGATACCGGCCACGCCACCGGCGAGACGGCAACGACGGATACGCACGCGATGTCCGGTTCGACCCGCAGCGACGGGATCTCGCTGTGGAACGCCCGCGGCGCGCAGATCATCGGCAACCGGATCGACGCCGTCCGTGACGGTATCTACCTCTCCTACGGCGACGGCATCACCCTGACCGAGAACCAGGTCACCGGAAGCCGGTACGCCGTTCACGACATGTATGCCCTGAACCTCGTCCTCGAAGGGAACCGCTTCGAACGCAACCTGGCCGGAGCCGTCCTGATGTATGGGGGCCCCGTGCGCTTGGAGGCGAACGCGCTCGTGGCCAACCGGTCTCCGTCGACGGGGTATGGCCTACTGATCAAGGACGCAGACCGGATCACGGCCGTCGGGAACACGATCGCCGGCAACCGGGTTGGGATCCACGTCGAGAACGCTGGCGCAACGATGGGCGGTACTGCGCTCCTGGAGGGCAACACCATCGCGTTGAACGAGATCGGGGTCGACCTCGCTCCCTCGACCAGCTCGACGATCTTCACGCGCAACAACTTCGTCGAGAACACCCTTCCGGTCTTGACCTCTGACGGTGAGCGGGTCAACGGCGTCACGTGGAGCAGGGACGGCGTCGGCAACTACTGGAGTGGCTACCGCGGGTACGACGCGGACGGTGACGGGATCGGGGATGTGTCGTTCACGGATGCGGGAGTGGTCGAGGGTATCGTCGCCCACGATCCCGACCTTCAGGTCTTCGCGTCCGGCCCGGGCTTCCGCCTCCTGGGGAGCCTGGAGAACCGGTGGTCGCCTGAGGATCCCGCGATCTCGGATCCCGCCCCCCTGGTCGGACCTGTGGAACCCGTCGTCCACCAGGCAGCGCCTTCCGGATCGGATCCGGCGCTGTTCTCGGTCCTGGCCGCCGCAACCTTGCTTGCCGGCGCGGCCGCAGTCGCACGGGCCCGGCGTCCGCGCGCGATCGGTCGGCTGCGTCATGCCTGAGGACGCCCCCATCCTGCAGGTCGAGGATCTCTCGAAGTCGTTCGGGTCATGGAGCCTCGACGACGTCAGCTTCGCGCTCCCACCGGGTCGCATCGCCTCCCTCGCCGGCGCGAACGGGAGCGGCAAGAGCACGGTCCTCCGCTGCATAGCGGGATTGACCCGATTCGAGGGGACCGTCCGGGTGTGCGGCGTGACCGTCGACGGGGGCGTCGAGGCGCGTCGGCAACTCGCCTACGTGCCACAGACGGTTTCGCTTCCGGCCACCGCGACCATCGGGGAGGTGCTGGAGCTGTTCGCGCGGCTCCGAGGAACAGATCTGGACGGCCTGCCGGTACCGGACGGGTTCCTGCGCCCGTGGAGCACGAGGATCGGAACGCTCTCCGGCGGTCACCGGCAGCGAGTCGCCTTGGCGGCAGCGTTCGTGGGCTCGCCGCGGCTCCTTCTACTGGACGAGCCCGTCGCGAACCTCGACGAGGAGGGACGCTCGGTCTTCTGGGAATTGCTCTCGCATCTGCGGGACCAGGGCGCCACGGCGCTCGTCGCCGCGCCGGCGCTTTCCAGCGGCGCCCCCGTCGCCATCGCGGATCACGCCATCCAACTGTCCGACGGGAGGCTCGTGTCGTCTGGACCGGTGTTGCGGGTTGTCGATGAACCCGCGAGCCAGGTGGACGAGGAAGAGACCGCGACATGAGGGGAGCCGTGCCCGCGCTGGCGAGCTGGGAGTTCCGGGCAGCGGTCCGCAGCCGCTGGGTCCTCGGGACGGCGGTGGTGTTCGCGGGTCTCGCGATGGCCGTCACCTTGCTCGGTCTCCGCTCGGTTCGGGAACTCGGGCTCACGGGTGCCGGGCCGACTTCGAACTCGCTCGTGAATCTCGGCGTGCTGCTGCCGTCGCTGATGGGACTGCTCCTCGGGGCCGGGCACCTGGCTTCTGCGCGGGAGCAGGGACTCCTCTCCATGATCGGTGCGCAGCCCATCTCGCGCCGGTCGATCGTGCTCGGGTCCTTCGCCGGATTGACCGGTTCCCTCTGGGCGACCATCGCGGTCGGATTCGGCGCCGCGGCCCTGGTCATCTCGGGAGTGGCGACGAGCGGCGAGGTGATCCCCTTGCTGGCCCTCGTCGTGGCGACGCTGGGGCTGTCGGCGGTGTGCGTGGCGATCGGGGTCGCGCTGTCGGCCCTCGCCAGCGGGCGGACGCAGGCGCTTGCCTTGTCCGTGGTGGTGTGGATCGTCTTCGCCTTCGGCATGGATCTGGCGCTCGCGGCGATCGCTCCGGTCGTTCGGCTGGGGCCGGGTTGGCTGCTCGGCGCGATCATGCTCAACCCGCTGGAGGCGGTCCGGGTCCTGGCGCTCCTGGCGACCGGTCCGGAAGGGACCGCGCTGGGCCCGTTCGGCTCCTACCTCACCCAGTCGTTCGGAGCGGGCGGGGCAGCCGCGATCCTGGCAGCCGCACTCGTGGGCTGGACGGTGGCTGCGCTGTTGCTCGCGCAGGTAGCCCTGCGGCGCAAGGACCTCTGACCACCGCCGGTGATTGATCTAGCAGCTCACGTCGTAGTGATGGCTCCGGAACGGTGGCGCCGGCTGTGGTGCGCGGTCGGTGTCCGCGTAGTCCTCGAGATGCGATCCGTACCTGATCCACAGCGGCGCGTCCGGGTCGTAGTCCCGGTTGAGGGCGGTGACGGCGAGGTTCCGGTTCCGGTCCCGCATCTTCCAGACCGGTCCGAGATCCTCGATCGGGTCGGACTCGAGGTGTTCCTCGACCATGTCCCATGCCTTCAACCCCGTTTCGGAGCGGACCAGGACTGTGCTGGCTCCCGGGTCGCTTCCGACGTTCCCTACGGACAGGTCCGCGAGGTTCCCGGTGAAGTCGGCGCACTCGTCGCATCCCTTGAGGCTCGCCTCCCGGAAGGCCTTGATCGGCCCCAGGTCTCGGCGGCCCCCGTCCGCGTCGCGCGCGGAGAGTTTCCCGTCGCGGATGTCCAGGCGCTCGATGCGGCCGATGTCGTCTCCGCGCTCGACCAGGAGTTCCATCAGCTTGAAAGGGTCGAACGACCGGGTGCAGAAGAGCGCGATCGCCAGGACGACCTTCGGCGCGCTGTCGTCGCGGAGCGGCCAGGGGTAGCGTTGGAGGGCGCGTAGGACGTTGATCTGGCAAGGGGTTCCGACGTAGGCGATTCGCCGGATCCCGTCCGGGAGCGTGCGGTTGAGGAGCTCGAGTGGCTCGGACTGGTGGTACACGCTGCCGGCGGCCCGTCCGATCTCTTCGGACGTCGTCGCGAGGACCGTCCTCGCCCGGAACGCGTCCTCGCGCTGCGACACGATGGCTGCATCGATCTCGCCTGCGACGAGCAGCTCCTGGAGCAGGGCGGTGACGACCCCGCCGTCTTGGCCCCGGTGCGAAGCGCGGGCGCGCGCAGAATACGCCGCGAACACGGGAGCGTCGGGTTCTCCGTCGCCCGCGTCGAGCGCCTGGAGTCGTTCGACCCGGAGCCCGGCCAGCGGGCAGAAGTCCCAGCACGCCGAGCATCCGGTGCACATCTTGATCAGGGTAGGCTTCCCGTCCGACCCGACCGAGATCGAGCGCGACGGACACGCCGCGATGCAGCCGCCGCATCCGACGCACCGATCGGCATCGATGACGGCAGACGCCGTCTTGTGGAACCAGATCTTGTCGTCGGGTTCGGGCACGCCGCTCTCGGTCGCGACCTCGCTACGCTTGTCCGCCGCCGGATCCGTCCGCATCGTTCCCCACCTCCCCCGGCCACCATCGAAGCGGTTCGGCGTCGATCGAGCCCCCACCGTCCTCGGCGACGGCCGTCAGCGCTCGACCGACCCCGTCGAAGGCCTCATCCAAGGGAACCTCGAGACGCGCCCACCGGCCAAGCCGGTCCGGTCCTCCGCCGACGGCCACGTCGACAGACGGGTGGTACGCGTCCTCGTCCTTGCCCATCGTGGCTCGGAATCCGATGTCCGCCGCCTGCACCTGCGCGCAGGAGGCCTTGCACCCGGACAGGTGAAGCCGGATCCCTTGGAGCTTCGGCCAGCTTGACTCGGGCACGCGCTGGCGCAGATCCTCGATCAGCTCCCGGCCCGTGCGCTTCATGTCGAGGAGCGCGAACTTGCAGAAGGGCGCACTCGTGCAGGCGACGACCCCGCGCTCGAAAGGGTCGGGGGCGGGGCGGAAGCGATCGCGGAGGAGCGGCTCGGCGAGCAGTGTGTCGACATCCCTCACGCCTGTCAGCACGAGGTTCTGTCGCTGGGTGACGCGGAGGCGACCGTCGCCGTAGAAGCGGGCAAGCGCCGCCACCTCTGCGAGTTCGCTCGCGGTCATCCGTCCGACCGGCACGCAGAGTCCGACCCAGGAGCGCCCGTCGCGCTGCGGGCGTACGCCAAGATGGTCCTCGGCTTGTCTGTTCGAGAGATCCGTTCCCCGTCCGGGCAGCTCGTACGGCAGCCGCGTTCGGATCCCCTCTGCGATCGCTGCGTCGCCAAGCTCGTGGACGAGCATGCGGAACCGGTTCACGGCCTTGTGCTCGAAGTCCCCCTCGTCGCGGTACAGCCTGAGGGTCGCTCGAACGACGTCCACGGCCTGGTCCGGTAAGACGAAGAACGGCAGCGGCGATGCCAGCCGGGGGTAGTCGGAGAGTCCGCCGCCCGCGCGGACGTGGAAGCCGTTGACGCCGGCCTCGTTCCGCGCCGGTGTGAACGACAGGTCGTGCAGCGACGCGAGGATGCAGTCCGTGGGGCAGGCGGTGACCGCGACCTTAAACTTCCTCGGCAGTCGGGCGGTGGTCTCCGGCTCCGTCTCGGTCAGATGCTGGATGGCCGCCACGACGTGCCGGACGTCGAAGAACTCGTCGCTGGAGACGCCGGCCACCGGGCACGACGTGACGTTGCGGAGCGAGTCTCCACATGCCTGCATCGAGCCGAGCTGCACGGCGTCGTATCGTGCCCATGTCTCCGGGAGGTGCTCGAATCGGAGCCAGTGGAGCTGGATGTTCTGCCGGGTCGTGAGTTCGACGAAACGCTCAGGGCCGGTCTCGCCCTCGGGTAGGACGGAGAAGTCATCGGCGACCGCCGCGATCGTTTCGGCTTGGGCCGCGGTCAACATCCCGCCGGGGATCCTCGTGCGCAGCATGAAGTGGGCCTCCTGCCGGTCGTCGTAGACGCCGACCAATCGCAGCCGCGCGACGCCGAGCTGCCGCATCGCCTCCTCGAGTTCCCCCCACCGCCGGCCGGCGCCACGCTCGATGCGCAGCCGGATGTCGCGCGGAAGCTCGTCCGGAGCGAAGATCGCTTCCGGTGCTGGTGATCGGTCCACGGTCTCTCCTGTCCGAGAACGAGAACGGGGCCGCTTTCGCGGCCCCGTTCCCTGTCGCTCGCTGTGTGCGCGAGGCTACGGCCGCATCAGGGCGAAGTTCTGCCTACACATACATGGGTCGGTCGCGCCCGTGCGTCCGTTCATGACTCATTGTTGTCAGGCAGCTTCCGGGCCCCCTAGAGGCGAAGGTCCCGGACGGGACGGGACCCGGTGGGTTGGCGCTCAGCCCTGGTGACCGGTGTGGTTCGCGGCCAACCGGAGCGCCTCGGTCACCGCCTCCGCCGGGTCCGACGCACGCACGATCGGGTCGGGAGCGGCGGAGCCGTCCGGCTTGGAGAAGCCCCACGTGCTGAGGCCGACGACCGGCTTGTTCATCTTCAGCGCCAGCGCGATCTCTGAGAGGGTGCCGAACTCACCCGCGATGGCGATGACCGCGTCGGCGGATCGAACGACGAGCGCGTTGCGTGCCTCGCCCATACCGGTGACAACCGAGGCGGTCAGGTGCTCGCTCTCGCCAGAGCGCGTCTCGCCCGGGAGGATGCCGATCGCCGTGCCACCCGCGGAGGCGGCACCACGGGCGACCGCGTCCATCACGCCGCCGAGTCCTCCGCAGACGACCGCCGCTCCGGCTTCCGCGAGGCGCCGTCCGACCTCCTCGGCCCAACCGGTCTCTCGTTCGTTCGCTTCACCGGGGCCGCACACCGCGACATAGGTCTGCGCCATCGGTCGAGCCTACCTCGGGATGTGCCTTATGTCGGCGTTGCGGTTCTCGCGGAGGTGGCGCAAGGTGGCGGGAGTGACCGAGACGGAGGGGCGAGTGATGGACGTGCAACAGGTGATCGATCAAGCGCGCGACCTGATGACCGTGCGGCGGGTGTTCGGTGAGCCGTTCGAGAAGAACGGTATGACCGTCATCCCCGCCGCGAAGGTGCAGGGCGGCGGCGGTGGTGGTGACGGAGAGGCCGAGGGCAGCCGGGGACCACAGAAGGGCAGCGGCGCGGGATTCGGGCTGAACGCCCGCCCGGCCGGAGCTTACGTGGTAGACGGCGGAACGGTCGAGTGGAAGCCGGCGGTCGACTGGAACCGCATCATCCTCGGGGGCCAGATCGTCGCGGTCACCGCACTCATCGCGATCGCATCGATCGCGCGGTCCGTGAGCAAGGCCCGCGCCGCGCGAGGGTAAAGCCCTTCCAGCTGGGCATGGCACGGTTCGGGTGCTCCGCTAGCCCCAGGTGATGCCGAGCATCGCCGAGAGCAACGACACCGCCCCTTGTTTGTCGAGTGGCTCGTTCCCGTTGCCGCACTTCGGCGACTGAACGCAAGCAGGACATCCTTCCGAACACGGGCAGTTCCGGACGGTCTCCAGAGTCGCCCGCAGCCACCGCTCGGCCGAGCGGAACCCACGCTCGGTGATGCCTGCGCCGCCCTGGTAGCCGTCGTAGATGAAGATCGTGACGGCGCCGGTGTCGGCGTGCAGCGGCGTCGAGACGCCGCCGATATCCCAGCGGTCGCAGGTCGCCAGCAGCGGCAGAAGCCCGATGGCAGCGTGCTCGGCCGCATGGATCGCCCCGGGGATCTGGGGCGGGACCAGCGCGGCCCGGCCGATCAGCGCGGTGGGGATCGTCCACCAGACCGCTTTCGTTACGAGCGTCTGTGCCGGCAGGTCCAGCGGCACCGTCTCGAGCGTGTCGCCGGTCACGTGCATCTTGCGCACGAACCCCGTGACCTGCGTCGTGACGTGAACGTCCCCGTAGAAGGCGGGTGCATCCCCGGTCGCTCCCTCCTCGATGACGTCGTCGATCCGGATGTCGGTCACATCGCGCGACTGGGTGTAGAAGTCGGCATCGCTCAGAGCGACGAGTGCGACCTTCCCCTCCAGGTCCAGATCGGCGACCTCGTACTGCTCTCCCTGGTGAAGATAGATCGCGCCCGGGTGCACGTGCACGAACGCGCGTGACTCGTCGACCGTACCGAGCAACTCGCCGGTGTCCTCCATCACGATCGCGTAGAGCGAACCCGATGCCGAGCGGATGTCGATGCCGCGGTGAGGCGCCGAACGCCCTCGGAAGTGGAGCAGCTCCTTGCGCTCGACGAGCACCCCCGCCTCGATCAAGGCCGCGACGCCCGGCTCGACGACATCCGGCGGCCCGAAGAAGCCGAGCTCGTCCCGGGATAGCGGCATCTCGCGTGCGGCGCACGCCAGGTGCGGCTCCAGGACGAACGGGTTGGTCGGATCGACGACCGCGGCCTCGGGTGGGAGGTCGAACAGGTCCTCGGGGTGCGAGACAAGGTACTGATCCAGGGGGTCGTCCTGCGCAACGAGGATGGCGAGCGAACCTTCCTCGGTCCGCCCCGCACGCCCCGCCTGTTGCCACATCGAGGCGCGCGTTCCCGGGTACCCGGCGAGCACCGCGGCATCGAGTGAGCCGACGTCGATGCCGAGTTCGAGCGCGCTGGTGGAGCAGATCGCCAGGAGCTCGCCGTCGGCGAGCGAGCGCTCGAGTTCGCGGCGCTCTTCGGGCAGGTACCCGGCGCGGTATGCCTTGATCCTCCCCTTCAGCCCGCCCGGGAGCTGCTTGCGCGCGAAGTCGGCAAGCAGCTCGGCCGCCCGGCGCGAGCGTGCGAACGCGATCGTCCGGGTCCCGCTCTCGACGAGGTCGGCGACCAGCGAGGCGGTGTCGGTCAGCGGGGAGCGGCGCGCGCCGCTCAGCTCGTCGGTTACCGGCGGGTTCCAGAGGGCGAAGATCTTCTCCCCGGCGGGGGAGCCGTCCTCGGTCACTTCCTCGAACGGCAGGCCGGTCAGCCGTTCCGCGAGTTCGCCGGGGTTCCCCACCGTCGCCGACGCGAGCACGAAGCGTGGGTCGCCTCCATAGTGCGCCACGAGCCGCCGAAGCCGCCGAAGGATCATCGCGATGTGCGACCCGAACACGCCGCGCGCGACGTGTGCCTCGTCCACCACCACCAGCGAGAGACGCAGGAAGAAGTCCGCCCAGCGCGCGTGGTCGGGGAGCAGGGACAGGTGCAGCATGTCGGGGTTCGACAGGATCAGGTTGGCGTTCCTGCGGATCAGCGGGCGCTCCTCGCGCGGGGTGTCCCCGTCGTAGACGGCCGCCCGGATCTGCGGCAGTTTCAACGAACGAATCTGCCGGAGCTGGTCCCGGGCGAGGGCCTTGGTCGGGAACAGCTGCAGCGCCGTGGCTTTCGGGTCTTTCAGGACCGCCGTAGCGAACGCCAGGTTGTACACGAGCGTCTTGCCGCTGGCGGTTCCGGTCGAAACGATCACGTTCGAGCCGGCGGTGACCGCGTCGTAGCTGGCCCGCTGGTGCGGGTAAAGCCCGTCGATCCCGAGCAACTCGAGCCGTTCGCGCACCAGCTCGGGGAGGTCCGCCGGCAGGCGCTCCAGCGACGGGCGACGTGCGGGCAGGGTCCTCACGTGGAGTTCGACGCCCTCGTTCCCGGGGCGGGCGAGTTCGGCGGCGATGAAGGCATCGGCGTCCATCCGCGCATCGTAGCGGCGCGAGGTGACGCGATCGCAGCCGGGCTCCTCCGAGGCCGCGAGCCCCTACGGACGCAGGCGGTAGAACCGGAAGAAGTCGTGTTCGATCGGCAGGATCTCGAATCGCGAGAACCCGGCGGCCTCCGCGTACCCGCGGAGCACGTCGGGTCGCATCACCGTGCCGGTGCCGGTGGCCCCGTCCTCGACCATCGCGGTCGGCAGGCAACAGAGGACGCTGAACCCGTAGAAGATCCGCTCCAGTTCGTCCCCGGGGACCGTGAACTCGTGTGCGACCTTCTCGTCCATCACCAGGACCGATCCCTCCTCGGCCAGCAGCTTGCGGGCAGTGCTGAGCACCTCGACCGGGAACGATAGATCGTGCACCATCTCGAACATCGTGATCAGGTCGTACCCGGGGTC
>CAZXFL010000007.1:0-102575 GCA_964640385.1 uncultured Actinomycetes bacterium
TCAGCACGGTCGTCGGGAAGAACGCGCCGTCGCGGGTGCCGCCGTGCACGAGCGTTGCGCCATGCTCGATCGCGCGCTTGACCTGCTCGTCGACACCCTCGGCGGCCTTCAGCGAGGACAGCGGGCCGAGCAGCGAGTCTTCCGACGTCGGGTCGGTCGCCTCGGTCCCGGCGAGCTTCGCGCTGAACTTCTCAAGGAACGGCTCGTACAGCTCGTCGACGACGATGAAGCGCTTGGCCCCGTTGCAGGACTGGCCGCTGTTGTCGAGTCGGGCGTCGACCGCATCCTGCACGGTGGCGTCGAGGTCGTCGGTCGAGAGCAGGATGAAGGGGTCGGAGCCGCCGAGCTCGAGCACGACCTTCTTCAGGTGGCGGCCGCCGATCTCGGCGACCGCGGCGCCGGCGCGCTCGGAGCCGGTGAGCGAGACGCCCTGCACGCGCGGGTCCGCGATGACCTGCTCGATCTGGTCGTGCGAGGCGTAGATGTTCACGTAGGCGCCGGCCGGGAAGCCCGCGTCGAGGAAGATCTGCTGCATCGCGGCGGCGGACTCGGGGCACTGCTGGGCGTGCTTGAGCAGGATCGTGTTGCCGATGATGAGGTTCGGGCCGGCGAAGCGGGCCACTTGGTAGTACGGGAAGTTCCACGGCATGATGCCGAGCAGCACCCCGAGCGACGAGCGGCGGATGACCGCCGAGCCATCGCCCTCCAGGAGCTGGATCGGCTCGTCCTTGAGGAAGTCCGCCGAGTGGTCGGCGTAGTACTCGTAGATCGCCGCGGCGAATTCGACCTCACCGAGCGCCTGCGCGATCGGCTTGCCCATCTCGCGCACGATGACCTCTGCCAGCTCCTGGCGGCGCTCGGTGTGCAATTCGCTGACGCGGCGCACGAGGGCCGCGCGCTCCTCGACCGTGGTCGACTTCGACCAGGTGCGGTGCGCCTCGTCGGCTGCGGCGATCGCGGCCTCGAGCTCGGCGTCGGTGATGGTGTCGTAGGTCTTGACCGTCTCGCCGGTGGCGGGGTTGATCACTGCATATCCCATGGTGTGGGTCTCCTTTACTCGTTGGCGGTGACCGAGGCCTAACCCAGTCTTGCGATCGCTTCGTCGGTCGATACGACATCGGCGAATTCGTCGTGGAGGCTCGCGAGAGCCGTGCGGTGCATGAGGTCGGCGGAGAAGACTTCTCCATCCGGCCCTTCCCGATCGAAGGTTGCACACGCATCGCCGACGAACCACGTCTCGAATCCGAGGTTGCCCGACATCCTCGCCGTGGTTGACCCACAGTGGTCGGTGGTTATCGCTGCGATCACGACCGTGGTGGCGCCCGCTGCGTGAAGCCGCTCTTCCAGATCGGTCCCGATGAATGCGGAGTTCACTCCCTTGGTCAACACCGGCTCATCACCTTGCGGCATCGCTTCGGGCTTGAACTCGAACCCGGGGTTTCCCTCGTTGAAGAAGTACCACTCGGGGTTTGTCTCACGATGTCGAACATGGATGATCGGCGCGTCCGCGGCCCGCCAAGCTGCGAGCAGCCGCGCGACATTCCCTTCCGCGCCGGGGTTGTTCCGCTGTCCCCACACCGGATCGTCGAATGCCTTCTGCACGTCGACGATCACTAGGGTCGGTTTCTCGGGCATGTCGAAACCCTATAGGGGCTGGTGGATCCTGGTCAAAATGACGGCATGGCGTTACCGAATCATGGGATTCCGTTACCAGCGGGATGTCGGCACCGCGTGTGACCTGGGCCGGAGTCGATCTCTACCACCCCGACCTCGCCAACCTGGCCCGGGCCTGTAGAAATCCTGGCAGAAATCAGATCCAGGCTGGTTCCGGAGCCGGTGAGTCTAGCGATTCGAGCAGAGTGGTCTCGGGAACGCCGATGTCTCTGCGTTTCGCGCTTTCAGTGCAGGATCGATCCCTGGCTGGCGGTGCCGCGGTTGGCGGAGGTCAGGCCGCTTCTAACAGGCCGTTGCGGACCTGTGGTGGGCCAGGGTCTGTGCGTTGAGCATCAGCGCCCACCCGAGGCTGGGTCAATCAGCCAAGCTGCTGTTGCACCACTTCCTGAATGACCGATGCGATCTGCCGATGCCCGCCGGGTGTCAGAAGAGATCGGAGTTTCGGCGGTCAGTGTCCCGTCGTTGCGCGCCGCCTCGAGTTTGGCAGCGGGGACCACATGATCCTGAACGAATGCCGCGTAGTCGAAGACCGAGTAGCCGAGAGCTTTGAGTTGCTTTCGCTCGGGAGAAGATGTCGTCCAGACGAGACCTCGGTCGAGGCGCCGTACTTCGCACCGGTGAGCTCAGCCGCGAGATCGACGATGCGTTGGAGTACTGCCGGCGGAGACAACTCTGACGCGAGAGACATCCCGGCGTCGATCAACTTTCGTAGGCGGATATCCGAGACGGGTTGCCCTGTGCCCTGGCCTTCGACAGCCTCTGTCATGCATCGCAGCGTAGTCGGTCAGCGTCAACGACCGTCACCTCGACAGAGCACGGGCAACCCGTCGCGCTACGAAAGGATGGGGTGCTTCTGGACAACTTCCTTGGCCTGCCACCATTTCCCGAATCCGAGGGAGCGCCCCGCGTTGGCCCAGATGAGCCCGAGAAGGACGACGAACTCGATCACGTGGTTGTCTACGAACGGATTGTTGTCCGGCCAGATCGCGATTGCGAGATAGAAGATGACCATCCACAGAGCGCCCCCGATGGCGGCGAGCCTCGTCATCACGCCGGTCAGAAGCCCAAGGCCGATGAGCAGCATCGACGCCATGAACACGATGTCCAACCAGCCATTGCTGGCGCAGCTCATCGTTTCCGCGTTGCAGCCGCCAAGCCCCTGGAACAGGCCCTTCAGCGGTCCCTTCGTGGCAAACACCAAGACCCCCTCGGTCGGTGAGCCTCCGTTCAGCCAAGCCTGGTCTTTTCCGAAGAAGGCGATCACCCCTGACTCCGGATCGCGACCGGTCGCGAATCCCAGGGCGAAGGTCTTGTCGAGGAACGCCCAAAGGAAGGTCCACCCCATGAGAAGACGAAGCACTCCCCACACAACCCCCACCCGGCGTGCATCCTTGTCGACCCGAACCGGTGCGATATCTGTCGCCGGCCTCGTTGCTTCTTGCGTCATCCGATATCAGCCTCTCCGCTGCGGGGCGGGCTCACTGCCCGTCCTCTGTCCCTAGTGTTCATGTGCAGGATTGGACCTGCCACGGCCGAACGACTTGCCTCCCGAGGGACCTTTGGACCACCGGGGCGACATCCCCGTCGCGGAGAAATCGCGCTCGTTACACGAACTCCGCCACGCTGACGCGGCTACGTTTGGACCTCCCGAACCGGAGTACTTCTCCGTGATCGAAGCACAAGAGGAGTGGCGACCCTCCCCTCCCATCGGGTGCGACGAAAAGCGGTCCCGAAGGACACTCGATTTGACCGTCTGAGTGACCTTGCGGCCCCTCATCACAGCCCTGACCTTGCAGCCCTGGCCTTCCGGTCTCATCTCGTGTCCTCCGGAACCACCGCCATGGTCCCATCGCAGAAGACCTGCGGCGGGGGCCGACAGTCCCGGTGCCGAGGGGACCTTCGACCTTCGCGGGGACCGGACCGACTGCCCCGACTTGTGTCGTAGGTCCTAGTCAAAGGGCCTCGCCGACCTCGCCCTCGCCCTGGCCGGGGCCTGTTGAAATCGATCCTGACAGAAATCGAACCCATGCTTGGTTCCGGGGGTTCTGAGTGTAGCGATTCGAGGGATGTCGGGTCCGGTAACGCCCATGTCTTTGCGATCAGCGCTGACCTGTGGCGGGCCAACGTCATCGCGTTGACCACTCATGCCCAGCCGAGCATCTCGACCGGCTGGCGGCGCCATCAGGGCAGCTTGAGTGAATCGGGCTTTTGGATCCCTACGGGTCGGTGGGACACCCAGTCCATGGTTGCCATGACATGGCAACACTAATAGACTTGGGGCATGCCAGCACCCGGTGACATCCAGGACCTCCTGGCCGCGGTTCCCGGCGTGGAGGTCGGTCGAGTGCGTGAACCGAGCGGAGGCGGTGGGCGGGCCGACGTCCGCATCGACCTGCGGGCCGGCGGATGGCGCGTCAAGCTCGATGTGCTGTGGCTCGGGGATCGCCGCGGCCTGGTCCGCAAGCTCGACGAGTTACGCGGCCGGCCGCCCGGGCCGTCCTTGACGGCGATCGCCGCCCCGGTGCTCGGCCCGTCGCTCCGCCGCGAGATCCAGGAGGCGGGCGTCGGGTGGATCGACGGGCGCGGGGGGATGCACCTGGAGAGCGACGATCCGCCGCTCTTCTTCCACGTCGAGCCGCCCGCGCAGGGCGGGGCGTTCGAGAAGCGGCGGGTGTTCTCGCCGATCGCCTCGGGTGTGGTGCGGGTGCTGCTCGAGAAGCCGGACGAGCCGCTGAGGATCGCGGATCTCCAGGAACAGATGGTCGCGTGGAGCCGGGGCCGGGGGCCCGAACTCGATCCACCTTCCCGGGGCGCGGTGTCGCGCGCCCTGCACGGTCTGGTCGAATCGGAACTCGTGCGGCGCGACACAGCGGGTTGGCATGCGGATCGTCCGGGACAGCTCCTCGACGCGTGGCTTGCCGATGGCGCCACACGCCTCACCCGCTCAACGGGACGCGCGCCCGCCGGCGCGCGGCGACTCGGCGGCTGGTACCTGTCCGGGCCGTATCCGGAGCGGCTCGATGCCGTGCTGGAAGCGGCGGCCCGCCTCGGGATCGGCGTGTGGATGAGCGGCCTCTGCGCTGCCGAGCGCGTCGAGCCGTACCTTCCGGCCGACGTGGTGGATGCCTACGTGTTCCCCGCGGCCATGGCCAGCGTCCTCGGGGACGAGCTCAAGGCGGTGCCGACCGACGAGGGGGCGGATCTGCGGCTCGCCGGTCCGCGGGATCCCTGGACGCTTGCCGGGGCTCACGCTGTGGACGGCGTCCCCGTTGTTGGGAAGGCACAGATCATCGCCGATCTCAGCGTCGAGGGTCCGCGCGCGCTGGACGTCGCTGATCGGCTGCGCAAGGCGTGGGGCCTGTGAGCCGCTTCCTGGACCTCGACCCTCGGCAGCCGGCCGACGTCACCGGGTTCGAGACGATGCGGCTGTTGCTGCCGCTGCTCGAGGATGTCGATCGTCGAGCATGGCGGATCATGGGCGGCTGGATGGTGCGTGCCTACGCGAGCACCGGAACGCTCACGCCGCGCCCGACGACCGACGTGGACCTCTCCCTGTTCCCATCTCGTGGGGGGAGACGCCTGCGCGAGCTCCCGACCGGGCTCCGGGATGCCGGGTTCCGACCCGACGAGGAGCCGTCCAAGCTCGTGCTGGGGAGCCACCGGATCGACCTGCTCGTTCCGCCGGGCGGGAGTCGCGCCGGGCGACTGGGGGAGCAGGCGGTCTTCGAGGCGAAGGGAACCGCGTTCGCGTTCGCGATGGATCCGGAGGCGCTGACGCTCCGGCTCGACGGCACATCGGTGGAGGTGGTGACCGCTCGCCTCTCCGCGGCGCTGGTCGCGAAGGCGGTCCTGTTCGCCGAGCGGCGGCCGAAGTATCGCGACGACGCCGTCGACGTAGGCCTCCTGTTGGATGCCGTCCGGCGGGACGGCCAGGCGCCGGTTGAGGACTTGCGTGCTCAGGCAGGGCGAAAGGACGTGCGGAAGGCGATGCGCGCGATCGACGTGGATTTCGCCGGCGCGGGATCGGCCGGTGTGAAGTGCATCCGGGACGCGAGAGGCCTGGAAGAGGGGCTCACTGCCGCGGCGAATGCCCGCCGGCTCCTGGCGGCCGAGTGAGTCCTTAGCGGCGCGTTCTTGCCTGTGCCTCCAGCTCCGCCTTGAGGGAACGGATGCCCCTTGTCGTTCTGCTTCCTCAGGACCTGATCGATGGCGGGGCGCCGACGGACCGTCAGGGCGAACCGGGGCGACCCCCGCTTCGGCCAGACGGGTAATGGCGGCCTCCGAGGGGTCGACCTCATCCAACGGGAGCCTTCCGGCCTGTGGCTGCATCCGGTTCAGAAGGTCGCCGAACCGCTGCTCACCCTCCGCATCGGTGATGACCGTCGTGAAGTGGAACATGCGGCCGGCCCACCACTGCTCCCCGGGATCCGCGACCACCTCGATGCCGTCGGCGAGGAGGTGGTCGAGTGCCGGGCTCCGGTGCTCGCCCTCGGCGGCCGCGATGGTGACGCGTGATCGGGGCCATCGGGAACGCAAGAACGCCGCGACCGTCCGGCTCGGATCACCAGGTCCGGGGATCTGGCCGAGGACGAGCAGGAACCGGTCGAGGGCCTCGGCGTCCCGCGCGGCCACGGCGCGATTGGAGCGATGCTGCCAGTCCACCAAGTGGGGGCGCCGGTTCAGTTTCCAGCTCCACCGGGCGCGCAGGATCATGGTCGACCGGGCGACCATGGCCTCGATCTCCTCCGGCGAGCTCGATACCCCCCCTGCGTGCCGGACGACCGACGCAGGTTCGTACACGGTGCGCATCCCGTCCTGCGCGAGTCGCAGACACAGGTCAACGTCCTCGGCGTACGCGGGATGGTAGGTCTCGTCGAACCCGCCCACTGCCTCGAACCGCGCACGATCGACGACCAGGCATGCGCCCGAGGCGTAGTCGACGTCGCGGGAGAATCGGTACGCGGGGTCACCCGGGTTCCCTCCATGGCCGAGGGCGACCGTGCGCCCGTCCCGCCCGAGCAGCGGCCCGGCGTCCTGGACGAGATCATCGAGGCCCAGGATGAGCGGGGTCGCAGCGGCCACGCTGGGGTCGCCGAGGCGGGCTAGGAGTGGATCGAGCCACCCCGGCGTGACGATGACATCGGGATTCAGGAAACAGATGAGTGGGGCGCCCGCCCGGCTCGCGCCGACGTTGGCGGCGGCGCCGAATCCCAGGTTGTGCTCGTTCCTGACCACGATGGCGCCGTCGACGTCCGACGTGAGCCGCTCGCCGGTGTCGTCGGGATGGGCGTTGTCCACGAGGATCACCTCGATCTCGTCGGTGTGCTCGGCCAGCGCCCCGAGGGCGCGCTGGGCCCAGTCCCATCGTCCATACGTCACCATCACGACGGCGACCTCGGGATTGGCCGCGGCGGCGAAGGTGATCACGACTGGTTCCTCCCGCGCCGCCGCCGCATGCGTTCGTACGGCCGGCGGAGCGCCGAGGTGTAGCGGAAGGTCTTCGTCGCCAGGAGGGCCTCGATCTGTTGCTGCCGTGCCGCGATCTCGTGCTCGTACGCGCGGCTCGACTCGTCCGTCCGACGGCGGAGCGCTTCGAGCTCCAGGCGGAGGTCCTGCAGGCGGTCCGCGAACGCGGCTCGGGAGTCGATCGACCGGCGCCGCAGCGCGTCGTAGGCGGTGCGAAGGGAGGGGCCGTCCGCGAGTTCGGCGGCAGCGGCTTCTCCGAGATAGGCGCCGAGCGACCGACCGACCGCGGCGCGCGCAGATCCGGCGGCGACGGCGCGTTCCGCCGGAGCCGAGAGGACGTCGCCGACGGCCGCGACGTAGCGGTCCCAGTCGGTGAGCTCGCGTGCGGCCAGCGCCGCCCGCTCGGCAAGGGCCGCCAGCCGGAGTGGGTCGGCCAGCAGGTCGTCGATCGCATCCACCATCTCGTCGAGCGACCGAACGAGTACCCCGCCGGTGTCCTCGTTCACCCCCCGCAGGAACGGCGTGTCCAGGACGACCGGGACGGTTCCCATCGCCCGGGCCTCGTTCATGAACCTGCTCGTGGTGTCGATCGGGGCCGGCCACGGCAGGACGCGTGCCGTCCCGAGCAGCCGCATCATCTCCGCGTTGTCGCTCGGCCCGATCCGCTGGATCGAATCGGTTCCAAGGCGGGCCGCGACCTCATCGGCGATCCCGGCCCAGCGATTGGACGCGACGACCGCCACGTCGTGCGTCTTGTCGGCGACGTCGGGATACGGGAGTGGGGTGCCCCTTCCGACGTACGTGCAGGCTACGCCCGACACCTGAGCCGACTCCGCGAGCGACACGGCGTTCGTGAGGAGTTCGAAGCCGAGCGCGGCCATCCCCTGGAACGACTCGGGGCGTGCGAGCGAGTGGGGGTCGACGGTCAGGATGTCGGGGGCCACCCACCCCTCTTGGAAGTTCCACCCGACGAGTCCCGGCGGACCCAGGATCAGCAGGAGCGTCCGAGCGGGGGAGAACGCCACGCGTGCGTAGGAAAGCGGGTCGGTCCATCCCTCGGGAACGACGACGATGTCCTCCGGCTCCGGCCGCCGCGGTTCGAACCCGACGGAGACCTTCGCACCCGCCGCCTCGGTCATCTGATCGAGGGCGGTTGCGACGATCTCGCCGCGCAGCTCCGTTTCGAACCCCGCCGACGCGGCGGCGGTCGCGAACTCGTACAGGCTCCGTTCGCCACCGTGGATCCACGTCCGTTCAACGATGCCGGAGGCAGGGAGATGCCAGGGGTCGAAGTCCCCCCCGAGCGAACACACCACGACGCGACCGTGCATCTGGCCATCCTATGTGGCCTCTCCGGACGGCGTATCTTCCGGGCGCGAGCCGTGCGGGTCGCCTTGGCGGGGTGGGGTATCATCGGCCCCGATGTCCACGTTCCTGACGGTCTTGCCCCTCGCCATCGTCATGGTCGCTGGCCCGCAGATCATCAGCGCGATCATGCTGGCGACCAGCGAGAAGGCGAAGAAGAACTCGTTCGCGTACGTGGCGGGCGCGATGCTTGCTGCCACCGCCGGCACGACGATCGCGTTCCTGGTCACCGGAGCCATCGGCGGTTCGACGGACAGCCAGAGCACCGGGCCGACGCCGGTGGACTACGTCCTCGTCGTCCTCTTGCTCTGCCTCGTCGTCCGTGTGTACCTGAAGCGGAAGGCCACCGAACCGCCGAAATGGATGAGTAAGCTGCAGGCCGCCTCGCCGAAGTTCACCCTCCGGCTCGGGTTGCTGCTGTTCTTCCTCATGCCGACCGACATCATCACGATGGTCACCGTCGGCGGCTATCTCTCGTCACGCGGCGCCCCCCTCGTGGAGGCGCTCCCCTTCTTGCTCACCACGGCTCTGCTGATCGGCTCACCCCTCCTCGTACTGCTGCTGATGGGCAAGCGGGCGGAGAAGATCCTGCCGAAGATGCGTGACTGGATGAGCACGAATTCGTGGGTTGTCAGCGAAGTCGTGATCGTGTTCTTCCTAGTGATGGAGCTGAACACGATCCTGTCCGCATGAGCGAGACGTCCTCGACGGGGCCGGAGCGGCCGGCACTGGTCCTCTCCACATTGATCCTCGTCGCCGGCGTCGCGAACGTGAATCTCGCCGTCGCGAACGTCGCGCTGCCGACGATCGGGAACGCGTTCGACGCGTCCCAAACCCAGCTCAACTTGGTCGCCGTCGGCTTCTCACTCGGACTCGCCGCTTCCGTGCTCTATCTCGGCGCCCTAGGGGACCGGTACGGACGCAAGATGATGCTCCTCCTCGGGATGGGGATCTCGATCCCGGCTTGTCTCCTGGCCGCGTTCGCTCCCCGGATCGAGATCCTGATGTTCGCCCGCCTCCTCGGCGGGTTGGCGGCGGGGATGGCGTTCCCGACGACGCTCGCGTTGATCACCGCGCTGTGGTCGGGACCGGCGCGCACCCGGTCGATCGCCCTCTGGTCCGCGATCGGGGGAGCGCTCACGGCGCTCGGGCCGCTGCTCGCCGGTTGGTTGCTCCTGCACTTCTGGTGGGGGTCGGTGGCAGGACCGTCCACGAGGAGGAGGCTGAGGGCCACGGCGAGCACGAGGGCGAAGCGAGCGATACGCATCGCGGGAGAGGGTGGAGCACCGCTCACCTCCCGGTCAAGCCGTCCCCTCCCGGTCAAGCCGTCCCCTCCCAGGAGTTGGCGAACTGGCGCCATCCGCGCCGCTCGAATAGCCTTCGTCAGGTCCGGGGCCCGAACGGGCGGGTCGCTGCGGAAGCCGCGGGATTCCGCGGTCGAGGAGGGGGAGCGATGTCGAGACAGTCGAACATGCGGATGGGCGGATGGGTTCTGTTCGCGGCGGTCATCATGGTGCTCGTCGGAGCGGCGAGCGCTTTCCAAGGGCTTATCGCCATCCTGGATCCGACGTCCGTGACCACGGGCGACGGCACGACCATCATCCTCGACGTCTCGACGTGGGGTTGGGTTCATCTCGTCATCGGAGCCTTCATCGTCCTCGCCGGCCTCGGCGTCATGGCCGTCCGGACCTGGGCGCGGATAGTCGGCATCGTCCTGGCCGGGATCAACCTCTTGGCGCAACTCGCCAGCGCCGATGCCCATCCGTTCTGGTCGATGGTGGTCATCGTCCTTGATGTGGTCGTCATCTACGCGCTTGCTGTTTACTACGACCCGTACGCCGCCGAGTCCTAGGCAGGACTGCGCCCCGGCACAAAGGACAAGGAGGCAGGATGAGTATCGGTCCCGTCGAGTACATGATCGTTGCCTTCCCGGGCAACAAGTTCCGGGGAGACATCGCCCCCGCACTCGCCGAGTTGGTGAAGTCGAACACGATCAACATCATCGACCTGGCGTTCGTGATGAAGGACGCCGATAGCAACGTGGAGGCCCTCGAGTTGAGCGATCTGGACTCGGAGGTTGGCGCGGCCTTCGGCGAGCTGGAAGGAGCGAACGGTGGGCTCCTCAACGAAGAGGATCTCGAGGCCGCGGCTGAGGAGCTCGAGCCGAACTCGTCGGCTGCGCTGCTGGTCTGGGAGGATGTGTGGGCGACCAAACTCGCCGATGCGATCCGAGAGGCGGACGGCGTCTTGCTTGATCTCGAGCGGGTCCCGCACGAGGTCGTCATGGCAGCAGTGGAATGGGCCGAGTCGAACGCCTGAGGCGATCGGCTCGGATGACGAAGGAGTGATGCAGCGATGAGGAGAAGAGGACCAGGATTGGTCGGCGTTGCGGCGCGGACCGCGGTCGTCGCGGGAACCGCAGGGCGGGTATCCCGTCGGCAGCAACAGAAGTACGCGGCGCAAGACGCTGCACAGCAGCAGGCGGAGCCCCAGGCTGCAGCAGCAGGTGACGACACTGCGGCGCAGATCCAGCAGCTGGCCGCGCTGAAGGACCAAGGACTCCTCACCGAAGAGGAGTTCGCCGCGAAGAAGAAGCAGATCCTGGGCATCTAGCCAACCAACCCGAAAGGAAACCGAACGATGCTTGCAGAATGGAACATCGGCGACGTGTTCATGTCGATGGTGGTCTTCTTCTTCTGGTTCATGGCTATCTGGATCTTCATCTCGATCTTCGGCGACATCTTCCACCGCAATGACATCTCCGGCGGCGCGAAGGCGGGATGGATCCTCCTCATCTTCCTCGTTCCTCTCGTCGGCGCGCTGATCTACATCGCCGCACGGCCGAAGATGACCAAGCAGGACAAGGATGACCTCGAGAAGATGCAGGAGATGCAGCGGCGGATGTCGGGCGGATCGGCGGCCGACGAGATCGCGAAGCTCGCGAAACTCCGTGACGAGGGGAAGATCACGGCTGAGGAGTACGAGGACATGAAACGCAAGGCGCAGATGGCGTTCTGATCCGGCCGATCGGAGACCAGAGGTCTGCTGGCGGTCCCGACCGGATTCGAACCGGCGATCTCCGCCTTGACAGGGCGGCGTGTTAAGCCTGACTACACCACGGGACCATGGCCTTCCGTGCCCCCAACGGGATTCGAACCCGTGTCTCCGCCTTGAAAGGGCGACATCCTAGGCCGCTAGACGATGGGGGCGGGTTCGCACCACAAGGGGCAGCCGCGCACAAGTATAGCGAGCGCCCGGCCGGGTCCGGACGCAGGCCGTGCTCACGTCTCCGGGGCGCCGGGGTCGATCCGGTCGCCGGGGGCGAGCGGCGTGTCCTCCGTGCATTCCAGGACGTGGCGGGCGCGCAGCCGCGGCCGGCCGAGCCGGTTCGGGCTCATCCGGACGATCTCCCGGACGCGGAAGTCGGCGTCGAGGTAGGCCACCGCGATCGGGAATCGCATCCCGAACGTGTGGACCGACCGGCAGTTCGGGATGAGCAGAGCCTCCTCGGGTTCGAGGAAGGCTTGACCTCTGAGCCCTCGCATCCGCTCGCCCCTCGTCCGCGCAACGCTGATCGAAGTCACGGTCCGATCCTACGCACGGAGTCCGACACGCGAGGAACGCCCGGTCGGTAGGATTGGCGCCATGAGCTCCGAAGATCTGCCTGGGATCGGGGTGACGGACGGGTTCACGCTGGCCGCGGTCGGCGATTGCATAACATCGCGACCGCTCTCACCGACGCTCCAGCGTGACGCGGGATTCGCGGGGGCCGTCGACATCCTCCGCAAAGCGACCGCCACCTTCGGGAACCTCGAAACGTCCGTCATCGACATCCGCGGGTTCCGGGGAAGCCCCCGGACGTGGGGCGACTGGGACATGGCCGCACCGCCGACGGTCGCCGAGGATCTGGTCTCGCTCGGCTTCGACATCGTTTCCCGCGCGAACAACCACTGCCTCGACTGGGGTATCGAAGGGATGCGCGAGACGGCGCGCCACCTGGATGACGCCGGACTCGTGCACGCGGGAGCCGGGGAGGTGCTGGCGTCGGCGCGCGCCGCCCGGTACGTGGAGACGTCGGGAGGGCGCGTCGGTCTCGTTTCCTTCGCCCCTACCGGCCGGTTCGACCCGGCCGCCGCGCTCGATCAGTTCGGCGAGGTTCTCGGCCGGCCGGGCATCAACGCGTTGCGGTTGCGTCAGATCTTCACCGTGCCGCCGGAGTTGCTGGCGGGCCTTCGTGACATCGGGCGGTTGATGGACCCGGCCGCGATGGGCCAGGACCTCGCCACGCGCCCGGGCGCCGACCACCTGAGCCTCTTCGAGGCGCGGTTCGAGCCGGGGGAAGAGCTTTCGCTCCGCTACGACATCGATGCCGCCGACCTCGAGGCGAACCTCCGGAGCATCCGGCTCGGCAAGCAGCATTCGGACCTGGTGGTGGTCTCCGCGCACGTCCACGAGGAGGGTCCGGGCGCCGACACGCCGCCGCCGTTCCTGATCGACGTTGCCCGCGCGGCCATCGATGCAGGAGCCGATGTGTTCGTCGGGCATGGGATCCATCGGCTGTGGCCGATCGAGATCTACGAAGGCCGGCCGATCTTCTACGGGCTCGGCAACTTCATCTTCAGCGACATCCAAGAGCCGCTCACCCGCAGCTTGTACGAGGAAGGGCGTGACTTGCTCGAAAAGGCAGGACACGACGACCCCGAGCGTGCGACCGATGCCGACGTGAGCGCGCTCCTGAACGCGCAGGGGTTCGACGACGACCGCTACTTCGAGAGCGTCATCGCAGAAGTGACGTTCGACGGAGGCCGGGCGTCCGGCGTCCGACTCCACCCGGTCGACCTCGGCCGCGGGAAGCGCCTAACCGGGAGCGGTATCCCACGCATCGCCGAACCCGAACGCGGCGCCGACATCCTCAAACGCCTCGCGGAGATGTCAGAACCCTTCGGCACCAAGTTCGTGTCCGAGGCCGGCGTTGGCACGGTCACCGTCTGACAGCCTGATAGCTAGCAGAGCGTCGGCACTTCAACGTTGTGCTTCGAATCGCCGGCGTCGGCACCGAAGAGGTCCCGGCCGGGACTCCCGAACAGCGAGTCGTTTCCCTGGCCATCCGCGGAGCAGAGCCAGTCGCCTCCCTTCCCGCCCACGAGCACGTCTCGACCGTCAACCGCCAGGAGGATGTCGTCGCCGCCGTCACCGTACGCACGATCGGGCCCACGATCTGCGTACAAGGTATCTTCACCGGGCCCGCCTCGGATTACGTCCCCACCAGATCGACCACCGAAGAGGTCGTCGATCCCGCCCTGGCCCGATACTTCGTCCCTGCCCACCCCGGCGAGCACGGTATCGCGACCGGTCCCGGCATAGACGATGTCGTTCCCTGTCCGCGGGCGGATATCGTCGTTTCCTCCGAGTCCGCAGATTACATCCGGTCCCACCGTGCCCATCAGCGGGCGATCGTCGCCCGGAGTCCCCGTAATAGTGCAAACTTCGCTTCCCCGGTCTTCGATCGCCGAGCCACCGATGGCGGCGGGCGATGAGCCCCCTGAGAAGCAGCCGCTGAGGACGGGAATCGTGAGAATCAGAAGGAACCGCCAGGGAGTCGTGAGCATCCTCATCTGATAGTAGACCGGCCGCGTGGCGAGATGGTTCCATCGTTGTCAGGATCAAGTGCACAACCCTGGCCAGGCCGCGCGGAGCACCAGCAGACCACAACCCTGACGTGCGGTGGGCCGGGCGGGATTCGAACCCACGACACGAGGGTTAAAAGCCCCCTGCTCTGACCAGGCTGAGCTACCGGCCCCGCCTGGATTCTATGGAACCCTGGAGGCGCAGGGGCCGTCCAACGGGACAGTCCTTCCGGAAGGGGTCGTGTCATGGGCAAATCTGCCGGCATCATCGTGCTGATCGTGGGTCTGGTCGCGGGCGTTCTGCTCGCCAGGGTGCTGGGCGGCGGCGGGGGAGGCGAGGGACCGGGAGAGATCCCCGAGACCATCACGGTCTCCGGCACCGCAACCGTCAGTTCCGCTCCCGACCAGGCGATCCTGAACCTGGGGGTCCGAAGCGACGGCGAAACCGCTGAGGAGGCGTTCGCGGCGAAGGCCGAACGCACCGACGCCGTGTTCGCCGAGCTCAAGGCCGCGGGGGTCTCCGAAGACGATATCGCGACCACCGACCTGCGGCTCGACAAGCGCGTCGCGGACCGCAACACGCCGAAGGAGCGGACCTACTTCACCGCCGAGACCGAGTTCGACGTGACGATCCGGGAGTTGAACGACGCCGGCGAGATCGCCGCGCGGGCGGTCGGTGCCGGCGCGAACGTGGTCGGTGGCATCGAGTTCCGGCTCGGGGATCAGACCGGCGCGAGGGAGAAGGCCCTGACCGAGGCCATCGAGGGTGCGCGCGGGAAGGCGGAAGCGATGGCTGCGGCAGCCGACGCCGAGGTCGGCGAGGTCATGCTGATCGACGAGACGAATGCCGAGTTCGAGCCGTACCACCAGCAGCTCCAGAACCGGGCCCTGTCCTTGAGCGGGGCGGCGCCCTCCATCGGCGCGTACAAGATCTCCCCCGGCGACGTCGAGACGCGCGTGACCGTCACGGTCGTCTACGAACTCGAAGACTGACTAGCGGTTCTGGCCGTAACGGTTGGTGATCGGCAGGCGCCGGTCGCGGCCGAACGCCTTCGGCGTGATCTTGACGCCGGGAGGCGCCTGCCGCCGCTTGTACTCGGCGCGATCGATCATCTGCACGACGTACGCGACGAGGGCCGGGTCGAACCCGTCCATGATGATCTCGTCCGGCGACCGGTCGTGCTCGACGTACGCCTCGATGACCGGGTCGAGCTCCCCGTAGGGCGGCAGCGAATCCGTGTCCTTCTGGTCCGTCCGCAGCTCCGCCGACGGAGGCTTGGTCAGGACGCGATCGGGGATCGGCGCTCCACCGACGCCGTTCTCGTTCCGCCACGCGCACAGTTCGTAGACGAGCGTCTTGGGCACGTCCTTGATCGGTGCGAACCCGCCGGCCATATCGCCGTAAAGCGTGCTGTAGCCGACCGCGTACTCGCTCTTGTTCCCCGTCGCGAGCACGAGCGATCCGAACTTGTTCGACAGGGCCATCAGCAGATTCCCGCGGATGCGCGCCTGGACGTTTTCCTCCGCAAGTCCCTCCGGCGTTCCGGCGAACATCGGCTCGAGCGTCTGCAGGTAGGACGTGAACACGTCGTCGATGGGGACGGTGTCGAGTTTGATGCCGAGGCGCGCTGCGACCTCCGTCGCGTCCTCGAGGCTCTCGGGGGTGGAGTAGCGCGACGGCATGGCGAGCGCGTGCACCGACTCAGCCCCGAGCGCGTCGGCCGCGAGGATCGCGACGAGCGCAGAGTCCACCCCACCGGACAGCCCGAGGACGACCTCGGCGAATCCGTTCTTGCTGACGTAGTCGCGAAGGCCCATTACCAACGCGTCGTAGACGTCCGCGGGTTCGTCCGGCCAGGCGATGAAGCCGGGGTCTGCCAGACCACGCTTATCCATCGCGGGAGTCCCCGATCCGGGGAAATGGTCCGTGGCCGACGGAACGTCCAGGTCGACGATCAGCAGGTCTTCCTCGAACATCGGTGAGCGCCACGCCACCTCGCTGTCGGGCGCGATCACCATGCTGCCGCCGTCGAAGACCAGCTCGTCCTGGCCGCCGACCATGTTCACGTAGACGATCCACGCCCCGGTCTCGGCAGCGCGAGCGCGACAGATCTCGATCCGTTCGGAGATCTTGCCGCGGTGGTAGGGCGAGCCGTTGATGTTCACGATCACGCGCGCCCCCAGACGGGCGTACTCGTCGAACGGCGATCCGCCCTGCCAGGCGTCCTCGCAGATCGACACGCCGAACGCGGCCGACGCGATGCGGACCGGACACGGCGCTTCGCCGGCGGCGAACGTCCGGCGCTCGTCGAACACGCCGTAGTTCGGCAGCTGCATCTTGTGATAGCGCTTGACGATGCCGCCGCCGTGCAACAGGGCTGCCGCGTTGTGGACGCCGGCGAGGCTCCGGTCGACGAAGCCGACGAGGATCGGACTCCCGTAGCGGGTTTCGAACGCGAGCTGGTCCAGCGCGTCGAGGTTGTCCTGGACGAATTCCGGGCGAAGGACCAGGTCCTCGGGCGGATAGCCGGTGACGGCGAGCTCGGGGAAGCAGACGACATCGGCGCCCTCAGCGGTGGCCTTGGCAGCCCATTCCGCGATCCGCTCGACGTTGCCGTCGAGGTCACCGACCGTCGGGTTGATCTGTGCCAGCGCGACCCGGACCATGAGGTCAGCCTAGCGCTCCCGGTTCGTCAGGAGCCCGGCTTGTACACCATCAGGAACAGGATGAGCAGCAAGCCGCCGAGGCCGACGGCGGCAATCAGCATCGGGCGGTTCGACGCCTGGAGGGACGCCAGCCGCGCCGGGTCCGGCGCGGAGGGCTCGATACCCTTCTTCTTCTGCTGATAGGTCTGTACGCCGACCGCCTCGCGGACCTGGTTGAAGTAGCCGGCCGCCAGCGGGGTCATCACCGCCGACATCGCGATCAGGAGCACGAGCGAGCTCCATAGCCACCATTGGCCCCAGAGGTGATGCAAGAACGCCGCCACGACACCACCGACCAGCAGCAGGAGGAGCGACACGCCCATGACGGCCGTGGTGGACCCGGAGAATTCGAGCAGCGCCCCCAGCTTGGCGGCATCGGACTCCTTCCGGACGCGGAACGTGAGCATCGTCGACGCGCCGTGCGCCGTCAGGAACCCGGCGACCCCGATGATGTGCAGCAGAACCCAGCCGTTGTACGCCCCCATGATCGCTCCCCGAAGCGGCTGGCGGCGAGCCTACAGGATGGGGAGATAGCGTTCCAGTTCGTACGGCGTGACGTAGGTCTTGTAGCCGTCCCATTCCTCGCGCTTGTTGCGGATCAGGTACTCGTGGACGTGGTCCCCGAGCGCGTCGCGCAGCACCTTCGAGCCGTCCGCCAGCCCGATGGCTTCGTGCAGATCCTCGGGTAGCGACGCGATCCCCGCGAGTCGCCGTTCCTCGTCCGTCATCTCGAAGATGTTGTTCGACGCCTCCGGGGGGAGTTCGTAGCCGTTCTCGACACCCTCGAGGCCGGCGGCAAGCATCGCCGCGAACGCGAGGTAAGGGTTACACGCCGGGTCGGGAGACCGGTATTCGATGCGGGTGGCTTGTTCCTTCCCCGGCTTGTACATCGGCACCCGCACGAGCGCGCTCCGGTTGCGGCGCGCCCAGCACACGTACACGGGTGCCTCGTAGCCGGGGACCAGCCGCTTGTAGGAATTCACCCACTGGTTCGTCACCAAGGTGATCTCCGGAGCGTGTCGCAGGATGCCGGCGATGTAGGCCTTTCCGGTCCCTGACAGGTGGCACTCGTCGTCGGCGTCGAAGAACGCGTTCCGGTCGCCGGTGAACAGAGATTGGTGCGTGTGCATCCCGCTGCCGTTCACCCCGGCCACGGGCTTCGGCATGAACGTGGCGTAGACGTCGAACTCCGCCGCAACCTCTTTGACGGTCAGCCGGTATGTCATGACGTTGTCCGCCATAGTCAAGGCATCGGTGTAGCGCAGATCGATCTCGTGTTGCGAAGGCGCGACCTCGTGGTGCGCGTACTCGACGGGGATGCCCATAGACTCCAGATACTCGACCGTCCGTCGCCGGAAATCCGGTGCGACGTCGAGGGTCTCGTCGAAGTAGCCTCCGCGATCCAGGAACACAGGTTCCTCGGCGCTGCGGAAGTAGAAGTATTCCAGCTCCGGACCCACGTAGAAGGTGAACCCTAGGTCGGCGGCGCGTTTGAGCTGGCGCTTCAGGACGTTGCGCGGGTCTCCGTCGAACGGGGTGCCGTCGGGGTCGATCACGTCGCAAAACATCCGGGCGACGGTATCCTCGCCTCGCCACGGAACCACCTGGAACGTGGAGGGGTCGGGCACTGCGATCATGTCGGACTCCTGGATGCGGCTGAAGCCCTCGATCGAGGAGCCGTCGAACCCCATACCGTCGGTGAACGCCGCCTCGAGTTCCTGGGATGGGATCGTGAACGCCTTCAAGAAGCCGAGCACGTCGGTGAACCAGAGGCGGATGAACCGGATCCCGCGTTCCTCGACGGCGCGCAGGACGTACTGAGCCTCTTGGGTCAGGGCCATGCGAGCCAGGTTAGACGTGCCCCGCAGGGTTTCGGTTACACCCGGGTTAATTCCGTGGCTCCGGAGGGGGTGTGAGAGGATGCCCTCCATGTCAGATGAAGAGCGCGATGGCGGATCCGGGGAGTCCGCGGAACCCACTCCTCCGGAGGAGAAGCCGGGGGCGTACACGCCGACCCCGCGTCCCGCGGCTTTCGCGCCGGCGGCCATCGGCGGTGCCATCGGCGCCGGGCTCGGCGCGCTCGCGCTCTTTGGATGTGCCTCCCTCAAGCTGTTGATCCCGTACGTCGTGCTCTTCGGTACGTTGCCGGCGTGGACGGCCGCGGGAACGTGGATCGCGTTGCGTCGCGCGGGTGACCGCGGTGCGATCACCGGAGGGTCGTGGGCCTTCGTCCTCGCGATCGTGTTCGTCTTCGGTCCTGCCTTCTTCCTGCCGACCCTCTCGTCGGGCCTGCTCGGGGTTCCCGCTGCGGTCCTTGCGGGTGCGGTCGCAGGCTTGGTGGGTCATGCGATCGAGCGCCGCACGAAGCACGCCAAGCGTAAGAAGAAGGGCGACGCAGCGACGAGTATCGTCGCGGTCGTCGTGATCAGCGCGGGGATGACAGCGGTGCTCCTCCTGTTCTTCTCGCAGGCAACGACGCTCGCGACCCAGCTGCAGGACTTCTACGACGGGAAGCTGATCTCGCCATCGGCCATCATCTGCCGGGATCAGATGACCGAGGCGTGCGCGCAGAAGGCGGCCGATCAGGCGCAGGTCGTCACGGCCTGGATCCCCGACGCCGGCGCGTACCACCTCGATTCGATGATCGTGATCCCCGGCCGGGCCTTCCAGGGTTCGTCGGTCGAGGGCGACCCGTACGGGCTGGTCGAGGTGAGCACCCGGCCGACGGAGATCCTGCTCGGAACCAGGGTGGCGGGGTTCCCCGACACAGACGAGGCCGAGTTGTGGCGGGAGGGGATCGCGGGGCGGTTGTCGTGGTACACGCTGGGCTGGACCCACGATGGGATCGTGTACCGGATGTCGGTATCGGGCTTCTGGAGGCCGCCGACACAGGGAGACGTGGAGCTTCTGTGGAAGCAGATCCGCTACACGGCGCCTGCCACGCCCGCCGATGACGCCGGGGGCGGCGGCGGGGCGGAGGCCGGCGACGCGGCGGCGAACACGAAGACCGGGTACCCGTCCCCGGAGGCCTCTCAGGCCGACTGACCTCCTCCCCGCGGGTTCCTAGGTACGATTCGCTGGGTGAGCGGAGCCTCGGAACCTGAGGAGTTGGAGCGCGCTCTCGCCGGCGCGCCCGATCCGGAACTCGCGCGCATCGCACTATCACGGGTGGGCGCCCATCCCGGCGCCCACTCCGTTCTGACGTCCTCCGCCATCCTGCGCGTGGCGGTCCGGCTCCTCGGCTACTCGAGCGCCGCCGCCGATTTCCTCGTCGCGCATCCCGACGAGGTGCAGACGCTTGCCGACATCGCGCCTCGCTCGCGTGCCGTCATCGACGACGAGCTGCGCGACGACGTGGGAACGCACGGCTTGGAGGTCGGTCTCCGTCGGTTCCGCCGGCGCGCGATGATGCGTGTCGCCGCGCGGGACCTGCTCGGCGATGACACGTTGGAAAGCATCGTCGGCGAGATCAGCGATGTCGCCTCGGCCTGCCTGTCACTGGCGGCCTCCGAGGGGGCCCCCGACGGGGGGTTCGCCGTTATCGGGCTCGGCAAGTTGGGCGGCGCCGAGCTGAACTACTCCTCGGACGTGGACCTGCTGTTCCTGCACGACGGCTCGGGCTCCGAGCGCCAGAGCCAGATGGAGTCGTGTGCCGCGCGCTTGATCGGGCTGCTCGCGGGGCCGACGGCCGAGGGCATCGCCTTACGTGTGGATCCGACGCTCCGTCCCGGCGGCCGAGGAGGATCGCTCTCGCGTTCGCTCGAGGGGACCTTGACCTACTACGAGCGTGAGGCGGCGACCTGGGAACGCCAAGCGATGATCAAAGCACGCCCGGTCGCGGGGGATCTCGCCCTCGGCGATGCCTTCGTCGTGGGCGTCATGCCGTCCGTGTATCCGGACGAGCTGGCCCCGGCGGCGATTGACGAGGTTCGCCAGACGAAGGTGCGTCTGGAGGAATACATCCGTGCCCGCGGCAAGGCCGCGATCGAGGTCAAGCGGGGGCGCGGCGGGATCCGCGATGTTGAGTTCGCCGTTCAACTCCTGCAGTTGGTGCACGGCCGTCGTGACGAACGGTTGCGGGAGCCGAATACCCTGACGGCACTGGCGGCGCTCGCGGCCGAGGGGTATGTCGCGGAGGACGATGCCGAGCAGCTGGCGGACGCGTACCGCTTCCTGCGGACGCTGGAACATCGGCTGCAGATCGTGCGCGACCTCCAGACCCACGACCTGCCCTCGGACCCGGCCGCCCTGCGGGCGCTCGCACGTTCCCTGGGGATGGAAGGGCCGGAACTCGTGATCGCCGAGTACGAACGGCAGACCACGCTGGTCCGCGGACTCCACGAGCAGCTCTTCTACCGTCCGCTGCTTGAGGCGTTCGCCGGCGTGGCCGTCCCGCGGCCCGGACTGGACCGGGTACCGACCGAGGAACTGCTGACGAGCCTCGGGTTCCGGCAGCCGTCGGCGGCCTACCGGTCCCTGGAGGAACTGGTCAGCCCGTCGCAGCGGATGGGGAAGGTCCTCGCGCACGTGTTCCCCGTGATCGCCCCCCCGCTCGCCCTAGCGGCCGATCCCGATGCGGCGCTCCGCCGGTTCCAGCGGATCATCTCTGCGGTTGCCACGGACGATCGGCTCGCCGATGACCTAGCTCGCGACCCGTCGGCGGCCCGACGGCTGGCGCACGTCGCGGGTGCTTCGTCGTTCGCGACCGACCTGCTCGTCGCCGACCCGGACCGGATCCGGGCCGCTGCCATGGGAGCGCAGGAGGATCACGCCGTCCGGCTCGTCTCGGTGGTGGCCGGGTACGCGGCGCGGGAACTCGACGCGCCCGGCGTGGGACGGGCGCTGGCCGATATCGCCGATGACGTGATCGCCGGGGCGCTGGACGCGGCGTCGTCCGACCTGCCGTTCGCGGTCATCGGGTTCGGGAAGCTCGGTGCGCGGGAACTCAACTTCGCGTCGGACCTCGATGTGATGTTCGTCTACGACGGCGAAGGAGATCAGGATCTACGGCGGGCCCGGGAGCTGGCGGAGGCGGTACTTGCCGGCGTCCGGGCAGCGGGGTGGGAGCCGGATGCCGACCTGCGACCCGAGGGACGCAACGGTCCGCTGGCGCGGACCCTGACCGGCTACCTCGAGTACTGGCAACGGTGGGCCGAGACCTGGGAGTTCCAGACGCTCCTGCGGGCCCGGGGCATCGCCGGCGACGAGAGCCTCGGCCGCCGGTTCGAGTCCAACGCCGCCGATCTCGCGTACCCAGAGGTGTTGCCGGTCGAGCGCGCCGCCGAGATCTTGCGGATGCGCGGCCGCATCGAGAGCGAGCGGGTGAAGCCGGCCGAAGCCAGGCGGTTCCACTTCAAGTTGGGGCACGGCGGTTTGGCCGACGTCCAGTTCGCCGTGGAGGTGTCCCTGATGCGGTACGGGGGCCGGCGCCCCGAGGTCCGCGCACGCGGAACGCTCGAGGCGATCGAGGCGCTGGCGGCGGCACATGTCCTGGAGGACGGGGCGGCCCACGCGCTGGCGCAGGCGTTCGTGTTCCTGACCGACGTCAAGGACGCCTCGGAGATGGACCGGCGGATCCACGCCGAGGCGCTCCCCGTGTCGCCGGAAGAGCAGACGGCGCTCGCACGGAGGCTCGGGTACGAGGAGTACCCGCGCCAGAGCTTCCTCGAGGATTACCTGCGGATCACGCAGCGATCGCGGCGCGCGATGGAGCGGGTCTTCGCCGAGGTCGAGGAGTTCGACGAGGGTCCCGCCGCCTGAGTCCGTGCTAGGTTTGGCGCATGCCGACCCGTGAAGAGTTCGACGAACTCTCCTCCGTGGAACTCGCTGAGAGCGCGATGTCGCTCGCCAAGCATCGCGTCGACGTCGGGTTCTTCTGGAACCTGTTGAAGGCGATCCCCGCGGCCGAGGCGGCCGCCGGCAACGTCGATGAGGCCACGATGGACGTCCACAGCTTGATGGAGCGGGTCCGCGATCTCCTGCACGCCGACGAGGGCGAGCTGGCGGACGCCTTGCGCCCCATCTACATCGAGTACCTGGACGAGCACCAGGGCGGCGAAGCGAGCTGGAAAGCCTGAACGCCTAGGGCAGGCTCGATCCCGGCGGGGGCGGGACGCACAGTTCCGCCAGCCGGGTCCGCATCGCCGCCAACGTCGCCGCGTAGGCGGGATCTGTGACGACGTTGTCCAGCTGCAGCGGATCACCGGCGAGGTCGTACAGCTCCTCCTCGCCGGTGTCGTAGTCCACGTAGAGGAACCCCTCGTTGCGGACCGCGCAGTAGGTCGGGATCACGTGGTCGATGTGTTCGATGAGGAGATCGGTGCGCCACGCCCCGGCAGGAGGCGAGAGCAGCGGCATCAAGCTGGCGCCGTCGACCCCGGTCGTCGGGACGCCGGTCAGTTCCGCGAACGTCGGCGCCAGGTCGATGTTCGCGACCAGATGGGTGTCGGTCGCCGGGGCGGCCGTCAGTGGGTCGTAGCGCACGACGAGCGGTACCCGGATGCTCTCCTCGTATGGTGCCAGCTTGCCCTGCCATCGGTGCTCTCCCCAGAGCATCCCGTTGTCCGACGTGAACACGATCATGGTCTCGTCGAGCCGTCCGGTGTCCTGGAGCGCCTCCACGATGTCCTCGACGGCCCGATCGACGGAAAGGAGCGATCGGTACTGACGCTTGCGGAACCGGTCAAGCTCCCCTCTCGCGCCCGTGTTCAGGAGTGGTTGTTGCTGGACCCACACCGGCTTGTCCGAGACGTCGGCCTCGTTGTAGCTGGCCGGTCGCCAGGTTCCGAGTCCCGCGAAGCTTCCCTTGTCGAGCGGTGCTGGCGTGGCCGGTTCGTGCGGGGCCCGCGGCGCGAACATCAGGAACAGTGGCCCGTTGGTGTCGCGGATGAAGTCGGTCGCGAGCCGGCTCCATGCCCGCGTGGCGTAGTCGGCGGGTTCGGAGGCGTAGTCCGTGATCTCGCCGTCGATGTTCATCGTGTAGTCGTAGTAGCCCTCGTTCTTGGAGTCCCATTGCACGCCCCAATGGGTCCATCCCGGCGGGATGCGCCTGGCCTTGTATCGGTTGAGGTACTTGCCGATGAGCGCGGTGTCGTAGCCGTCGGCCTGCAGCCATGTGGCGATAGTCTCGTCGGGATCGAACGCTTCGATCCCGTAGGGGAACTTGTCGCTGTAGACACCGCTGGAATGTGAGTACTGGCCCGTCAGCATGCTCGTGCGGCTGGGGCAGCAGACTGCATTGACGACGAACGAGTTCTGGAACGTCATCCCGCGGTCGACCAGCAGGTCCTGAACGCGGGGCATCGCCCACAGGGTGTCCCACCGCTGATCGTCGGTGACGATCAGAACGATGCTCTGGCGGACGGGTGCATGCGTCCCCGGCTCCCGAGAGGCGGCCTGTGGGGCACTCATCGGCGCCGAGGCGGCGATCACCGCGATCATCACCAGTCCGGCGGCGAGCCGGGCTCGTCTGGTCATGGGGACGATGCTACCGGCAACGGGGACCAAGAGCGGAAACGCCAGCGGCCGGACGGGAACGTCCGGCCGGCCCCGCGGTGCTTGCGCGGCCTAGAGGTCGTAGTACAGATAGAACTCGTACGGGTGCGGCCGCAGCCGTACGGCATCGAGTTCGTGCTCCCGCTTGTACTCGATCCAAGTGTCGATCACGTCCTGGGTGAAGACCCCGCCCTCGAGCAGGAACTGGTGATCGGCCTCGAGGGCGTCGAGGACCTCTTCGAGCGAGCCGGGGACCTGCTTGATGCCGGCCTTCTCCTCCGGTGGCAGGTCGTAGAGGTCCTTGTCCATCGGGTCGGGCGGCTCGATCTTGTTCTTGATCCCGTCGAGGCCCGCCAGGAGTTGTGCGGAGAACGACAGGTAGGGGTTGCACGATGGGTCCGGCGTCCGGAACTCCAGGCGCTTGGTCGCTGGCGAGGTGAAGAACAGCGGGATGCGGATGCACGCGCTGCGGTTGCGCTGCGAGTAGACGAGGTTGATCGGTGCCTCGTAGCCGGGCACTAGCCGCCGGTACGAGTTCGTCGTCGGGTTCGAGAACGCCAGGATGGCCGGGGCGTGGTGCAGCAGTCCGCCGATGTACCAGCGGGCGGTGTCCGAGAGCCCCGCGTAGCCGTTCTCATCGAAGAACAGGTTGGTCCCGTCGGCCCACAGGGACTGGTGGGTGTGCATCCCCGAGCCGTTGTCCTGGAAGATCGGCTTGGGCATGAACGTGACCGTCTTGCCGGCCTGCCAGGCGGTCTGCTTAACCACGTACTTGTACTTCATCACCTTGTCCGCAGCCGAGAGCAGTGTGTCGTAGCGCATGTCGATCTCGGCCTGGCCGGCGGTGCCGACCTCGTGGTGGTGGACCTCGATCTCGATGCCGACCTTGTCCAGGTTCAGGATCATCTCGCTGCGCAGGTCCTGGTAGTGGTCCATCGGCGGAAGCGGGAAGTAGCCCTCCTTGTAGCGGGGCTTGTAGCCGCGGTTGGGCTTGCCATCACCGCCGTCCTCGGAGCCGGAGTTCCACACGCCCTCCACGGCGTCGATGAAGTAGTAGCCCTCGTGCTGGTTCTGGTCGAATCGCACGGAGTCGAAGATGAAGAACTCGACCTCGGGGCCCCAGAAGGAGGTGTCGGCGATACCCGTCTGCTGTAGGTACAGCTCGGCCTTCGTCGCGATGTGGCGCGGGTCGCGGCTATACATCTCGCCGGTGACCGGATCCTTTACGAAGCAGTTGATGACCAGAGTCGGGTGCTGCGTGAAGGGATCGATGAAGGCCGTGTCCGGGTCGAGCGTGAGGAGCATGTCGGATTCCTGAATCTCCTGGAACCCGCGGATCGAGGAACCATCGAAGCCGATCCCGTCGGCGAACAGTTCCTCGTTGAACTGGCCGATCGGGATCGAGAAGTGCTGCATCAGGCCGGGCAGGTCGCAGAACCGCAGGTCGACGATCTTGACTCCGGCGTCAGCCGCCATGGCCAGGACTTCGCTGGACGTGGTCATCGAGGTTCCCCTTCCTTTTCCTCTCGCGCGTGGACGTCCGTCAGCGTAGACGGGGCCCGGCCGTGCTTGGTTTCGCCCGCGTTAAATGTTCAGACGGAGAGGCGTTGCAGCTGGCGCCAGTCCTCGGGCCCTGAGGTCCCCATGTCGTAGAGCCCCCCACCGATCAGGGCGTCGTCCAGGACGGCATCGACGAACCCCTCGGTCTCGTTCTCGGAGGACTTGTGGGCGATGCCGCCGATCGGGTGGATCTGCACGGCTGGGTCGACCTCGTCGCGGAGGATCTGGGTGTTCAACCGGGTGTAGTCGTAGGCTGCCTGTTTCCCGCTGTAGCGGTAGGTGTAGTAGCCCATCGGCAGCCAGATGTCGTAGTAGGGCTCGATCCGCTGGTACGGGAAGTTCTCCCAGTAGTTCTGGACGAGTTGCATGCCGCGCGGCGACGGGATGATCGCACCGAGGGGGTACGAGGCGGGGGTGTTGGCGTCGATCCGGCGGGAAAGGGCGATCAGCCGCCGGGATCGCACTGCTTCGGGCCTCACGAGCGACGACTCGATATCGAGGCCGAAGGAGTCGAACCGCTGGCCGCCCCGGTGGAACCTGATGGCGGCGATCGACCGGTGGTAGTCGAAGGCCACGTTCTGGAAACTCGGCAGGTACCAGGCAACGACCTGCATCCCGCGTGTGTGGGCCGCCTTGATGAGGTCGGCCATGTCGTCGGCGCGGAAGACGGCGGCGCTGCTGGCATAGTTGCCGGCTTCGATGAAGACGGTGTCGACGCCGTGCTGCTTCAGCCGCTTCATGGTGGCTGTCGGAGCGCTGAAGGCCCAAGCGTCGTAGATGTCGATCCAGGCGCCGAGGCCTCGGTAGGGGAGCAGGCTTGGGGCTGCCGTCGTGGGGGCGGCCTCCGGTGGAGCTTGCTGAGCGCCGGCCTCGGGCATCGGGGCCGCGGCCAGCGTCACGATGAGCGCGAGTCCCGCGGCCGCGGCCCCCGCTCGCTTCACACCGGCAGGTCGGTCGCGCGGTAGCCGACGCCGCGGACCGTCTCGATGAGGTGTTCGTGTTCCGGCCCGAGCTTGGCGCGCAGCCTCCGGACGTGCACGTCGACCGTCCGGGCGCCACCGTAGAAGTCGTAGCCCCAGACCTCGCGCAGCAGCGATTCGCGAGTGAAGACGCGACCCGGACGGGACGCGAGGAACCGCAGGAGCTCGAACTCCTTGTACGTCAGGTCCATCGGCCGACCCCCGACGGCCACCCGGTAGGTGTGTGTGTTCAATGTCAGCGGTCCCAGCCGGACGTCGCCCTCGTCCCCGCCGCCGCCGCGGCGGCGTAGCATCGAGAGCCGGAGGCGTAGTTCCGCCTCCGAGGCGTCCGGCCTGATGAGTTCGTCCGTGACCTCGTGCCATGGGTGTCGTTGTATCTGAGGGTCGGCGGCGATCACCACCGACTGTAGCCCGGGGTCACGGGTTCGGAGGTCGCTGAGCAGGGAGAACGCCAGATCGGGATCGGCGGTCGCGTCTACGAGCACGCCGAGCGGAGCCAGTTCGAGCACCCGCGTTGCCGGCAGCGACATCGGCTCCACCTTCAGATCGAAGCCGGCCGTCCGGCTCGCGGGGAGCGCCGTCTCGGCCGATGTGTCGGTCAGCAGCAGATACGCCACTTTTCCCCCTCTCGGCCGAGCCTAGCAGCCCGGGTAGGCTGACCGGGATGACACAGGTACGGTTGTTCGCCGTCTTGCGGGAACTTGCCGGCTCGTCGGTGGTCGAGGCCGACGGCGACACGGTCGAGCAGGTCGTCCAACAGCTGTGCGACCGGTACGGAGAGCGCTTCACCGCGATCGCGGAGCGGAGCTCGGTGGTGGTCGCCGGGGAGCGGTCATCGCTGGACACGCCGCTGACCGGCGGGGAAGAGGTCGCACTCCTGCCACCGGTGTCCGGCGGATGAGTCCTCGCCGGGGTTCGAGTCCGGCTCGCCGCCTGCTCTTCCTGGTCAACCCTCGGGCGCGAAGCTACTCGCGTTCCACCGTCGAGGTCATCCGGCGGGCACTCGCCGCCGACTTCGAGGTGGAGGTGCGTCACACCGCGGGCCGGGGACACGGCGCCGAGGTCGGTCGCGAGGCGATCGACGCCGGGTTCGAAATCGTCGTCGTCTTCAGCGGCGACGGGACCATCAACGAGGTCGTCAACGGCCTGTCCGGCTCCGAGGTGGCGCTCGGGATCATCCCGGGCGGCGCCACGAACGTCTACGCCCGCATCTTGGGGATCCCGAACGACCCCATCGAGGCCACCGGGCAGCTGATCGAGCTCGCCACGGCCGGGCGGGCCCGGCGGATCCCGGTGGGGAGCGCCAACGACCGTATCTTCGTGATGAACTGCGGGATCGGGCTGGACGCCGCGGTGATGCGCAAGGTCGAGCAACGCGCCCCCAGGTCGAAGGTGGGTCACGAGCGGGAGGCGTTGCTCGCGGCGCTGACGGAGGCGAACCGGTACATCGGCCGGCAGACACGTGACCTCACCCTGCGGATCGACGAGCACCTCGAGCTCACCGCGGTCTCGGTGATGATCGCGAAGGCCCATCCGTACGCCTTCTTCAAGAGCTGGGGCCTGAAGGTACACCCGCGGGCGGAGCTGATGAAGGGTCTCGACGTGCTTGCCGTACAAGCGTTGCCCCGGATCGCGGGACCGAGGATCACGTACGAGCTGTTCGTCGGGGGCAACCTCGAACGAAGCCGTTACGTCCAGTACGAGCACGACGTCGAGCGCATCGAGATCGCCTCGCCGAAACCGTTCCCCGTCCAACTCGACGGCGAGTACGTGGGCGAGTTCGACGGTCTCGATGTGCGCCTCGTCCGCGACGCGCTCTGGGTCGTGGCCTGACCGGCAGATGGTTCCGCCCGGTATGCTGGCTGGTCCGCGATCCCGACCCGAAAGGCTTTCCCGCATGTCTGAGTTCAACCCGAACTTCCCCATCGCACCTCACGGTGGCACCTTGGTGAACCTGCTGGTCACCGGGGATGAGGCTGCCGACCTGGCCACCGAGGCCGCCAACTTGCCCAAGATTACGGTCAACGAGCGCGAGACCTCCGATCTGGAGATGCTCGCCACCGGCGCCCTGTCGCCCCTGACCGGGTTCCAGAACGAGGCCGACTACCGCAGCGTGCTCGAGACGATGCACCTCATCAGCGGCTTGGCCTGGGCGATCCCGGTCACCCTCAGCGCCACCGAGGAAGATGTGAAGCGCATCGGCGGCTCCGAGCGGGTCGCCCTGGTCCGTGAAGGTTCCGATGAGCCGCTGGCCATCATCACCGTCGAGGAGATCTTCAAGCGGGATCGTTCGTCGGAGGCCATCAACGTCTACCGGACAGAGGATCAGGAGCACCCCGGTGTCGCCGCCGTGTACGCCGCAGGCGACTTCTGTATCGCCGGTCCACTGCAGGTGCTGTCTCTTCCGGTCTACGACGACTTCCTGGAGTACCGCATGACCCCGACGCAAACCCGAGCCGCCTTCCAGGACCGTGGCTGGAGGACCGTGGTTGGGTTCCAGACCCGCAACCCGATCCACCGGGCGCACGAGTATCTGCAGAAATGCGCCCTGGAGATCGTCGACGGCCTGCTCGTCCACCCGCTGATGGGCGCCACGAAGTCCGACGACGTGCCGCCCGATGTCCGCATGCAGTGCTACGAGGCGCTCTTCGAGGGCTACTACCCGAAGGATCGCGCGATGGTCAGTGTGTTCCCGGCCGCGATGCGCTACGCCGGCCCGCGCGAGGCGATCTGGCACGCGATCGCCCGCAAGAACTACGGCTGCACACACTTCATCGTCGGTCGTGACCATGCGGGCGTGGGCGACTATTACGGCACCTACGACGCGCAGCTGATCTTCGAGGAGTTCGAGCCCGGTGAACTCGGCATCCAGACCTTGAACTTCGAGCACTCGTTCTGGTGCAACCGCTGCGAGGGGATGGGGTCGGCCAAGACCTGCCCGCACGGCGCCGAGGACCGCGTGTTCCTGTCCGGGACCAAGGTGCGCGAGATGCTCGGCAACGGTGAGCGTCCGCCCCAGGAGTTCAGCCGCCCGGAGGTCGCGGACATCTTGATCGCCGCGATGCAGAAGAAGTAGGAGCCGGGCCCACAGGCGTTCTTGATACGTATCGGTATCATTACTGATACAGATAGGCTATAATGGCTGCGTGATGACCGCCGCCGACATCCTCGACATGGCCCGGCGGCGGGCTGGGGTCACCCAGCACGAACTCGCCCGGCGATCGGGCGTGTCGCAACCCACCATCTCGCGCATCGAGTCGGGGAAGATGCAGCCGACCGTGGATCTGATGCTCCGCTTGGTGGCCGCGTGCGGGATGGAGCTCGTCCCCGTGGATGCGTTCGACGACGAGGATCTCGATACTTCGCTGATCCGCGAGTGGCTCGAGTGGGCGCCCGCGGAACGAGCCGAGCGCGCGGCGACGGAGTGGAACCGGTCCGCGGGCTTCCGGCGGAACGCCCCGTGAGCGTCCACGGATTCGACCCGGTCGGGATGCTCCACACCCTGCTCGATCAGGGGGTCAGGTTCGTGTTGATCGGGGGATTCGCAGCGGCGATGCGTGGGTCGCCGCTGATGACGGGCGATCTCGATGTGTGCTGCGCCCGGGATGACGGAAACCTGCGGCGGCTGGCCGCGGCACTCGACGAGATGCATGCACGCCTCAGGGGTGTGGATGAAGACGTGCCGTTCATCCCGGATGCCCCGACGCTCAAGGCCGGAGACACGTTCACGTTCGTGACGGATCTGGGAGCGCTGGATGTCATCGGGACGCCCTCGGGTACGCGGGGGTTCGACGACCTCGACGCGGGGGCTACCGATGAGAGCATCGGGAGCGCTCTCATCAGGGTGGCAAGCCTCACCGATATCGCTCGGATGAAACGCGCGGCGGGACGCCCGAAGGATCGGGTCGCCCTGGAATGGGTCCGCGGTGTGGAGAAGGAACTTGCCAACGATGCCGGTCGCGAGGAGTCGAAGCGGACGGGCGACGATTGACGGGGGTCAGGCCTCGCTCGTGCCTTCCCGGCCGAAGTCGTCTTCGATCCGGACGACGTCGTCGAGCTCCGAGGTCGAAACCTCCGCCAGCTCGGTCCGCTCGATCGCTTCGTAGCGGTGGACGGCGCGAGGCGGCACGTGGCGTGACTCACCGGGGCCGAGTTCGCTGATCGCGATCTCGCCGTTGCCGTCGGCCAGATGCAGCCGGAGGCGTCCGGACAGGACCAGGATCGTTTCGTCCTTGACCTCGTGGTACTGGAGAGAGAGCCGCTTGCCCGTTTCGATCACCAGGATCTTCCCGACGTAGGACGGCGTCTGGGCCCAGATGATCTCGTGTCCCCACGGCTTGACTACGCGGCTCGGCTCCATCGGCGACCTATCCCTCGAACTCGCTCTCGAGGAGGCCCATGATGTGGGCGTTAGCAAAGCGGCCGCCGACGAAGATGTCCTCGCGCAGGGTTCCCTCGATGACGAACCCCACCTTCTCGTAGGCGCGGACGGCTTTCGGGTTCGTCGCGTACACGTGCAGGTAGATCCGGTGCAGGTTCATCTCACGGAAGCCGAAGCGACAGAGCGTGCGCGTCGCATCGGTCCCGAACCCTTGGCCCCAGTACGGTCGCCCGATCCAGATCCCCACCCCCGCGCTGCTGGCCCGGTCGAAGATGTCTAGGAGACCACACCCGCCCATGGCCTGGCCGTCGGAAAGACGTTCGATCACGAAGTTCTGCGATGCGGGGTCTTCTCGCTGCCGGCGGTAGAAGTCGAGGTAGCCTTCGATGGCCTGAGGGAAGCTGATCTGGAGCCCCTCGAGTACATCCGAGTCGCAGAACAAGGGGTTCAGGAGCTCGGCGTCGACCTCCGTCAGCGCGCGCAGGCGGACGAGTTCGCCCTCGAACGGCGAGAGGCGCGGAGATGGTTCGGGCGCAGACATGCGGGCATCCTATCCCGGTGCGCAGGCACGCTGACCGGGGTCTTTGCCCCTTCCCGGGCCCGCTAGTAGCCTTGACGGACCGCGAACGCTCCCCCATGAGAGGGATGTCGTGAAGGGAGACCCCCGAAAACTCCCCATAGTTCTGCTCGTGTTGGCCCTGGTCGCCGGGGCAGTGATGGCGACTCCGGCCGCAGCGATCACCGAGGAAGACCTCGAGGCCAAACGCGCCCAGATCGCGGAAGCCCAGGGCGCGCTGGACGAGGCGACGGCCGCCTACGCGGACGCGGAGACCAAACTCGCGGAGATCCAGGACGAACTCAACGAGACCAAGGAGGCCGTGGACGCCACCAGGGCACGGCTCGACGGGTTGCAGGAGCAGCTGGGCGACCACGTCCGTGTGGCGTACGTGAACGGCCCCGGGTCGACGTTGTCCGCGATCTTCACCGGTGGAGACTTCAACGAGTTCTCGGACCGGGTCTACGTCCTCGACCGCATCGCGGAAGTCGACCAGGGACTGGTGAGCCGGACGTCGGACGCGCGGCAGGAGCTGGAGTGGAGACAGCAGGACCTTGCCACGCTCACGACGGAGCAGGAGCAGGCCGTCCAGGAGCTCGAGCAGAGGAAACAGGATGTCGCTGCGACGATCGAGCAGCTGAACGCCGAGCTCGATGACCTCGAACAGCGCTACCGCGAACAGCTTGCCGCCGAACGAGCCGCCGAGCTTGCCGCCGAGAAGGCGGCCGCCGAGGAGGCGGCCTCCGGCGGGGGCGGCGGGGGAGGCGCCCCACCCCCCTCGGGCGGGAGCCCGTTCCAAGCCTGTCCGGTCGCGGGTGGGAGCTCCTTCACCGATTCTTGGGGGGACCCACGGTCGGGTGGTCGCACCCATGAGGGGACCGACATGATGGCGTCGAAGGGCACGCCGGTGGCCGCCGCGCAATCCGGCACCGTCTCGCATGGAGGCGACCCGCTGGGAGGCATCACTGCCACGGTCACGGCCTCCAACGGTGATCGCACCTACTACGCGCACATGTCCGGGTTCTCGAAGGCATCGGGATCGGTCTCGGCGGGGACGATCATCGGCTACGTCGGTGACACCGGGAACGCCTCCGGCACCTTCCACCTGCACTTCGGCTACTACCCCGGCGGGGGCGCAGCCGTGAACCCCTACCCCTACCTCCTCCAAGTCTGTTGACCGGCTGCCGGCCGGCAGCGCGAGCGACCGCCGGCGTACACGTCGGGGCAAGCGCCAGACTCAAGGATTCGCCGCCATCTGCCGAACCAGCCATACTGTGAGCGTGAGCGCGGACGATCCGAAGCGACGGCGGCTCGACCGGATCCTGGAGGCCGGATTCGGCGACGGACTCGAAGACCTTTCCATCGAGGAGGTTCGCGAACGCCGGGACGACTGCCTGGCCGAGCGCGAGTTCCTCTCCTACCTCCGGCGGCTCCTCCAGGGCCGGCTGGAGATCCTGCGGGATGAGCGGGCGGCGCGCACCGAGGGGCGCAGCCCCGATGAGCGGCCCATCGAGGAGAAGCTGGCAGAGCTCTTCGCCCAGGAGACGCCACAGGGGCCGGGCCGCGGGGAAGCCCTCCGTGTCGAGTTGCCCGAGGAAGAGATGATGCTCGCGAGGCGCCGTGTCGAGCGGATCCTCAACACTGCCGCGTTCTCCAACCCAGGGGCGCTCTCGGATGAGGATCTGGCGTCAGCCATCGAGAGCCTGGAGGCCGAGGAGCGGGACGTGTCGGACACCCGCCGCACGGTGCTCGACCTCCACGACGTGCTTCAGGACGAGGTCAAGCGGCGGTACCGTGACCGGCTCGCAGCAGAGGGCCTCCGCGGATAGGTCCAACGACCGACCCCCGCGTCCTCCGCACGACCCGCAACCGCTTCGCACGGGCCCACCTCGCCCTGGTCAGGTTTCGTCATGAGGAACTCATCCTTGATGGCTATGGACCGCACCATCCCTTCAGGCCAGGCTGATACTCCAACGCACTTCCCCTGCAGGGCGACCGGAGACTGGGTGCCTCCATGGACGACCCCACCGCATACGAACCTGAACAGCCGCTCCGCGATCAGCTCGTTGCCTTCGCGAAGGAGTTCGGCGATCTCTATCGAGCCGAGCGCCGCCACAGCGATGAGCTGCAGCGGGCCTTGAAGGAGATCGAGGAGACCCATGCGTCGACGATCCGGACGCTGGCGTCGCTCGTCGAGGTCCGCGAGCCGTCGGCGAGCGGCGGGCACCTCGAACGGCTGCGCGATCTCGCGATGGAACTGACCCGGGTGGTCGAGCCGGACCTGGCCGGTACGGCCGACCTGAGCGCCGGGTTCCTGCTCCACGACATCGGGGTGATGGGTGTCCCCGAGCAGATCCTGGCGAAGGATGGTCCGCTGACGGACGAGGAGTGGTTCGAGATGCGGCGCCACCCGCTGCTCGGAGCAGAACTCGTCCGGCCGATGACGTTCCTGGGAGATGCTGGGCAGGTGATCATGTACCACCACGAACGCTACGACGGAACCGGGTATCCATCGGGGCTGAGCGGGGAGTTGATCCCACTGCCGGCGCGGATCTTCTCGGTCGTCGATGCGTTCGATGCGATGACCAGTCAGCGCCCGTACCGAGCGGCCATGACCGAGGAGCAGGCCCTCGAGGAGCTGAGGCGGTGCCGTGGGAGCCAGTTCGATCCGACGGTCGCGGACGCGTTCATCCGGCTCGTGCGGGACGGCCCTCCTGTTGCCGTTCCCGTTCCCTCGGGAGGTTCGGCTGTGGGCAGCCCGGGCCGGAGTATGCCTGCCTGATCGAGAACCGAGGGTAAGGTTCCTGCATGGAACGGGACGGCAAGCGGCGCACGAACGGGCGAGCCCGAGCGGCGATCATCAGCTTCCACACCTCGCCGCTGGATCAGCCGGGCACCGGCGATTCCGGAGGGATGAACGTCTACATCCGGGCGGTGGCAGAGCGCCTGGCGGAGCAAGGCATGGAGGTCGATGTCTTCACGCGGGACGGCGGCCAAGCCGGCCCCGAGGTTCAGGAGGTCGGCCCGGGGAACCGGATGATCAAGGTCGTCGCCGGTCCGCGGGTGCACGTTCCCAAGCCCGATCTCCCCCGGTTCTTGCCGGCGTTCCTCGGCGGGGTGCTCGGACACGAGCGCAGCGAGGGGGAGGGCTACGACCTCGTCCACAGTCACTACTGGCTCTCGGGCTGGGTCGGCCGCAGCACCAAGGAGATCTGGGGGGTGCCGCTGATCGCTTCCTTCCACACGCTCGGAAAGGTCAAGAACCACCTGCGCGGGCGGGCGGAATCCGCCGAGCCTGAGGCCCGCCTGGTCGGGGAGGAGCGCATCATCCGGGGGTCCGATCGGATCCTGGCGCCGACCCCTGCCGAGGCCGCCCAGCTCGTCGGGCTCTACGGCGCCGATCCGGAGCGGATCCGCGTGGTCCCCCCGGGGGTCGACCATGAACTGTTCTTCCCACGGGACCGGGAGCAGGCCAAGGCCCAGCTGCACCTGGCGGGCGGCCGGCTGGTCCTGTTCGTCGGGCGGCTCCAGGCGCACAAAGGGCCCGATATCGCGGTGCGGGCCATCGCCGAGGCTGTCGCGACCGATCCGGCGGGCACTCAGGACCTGATGCTGGCTATCGTCGGGGGGCCGAGTGGCACCGAGCACGGGGCCGAGGTCGCCCACCTCATGGATCTGGCGTCGGCCCTGGGCGTCGCGGAGCGGGTGGTCCTGTTCCCGCCGCAGACACAGGCCCGGTTGGCGGACTTCTACGCGGCTGCGGAGGTCGTGCTGGTGCCGTCGAGATCCGAGTCGTTCGGGCTGGTCGCTTTGGAAGCGCAGGCGACCGGCATCCCCGTCGTGGCGTCGGCGACTGGAGGGCTCAGGCACGTTGTCGTGGATGGCGTGAGCGGGTTCCTCGTGCAGGGACACGACCCAGGGGACTACGCGGACCGGATCATGTCACTCTTTTCCGATCCGGTTGGGGCCCGTCGGATGGGGGAGGCCGGGGTCGTTCACTCGACCAGATTCTCCTGGGATGCGACGGCTAGCGAGATCTTGTCGGTCTATCGGGAGATCTCGGCGGGGGGAGCGGCGGCGTGATCCGCGGCCGGAACGCAGTCCTTCGGCCGGTCGAGGAAGATGACTATCCGAAGATCGTCGAGTGGCAGAACGAGCCCGAAGTGTTCTTCCACATGGACTACGGACAACCGTTCACGCTGGATGACATCAAGGCGAGCGAAACGACTGCGCGGCTCGAAGGACATCCGTTCATCATCGAAGCCGACGGCGTCGCCATCGGTCGTATCGGGTTGAATCAGTTCCGCCGCCGCGACCGGATCTGTTCGCTGTACGTCTTCATCGGCGACGCGGCGTACCGAGGTAGGGGTGTCGGGACCGACGCCATCATGACGTTGCTCGCGTACGCGTTCGATCGGTTGGACTTGCATCAGGTCGAGTTGTGGGGACTTGACGGGAACGACCTAGCGATCCGCGCATACGAGAGGTGCGGGTTCGTGAAGGAAGCGACCCTGCGCGATCGTTCCTTCAAGGACGGTCGGTGGTTCGACCGGTTCTTCATGAGCGTGCAGCGGCCTGAGTTCCTTGCAGCGCAAGCCCGTTGGGCGGAGGGCGCGCAGACGTCGTGACACCTCCCCCTCAAGCGTAGGGTTCGTCGCTCCGACCCCCGATCTGCGAGTGGGTCGCACATCTGATCCACCCGCCGCACCCGCTTCCGTTGGTGCCGGGCGCGGCTCGGCGCGGAGGGGGTCGTCGTCATGCGTGCGGAGGGGATCCGAGGTTCGCACGGTGCGGGTCGGCCGCCCCGCATCGTGCAGCGACGTGGCCGCGGACGATCCGAGGTGGCTGACAACCGTCATGTGCATCGCCCGGCAGCTGCCTCGGCTGGCGCGAGGTGCGTGTTCACGGCGACGCCGCGACGTCGTTGCTTGTATCTCGTGCGATGTCGTTCCGATGATGATGTCGTGTGGAACGCCTGCACCGTTGCGCTGCACCGACGCGTTCGCGTTGCACGTCGTAACGCGATCGATGCCCGATGAACGCACGTCCAACCGCGCATCACCGACGTTGCCCCGTCGGCCGCGATCCGGGTGACGGAAAGAGGCCGGATTCTTGTCACACTTGTTCCCAGGCCGTCTACCTGCGCATATGTACTCTGACCTGCGGGTTTGCGGGGTTGACCCGGCCTAGGCCGGTCGGTAGATTCCGTCTCGCTCCAAGCAGCCGAGAGCGGCAAGGAGTCAGGGAACCGAACGGGGGCCCCTGGGAAAGCCGTAAGGCCGACTAGGCGCACCTGCTCGTACGGTTGGGAAGGCCAACTAGCTGTGCGGGTGGAGAGGCTTGGAAGGCCCCAAAGCCCAACGAAAGGGCCTACCGCGCGGGGCGCACCCCGACCCGCCGCCGAGGTTGCTTGGGGCACCTAGAGCCCGAGAGGCCAGAAGGTGGTTGGTGGCTTCGGTCACCAACGAGCCGGAAGGTCTCTCGGGTTCTTTCTTTTCCGCCGCGAGCCTGCGGCGCCTGTCACCGCTCGTCTTCGCTACCCTAGGGGCCCAACAGGTTCGAGGAGTGCGGGATGATCGGACGTAAGGTCGCCTTCCTGGGCGGCGGCAAGATGGGTGAGGCCCTCGTCTCGGGGATGATCCGCTCTGGCGGACGCACCGAGGACGAGATCATGGTCACCTGCCGCCGTGGCAAGCGGGTGAACGAACTCGCCGACCGCTACGGCATCGCAGCGACGCTGTCCAACGCCGAAGCCGTCGAGTGGGCCGACGTTCTGGTCCTGGCGGTCAAGCCGCAGGACATGGATGCGCTCTTGGAGCAGATCAAGGACTCCGTTCGCGCCGAGCAGCTCGTCATCTCCTTCGCCGCCGGGATCCGGACGTCCTTCGTCGAGGCCGCCTGCCCGGCGGACACCGCTGTGGTCCGGGTCATGTCGAACGTTGCCGTGCTGGTCGACGAAGCCATGTCGGTGATCGCGACCGGCTCGCACGCCGACGAGGAGCACCTCGCCATGGCCGAAGAGTTGTTGTCGAACGTCGGGCGCGTCCTGCGGTTGCCCGAGAAGCACTTGGATGCCATCACCGCGACCAGCGGGTCTGGCCCCGCGTATTTCTTCCTGCTGGCCGAGGCGATGATCGACGCGTGTATCCTGCTGGGGCTCTCGCGGGACGTCGCGACCGAGCTCATCATCCAGACGATGCTCGGGTCGGCCAAGATGCTCCGGGATACTGGCAAGCACCCCGTGATCTTGCGCGAGATGGTGACGTCGCCCGGGGGCACCACCATCGAGGCGATCCGGGAGCTGGAGAACGCCGGCATCCGTGCGGCGTTCCTGAACGCTATCTCCGCCGCCCGTGACCGCTCGCAGGAGTTGGCCAAGGGCGCCGAAGCCGAGGACGAATAGGAGCCGACTGATGGGTCGAGGAGATCGCAACAAGGTCCGCTGGTCCAAGGACCGCATCCGTTCGAAGAAGGACCGGGAGAGGCGCAAGGCGCTCGCCAAGGGCGAGGAGCGCAAGGCGTCCAAGTAGCCGTGGACCACGGGCGGGCGGGTGCGGAGGCGCAGCCAGCCGTCCTGGCGCTGCACCACGAGTACGGCTGGATGGACGAAGCCGTCTCCGGCGGCGAACTCTGGGTCGCACGCGAGGGCGATGAGGTGGTCGGGGCCGTCGAGTTGATCGAACTCGATCCAGCACGCGTCGTTGTGGCTGTGGCGGTGGTGCGCGAGTCGCGCCGTGGCCAGGGCATCGGCTCCCGGCTCATGAGCAAGGTCCTCGCCTCCCGAAGCGCCGAGTGGTGGACCGAATGCCGGGAGCAGCGGATCGGCTTCTACGTACGCCTGGGGTTCGAACTGGTTGCCCTCAACGACCTGCCGGCCGACGTGCGCCCTCACCTTGACCATCCGTCTCCTACGCAGCCGGAACGGCCCCTGAACTTCCTGCGGCGGGCGTTTCCGGAGGGCTCCGAGCTGTGACCTCCGTAGAGCAGCCCCTGCCCGGGGGAGCGATCGGGGCCGTACGAATATTGGAACTCGAGGAAGTCGGATCGCCCTGGACGGCGGTTCCGGCTAACGGCCGCGGAGCCAGCGTTCGAGCCGACTGCGGTGAACTATACCGAGGACCAGGATGATGCGCTGCTCCTCGGCCACGTCGTACATCACCCGATAGTCGCCGACGCGAAGCCGATGGAAGGTGTCGCCGGTTCCGTGGATGGTCTTGGTTCGCTTGCCTCCGGTTCGCCCTGGCTTCGCGACGTCGGTTGCGAGTTGCTGAAGCGACTCACGAACGCGCCTACGGACGGGGTCGGGGAGCTTTCGGAAGTCGCGGGACGCGGCTCGGCCGAGCTCGACGGAGAAGGGCTTCAGTCCAGGTCCTCGAGCCGGGTCGTCCGCCCCGCCTTGAGGTCGGCGCGGGCCTGACGGCGCATCTTCAGGAACTCGTCGGCATTCGCCAGGACAATATCCTCGGCCTCCTCGACCGGAAGCAGGACAGCGGCGGGCCGCCCACGTTTGGTGATGACGTACGCTGCTCCGTCCTCGACGTCATCGATGACCTGCGATGCCGTTGCCTTCAGTTCCTTGATCCCGATCTCCGCCATGACACACTCCCTCCCCAAGGGGACCACCTAAGTAGTCACCTTAGCACGCCCCGGCCGTTCGTGCAGTGACATGCGTCACACCCGCTCCAGGAACCGTTGTAGCGTCAAGGCATGGGCGCGGAACGTCGGTTCCCGCGTGCTTGGAAGATTTTCGGGTGGTGTGCCGCTCTCGTGGAATCGGACACGGCCTCGCGCTCGGCTTCGTGATCGCGTTCGGCCCTCCGCCCTTCAGTGATCCGACCCCCTCCGTTTGCTGGGGTTCACCCGCGATGCCGAGCGGTGGACCGAGTGCCTGGAGCAGCGGATCGGCTTCTGCGAGCGCCTCGGGTTCCAGGTGATCCCCGCCGGCGACCTGCCGGCCGACGTGTGTCCGCACCTTGACCACGCGTCCCCGACGCAGCCGGAGCGCCCTCTGAACTTCCTGCGGCGATAGGAGGAGCCGCGCGCGGCCCGCTCTTGACCCTTGCGGGACATCTGCAACATGGCACATGCTTCGAGCCATGGGCGAAGAGCGTCGGGTCGGGAGGCAGCGGGTCCTTCTTGGGGTCCTCGTGGCTGTCGCCGCCGTGAGCTCGCTGATCACGCTCTCGGTCGTGCTGGCGTTCTTCTTCGCCCTGGTCTTCGCGATTCATGGCGGGACGGGTTTCCTCAGATGGGCGATGCTGATGTGGCCTGCGCTCCCGATCGCCGCCGTTTCGGACATGGCTCTGCTCATCCTGATCGTCACGAAAGCCGTCCGGGGTTCCCGCCCGGCGAGTTCTACCACCGGTGAGCCTCTCGTCGAAACGCTAGCTGGCGGCGCGGCGGCGGACGCGGGGTCCGACCGTGTTCGTGAGGGTCCCGAGGCCCTCGGCGGAAAGCTCGACGACGGAACCTGAGCGTGGCGCCTTGGCCAGCTTGCGCCGAGGGCCGAGGACGCCGGACCAGAACACGTCGCCCGACAGCAGCGGCGCTTGTTTCGCCGCCGCCCAGACAGTCTCGCCGAACGAGGCCTCCGCGTCTCCTAGCGTTCCATGCGCCCACAGCTTCCCGTTGACCCGGACCTCCAGTTCGGTCTCCGGATCGAACTCGTCCGCCGTGACGATCCACGGCCCGAGCGAAGCCGCGAACTCGTCGCCCCGGGACCAGAACGTCATCAGCGTGTAGCCGAAGATGCACTCTGCGGCCTCGCGCTTCTTCAGCTTCTTGTTCGGCGAGAACACGACCGCCGCGATCGATGGTTCGAAGACGACGTCGCCGTTGCCGGGCGGGCGGGGAAGTTCGGCGTCCGGGCCGACGACCCAGCGGTGCTGGTCGGCTCCGAGCGACGGCGGCAAGATCGGTGCGACGACGTGCGGGTTCCGCGGCATCCAGTCCTTGACGTCGTGACGGTCCAGCGATGCACGTGCGGCATCCAGGACGGTGCCGCGCGGACGCGCGACGAGGGCTTCCATCGTGGAGGGGAAGGCGGGATGTCCGACTGCTCCGGACAGATCCACGATCCTGGTGCCGGCGACTGCCCCCAGACGCCGGTGCCCCCTCCGCTCGAACGTGACAAGCCTCACCGGGAGGGCGATGATACTCCCACGCAGAGGCGGATTCAGCAGAAACCCCTCGCCGAAAATTCGGGCCGTCGGCAGGGGGTTTGGCCCTTGAATCGTCGGCGCGTTACCATAGAGAACCGAACAGGCCACAGCTTTCAGGGGGCGATCTGAGATGGCAGAAGGGTTCCGCGTGACCTACGCGACCATGTCGGCGGACGACGAGGAGCTGCACAAGCTCTACGACGAAGGCATCGAGAAGGCCAAGGCGTGGATCGGGCAGAAGCACCCCTTCTACGTCAACGGCGAGGCTCGCGAGGGCACCGGCTATCACGCCGAGGTTAGCCCGGTCGACAGCGAGCTGATCATCGGCGAGTTCGCGCAGGGAAGGCGCCAGGACGCCAAAGACGCGATCGCCGCCGCGAAGGACTTCGCGCCGATCTGGGCGGCGACGCCATGGGAGGAGCGCGTCCGCATCCTGAACAAGGCCGCCGATCTGATCAGCGAGAACCGCAACGAACTCTCCGCCCTGATGGCGATGGAGGTCGGCAAGAACCGACTCGAGGCGCTCGGCGACATCGAGGAGTCCGCGGATCTGATCCGGTGGAACTGCCACGCGATGGAGCAGCACAACGGGTTCCGCGAACCCATGCAGCAGCTCGGCGCGCCCGGCGAGTACTACGACGTCATGCGGCCCTACGGCGTGTGGGCGATCATCAGCCCGTTCAACTTCCCGATGGCGCTCTCAGCCGGTCCGTCCAGCGCGGCGCTGGTCGCCGGCAACTGCGTGGTGTTCAAGCCGTCGAACGCCGGCGCGGCGACGGGCATACGGCTCTTCGAGATCTACCGCGACGCCGGCGTGCCGGCGGGGGCGTTCCACTACGTCAGTGGTCCGGGCAGCGAGGTCGGCGACGAGTTCGTGAACAGGCCCGACGTCGGCGGTCTCACGTTCACGGGCTCCTACGCCGTCGGGATGTCGATCTACAAGAACTTCGCCAAGGAGTACCCCAAGCCGGTCATCTGCGAGATGGGCGGCAAGAACCCGACGATCGTCACGAAGAACGCCGACCTGGACAAGGCGACGGATGGCGTGATGCGTAGTGCGTTCGGCTTGCAGGGCCAGAAGTGCTCAGCGAACTCGCGGGTCTACGTGGAGCGCGAGGTCTACGAGGATTTCGTCGCGCAGCTCAAGGAGAAGACCGAGAAGATCAAAGTTGGCAACCCGCTCGACAAGGGCGTCTATCTCGGTCCGGTCATCAACGAGGCGGCGCTGAAGACCTACGAGGAGGCCTCGCAGGAGGCCCGCAACACCGGCGAGATCGTGACCGGCGGCGAGCGCGTGACCGACGGCGACCTTGCCCGCGGCAATTACGTGAAGCCGACGGTGGCCGCGGTGCCGCGCGACTCGTGGATCTGGAAGCGCGAGCTGTTCGTTCCGTTCGTGGCGGTGGGTCCGGTCGACTCGCTCGACGAGGCGCTCGAGCTGGCCAACGACACCGAGTACGGGCTGACCGCCGGCTTCTACAGCGAGGACGACAAGGAGGTCGAGCGATTCCTGAGCGAGATCGAAGCCGGCGTCGTCTACGTGAACCGGTCGGCGGGCTCGACCACGGGCGCGTGGCCGGGCGCACAGCCGTTCGGCGGCTGGAAGGGCTCCGGGACCACTGGCAAGGCGTCGGGCGGTCCGTACTACGTGCTGCAGTACATGCGCGAGCAATCTCGGACGGTGATCGAGTGACGATGACCGAGAGTTCCGAGGATCTGGCGGCGGTTTCCGAGCCCCGCGTTTCAGGAACCCTCCCCGGTCCGCGGGCACAGGCGGTCATCGCCCGCGACGCGTCTGTCACCTCGCCTTCGCTACCGCGCGCGTACGGGTTCGTGCCCAAGCGAGGCAGTGGCAGCGTCGTCGAGGACGTCGACGGGAACCTGTTCCTGGACCTGAACGCCGGCATCGCGGTGAACTCCACCGGCCACTCGCATCCGCAGGTGGTCGAGGCGATCCAACGCCAGGCCGCCGAGCTGATCCACTACTCGGCGTCGGACTTCTTCCTGCCGATCTACAGCGAGGTCTGCGCGCGCCTGGACTCGGTCGCGCCGATGTCCGGGCCGGTCCGCGCTTTCCTGACCAACAGCGGGACCGAGGCCGTGGAGGCGTCGATCAAGCTGGCGCGCTACGTCACGGGGCGCCAGAACATCATCGGGTTCTACGGCGCGTTCCACGGTCGCAGCTATGGCAGCGTCTCGGTCACGGCGTCCAAGACCCTCTACCGCGCGAAGTTCGGGCCGTTGCTCCCCGGGATCTTCCACGCGCCTTACGGCGACGGGCACGGCTGGGGACTTGACCTGGCCGATGCCAGCGGCGAGTACGAGTTCCCGACGATCGGCTACATCGAGAAGATCCTCTTCAAGCGGGTCGTCGCGGCCGACGAGGTCGCCGCGATCATCGTCGAACCGATCCTGGGCGAGGGCGGCTACATCGTTCCGCCGGACGGGTGGCTGCCGGCGCTTCGCGAACTGTGCGACCGCCACGGCATCCTGCTGGTAGCCGACGAAGTGCAGTCCGGCATGGGCCGCACCGGCAAGATGTGGGCGATCGAGCACTTCGGCGTCGAGCCCGATGTCGTGCTGTCGGGCAAGGGCATCGCGTCGGGGATGCCGCTGGGCGCGATGATCGCCAAGGAGCACCTGATGAGCTGGGAACTCGGCGCGCACGGTTCCACGTACGGTGGCTCGCCGACCTCGTGCGCTGCGGCGCTAGCGTCGATCGACCTGATCGAGAACGGCCTGATGCAGAACGCTGAGAAGATCGGCAACGTCATGTTGAACGGCTTGCGAGATATCCAGTCCCGTCACGACGCGATCCGCGAGGTCCGCGGCCTCGGGCTGATGATCGGTATCGAGTTCCCCGATCACGACACGATGGACGCGGTCGAGAAGGCGGCATTCCGGCGGGGGCTGCTGATGCTCGGATGCGGTGACGACGCGATCCGGATGTCCCCGCCACTCGTGTTCCGGGAGGACCAGGCCGAGACGGCGCTCCGGCTGTTCGAGGACGCGGTCGCCGACGTCACGGCCGGGTAGGCTCCGGCCATGACCCGCAAGGTCGTCTCGATGCGCGATGCCGTCGCGGAGCTGATCCGTGACGGGGACACCGTGGCGATCGAGGGCTTCACCCACCTGATCTGTTTCGCCGCCGGCCACGAGATCATCCGCCAAGACCGCAAGGACCTGACGCTCGCCCGGATGACCCCCGACGTCGTGTACGACCAGATGATCGGTGCAGGGGTCGCATCCAAGCTGATCTTCTCGTGGCTGGGGAATCCGGGTGTCGGTTCGCTACACGCCATCCGGCGCCGCATCGAGAAGCACGATCCCGCGCCGCTCGAGTTCGAGGAGTACAGCCACTTCGGGATGGTCTCGCGCTACACGGCCGGTGCCGCACGGCTGCCCTTCTTCCCCCTGCGCAGCTACGAAGAGTCCGACATCCCGAAGGTGAACGACAAGATCAGGAGGGTCGACTCACCGTACGGTGACGGCTCGATCGCGGTGGTGCCGCCGCTCAACCCGGACGTTGCGATCATCCACGCGCAACGCGCAGATGAGGAAGGGGATACCCAGATCTGGGGCCTGCTCGGTTCACAGAAGGAAGTGGCCTTCGCCTCGAAGCGCGTGATCGTGGTGGTTGAAGAGGTCGTCGATGCAGCGGTGGTCCGTGCCGACCCGAACCGCACGGTCATCCCGGGGATCAAGGTGGATGCGGTGGTCGAGGAGCCGTTCGGTTGTCATCCGAGCTACGTGCAGGGCCACTACGATCGCGACAACCGGTTCTACCTCGACTGGGACGCGATCGCCCGCGACCCTGAGACCTTCGACGCCTGGCTGAAGGAGTGGGTCTACGACCTGTCGAGCCACAAGGATTACATCGAGAAGTGGGGTGACGCCCACTGGGACTCGTTGCGCCCCACGGGAGAAGCGCTGTCCGGTGAGGTCGACTACGGGGAGTACGCATGAGCGACGACCTCGGCTTCACGCCGAACGAGATGATGATCGTGCAGAGCGCGCGCTGGCTCGAGGGCGAGAAGATCTGCTTCGTCGGCGTCGGCATGCCCAACATCGCGGTCAACCTCGCGAAGCGCACGGTGTCACCGGACATCCAGATGGTGTACGAGGCCGGCGTCTTCGGCGCCGAGCCGATGCGCCTGGCGCTGTCGATCGGGGATCCGACGCTGGTCACCGGTGCGACCGCGGTGACGAGCCAGTTCGATCTCTTCGCGTTCTACCTGCAGGCCGGTCTGATCGACGTGGGTTTCCTGCAAGGTGCCGAGATCGATCGGTACGGAAACCTCAACACGACCGTGATCGGAAACTACGCGCAGCCGAAGGTTCGCCTGCCGGGTTCCGGCGGTGCGGTAGAGATCGCCATCAATGCGCGGCGGGTGTTCATAATCATGCCGCAGAAGCAGCGCTCGTTCGTCGACAAGCTGTTCTTCCAAACTTCGCCCGGACACGCGTCCGATCCGGCGAAGGAGCAGGCGCGGGGCTGGCTCGGGGCCGGGCCGTACGTCGCGATCACGGACCTCGGCGAGTACCGGTTCGATGAGCAGACGGGCGAGATGACGCTGGTATCCATGCACCCCGGCGTCACCCTGGACGACATCCGCGAGAACACCGGCTGGGAGATGAAGGTCGCCGACGATGTGCGGGAGACACCGCCCCCGACCGTTGAGGAACTCCGCCTGATCCGCGAGGAGCTGGACCCCGAGGGGGTCTACTCGCGATGAGCCACGTCTTCCCGCGCACGGCCGGAGCGCTCCCTACGGCCGTTGGCGCGGAGGGCGTCTGGATGGAGGACGAGGCCGGCAAGCGCTACATCGACGGTGCCGGCGGTGCGATCGTCGTCAACATCGGCCATGGGGACGAGGCGATCGCTCGCGCGGTTTCGGAGCAGATGTCGCGGTTCTCCTACGTCCACGGCTCGCAGTTCACCGCCGAGCCGCTGGAGCGCTACGCGGAGGAGCTGGCACCGCTGCTCCCGATGGACGATCCGATGGTCTTCCCGGTCTCGGGCGGGAGCGAGGCGGTCGAGACGGCGTTCAAGATGGCGCGAGCGTTCCACCTCGCGCAGGGCGCGGACGGACGCCACAAGATCATCTCGCGCTGGGGCTCGTATCACGGCAACACCCGCGGGGCGCTGGACGCGAGTGGCCGGATGCCCCTGCGCGCGCCGTACCTGCCGTGGCTAGATAAGTCGGTCCACCTGCCGCCGGTCTACGAGTACCGGTGCCCGATGAACGAGCACCCGGACTCGTGCGGGCGTACCCACGCCGAGGAACTCGAGCGCGTGATCGAGGCCGAGGGACCGGAGACGGTGGCAGCGTTCATCGCGGAGCCCATAGTCGGCGCGACGCTGGGTGCGGCCGTTCCGCCCGACGACTACTGGCCGGCGATCGTGGATGTCTGCCGGCGCCACGGCGTGTTGGTCATCGCCGACGAGGTCATGACCGGGTTCGGCCGCACCGGGATGTGGTTCGGGGTCGATCACTGGGGGGTGCGGCCCGACATCATCGCCGCCGGCAAGGGAGCCTCTAGCGGCTACTGGCCGCTCGGGCTCGCGATCGCGAGCGGCCACGTCGGGCGTGCGGTCGCCGAAGCCGGATTCGTTCACGGGTTCACGTACTCGCACAACGCTGTTGGCGCCGCGGTGGGACTCGCGGTACTGCATCGGCTGATCGATGGAGACCTGGTCGAGGCGTGTCGCGCGAACGGTGAACTGTTGATCGACGGGCTGCGAGAGGCCCTGGCCGAGGACATAATCGTCGGGAACATCCGAGGTCGGGGACTGATGATCGGCATCGAACTGGTCCAGGACCGCGCGACCAAGGAACCGTTCTCACGGGACCAGCAGGTGACCGAACAGGTGGTCGGGGCTGCCAAGGACCTCGGACTGCTGCTCTACTCGAGTACCGGGTGCGCCGATGGGATGAACGGCGATCTGGTGATGCTCGGCCCGCCGTTCGCGCTCTCGCGTGAGATCATGACCGAGATCGTCGAGCGAACGGCGGGAGCCATCCGCTCGGTCGGATGAGCGAACGCGTCGGTCTGTACGTGTGTCGTGAAGCCGGCGCCTACGATCACGGTCCGCAGCACCCCCTCAGGCCGGAGCGGTTCCTCCTGACCTGGGATCTGATCGAAGCCCTTGGGCTGGACCGGCTCCCGAACGTCGAGGTCCTCGGGTGCCGAGCCGCGACCGACGATGAACTGCGACTGGTCCACTCGCCGGAGTTCATCGCGGCTACGAAGGACGCGGGTCACGGTGCCCTGGGAAACTACGGCGCGTTCGGCTACGGGCCCGGCGACAACCCGATCTTCCCCAACATGCACGAGGCGGCGGTGCTCGGCGTTGGGGGAACGCTGGCGTGCGCCGACGCGGTGTGGTCGGGTGCGGCCGAGCATGCGTTCAACGCCACCGGCGGCCTGCACCACGCGATGCCTTCGCGCGCCTCAGGGTTCTGCGTCTACGATGATGTCGCCGTCGGCATCGCACGGCTACTGGAGCTTGGTGCGGATCGGGTCGCGTACGTTGACGTCGACGTGCACCACGGCGACGGACCGGAAGCGATCTTCCGCGGCGACGACCGCGTCCTGACCGTGTCGATCCACGAGTTCGGTCCGTGGTTCTTCCCGGGGACCGGCGGCGAGAGCGTGGACACCTCGGTCAACGTGCCGCTTGAGGCCGGGACCGGAGACGGCGAGTGGCTCGAGGGGCTGCGCGCCGAGGGCCTTCCTGCCGTCCGGGCTTACGATCCGGACGTGCTGGTGACGCAACTGGGCTGCGATACCCACGCCTCGGATCCCCTTGCAGCCTTCGGCCTCACCACCGCCGCGTACCGGGAGGCTGCGCGGGAGCTCCATGCCCTTGCGCACGAAGTCGCAGGTGGGCGCTGGGTGGCGACGGGAGGCGGCGGCTACCAGTGGGCCAGAGTCGTGCCGCGGGCATGGACCCTGTACTTCGCCGAGATGTGTGGGGAGGCGGTTCCCGATGCGCTCCCGGCCGTCTGGGTACAGCACGCGGAGGTCCTCGTCGGCGGCCAGGTTCCGGCCACTTTCAGTGACACGCCGGACTGAGGGCTGAGTGTGCCTCGTTTGAGCTATCCGCCGGGACGTGCGAAGGTGGGACCTACCTGCTCTCGCAGGAAGGGTGGTGTGTGCGTGAAGAAGACCTCCATCGTCATCGGACTGGTCATGTGCCTGGTGTTCATGCTAGCCGGGGACGCGGTTGCCCGGCAGACTATCCGAGCCAGGAACTCCAACACGTTCAGTCCATCGTCGGTGAACGTCAATCGTGGCGAGCGCGTCGTGTGGAGCAATGTCAGCAGCCGGCGGCACACGGTGACAGCAACTAGCAACAACTGGAACAAGAACAGCAGCATCCAGCCCGGTGGTGCGACCGGCTTCACGTTCAACTCGAACGGAACCTACCGGTACCGGTGCAACATCCATGCGGGGATGACCGGCCGGATCACGGTCGGCTAGGGAACCCGGACCGCCCGCTACTGTCGCCGGATCCTCGACGCGCGCGCGTGCGCCGGAAGGCCTTCAGCCTCGGCGATCGCTTCGATGTCGGGTCCCAGTTCGGCTACTCCGTCGGCCGTGGTCTCGGTGAAGCTGGAGACCGTGACGAAGTCCGCGGTGCGCAGGCCCGAGGCGAACCGCGCGTTCCCCATCGTCGGAAGTACGTGGTTCGAGCCGACGCCGTAGTCGCCGAACGAGACCGGTGTGGACGGCCCGAGGAACGCCGCTCCATACGCGCGGACGCCTGAGAGCGTCGTTGGCGGGTCGGCCGTCACGATCTGCAGGTGCTCCGGTGCGATGCCGTCGGCGACGCGCGCCGCCTCCGCCTCATCGCGGGCGATGACGATCGACCCGAACCCGATCGCCTCCTCGACGATCTCGCGACGGGGCGAGGCTTCGATCTCGGCCGCCAGCCGGTCGGCGACCGCCGACGCCAGGGCCTCGTCGGTGGTGACCAGTACGGCGCGGGCCATCGGGTCGTGCTCGGCCTGTGCGACGAGGTCGATCGCGAGCACGGCCGGATCGGCGTTCGCGTCGGCGATGATGACCAGTTCGCTGGGCCCCGCGAGCGAGTCGATCCCGACCGTGCCGATCAGCAGGGCTTTCGCCGCCGTGACCCACACGTTCCCAGGGCCGACGACCTTGTCGACGCGGGGAACGCTTTCCGTTCCGTATGCGAGCGCGGCGATCGCCTGTGCCCCGCCGACCCGGTAGACAGCGTCGACCTCGGCGATGCGTGCCGCGTAGCGGACGGCGGGGGGCACGGAGCCGTTCTCGTCACAGGGGGTCGTCACGACCACGCGCTCGACGCCGGCCACCCGGGCCGGGATCGCGGTCATCAGGACGGTGGATGGGTAGGACGCGCGCCCACCCGGCACGTAACAACCCGCGGCCGAGAGTGGTTTGATCACCTCGCCGTAGCGGGTGCCGTCGCGCTCGGCTTCCCAGGCGATGGGAAGCTGGCGCGCGTGGAAGTCGCGAAGTCGGTCGGCCATCCGGTCGAGGGCTTCGCGTAGCTCCGGGTCGAGCTCGGCTGCAGCCTCGTCTAGTTCGGCTTCGTCCAGCGCGATGCGTCCGGTGGTGTCGGCCCCGTCGAACTTACGGGTGAGGGCGACGAGGGCCGCGTCTCCCTCGCCGCGGACTCGTTCGATGATGGTGCGCGTGCCGGCAAGGACGCTCTCGTCGAGCGCGACCGGCGACGAACCCGGCGGCGCCTCACCTGCTCTGAGGTCGATGATCTTGATCATGACCCCGGCACGATAGCCGACTGCTAGACGGGCCGGGTGGGCGACGGGCGCGAGCGGCCCTTGATGAGCCTTCGCATACCCCACCAGTAGAGCGGCCCGGTTAGACGGAACACCTCCAGCGCGCCCGCCCACCTCGGGACGGTCACCTGGGGTCCCGCCCCTCGCTCCACTGCGCGGACGAGCGCGCGTGCAACCGTTTCGGGGCGCATGACGAGCTGCTTCGGCAGGTCCCCCTGGGGGAATCCTTCGGTCGCAGCGAACCCGGGGTTGACCGAGGTCACGAGGATGCCGCGAGCCACCAGTTCGTGCGACAGGGACTCGGAGAACGCGCTGACCGCGTGCTTGGTAGCGGAGTAGAGCGCGGCGGTCGGAGTGGCGTGGCGACCGGCGATCGAGGCGATGTTCAGGATGTGGCCGTGGCCGCGTTCCAGCATCATCGGTAGGAAAACCCGGCATCCGTGCATGACGCCCAGGACGTTCACTCGGACCAAGCGATCGATCTCCTCCGCCGTCCGGTCGATGAACAGGCCGCCGCCAGGGAGTCCGGCGTTGTTCACGAGGATGTCGCACCGCCCGAACGCTCCGTCGACCTTGGCGCCGAGGGCCTCGATCTGCTCGGGCGCTGCCACGTCGCACCGGACGGCCATGGCGCGACCGCCCCGGCGTTCGATGTGCCCGACCAGCTCCTCCAGCCGGTCCATGCGCCGAGCAGCGGCAACGACGGTGGCGCCTCGGCCTGCGAGCGCGAGCGATGAATACCAGCCGAGCCCCGACGAGGCTCCGGTCACGACGGCGATGGTTCCGGCGATGTCCACGGTTCGCACAGCCTACCGGCCGGGTGCCGCCCGAACGGCTCTCTGCCGTCCGGCGTACAATCACGCTCCGAGAGTCAACCGACAGGGAACCGACGATATGAGGCTTCGTTCATGACCGTGTGTGAGACAGATCCGACCAGCAGGAGGACCCAGAACGCGCCGGCGACCGCCGGGTAACCCACGCGCGAGCTGAACGACGTCTCGGGGCCCAGGCCCGGAGGCGACATGGACGACCACGACGCGCTCGTCGAACGGGCGGCTGCATCAGCGAACATCGTTGCGCTCGTCGGTGGCCTGGACGCAGGCAAGACCACGATCGCGAAGAACATCCTGCGGGTGGCGGCCGAGGCCGGCCGCATCGGAGCCCTCGTCGATGCGGACGTCGCGCAACCCGCCAGCGGCCCGCCGGCGACGGTGGGGCTGAAGCTCGTTCGCTCGCAGGCGGACATCGAGCCGGGCGCGCTCTCCCGCCCGGACTCGCTGCACTTCGTCGGGTCGTCCTCGCCGCAGGGACACCTGCTGCAGGTCGTCGCCGGGACCGGCCGCTTGGTCGCCCGCGCGAAGGCGGCCGGCGCCGACATCGTCGTCGTCGATACCAGCGGCCTCGTCTCCGGCCTGGAGGGTCAGTCGCTCAAGTACCACAAGTTCGAGTTGATCCAGCCAGATCTGGTGGTGGGCTTGCAGCGCGGCGGCGAGTTGGAACCGCTCCTGGGTATCGTGCAGCGGTTCTTCGACGCCGAGGTCGTCTCGCTTCCCGTCCATCCCTCCGTCGTGCCGACCACGCCCGACCAGCGCGCGGCCGACCGGGTCACGGCGTTCAAGGTGTACTTCTCGGGGGCCTTGCAGCGCTGGCGCGTCAAGCCGACCGTGTTCATGCCGGCGCTGCCGCCGCTGTTCGATCTGGCGCAGCTCGACCGACTGCTGGTGGGGCTCTCGGACGGCGCGGGCGCCTACCTCGGTCTCGGGTATCTTGAGTACGCCGCGGACGAGGGGGTCATGCGCCTGGTCTCGCCTGTGGCAGAGGCTCCCCGGGCCCTTAGACTAGGATCCGTTCGCCTGGATGAGGGGTTCGACACCAGGCGGGTCGACCTGAACGGTTTGTTCGGAACCACTTGATCGAAGAGGAAGGAAGCGCGTGCCGTCGCTCGTCAAGAAGCGCCGAAAGAAGATGCGCAAGAAGAAGCACAAGAAGCTTCTGAAGAAGACGCGTTGGGCGCGCCGGCAGCAGGGCCGCTAGGCGCGCGTGCCGCCGCGGTCACGCAGGCCAGTTGCCCGCGGTCGCCGATGACGCGGCGCGCCCCGTGCACGGAGAACCCGCTCCGTACGAAACCTGTGGCTCGTCTCCGGCGGCCTCGACCTCGGCCTTGATCCAGAAACAGTTCCCCGATCCCGAGAGCGCCGCGGCGGACCACTCGGTCGTCGCCGCGTAGGCGCTGATGTCCTGCGGATCTTCCGAGTCCCGGATCGACTGCTGATAGGTGAACCTGGGAAACTCCTGCGCCATGGTGATGCTGTCGGCCGCAGAGAAGTCGCCCCCGTCCTCGTAGATCTTGGCTGCTGCCCCGAGCGCCTCCTCGAGGTTGTCCTTGGTCTGGCGATCCTGTTCGGCGTCGCTGGGCTCGGGAGCCGCGGTCTCGGTCACGCTGACGGCCGGCCGGGGTGAATGGGTCGGCGTCGCCGTTGCGGCATCCACGGCCGCAGGGCTGCGCGACAGGTAGATCGCGATGGCGATGAACAGGCCGGCGATCACGATGCCGCCGGCGATGATGAGCGGCCCCCGGTCCTGCGGGTTCATGACGTGGCCTTCGGCGGGATCGGCTGGATCATTCGCAGGCCAGGGTCGTGCCCGGCGAGGGGACGGCGGTCGGGTTGGCTATCGGCCCGGGACAGGTCGGGTGTCCGGCCGAGCCCAGGGAGAGCTGCACGAGCGCGACGATCGCGATGGCCGCGAGCAAGACGATGAGCATGATCAGGGTGCCTCGACGCACGGCGGGAGGCTACCAAACGCTCTTCAGACCAGCGCCGGGAGGCGGCGTTCGCAGGAGCGGCGGTTGGCGACGAGGACCTCGTGGAGAGCGGAGGGATCGGCGAGCCAGCGGCGAAGGTCGAGTTCCAGGGAGATGCTGCCGGTGAAGCGCTGATCGGCGAGCGCCTCGAGGAACTCCGGGATCGGCAGGACGCCTTCGTCGACCGGCAGGTGCGAGTCCCAGCCACGGCCACGGTTGTTGGACAGGTGGATGTGGCGAAGGCGTTCGCTGTGGTGGGTGGCGACGTCGATCAGATCGAGTCCGGATACGGCCGCGTGGCTCGTGTCGAGCGTGAGGTCCGGGTAGCGGGCCAGTTCGTCCATGCGGTGATGACCGTGGAACGCGAACCCCAGCGGGAACATGTTCTCCACGGCGACGGTGACATCGCGGTCGCGGGTGACGCGGGGGAGTTCGTCGTCGATCCAGCGGCGGTAGTGGCCCTGCCAGCGGTACGGGGGATGGGCGACGACGATCGGAGCGCCGACGGCCTCGGCCAGTTCGACCGACCGCTCCACCTTGCCGATGGGATCGGTGCCGAAGACGCGGCGCGTGAAGACGAGGAACGGCGCGTGGACGGCGGCGATGCGCAGGTCGTAGGCGGTGGCAAGGTCGCGGAGCCGCTCGGCGTCCTGCGTGTCGGGATCCTTGGTGACCATGACCTCGATGCCTTCGAAGCCGGCGCGGGCCGCGGCCTCCATGGCCTCGCGGACGGGCCGGCGGAAGAAAGGGGCCGTGGAGAACAGGAGGGTCGGGGCGGGAAAGTCCATAGCTGCGAGGGGGATGCTACACCCCAGCTATGCTCCGGGCGATGAACGGCACGGAATCTCAACGTCGCGGGGCGAAGGCGTGATCGGGATCTTCCCGCTCGCAGCCGCCGTCGTAGCCGGGGTGTTCTGTGCGGCGCTGATCAGGCAGTACGCGGCGCGCCGGCGCGCCCATCAGCTGCTGTGGGCCATCGCGATGGCGATGTACGCGGTGGCCTCGTCGGCGCTTTTCGCGGGAGCGGTGTTCGGGTGGACCGTCTGGTGGTTCGCTGCGTACTGGCTCTTCGGCGCCGTTCTGACGGTGCCCTTCCTCGCAGGGGGAGAACTGCTTCTCCTGTTTCGCGGCTGGCCGGCGGTCGTCATGAGCACGTTGTTCCTCGGGTTCCTCAGTGCGATCGGGCTCGTGGTCATCTTCGGATGGATGGCATGGTTCACCTCGCAGTTCGGTGGTCCTGGCTTTCCCCGGCATATCAACGTCGATCTTCCTCCTGGAGCCGTTGTCTTCTTCTCACGCGAGTCCGTGCTCGTGTTGGCGCGCGTCTCCTCGTACTCCGCGTACGCGTTCTTGCTGTTCGGCACGCTGTGGTCGGCGTGGAAGATGCGTGGGGCACCGGAGTTACGCGACCGCTTCTGGGGAACGCTGTTGATCGCCCTCGGCGCTACCATCGTCGCCGGCGGGTCGGCGTTCGCCGCCGCGGGCATCCTCATCGGGTTCTCGCTGACCCTGCTTGCGGGGATCACCGGGATGTTCCTTGGGTTCTTGAAGGCGTCGGGGCCCATTCCGGCAGCGGCGGCGCACGCGGAACAGACTGCCTAGCTTGCGTAGACGTTCCCGCTCCAGCGGACGGTGCCGCCGGGTACGAAGGTCGACGAAGCGCCCCCGGGCTCCTCGGTGATAACGACCTCGTCGTAGGTCGACAGATCGATGTTCGACTCGATCATCACGACGCCTTCGGAGGGCTCGAAGTCCGCCAGGTACGTGGACTCACCCGCGTCGATCAGCCAGACGCGATACACGTGGCCCTCGGCCGGATCCGGAACATTCACCCCGACGAATCGCGTGGCCGGGTAGCCCGGGAGGTAGGAGATCAGCATGGTCGGTTCGTGCTGGGGGTTCTCGAGCGAGACCATCCGCCGGCCGTCGTCGCCGGTCATGTCGGCGAGCATGCTGGCGAGCTGCTGCTTGTCGCCGGACTCGTCGGAGATGCGGCCGTTCAGCAGTACGTTCCAGCCGGCGAGCGCGAAGATCGCGACGATGGACGCGGCGACGGCCAGGAGCGCGAGCTTGCGCCCGCGGCCGACCGGCTTCTCTCCCATCGAGCGGCGGATCTGCGGCCAAAGAAGGTCGGAGGGATCGATGGGGTCGGCCGCCAACGCCAGGTCACCGGTGAGCGCTTGGAAGTCGGCGAGCGTTTCCTTGCACACGGCGCAGTCTGGGACGTGCTCGGTGAGGAGGCGGTCGGCCTCGCGCGCGTCGTCGCCCTCGAGGCCCTGCAGGACGTAGCCCGCGAGCAACTCCTCGATGCGATCGTGGTCTTGGATCATGCTTCCACCTGTTGCAGCGTTCGCCGGAGCTTGCGCATCGCCGCCAGGGTCCGTGTCTTCACCGTTCCCAAGGGGATACCGAGCTCCTCTGCGATCTGGACCTGTGTCTTGCTGCCGAAATATGCCATCTCCAGCACCGTGCGCTGGTCGTCGGGGAGCGTCACGAGCGCCTCTCGGACCTCCTTGCTCCTCTGGTCGAGGAAGGCTCCCTCGACCACGTCCTCCGCTACATCTTCGCCCTGACGAGGCTCAAGGTTCGATGCCCGCAGGTTGCGCTGACGCAGGCGTTCCTCCCTGCGGACGGCGTCCACGGCCCGGTGGTGGGTCAGGCTCAGCAGGAACGTCCGCAGCCTGCCCCTGGCCGGGTCGTAGGCCTCCGGGGCCCGCCAGAGGGCCATGAAGGCGTCGTGGACGATCTCCTGAGCGATCCCGTCATGTCCGGCGACCCGAAAGGCGATGCCGTAGGCAGGCCGGGAGTAGATCTTGTACAGCTCCTCGAAGGCTCCGGCGTCCCCGCCTTTCAGGCGCCGGTGCAGTTCCAGATCGCGGCCATCGTCCTCCTGCACGCGCTCAGTTCTACAGGACAGGGGGGTCCGTGGTCACGTCCGGCCTTCTCGACGTCATACTGGGCGGCATGACTGAGCAGGCGCGCGTGACCATGTACTCGAGGCCGCGGTGCGGGCTCTGTGACGAGGGCAGGGAGGTCATCCTTGCCCAGCGGGCACGAACCGCGTTCGCCTACGACGAGATCTCGATCGAGGGGGACGATGATCTGGAGCGTGAGTACGGCATCCGGATCCCCGTGGTGCTGATCGACGGCGAGGAGCTGTTCGAGTACCACGTCGATCCGCGACTGTTCGCCATGGCGGTCGGAGAGCGTGCCTGAACGCAGGTACCTTGTGCGGTTGTGAACGTTTTCACATATGCGCTAACCTCGGGTGGACCTCGCGGCCCCCGACCAAGCCGTGCCGGATCGATGAGCAAGCGACCTATCCCCGAAGCCACCGTCGGACGCCTCCCCGTCTACCTTCGCGCCTTGGTCGAGATGGCCGAGGAGGGAGAGAGCGTCGTCTCTTCGGAGACCCTCGCGGACGCGTCCGGTGTGAACTCGGCCAAGGTCCGCAAGGACCTGTCGCATCTAGGTTCGTACGGAACGCGCGGGGTCGGCTACGACGTGGCCTACCTGATCCATCAGATCCGGCGCGAACTGGGCCTGACCCAGCACTGGCCGGTGCTGATCGCCGGCGTCGGGAACCTCGGCCACGCGCTCGCCAACTACAATGGGTTCGGCGAGCGTGGGTTCGAGGTGGTCGCGCTGGTCGATGCGGATCCGAAGAAGGTGGGGGAGCAGGTGAACGGCCTGCCGATCGAGGCCGTGGCGGACATACCGCGGATCGCCCGTGAGCATCACGTGGCGATCGGGATGGTCTGCACTCCGGGACAGGTGGCACAGGAGGTCGCCGACCGCATGGTCGAGGCCGGCATCCAGTCGATCCTGAACTTCGCTCCCGCGGTGATCACCGTTCCGGAAGACGTGTCCCTGCGCAAGGTCGACCTGTCTATCGAGCTGCAGATCCTCGCCTTCTACGAGCAGCGCAAGGCCGCGCTGGACGACGTGAAGCAGGGTCGCGCCAAGACCCTGGCGGAGGTCTGAGCGCGGCATGGCGATCCTGTCCCTCGGCATCTCCTACCGTTCCGCCCCGGTCGAGCTGCTCGAACAGCTCGCCTTCCCGGAGGAGGATCTGCAGAAGGCCTACGACCACCTCACTCGGCTGCCCTCCGTCGAAGGCGGGGTCATCCTGTCGACCTGCAACCGTGTCGAGATCGTCGCGGACGTAGAGGGCTACCACGCGGGTTTCCAAGAGCTGAAGGGGTTCCTGGCGGAATCACGCGAGGTGTCGCCGGAGGTGTTCGCCGCGCCGCTGTACTCGCACTACGAGGATCAGGCCGCCGAGCACCTCTTCGACGTCTCGGCGGGGATCGATTCGATGGTCGCCGGCGAGCCGCAGATCTTGAGCCAGGTCCGGGCGGCGATCCGCGACGCGAAGGCCGAAGGCGCGGCGGGCCCGCTGCTCGACTCGCTGTTCCGTCACGCGGTTCGGGCCGGACGGCGTGCGCGGGCCGAGACCGGGATCTCCGCGGCGTCCGACGCGTTCATCGAGGCGGGCCTCGCGCTGGCGGAGCGGACGTTGGGCGACCTAGCGGAGATCGAGCTGCTGGTGCTGGGTGCGGGGCAGATGGCGACCCTTGCGGCGCAGGCGCTCCAGGAGCGCGGTGTCGCGCGCGTGAAGGTGCTCAACCGGAGTCTCGAGCATGCGCAGGCGCTGGCCCGGCGGACGGGCGGGAGTGCCGAGCAGCTCGCGCATCTGCCCGAAGCTCTGGTGCGGGCCGACCTGGTCGTCTGTTCGACCGGCGCCACCGGCACGATCGTCGACGTCGCGGTCACGCAGGCCGCGATCGCCGAACGCGGGGGCCGGCCACTGTTCTTCCTGGACCTCGCGGTTCCGCGCGATGTCGAAGCCGGGGTCGCGGACCTCCCCGGCGTCGAAGTCGCGAACGTCGATGACCTCGGTCGGTCGGTCGGCGGCGGGGATGAGGGGGAGATCGCCAAGGCGCGCTCCGTCATCGCCGACGAGGTCGCGAACTTCGCCGCGTGGCGCCGGAATGCGGCCCTCGCGCCGCTGATCAAGGCGCTTCATGACCGGGGCGAGCAGATCCGGCTCGCCGAGCTGCGGCGGGCGTCGGGCAAGCTCCGGGATCTGTCGCCCGAGCAGCTCGAAACGGTCGAAGCGGCCCTCCGCGGCGCCATCAACAAGCTCCTTCACGAACCGGTGGTGCGCGCCAAGCGGAGCGAGGCTCAGGCGGACGCTCTGCGCGCACTTTTCGGACTGGAGGATGAGCCGACCCCCCGTTCGGACCAGGAGCCGTAGACCCCGGAACCGCCCGTTCGTGCTATCGGTCCGGCCTCCCGGGATGCCGACCACTCAAGTGAGATGCGCGCACCGGTGGTCCTCATCACGCTCGCGACGTCCCTGGCGGTCATCGCCGGGCCGGCGGTGCTGCCCGCGGGGGCGACCGTTCCCGGCGTCAACGGGCTGATCGCCTTCGACCGACAGTTCGACCTGGGGAACTACGAGATCTACCTGGTGGACCCGGTGACCGGCGACCAGACACGGCTCACCGACAACGTTGCCGACGACTTCGGGGCGGCATGGTCCCCGGACGGAACGCGCATCGCGTTCTCCCGGGACGTCGGGGCCGGCAACTACGAGATCTTCGTGATGGATGCCGACGGAACCAACCAGGACCGCTTGACGCGCTCGCGGGGTTTGGACTCGCGGCCCACCTGGGCGCCCGATGGGTCCCGCCTGGTGTTCCAGCGGCAGAGCGGCAAGGACGTGGAGCTAGTCGTGATGAACTCGGACGGCTCGGGGAAGGTGAAGTTCCTCACCGACAACAAGGTGGATGACGACGCGCCCGACTGGTCGCCCGACGGAACGCAGATCGTCTTCTCCAGCAGCCGCACGGGCCGGCGGGACCTGTACCTGCTGAAGCTCGATACCGGCAAGGCCAAGCAGCTCACGAGCGGCAAGCGGCCGGACACCTCACCGTCGTGGTCGCCGGACGGCACCTCGGTCGTCTTCGAGGGGTTCGGTGCCGGGGACTGGGAGCTGTACACGAGAAACCTGGTGACCGTCACCGAGACCAAGCTGACCGAGAACAACAAGGACGATGTTCAGGCGGTGTGGTCGCCGGACGGGTCGAAGATCGCGTTCGCCAGCGACAAGGGTGGTGGCGACTTCGAGATCATGACCATGGCCGCGGACGGGTCCGGTCTGATCCCGGTGCTGGACAACGGACGCACGGACGAGTTGCCCGACTGGCAGCCGCTCCTACCGGCGCTACCCGCACCGTAGCCGCCCGCACTGTAGGTCGGCCCACTGGCCGAGTCCCCGCTGCTAGGCTCAGCGCTCGTGAGCAGGTCCGATGAGTTGTTCGACGAGGCTCGCGCCGTCATCCCCGGCGGGGTGAACTCGCCGGTCCGGGCGTACGGGTCGGTGGGCGGCGTTCCCCGCTTCCTCGCCTCCGGCCTCGGCGCGCTCGTCACCGACGTCGACGGTCGCGAGTACGTGGACTACGTCCAGTCCTGGGGGGCTCTGCTCTTCGGCCATGCGCGGCCCGAGGTTGTCGCCGCGATAGAGGCCGCCGCCCGCCTCGGGACCTCGTTCGGCGCTCCGACCGAGGGCGAAGTGCGTCTCGCAGAACGCATCGTCGAGGCGACTCCTACGGTCGAGCGGGTCCGCCTGGTGTCCTCTGGGACCGAGGCGTGCATGAGCGCTATCCGGCTCGCACGCGGGTTCACCGGTCGGCCGGGGGTGGTCAAGTTCGCCGGGTGCTATCACGGACACTCGGACGCGCTCCTCGCGAAGGCCGGTTCGGGGGTCGCGACGTTCGGGCTGCCGGATTCGCCGGGCGTGACCGGGGCTGCGGCGCAGGACACGTTCGTGTTGCCCTACAACGACCTCGAGGCCGTACGGAAGCTGCTGACCGAGCGCGGCGAAGACATCGCCTGCGTGATCGTGGAACCCGTGGCGGCGAACATGGGTGTGGTTCCCGCGGCGGAGGGTTTCCTCGAAGGGCTCCGTGGAGCGTGCACCGCCGGGGGTGTCCTGCTGATCATCGATGAGGTCATCACCGGGTTCCGGCTGGGGCCCGGCGGTGCCCAGGAGCGCTTCGATGTCGACGCGGATCTGACGACGTTGGGCAAGGTGATGGGAGGCGGGATGCCGTGCGCCGCGTTCGGCGGACGTGCCGACATCATGGACGCCCTGGCGCCGACCGGCCCTGTGTACCAGGCAGGAACCCTCTCCGGGAACCCGGTCGCCGTCGCGGCCGGACTTGCCGCCCTGAGCCTGATCGAGACTCAGCCGCCGTACGCCGATCTCGAGGACCGCGCCCGAACCCTGTGCGACGGGCTGGGATCGCGGCTCGCCGATCGGGATATCCCGTTCCGCCTCAACCGGGCCTGCTCGCTGTTCTCCCTCTTCTTCACGGCGGACGAGGTCACCGACTACGAAGGCGCCCGCGCGGCCGACCATGAACGGTACGCGCGGTTCTTCCACGGGATGCTCGATTCAGGCGTGCTGCTCCCACCGTCGGGCTACGAGGGTTGGTTCCTGTCGGCGGCCCACGACGAGGCCGCGGTCGAGCGGACCCTTGACGCGGTGGACACGGCGCTGGATCGGGTCTGACGGAGCCCTGCCGCGGCGCCCTCCCGGCCCTTACTTGGCGCTGGTGAACTTCAGCGTGATGTAGGTGACGATGACCATCACGCCGAACAGGATGAACTGGACGCTTCCCTGGTCGAGCAGTTTCAGTCCCAGCACGGTGCCGCTCCCTCCTGCTGCCTAGGCCGGTCCGCGCCACACGGGCGCCGTGCCACCGGTCAGGATGTCCTTGCGTTTGGCCGCGACCCGGTCGAGGAACGGCAGGTGCACGAGCAACCCGACGATCGACAGGGCCAGGAAGATGTAGGAGTAGATGGGGACGTTCCCGCTGTCGTGGTAGGCGACGACGGTGAACTCCGGTCCGCCGTCCTGGTAGAAGGCGCGCGCAGCCGCCAGCGACGTCTTCCCGTCCTCGGCGGTCGCGAAGCGAACGTCCTGCACGATGAAATCCTCGGGGACGTACTCGTGCTGGCCCGACTCGATCAGCTGGTCCTCGACCCTCTGCGCCTCATCCTCGAGCGTGCCGCTCGCATGAACCGGGACGGCCTCGACGGGCTCGATGCCTGCCTCCTCGTTCGCCTGCGTGGCGAGGAACTCCTTAATCGAGGTCGAGACCGGGTCGACAGAACTCTCTTCCTTCTCGTTCGGCTCGCGCCAGGTGCCGCGGGGGTAGGCGCCGGCGACCGGGTAGGTCGCGGAGGCGGCATCGAACCCGCCGTCCAGGGGCTGCCAGTGGGGCTCGACCCCCTTCGGGCCGAGGTTGACCGGGGTCTCGAGTCCTTGCGAGTAGAATCCGAAGGCCCAGATCGCCGAGAGCAGGATCATCCAGCTGAAGAACGACACCGCCAGGACCAAGTAGCCGAGCTTCTTACCCATCACCGCCGAGAGCAGCAGGTAGACACTCCCGATGAACAGGACGAAGCCCATGATCACCGTCAGCGTTCCCTTGATGAACAGGGGCCAGTCGAAGAGGGCGAGCATCCGCATCACGGAGCCTCCGTCGGTGAGGCTTCCGGCGACGGCTCCGGCGCGGGAGACGCCGCCTCCTCGTTGAGGCACTTGTTCTTCTCGAACGGGACGGTGTCCCGGCTGACCGAGACGAGGTACTGCACCACGTCCTGGATCTGCTGATCGTTCATCGCGCCCTTGTAATCGACGCTCCAGGAGGGCATCCCGGCGCTCTCCCGGCCCTCGGCGATCGTCTGGGTGATCTCTTCCATCGTGAGGCGTTCGCACACCGTGGCCAGGTTGGCGGAGCGGAAGATCTCGCCTCCCCGTACGAACTCCTGTCCCCGTAGCTCGGGGCCGTGGCACTGGACACAGCTCGCTCCCGTGGGGTTGGAGTGCTCGTCGAAGAGCTCGACGATGTTGGCACCGCGGTCGATGGTCGCCGACCGGAAGCTTTCCTCCTGCTTCTGGTTGGTGCCCGGTTCGAAGAACCAGTACGCGGCGATCCACAGCGCCATGAACGCGACGAGGATGACGCCCCAGCCCTGGAGGCGTTCGAGGATGGGCTTCTCCAGGTTCGGGTCGGACGGTCCGGGACTCATCGCCGGTGGGATGTCCGGCCCCGCGTCCTCGGCGTGGCGGACGCGGGCAATGATCAGCGCAACTATGACCACGACGATGGCCAGGCCGATGCCGGCCATCAAGATCCCCGCGGTCGGTGAGAGGGCAAGCATCAGACGCAGAACGGTCCTTCCGGGTTCTGGTTGGTGGTGTCGGTGCCGCGGGGCGGCCCGAGGTTAAGCGCCGACGTATCGACCAGCACCTGGCCGCCCTCGATCTTGATCTTGAAGCGGTCGAGACCGCGCGGTGCCGGGCCCTGCTTGTACTCGCCCGCACGGCTGTACTTGGATCCGTGGCACGGGCACTCGAACCACTGTGAGACCTGGCAGAAGGGTACGCGGCACCCTAGATGGACGCACCGCTGGTAGAGGGCCATGAGCCCGTCGGCGAGTACCCCCTGCGTTTCGTAGTCCACGCGGAGGTCTTCGTCCACCCCCGTGCCGTCGTACTGGACGACGTAGAAGCGTCCGGCGCCGTAGTAGTAGGGCTGGCCCGTCGCGTTGATCTGCGAAACGATATCGTCAACGCTCCCGACCTCGAACGTCGCGCCGAAGCCGCCCTTGAGGTTCGGCCACAGGAACGCGATGGTCGACGCCCCGAACGCCGCTGCGAACACGCCCAGCGATGCGAGCCAGGACTTACGGAAGAACTCACGGCGCGAGACGAGCTTCGGTGCCCTTTTGTCCGCTGGCGCCCCCATGCCCTGTTGAGCATCCGGGGCAGGACCGCCCGCGGCGGCCTCCTCCATCGCGCGTGCCGCACGGCGGGCGCGTAGGAACGACACCGCCAGAACGACCACGAAGATGTCGAAGAGCACCACGATGACGATCGCGATGAGAGATCCGGTGGACATGGCCACGAGCGTCGTCATAGGTCGAAGTACACCCCTTGGGTCCAGGGCCAGATCCAGTTGTAGCCGGGGCCCCGGAAGAACGAGCCGATGATCGTCAGCGTCGCCCCGAACATGAAAAGCATCGTGAACAGCGTGATCGCGAGCTTGCGGTCACCCGGACGGGTGCTGGGGTTGCGGTCGACGTAGGGCACCGCGCCGAGCCCGACCAGGATGAACGTCGGGATCGTGATACCGGCCACCATCGGGTGGAAGTAGCGCAGGAGCTCCTGCAGGCCCATGAAGTACCAGGGGGCCTTCGAGGGGTTCGGGGTCAGGTTCGGATTGGCCAGCTCACGCAGCGGCGCGTTCAGGAACGTTGAGTACACGGTGAGGAACGCCAGCAGCACGAACAGGGCGATGAACTCCTCGATGAACAGGTGCGGGAAGGTGTTGGCCCGGTCGCCCTGATCGCGTTCGACGGCCTGGACGCCTTCGGGCTGGACGAGCGCGAGGAGCCGGTGCTTGTCCGGCGCGCCCGGCTTGGCCGGCGACGGTGGCTGGCCGGTCGGCGGCGGAGCTTGGCGCGGAACCCCCGGTGCCGGCGCGGCGACGGCGACCGCAGCAGCAGCTGCCGCGGGAGCGGCATCCGGCGTCGAGGGGACGGCGCTTCCCGCATCCGGCGTCGAGGGGACGGCCGAGGTCGCGGCCGGCGCGGCGGCTCCCTCACCGCCTCCGTGAACCTTCCGGTGCGCGCGGATCCCCGCCGACTTCGCGCGGCCCTCGGCTACGCGCCGGTCCGTGCCCTTGGCCAGTTCGGCCTCGAGCGTTGACTCGAAGACCCCCTGGTCCATCTCTGGCGCTTCTGCCATCTGCGCTCCTTACAGTGGTCCCGAGATGCCGCCGTCCTTACGGATCCGCCAGAAGTGCACGGAGAGGAACAGGACCGTCACGAACGGCAAGGCTATGACATGCAGCACGTACCAACGCAGCAGGGTCTCAGGGCCGACGATGGCGCCCCCGAGGAGCAGGAAGTTCGCCTGCTTGGCGATCAGCGGCGAGTAGGCCGCGAGGCTGGTGCCCACCGTGACCGCCCAGATCGAGAGCTGGTCCCACGGCAGCAGGTAGCCGGTGAACGACAACCCCAGCGTCAGGAACAGCAGGACGACCCCGACGACCCAGTTGAATTCCCGGGGCGGCTTGTAGGCGCCCGTGTAGAACACCCGCGCCATGTGCAGCGTTACGGTGAACACCATGAGGTGGGCCCCCCACCGATGCAGGTTGCGGACCATGTCGCCGAAGAACACGGACGTCGTGATGTTCTGCATGTCGGAGTAAGCCTGAGCGGACGCGATGGTTGCCGTCGGCCGGTAGAAGAACATCAGGTAGATCCCGGTGATCGTCAGCAGGATGAACAGGAAGAACGACAGGCCGCCGAGACAGAACGTGTACGTGAGCTTCAGGCCGTGCCGCTTCACCTTCACCGGGTGCAGGTGGTACAGGACGTTGTTCATGGCGGCCATCGCGCGGTCGCGGCTGGTGTCCTTGTACCCCTTGCGGAACAACGATCCCGGACGGAAAACCGACTTCCAGAACTCCGACTCTCGTACGCGGTCGAACATGTGGCTCGGAGAGGGTGGCTTGATCTTCACGTCGCTGTCGTTCTCCTACTCCGCGGCCTGGCTGGTCGGGACGGACGCCATCTCGCGCTTCCCACCGGTGTCCTCCGGCAGCCGCGCATAGTACAGGCAATCACTGGGGCAGCGCTCCACGCACACGGAGCACCGGGTGCACGCGTTGTCGTCGACGACGAAGATCGCTGTCGCGCTGTGGACGTCGGCCCCTACGGCCGGGTCCTCCGTCCCCTCCACGATCCCCGGGTCGAGCATGAAGATGCAGTTCCACGGACACACGTCCTCGCAGGCGCGGCACAGGATGCATGGTTCGGGGTCGAGCATCAGGTGCTTGGGGGACCTGACACCCTGCTGCAGCCAGGCCGCGTCGACCCCTTCGACCTGGTAGTCGCCGTGGATCTCGACCTCGGTCTTGGTGAACGGCATCTAGCGGTACCCCCCGGTCGGACGCGAGGCGGACGCACCACGAAGCTTGCGGCGCTTGTTCTGCAGGATCGTGCCCACGACGAAGGGGAGGGCGAACGCGACGGTGGTGACTCCCATAGCGATCGCGTCGCGGATCTCCTTGCCCAGTTCGGGGTTCAGGTTCTGGAGCGATCGGACGGGGTGCAGGAGGCTGATCTCGCCGGCGAAGGGATGACCGATCGTCTTGATGGTGCTCTCTAGATCCGTGGGGCCCGCCCAGCCGAGCTTCTGCTCGGCGAAGTAGGTGATGAAAGAGGGAACGATCACCGCGGTCATCAGCATCATGGTCGTGAGCCCTAGGGACGCCAGGACGGCAATCGTCCAGGTCCATTCGAACTCCTTGAGGAACGTCTCGACTCGTTCTTTCATAGGGCGGGCCTCATCCTAAACCCCGGTCAGGCACGCTGACACGCGTGCGCATGACCTGCAGGTTTCCGCTCCTTCCCCGGCCACCTGATGAAGGGTTCCACGAGGGCCGCGCGCAACGATAGCCGATGCGCGGGGCGTGCGCGCGAGGTCCGTACACTTGCGCTGTGGTCGCCGACCTCGTACAGACGGGTCTCACCTCTTGGTGGGCGCCGGCATTGGCGTTCCTGGCCGGGATCATCTCGTTCGCCTCGCCGTGCGTCTTCCCGCTGGTTCCGGGTTACGTGGCGTTCGTGACGGGTTCTCAGACCGAGGACGAGGACCGGCCGCTGGTTCCGGTCCTGCTCTTCATCGGTGGGTTCTCCTTCGTGTTCACCGTGATCGGGGCTGCCAGCCGGGTGTTCGTGCCGATCTTCCGTTCCGAGTGGGGCCTGCGTCTGGCCGGCCTCGTCATCCTCGGCTTCGGCGTGCTCATGATCATGTACGCGTTTCGCCTGGGGCGTCCCGGCCTGTATGCCGAGCGCCGGCCGTTCCTGGCGAAGGTCAAGCCCGGCCGGGCGGGGGCGTTCCCGCTGGGGATGGCCTTCGCAGCCGGGTGGACGCCGTGCATCGGCCCGGTGCTGGCCGGCATCATCGCGGTCGCGAGCGCGCAAGGGGGCTCGCTTCGAGGGGGATGGCTGCTCTTCGTGTACTCCCTCGGGCTGGGGCTACCGTTCCTTCTGGTTGGGATCGGTCTGGCGAAGCTGGTGCGCGGGCTGAACTGGGTCAAGCGGAACTATCGGTGGATCGAAGGGGTTTCCGGCGGCTTGATGGTGCTCGTCGGGACGCTGATGGTGGCCGGCGTGTGGCTGGAGCTGCTCAACCCGGTCCTGCGGTGGGTCCAGAACTTCACGCCGGCGTTGTGACGATGCGGTGGCCCGAGTGAGCACTCGCCCGACCATCCGGCAGTCCTTGGCTGTGGTCTGGCGGTCACTACGATCGATGCGGACCGCGCTGATCCTGCTGCTGCTGCTCGCGTTCGGAGCGGTGGCCGGGTCCTTGGTCCCGCAGGTGGGGATCTCGGACGACAAGATCCGACAGATGTTCGTGGATAACCCGCTGCGAGCGACGGTCTACGAGGCGACGGGGCTCTTCGATGTGTACGGCTCGTGGTGGTTCACGCTGATCTACGTGTTGCTGCTGACGTCACTCGCGGCCTGCCTGTTCCCGCGGACGCGCGCGCTGATCCGCTCGCTGCGGACGAAGCCGCAGCCAGCGCGCGAGCTGGACACCATGCGGCTGTACGCGGAGCGGTCCGTCGCCGCCCGGCCGGAAGGCGCCCTGAACCGGTCCGCGACCGTGTTGCGCCGCAAGTGGTTCCGCGTGAACCGGACGAACGGATCGGCACCGCAGGTCGCGGCGGACAAGGGGATCGCCCGTGAGGCCGGCAGTCTGTTGTTCCACTGGGCGTTCTTCCTCATCGTGATCGGGATCTTCTACGGGAAGGGGACCGGCTTCACGGGGTACGCCGTGATCCCCGAGGGGACGACCTGGACCGAGGCCCACGCGAACTACGACGGCACCGCGCGGGAAGGCCGCTTCTTCAACGAGAACCACACCGGGGCGCAGGTCCGCGTCGAGGAGTTCACCGTCATCTACGAGCCCGACGGGACTCCTCAGGAGTTCACGACCACCGCCGAGCTGATCCACGGGGACGGCACCAGTGTAGGGATGACCGACATCGAGCTGAACGCGCCGGGCTCGGTCGACGGTGTCCACTTCTACCAGTACGGCTACGGCTGGGCGCCGGTCATCGACGTCGCCGACGCCGACGGCGACGTCCTGTTCTCGGGTCCGGTCGTCTTCGAGCAGGATCGGGCGCCGAAGGGGGTTAGCCAGGCCGCGATGCCGTGGACCGGGGCGGTCAAGCTCGGTTCGCTCCGTCCGCAGGTCGGCATCGCGTTCCGACTGTTGCCCGACCCGGAGGCGGCGCTGGTTTCCGAGATGGTGGATGAGCCGATCCCTGTGCTGACGCCGAAGCACCCGGTCCTGGCACTGCGGGTCTACGAGGGGGACCTGCGGCTCGACGTGGCGCAGCGGATCACCCAACTCGACCCAGCCGGCCTGCGGGAGCGGAGCTCCGGCATCCTGCCGCTGGAGGGAGGCGTCAGCATCGGGGAAGGGGTCACGGTGTCGTTCCCGGAGCTGCGGGAATACACGGTTCTGCAGGTCGGCCGCGATGCCGGCGTCGGTATCATGCTGCTGGCTGCGCTCCTGATCCTTGCCGGCCTCCTGCCCGCCCTCTACTCCTCGCGGCGACGGGTCTGGGTTCGGGCGGATCCCGCCGACGAAGGGTCCGTGCTGAAGGTCGGAGGCTTCGCGCTCCAGAGGCGGTCGGAGTTCGAAGAGGAATTCGCCCATCTCGTGGACGCGATGGCTCGCGCGAGTGAGAACGAGAGGACCTGACGTGGAGCAACTCTCACAGATCTCGAACATCGCCTTCTGGACCGCGTTGTGCCTCTACGCCGTGGCGATGGTGTTCGATTTCTATTACCTGGGCTTCCGGCGCGAGGGCGCGTGGAAGGTCGCCAACGTGCTGTCGTGGACGGGTCTTGCGGTGCAAGCGGTTTCGGTGATCACACGCGGCGTCGCGGCCGGCCACCTGCCGTGGGGGAACATGTACGAGTACTCCTCGGTCGTTGCGCTGCTGATGGTGTCCGTCGAGAAGCTCCTGGTCGAACTCCGCTACAAGGTCAGGACCGTCGCCGGCTTCGTGCTCCTGGCTGCCGTCGTGACGATGCTGATCGCCGGAACGGCGCTGTACCGCGACCCGGGGCCGCTCGTCCCGGCGCTCGATTCCACGTGGTTGATGATCCACGTCATCCTGGTCATCACGGCCTCCGCGCTACTCATGCTCGGTGCCGGCGTGCTGAGCCCGCTCTACCTGGTCAAGGTCCGTCGGGAGCGGAAGGCTGGCGGCACGCAGCCGTCGCCCGTGTCGGCGCCCAACCCCGCCGAGGTTCGCTCGGCGGACGACCCCCCGGGTTTCGAGCTGGGCGCCGACGAACCGGTCGGCGCGATCGCGACCGCCACGGCGGTCATCGCAGGTCCGGTTCCTGCCGAACCGTCGGGTCCCGGGCCTCGCCGAGGCGTCCTCCCGCCATCCGAAACGCTCGACCGGCTCGCGTATCGGACCATCGCGATCGGGTTCGTGGTGTGGACCTTCGCGGTGGTCGCGGGCGCCATCTGGGCCCAGCGGGCCTGGGGACGGTATTGGGGCTGGGACCCAAAGGAAGTCTGGGCGTTCATCACCTGGGTGATCTTCGCCGGCTACCTACACGCGCGCGCGACTGCCGGCTGGAAGGGGACCCGCGCCGCCGTGCTGGCCTCGGTCGGGTTCGCGGTCGTCCTGTTCACGTACTACGTGGTCAACATCTTCATCGTCGGCCTCCACTCGTACGCGGGAGTTTCGTGAGCGGGCCGTGCCTGGGTTCGGCTGTTATCGTGTGCCCGCCTGTGTCCCGGGGCGCGCCCGGGGCGACGTTCAGGGCCACGCTCGGGGCTGAGTTGGGGGAAGGGATCGCGCGGTGCGCAAGCTGAAGCTCATCGGTGGCCTGGTCGCGGCCGTCCTCCTGCTCGCCGCGTGCAGCGATTCCCTGGACCAGAGCACCCTGAACCCCGCCGGTCCGGTTGCCCAGAAGCAGGAGGACCTGTTCCAGTTCGTCTTCTGGCTCGCGGTCGCCGTCTTCGTCGTGGTCGAAGGGGCGCTCGTCCTCTTCGTCTGGAAGTACCGTCACCGTCCGGGCGCCAAGCCCTCCGCCGTCCATGGCAACACCAAGCTCGAGATCGCATGGACGATCGCGCCGGCGGTGTTGCTCGCCGTGATCACCGTCCCGACCATCACCGGCATCTGGGACCTCGCCGAGATGCCCACCGGGCCCGACGTCGTCCAGGTCGACGTGATCGGTCACCAGTGGTGGTGGGAGTTCCGCTACCCCGAGCAGCAGATCGTCACAGCCAACGAACTGGTCATCCCGACCGGGAAGCAGATCTCGATCCGCCTGTGCGCTGCGGGCGCGACCGGCGCGGCGAACCCGAAGACGGCGAACCCCGACGGGGGTGTCGGTCCGCAAGGGAGCGGCCCCGCGCTGGGCGAGCCGTGCGTGGAGCCCGCCCCGAACTTGGGGAACGCGGTGATCCACTCCTTCTGGGTGCCGCGACTTGCGGGCAAGCAGGACGTGGTCCCCGGCCGGACCCTCGAGATGTACCTGAGTGCGGACGAACCGGGTCTGTACCCCGGCCAGTGCGCCGAGTACTGCGGCTGGTCGCACGCGAACATGCGTTTCCAGGTCCGGGCGGTGACCCCGGACCAGTTCACGACGTGGGTGAGCGAGCAGCAGGCGGACGCGGCCGTCCCCGAGGCGGGGAGCCTCGCCGACAAGGGCATGCAGGACTTCGCGAACGGATCCTGCATCGCTTGCCACGCGATCAAGGGCGTCGAGGGCGCCGCTGCCGTCCAGGGGCCGGACCTGACCCACCTCGCGAGCCGCGACTGTTTCGCCGGGTGCATGTTCCCCACCTACAACGAGGACGGGAGCTTCAACACCGAGGCGATGAAGGCGTGGCTCGAGGACCCACCCGCTGTCAAGCCCGGTTCGTGGATGCCCAACTATCATCTGAAGCCCGAAGAGGGCGAGGCGCTGATCGCCTACCTCCAGAGCCTGACGTGAGGACGTAGATGTCGACCGCAGCGATGCCGCACGAGAAGCCCGGAGGCTTGTTCCGCCGGCCGACGGCGACCGGCGGTGTCTGGGGCTGGATCGTCACGGTCGACCACAAGAAGGTCGGCATCCTCTACGGCGCGACCGCGCTGATCTTCCTGATCGTGGGCGGCTTCGAGGCGATGTTGATCCGCGCGCAGCTCGCGCAGCCGAACGGACAGGTGCTCGACGCCGACACGTACGACCAGATGTTCACGATGCACGGTCTGACGATGATCTTCCTGGTCGTCATGCCGCTGGGTGCGGCGTTCACCAACTACCTGGTGCCGCTGATGATCGGCACGCGCGACGTCGCGTTCCCGCGACTGAACGCCCTGAGCTACTGGATCTTCCTGTTCGGCGGGCTGTTCCTGTATTCGAGTTTCGTCCTCGGCGGGGCGCCGAACGGCGGGTGGTTCGGCTACGCGCCCAACAGCGTCGCGACCGCAGGCGACAACATGAGCTTCTACGCGATCGGCCTGATCATCCTGGGGATCGCGTCCACCGTATCGGCCGTGAACCTGGCCGTCACGATCATCAACATGCGCGCGCCCGGGATGACGCTGATGCGGATGCCGGTGTTCATCTGGATGACGCTGGTGGTGCAGTTCCTGCTGATCTTCGCGCTCCCGGTCATCACGATCGCACTGGTCGAGCTGCTCTTCGACCGGCAGTTCGGCACCTTCTTCTTCGACGCGGGGCACGGCGCCGACCCGATCCTGTGGCAGCACCTGTTCTGGCTGTTCGGCCACCCGGAGGTCTACATCCTGGTCTTGCCGGCGATGGGCATCGTGTCGGAGATCCTGCCGGTGTTCTCGCGGCGTCCGCTGTTCGGGTACGCGTTCATCGTGTTCTCGGGGATCGCGATCGGGTTCATGGGCTGGGGCGTGTGGGCCCACCACATGTTCACCAGCGGGCTGGGGCCCGTGGCGAACTCCGCGTTCGCGATCACGACGATGTTCATCGCGGTCCCGACGGGTGTGAAGATCTTCAACTGGCTGGCGACGCTCTGGAAGGGCGACATCCGGTTCCCGACGCCGATGCTCTTCGCGATCGGGTTCATCGCGCTGTTCGTGATCGGTGGCCTGTCGGGAGTAACGCACGCGGTCGTGCCCTCGGACTACCAACAGCAGGACACCTACTACGTCGTCGCGCACTTCCACTACGTGCTCTTCGGAGGCGCGGTCTTCGGGCTCTTCGGCGGCGTGTACTACTGGTTCCCGAAGGCGTTCGGGCGGTTGCTGAACGAGACCTTCGGCAAGATCCACTTCTGGCTGTTCTTCATCGGCATGAACCTGACGTTCGGGCCGTTTCACTTGCTGGGGATGCAGGGGATGCCGCGTCGCATCTACACCTACCCGGCCGGTCATGGGTGGGACTTCATGAACCTGATCGCCACCGTTGGGGCGTTCCTCATGGCGGCCGGCATGGCGGTCTTCGCCTGGAACCTGATCGTGACGTTCCGGAAGCTGAAGGACGCCGGTAACGACCCATGGGACGCGAGGACGCTCGAGTGGACCACGTCGTCGCCCCCGCCCGAGTACAACTTCGAGGAGGTACCGGTCGTCCATTCGCTCGACGAGTACTGGTACCGCAAGTACGCGCACTCCAAGGACGGCGAGCTCGTCCCGGTGCAGTCGGGGGCGTCGGACGCGGCGACCGACGCGTCGCACGGGGATGGCTACGGTGCCGATCACGGCGGCGACCACGGCGCCGGACACGGGATCCATCTGCCGAGTCCCTCCTACTGGCCGATCGTCGCGGCGGCGGGCCTTCCCCTGATCGGCTACGGCATCCTGTACGGCTGGTGGATGGCGTTCGTGGGCGGGGCCATCATGATTTTCGGGCTCTACGGCTGGGTGCTCGAGCCGTCGGTGGAGGAGTAGCGGTGGAAGAGGCAAGGGTTCTATCGGGCGAACACGAGGAGCACACCTCCACGGGTTTGCCCACCACCAAGATCGCGATGTGGATCTTCCTGTCGTCCGAGTGCCTGCTCTTCGGCGCGCTGATCTCGACGTACCTGCTCTACCGCGGACGCAGCACCGTCGGGCCGTATCCGCACGACGTCTTCGACATCCCCTACACCTCGGTCAGCTCGTTCGTCCTACTGTTCAGCTCGCTGACGATGGTGCTGTCGCTGTCGGCGCTCCAACGGGGCGAGATCCGCAGATTCCGCATCTGGACGCTGACGACTGCGCTGCTGGGGATGACGTTCATCGGCGGGCAGATCTACGAGTTCGCGACGTTCGCTAAGGAGGGGCTGAAGCTCAACACGAACCTGTTCGGGAGCACGTTCTTCACCCTCACCGGCTTCCACGGGGCGCACGTGACGGTCGGCATCCTGATGCTGCTCACCCTGGTCGGGTTGTCGTTCGTTGGGAAGCTGCCGAAGGAGAAGGCGCTCGGTGTCGAGATGGTTGGGCTGTACTGGCACTTCGTGGACGTCGTCTGGATCATCATCTTCACGGTGATCTACCTGATCCCCGACCCCTCGAGCGGGCAGGTGACGTTCTCATGATGCGGCAGGAGCCTGAGCGGGCGCAGCAGGTGCCGTCCGCCGAGGAAGAGAGCTCGGAGGTCGGGACCCCGCTGAAGTCGCGCGAGCATGCGGAGGCGCATCATCCGGGCCCGAAGCAATACGTGATGATCGCGGCGATCCTAGGTGCCATCACGGCTGGGGAGGTCGGCGTCTACTATGTCGAGTCGCTCCGGGACATCCTGGTCTTCCTGCTGCTCGGGATGATGGTCGTGAAGTTCGCGCTGGTGGTGCTGTGGTTCATGCACGTGCGGTTCGACAACCCCGGTTACGGGCGGGTGTTCGCGACCGGATTGGCCCTCGCCGCGACGGTTTACGTGATCGTCCTGCTGACGTTCGGCGTGTTCTCCTGATGCGACTCCCGGGCTGGCACCTGCACTGGGACGTGTGGCTCGTCATCGGCGGTGCGTACGTCGCGTACCTGCTGGCCTGGCGCGCGCGGGGCAGGCGAGTTCCCGCGGGGCAGGATCCGCACCGCCGGCGCAAGATCGTGCTGTTCTCGGTAGGGGTCGGGCTGCTGCTCTTCGGGGCCGACTGGCCGGTCCACGATCTGTCCGAGGACTACCTGTTCAGCGTCCACATGTTCCAGCACCTGCTGTTCTCGCTGGTCGGGCCCGCCTTCATCCTCGCCGGGGTTCCCGACTGGATGGCACGTGCGCTCCTTAGGCCTGCGTGGCTCCGCCACGGCTGGCGGTTCGTCACCCGGCCGTTCATCGCGTTCGTCATCTTCAACGGGTTCCTGCTGGCCTCGCACTGGCCCGCGTTCGTCAACGCGTCGGTCTCGAGCGAGCTGTTCCACCTGGGCGCGCACGCCGCGCTGTTCGGCGCCTCGATCGTGATGTGGTGGCCGGTGCTCTCGCCGCTGCCGGAGATGCCGCCGATCTCCCGGCCCACGCAGATGGTCTACCTGTTCCTGATGTCGCTTGCGCCGACGGTGCCGGCGTCGTTCCTGACGTTCGGCGAGTCGCCGATGTACAAGGCGTACGAGGCTTTCCCGCGGATCTGGGGTATCTCCGCGATCGACGACCAGCGGATGGCCGGCCTGCTGATGAAACTCGCGGGTGGGTTCATCCTCTGGGGGATGATCACCGCGATCTTCTTCAAGTGGCACGCGGAGGAGGAGCGCAGCGACGGCTGGGACGCGCTCAAGGTCCAGAACGTCGACCGCGAGGTGACGACGGAAGTGACCCGGTGAGCAGCGAGAACCCGCGCGACCGGCTGCTGCTGCCCTTGCTGATCCCGCTCGTGGCGCTCCTGGTGATCGCGGTGTTCGCGATCGGCCTGGCGATGATCCTGCTGTCGGTGTCGGCGGAGGCCGCGACTTTCACCGCGCTCTCGGTCGGTATCGCCGTCCTGATCGTGGGCTCGCAGATCGCCCGGTTCCGCAAGGGCACGGCCGGCCCGGTGGTGCTGATGTTCGCGTCGTTCGCCGGCGTGGCGATCTTCGCGGGCGGGACGATGCTGGCGCTGGGAAAGGGGTACGTGCCGGAGCACGTCGAAGGGCCAGAGGTGGAGCGCGCCGAGGTCTCGATCACGGCGGAGGGGTTGAAGTTCAACCCGACGGACGTGAAGGTGCCCGCAGATGAACCGCTGGCGATCAACTTCGACAACAAGGATGCCGGGACCCAGCACAACATCGAGATCTTCGACGGGGAAGCGGACAGCGACCCGGTGCTCTTCGACGGCGATATCTTCGCGGGTCCTGCCGAGAAGACCTACGAGGTCGAGCCGCTGAAACCGGGGTCGTACCTGTTCATCTGCAAGATCCACCCGACGATGACCGGCAAGCTCGACGCGGGCGAGGGAGGTGGATCGGCCGGCGGTGGCGGCGAGCCGGTTACCTTGGCGCAATCGGCGAAGGGGCTGAAGTTCCTCGAGTCCGAGCTCAAGGCGCCGGCCGAGGCACCCATCACCCTCGACTTCGACAACCAGGATGCAGGGATCCAGCACAACATGCGGGTCTTCGAGGGCGACAGCGCGGAGGCAGCGCCGGTGTTTGAGGGCGAGATCATCACCGGTCCGAAGAAGGTCGCCTACGATGTCGGGCCGCTCGCTGCCGGGTCGTACTTCTTCGATTGCGTGGTCCACCCGACGATGACCGGGACGCTGAAGGTGACGCGCAGCGGAAAGAGCGAGGGCGGCGGCAAGGAGGAACCGCTGAAGGAACCGAAGGAACCGAAGGAACCGAAGGAACCCGTGGATGGTGCCGGGGGCGGCACTGTGCCGGTCACCGTGAGTGAGGCGGCCCACGAGCTCCAGTTCGTCGAGGGCGAGCTGCAGGCGCCGGCCGAGGCTCCCATCACGATCGACTTCGACAACCAAGACTCGGGTGTTCCGCACAACATGCAGGTCTTCGAGGGCGACAGCGCCGAGGGCACGCCTCTGTTCGACGGTGAGGTCATCACCGGACCGGCGAAGGCGTCCTACGGCGTCGGGCCGCTGGCCGCGGGGTCGTACTTCTTCGACTGCAAGATCCACCCGACGATGACCGGGACGCTGAAGGTCGACTGACGCCGGGGCCCTGTTAGCGTGGTTCCCGTGCGCCCGGTCCTCGCAGCTCTCGTGTCGATCGCCCTCGTCGCGTGCCCTTCGACGGAGGCGCAGGTGTCCGGGCTGACGCGGCTCGATGAGCCGATGCCGGCGCTTGCCGGATCGACCTTGGACGGTGGCGAATTCGGGCCGGCCGACCATGATGGCAAGGTCCTGGTCGTGAACTTCTGGGCGTCCTGGTGCGCGCCATGCCGCCGCGAGCAGCCGATGCTGCAGGCCCTGTCGGAGAGCTACGGCCCGCAAGGGGTCGTGTTCGTCGGGGTGAATTCACGGGATCAGGAGGCGGCGGCGAACGCGCATCTGGATGAGTTCGGCGTGACCTATCCCAGCATCCAGGACCCCGACGGCAAGATGGCCTTCGAGTGGGGGATCAGTCAAGGTCTGCCGGGGACGGTCGTGGTCGATGGCACCGGGACCATCCGCTACCGCCGCCAGGGCGAGATCACCCAGGCGACTCTCGAAACGATGATCGAGGACACCCTGGGGGAAGCGTCACCCGCGACGTCCTAGTCTTCCATCATCGACAGCGCTTCCAGGAGCTCGGCGTTCGACGGGTTGTCGGCCGCGTTCGTGTTGCGGTGCGCGAAGCGGATCACGCCGCCGGTGTCGACGACGAACGTGCCCGGGAGCTGCCGAAGGCTGCCGCCGCGCAGCCCGCGCTGGCGGACGCCCGGCGTCCGATGCACCTTCAGGAGCGGAACGGCGCGAAGTGCTGGCCGAGCTCGACGGCGCGGCGTTCCCCGTGGCCGATCAGGGCCACGCGCGCCCCCGCGTCCATGAACCGTCCCCGCTCGCGCACGAGACCGCTGATCTGGTCCTGGCAGAACGGGCACCCGAAGTACCGCTGGAACACCAGGACGGCGGGACGCGTCGCCCACGTCCACGACAACGAGACCTTCTCGGACGTGTCGTAGTCCTCGACGACGACCTCAGGCGCCTCGTCTCCGACATCGAGCGGCATGGCCGGGCCTAGAACTCCTCGGCAGGCTCGTCCTCGGTTCCATGCTCCAGCGCCCGCTGGATGGACGACCCCTGATCCCGGTTCCCCGGACTGAAGTAGAGGCCCATGAGGTCCTTATCCGTCCCGGACGATCAGGAGTATCGAGCCGTCTATCCGTACTTTGGACGCGTGGAGGCTGCACGCTGAACGGCGGTGGGCCGACGACACCTTCCAGCCCCACGGCCACGCCGGCTTGAGGATCAGCAGCTGCCGGTCGGTCATCGCAACGTAGCTCTTCTCGAAGAACCCCAGCGCCAGGTTCCGGAGCGCCTCAGCCGCGACCTCGATGTGTTCGCCCGGCCCGAGGTGATCTGCGATCACCGCTTCCGGACTGTTGCGGCGCACGGCACCGCGATCGACCGAGGTTTCCTCGGGTCGGCCTTCTAGCGCCGACCTGACGGCGTATAGCAGGTCTCCGAGGTCGTAGGGCTTGGGGAGGAACCCATCCGCTCCTTTGGCCTTCGCCGTCTCCGCCGTTGCGCCGGTGTCGTACGCGGAGAAGACGATGATCCGCAGGCCCTCGAGGCGCGGGTCGTCGCGAAAGTGTTCCAGGACCTCCCATCCGTCCATGTGCGGCAGCCGGATGTCGAGGAGCATCAGGTCGGGCCGCTCGTCGGCCGCGAGCTTCAGCGCGACATCTCCCGTGCCGGCCTCGAGGACGCGCTACCCCTCGACCTTGAGCGAGACGCGCGTGAGCGAGCGGACATCCGGGTCGTCGTCGAGGATCAGGATCGTCTCGTCGCGCGTGGGCCGGTCGGGGGTCATCATCTCTCGCACACGCTACCGGGCGGCTCCCGGCGGCGCCAGTCTCCGCCGGGAGCCGTGTCAGGAGCGGGTGCCCTGTCCCCAGACGAAGTAGTCGCCGGTCGGGCGAACGTCGAGATCCCAGCCGATGTCCAGGAGGACCTTGCGCAGTTCCTCGGGACGCCACAGGACCTTCCAGATGCGGTACAACCGCCCATCGGGAGCCGGCCGCAGGACGCTGACGTCATCGTCGGCCGGGATCTCCGGGTCTAGGTCCTGGGCCTCCTGGCTGGGCAGGTTGTCGATGAGGAACACGCGTCCGCCCGGCTTCAAGCACCGGTCGACCTGCCGCCAGAACTCTTCGAACCGTTCGGGCGGCACGTGCGAGAGCCAGTAGGAGAAGAACACGACGTCGTAGCGCTCGGGCGGTTGCCACGTGAACACGTCCCCCTGGTGGTACTCGACCATCTTCGTGTGCCTCGCGGTCCGCTTCCGGTTCTCCTCCAGCGCTTCGGGCGCGGCGTCGAGCACGGTGACCAGCGGCGTGTACCGGATGAGGCGCTCGGTCCACTGGCCGGTTCCCCCGGCGATCTCAAGCACGCTGCCGCTCGGCCAGAACGCCGCGAGTGCCGCGGCCAGCCGGCGTTTCTCGGCGTGCCAGGCCTCGTTGTGGGGCCCCCGGTCGAAGTCCTTCTCACGGTTCGCCCACGCGTCGTACTCCGGAGCCCGAGCTCGGTAGTACTCGATCTGCTCTGCGAGCCGCTCATCCAGGGGATCATTCATGAGCAGCAACCCTACTATCCGAGGGCGGCATGGGGGTTCGGGACGCTATCTCGCCAGCAGGGAGTCGACGGCCACCGCGAGGAACAGCAGCCCCAGGTAGGAGATAGAGAACTTGAAGAGCTTCCACGCCGCCGTCTCCGAGTAGTGCCGCCAGAGTTGCAGACTCCGGTAGACGAACATGCCACCGAGCCCGACCGCGGCCACCAGGTAGACCGTCCCCATGTGTCCGACCGGGTACAGGACCAGCGTCACCGCGAAGAGCCCGATCGAATACAGCAGGATCTGGCGGAGCGTCTCGCGTTGGCTCCGGACGACCGGCATCATCGGAACGCCGGCCGCCGCGTAGTCGCTCTTGAACCGCATCGCCAGTGCCCAGAAGTGCGGCGGGGTCCATACGAAGACGATCCCGAACAGCACGAGTGCGGGCATCTCGACCGTTCCGGTGACCGCGGCCCAGCCGACCAGGACGGGAACGGCGCCTGCCGCCCCGCCGATCACGATGTTCTGGTCGGTCGAGCGCTTGAGCCACAGGGTGTAGACGAAGACGTAGAAGGCCAGCGCCGCAAGTGCCAGCGTCGCCGCCAAGACGTTGACGGCGATCGACAGGAAGAAGAAGGAGAAGGCGCCCAGGATGAATCCGAACCGAAGGGCGGCCTCGGGCGACAACTCGTGCCGCGGGAGAGGACGTCCGCGGGTTCGCCGCATGATCTCGTCGATATCACGGTCCAAGTAGCAGTTGATGGCGTTCGCGCCGGCCGCGGCGAGCGTTCCGCCGGCGAGGGTCGCAAACATGAGCCAGAAGGACGGGATCGCGCCGCCGGCCAGGATCATCGCGGGGATGGTCGTGATGAGCAGGAGGACGATGATGCGGGGCTTGGTGAGCTGCACGTACGCCGTGAGCGTCTCGCGGAGCGACGGCGGGTCGGCGGTCGGGGCGGTCGCGCGGTCGGTGGCGTCGTCCGTCTCGGCTCGCGACGGTGCGAGGCTCCGGGCGGCGGCCGCAAGCGCCACGAGCGTTGCCCAGATGAGCACCGAGCCTGCTACATGCAACACCACCCACAGCGGCGCCAGCCGGGTCCAGACGTTCGCGGCGCCGACCAGGATCTGCACGGCGAAGAGCTCGCCGGCCAGGGTCGACAGGATGACCAAAGGCTTCGACCGGCGGGCCATCGTCCGCGCGCGGATCATCGTCCACAGGACCAGCAGGAGCGAGGTGGCGGCGAGTACCCGGTGCAGGAACATCGGGGTTGCGGCGCCGCCGAGCGTCGGGACGAGGCGCCCGTCCATCAGGGGCCAGTCCGTGAACGCGAGCCCGGCGTTCGAGGCACGAACGAACGTCCCGACGACCAAGAGCGCGCCGGTGACGCCGGCGGTTGCCAACGCGAGGCGGGCGAACGGGCCGCGACGGCCCCTCGGGCGTTCGGGGAGCAACGATGCAACGGCCAGGTAGACGACGTCGGCGACGAGCGCCATCGCGAGGGCGAAATGGACGGTGACCCACCAGGGGTCCAGTTCGGTGAGGACAACGACACCGCCGATACCCGCTTGAGCGAGGACCAGCGGGAACGCGACGACGGCGGGCCAAAGGATCCGGGGGCTGCGCCGATGCTGAACCAGCGCCGCGATCAGGGCGGCCCCGATCAGGACGGTGACGACGACCACCATGAGCCGATGCGAGGACTCGATGTAGGACTGCAGGTTGGGATAGGGCAGCAGGCGGCCGGGGCCGCAGTGGGGCCAGTCGGAGCAGCCGAGGCCGGAACCTGACCCGCGAACGAGTCCGCCGACGCTGAACAGCAGGATCGTCGTGGCCGCGTTCGCGATCGTGAGCTTCTGGAAGCGAGTCACAGCCTCCGAGTGTATCGAGGGGTTCGCGCTTGCTTCTCGGGACACTGCCCACGGACCGGCCGCCGCGGCCTGGACCACCTGGGCGCTTGGTCCCATCCGGCGGACCCGAGGCCTTCCGTGCCTGAGACGATGGCTCCCGGGCACGGTTTGTGAAAACCTTCACAAGCTCGGTACGCTGGCCGGTGCATGTCGGCGGGAACGGAGGAGAGAGGGCAGTGACGACCGAAGTCGACGTCTTGGTCGTCGGTGCCGGCCCAGGTGGTTCGGCGGCTGCCTACCACCTCGCGCGGCACGGTGTGGACGTGCTCCTCGTGGACAAGGGCCGCTTCCCGCGCGAGAAGGTCTGCGGCGATGGGTTCACGCCTCGGGGCGTTCGCGCGATGCAGGACCTCGGTGTCGATCCGACGGAGCCGGGCTTCACACGGATCGACGGGCTGCGCGTGTATCGCGGTTCGCGACCGCTGCTGGAACTTCGCTGGCCCGATCTGAACGACTTTCCCGCCTACGGCGTCGTCCGGACCCGCCACGACTTCGACGACCTGCTCGTCCAGCGCGCGGTCAAGGCCGGCGCGGTGCTCTGGGAGGAGACCGAAGCGCTCGGCCCGATCATCGATGGCGGTTGGGTGACCGGCGCCAACGTGCGCCGCGACCGCGACCCCGACGCAGAACCGGAGACCGTCCGCGCGAAAGTCGTCATCGCCGCCGACGGTGCCTCATCGCGGTTCGGCGGCCAGGCCGGCGTCGAGCGGGACGGGACCCGGCCGCTCGGGATCGCCGCGCGGCGCTACTACACCACTACGCGTGACATCGGTCCCTGGTTCGAGTCCTGGCTCGAGATGCAGGACGACGAGGGCCGCAGTTTCCCGGGGTACGGGTGGATCTTCCCGGTCGGTGAGGGCCGGATGAACGTCGGCGCCGGACTGCTCAACACGTTCGTCGGCTTCAAGGATCTGTCCGCGAAACGGGTGTTCGACGTGTTCGGCGGGATGCTCTCGCCCGAGTTCGAGGTGACGCCCGAGCACGAGGACGGCCCGGTGCTCTCCGGGCCGCTCCCGATGGGGTTCAACCGCCGGCCGTCCGCGCAGCCGGGCCTGCTGCTCGTCGGGGACGCCGGGGGCGTGGTGAACCCGTTCAACGGCGAGGGCATCGCGTTCGCTATGGATACCGGCAAACTGGCGGCGGAGCTGGTGTACGGCTCGCTGGCGACCGGCCGCCAGGGGCTCGCGCAGATCTACCCCGCGATGCTGCAGAAGCAGTACGGCCAGTACTACTGGATCGGCCGCAAGTTCGTCGGTGCGCTCGGCCACCCCGAGATCATGCGGTTCGCGACGCGCTACGGCCTTCCGCGGCGCGGAGTGATGAAGTTCCTCCTCAAGCTGATGACCGGCCTGACGGACGGCAAGGAAGGCGACTGGCAGGACCGGCTGCTGCACGTCCTCGAACGGATCGCGCCGGCGGCATGATCGCGCAGGAGCAAGCGGCCTCGTTGGGGGAGTACCTCCCCATCGTGCTGATGGCCCTGCTGGCCGGTGCATTCGCGGTCGCCTCGTTCGTGGTCTCGTCCTGGCTCCGCCCGCACAAGCCCAACCCCGCGAAGCGCTCGCCGTACGAGTGTGGCATCGTTCCCGAGCACATGCCGCGAACCGAGCGGTTCCCGGTGAAGTTCTACGTCGTCGCGATGCTGTTCATCATCTTCGACATCGAGACGATCTTCCTGTTCCCGTGGGCGGTGGCGTTCCGTGGGCTCGGGTTGTTCGGCTTGATCGAGATGGTCATCTTCATCGCGCTGGTCTTCGTCGCCTACGTCTACGTGTGGAAACGAGGCGGCCTGGACTGGGAAGAGGTCTCGGTGCGCGAACGGCGAGCCTCGGCCGCGGTCGACCGCGAGGTCCGGATCCGACGGGAGGTGACCCGTGCCGGTTGAACGCCTGCCGGGGATCCAAACTGGCAAGGGCGGTCCGGACGATATCGCCGATGTCGAGGAGGAGGTCAAGCGCGGCATCCTGCTCGGGACGCTCGACAAGGCCGTGAGCTGGTCGCGCAAGCAGTCGATGTGGCCGGCGACGTTCGGGCTCGCGTGCTGTGCCATCGAGATGATGTCGGCCGGGGCGGCCGACTACGACCTCGCACGGTGGGGGATGGAGGTCTTCCGCGCCTCGCCGAGGCAGGCAGACCTGATGATCGTGGCCGGGCGTGTCTCGCAGAAGATGGCGCCGGTGTTGCGTCAGATCTACGACCAGATGCCCGAGCCGAAGTGGGTCATCTCGATGGGCGTGTGCGCGTCCAGCGGCGGCATGTTCACGAACTACGCGCTGGTCCAAGGCGTCGACACGATCGTGCCGGTGGACGTGTACGTCCCCGGCTGCCCCCCGCGCCCGGAGATGTTGATGTACGGGATCCTCCGCTTGCAGGAGAAGGTTCGCACTGAGGGCCGTTTCAAGTGAGCACCGAGCAGGTCGCGGCGCGATTGGAGCAGGAGCAGTACATCGACACGCTCGTCGCCCGGGGTGAGGTCACGACGATCGTCGAGCCCGGGGGTTTGATCGAGACCCTGGCGTGGCTCCGCGACGAGGACGACCTGTCCTTCGATTCGCTGTCCGACATCACGTGTACGGACTGGCCGAAGCGCGAACCTCGGTTCTGGCTCGCCTACCACCTCTACTCCAGCAAACACCGGCACCGCGTCCGGCTGAAGGTGGGCTTGCCCGCCGAGGGCCCGGCCGCTCCGACCGCCACCAGGGCCTTCCCCGCCGCGGCGTGGATGGAGCGGGAGGTCTTCGACATGATGGGCGTCACGTTCGACGGCCATCCCGACCTGCATCGGATCCTCATGCCCGAGGACTGGGAGGGCTACCCCCAGCGCAAGACCGAGAGCCTAGGCGGCGTGCCGACGCGCTACAAGGGCGCCTTCATTCCCCCCGTCGACGAGCGGATCGGTGAGGCATGAGCGACGACGCCGACCTGATCTCACGGGAGCCCGAACTGGTCGAAGAGACCATGGTCATCAACATGGGGCCGCAGCATCCGTCGACGCACGGGGTGTTGCGGATGGTCCTCGAACTCGACGGCGAGACGGTCGTCTCGTGCAAGCCGGTGATCGGCTACCTGCACACCGGGATCGAGAAGAATACCGAATACCGGAGCTGGCAGCAGGGCGTGACGTTCGTGACCCGGGCGGACTACCTCTCGCCGTTCTTCAACGAGCACGCGTACTGTCTGGCGGTCGAGCGCCTGCTCGGGATCGAGGCGCCGCCGCGCGCCGAGTGGATCCGGGTGATGGTCTCGGAGATGAATCGGATCGCGTCGCACCTCGTGTGGCTGGCGACCAGCGGGATGGAACTCGGTGCCGTCTCGGTCATGCTCTACGGCTTCCGCGAACGCGAAACCATCCTGGAGATCTTCGAGATGATCACCGGGCTGCGGATGAACCACGCGTACCTGCGCGTCGGCGGCCTGGCGATGGACCTGCCCCCCGGCGCCGAGGACAAGATCCGCGCGTTCCTCAAGCTGATGCCCGAGCGCATCGGCGAGTACGAGGGGCTGCTTTCGAAGAACCCGATCTGGCTCGAGCGCAACGAGGGCGTCGGTGTGATGTCCAAGGAGACCGCGCTCGCCTATGGGGTCACCGGTCCTGCGGCGCGTGCGTCCGGCATCACCAAGGACGTCCGCAAGGACGAGCCGTACGGGGCCTACGGAGAGTTCGACTTCGATGTGCCGGTCGCGACGGAGGGTGACTGCTACGCGCGCTACGCGATCCGCATCGAGGAGATGAAGGAGTCGCTGAAGATCATCGAACAGACGCTGGACGGGCTGCCCGGCGGTGACGTCATGGTCCAGGACCCGAAGGTGAAGTGGCCGGCGGTGCTGGAGGTCGGCCCCGACGGTATCGGCAACTCCGAGGCATACGTGAGGCACATCATGGACGAGTCGATGGAGGCCCTCATCCACCACTTCAAGATGGTGACCGAAGGCTTCGCGGTTCCGGCCGGCGAGGTGTACCAGCCGGTGGAGTCGCCTCGCGGCGAGCTGGCGATGTACGTCGTCTCCGACGGCGAGCACCGGCCGTACCGGGTACACATACGCGACCCGAGCTTCGTGAACCTGCAGGTGCTCCCGGAGATCATCGGCGGCGGGCTCGTCGCCGACACGATCGCCTGCGTCGCGTCGCTAGACCCGGTTATGGGCGGGGTGGATCGCTGATGGCGCCGGTGCTCACCCCGGAACTGCGCGATGAGGCCGAGCGCGTCAAGGCACGCTACCCTCGCGAGCGTTCGGCGATCATGCCCCTGCTGTACCTGGTGCAGTCGGTCGAAGGTCACGTATCGCGCGAGGGGTTGAGGGAGGTTGCGGAACTGCTCGGCATCACGACCGCCGAGACCGAGGCCGTCGCGACCTTCTACACGATGTTCCGGACCGGACCGACCGGCACGCACCTGATTTCGGTGTGCACGAACCTGTCCTGCAAGCTGCGGGGCGGCGACGAGCTGTACGAGGACGCCAAGCGGGCGCTCGGCCCCGGGTGTGAGGGTGTCACCGAGGACGGGATGTTCACGCTCCACGAGGAGGAGTGCCTCGGTGCGTGCGAGACGGCGCCGGTCGTGCAGGTGAACTTCGTGAACTACGACAACGCGACGCCGGAACTGGTGGCCGAGATCGCCGAGAAGTTGCGGGCCGGCGAGCAGCCGCCCCCGCCGTCGCGCGGTGACCTGCCGGCCGACCTGCGTGCGGCCTCGCGGCTGCTCGCAGGCCTCGAAGCCGAGGAGGTTGCGACGTGACGGACTTCCCGCGGATCATCACCGCTCGATGGGCCGAACCGCATCTTCCCGTCTCGCTCGACCGGTATCTCGAGACGGGTGGCTACGCGGGGCTGCGGAAGGCGCTGGCGATGCAGCCCGGCGAAGTCATCGAGACGGTCAAAGAGTCGGGCCTGCGCGGCCGCGGAGGCGCCGGGTTCCCGACCGGGACCAAATGGTCGTTCGTGCCGCAGGACACCGGCAAGCCGACCTACGTTGTCGTCAACTTCGACGAATCCGAGCCGGGCACGTCGAACAACCGCGAGCTGGTCGAACACGATCCGCACCAGCTGATCGAGGGCGCCGCGATCGCCGCCTACGCGGTCGGGTGCCACACGGTGTTCATCTACTGCCGGGGCGAGTTCCTCTATCCGGGCGCAGTTCTGACGCATGCTCTTCGCGAGGCCTACGAGGGCGGAATCCTCGGGTCCGGGATCGCGGGGAGTGACTACCACCTGGACATGGTCATGCACCGCGGCGCGGGCGCCTACATCTGCGGCGAGGAGACCGCGCAGCTGGAATCGCTGGAGGGGTTCCGCGGTCAGCCGCGCCTGCGGCCGCCGTTCCCTGCGATCGAAGGGCTGTACGCCTCGCCGACGGTGATCAACAACGTCGAGACGCTCTCGAATGTCCCGCACATCATCGACAAAGGATCGAAGTGGTTCACGTCGATCGGAACCGAGAAGTCGCCCGGGACCAAGATGTTCACCGTTTCCGGGAAGGTCGAGCGCCCCGGCAACTTCGAGGCACCGATGGGCACCACGGCACGGGTGCTGATCGAGGAGCTGGCCGGCGGCGTCCTTGACGGCAAGGCGCTGAAGGCCTGGACGCCGGGCGGCTCGTCCACACCCTTGCTGACCGACGCCCACATCGACCTGCCGATGGATTTCGAGGACGTGATGGACGCGGGTTCGCTCCTGGGAACCGCCGCCCTGATGATCATGGACGAACGCGACTGCGTCGTGGACGCGACGCTGCGCATGTCGAAGTTCTACGCCCACGAATCCTGCGGCAAGTGCACGACGTGCCGCGAGGGCAGCTGGTGGATCACCCGGATACTCGAGCGCATCGAGAACGGGGCAGGCCGCGACGAGGACCTCGATCTGCTCGACAGCGTGGCGGGCAACCAGCTGTTCAAGGGATTCTGCGCGCTGGTCGACGGGGCCGTTTCACCCGTGGCGTCCTCGTTGCAGTACTTCCGCGACGAGTACGCCGAGCACGTACGGCTCGGCGGCTGTCCGTTCCGCGTCGCGGCGGTTCCGGCGGAGGTGGGCGCGTGAGCGAGACGGTCACCCTCACGATCGACGGCAAGGAGGTCACGGTCCCGAAAGGAACGCTGATCATCCGCGCCGCGGAGCAGCTCGGCGTCGAGATCCCGCGGTTCTGCGATCATCCGCTGCTGGATCCCGCCGGCGCGTGCCGGCAATGTCTGGTCGAGGTCGAGGGCCAGCGCAAGATGCTGACCTCGTGCACCGCGACCGTAACCGACGGCATGGTCGTCAAGACCCAGAACACCAGCGAGGAGGCCCGCAGCTCGCAGGTCGCGAACCTGGAGTTCCTCCTGTTGAACCACCCGCTGGATTGTCCGGTCTGCGACCGGGGCGGCGAGTGTCCGTTGCAGGATCAGGCGCTGGAGTTCGGTCCGGGCCGAAGCCGGTTCATCGAGGCAAAGCGCACCTATCCCAAGCCTATCTCGCTCTCGCCGCTGGTCGCGCTGGATCGGGAGCGGTGCGTGCTATGCGCCCGATGCACGCGGTTCTGCGACGAGATCTCCGGCGACCGGCAGATCGAGCTGTTCGACCGGGGTGCGGAGCAGCAGGTCGCGATCGCGCAGGGCGAGGAGTTCGACTCTCCGTTCTCGGGGAACACGATCCAGATCTGCCCGGTGGGCGCGCTGACCGCCACGACCTACCGTTTCGCGGCGCGCCCCTTCGATCTGAAGCACGTGGATTCGGTCTGTCCGCACTGCTCGGCCGGATGCAACATCCGGGTCGACGCGCGCCGCAGCCGCGTGGTCCGGCACCTCGCCCGCGACAACGACGAGGTGAACGAGGCGTGGATCTGCGACAAGGGACGCTTCGCGTTCCGCTTCCCGGACGCGGAGGACCGGATCGTGACGCCGCTCGTCCGCGGCAAGGGACTTGAGCCGGTGTCGTTCGGGGAGGCGTTCGACTGGATCGCGAAGGAACTCGCCGGCAAGAAAGTCGGGTTCCTCACGGGCGGACGGCTGCGAGACGAGGACTACTACGCTCTGAGCAAGCTCGCGCGGACGGTCTTCGGAACGAACGACATCGATCACCGTCGCCACGCGCGGGGCGGGTCGGCCGAGTTCTTGGCCGCATCCGGCGCGCTCGACGTTACCTACCAGGACGTCGAGAACGCGAAGGTCATCGTGGTGGTCGGTCTCGACACGGAGCAGGAGGCGCCGATCCTGCACCTGCGGATCCGCAAGGCGGTACGCAAACACGGCGCGAAGGTGTTCGTCGTGCATCCGCGGCGAACGAGGCTGTGGGACGTTGCCGAGCACCTGCCCTGCGTTCCCGGAGGCGAGTCTGCGGTGATGTCGGGCCATGCTGGCCTGAACCAAGCGCTCGAACGCGTCGCCGAGGGTGCGATCGTGATCGGTGGCGAGAGCCTCGGAGATCAGGCGGGCCTGGCGGATGCCGTCCTGGCATTCGCGGCCGAGCGGCATGCTCGGTATGCGCACGTCACGCGGCGCGCGAACGACCGCGGAGCGCTTCGAGCCGGCGTTCATCCGGGGCTCTTGCCCGGCGGGCGGCTGGTGGGGGGTCGCGAGACGGCTGAGATCGAGGCCGTGTGGGGACCCCTTCCGGCTGAGCCGGGCCGTGGGTTCGGCGCGATCCTCGAGGCGGCGGCGAACCGGGAGATCGATGGGTTGCTCCTGGTCGGCGTCGACCCGCTCCGTGATTTCCCCGATGCGGAGCTCGCTCGTCGCGCGATGGAGAACGTACGTACCTACATCGCACAGGACATCGCACTCGGAGGCCACGATCTGTTCGCGGACGTGATGCTCCCGGCGGCGTCGTTCATCGAGACCGAGGGTCACTTCACTACCTGGGAGGGGCGCGGCCAGCGCATCCGGCCGGTGCGTGGGCCGATCGGGAGTTCGCGGCCGGACTGGGAGATCTTCACCGGCCTTGCCGAGGCGATGGGCGGGTCCCTCGGATTCAGCACGCTCGAGGAACTCCAGGAGGAGATGGGCGGCCTGCTACGTCCGCGCGACGCGGACGGCGCGACGGCGCCCGACCCTTCCGCCGTTCCGCCGGCAACTGAGGGTTTGACCCTCGTCACGTATCCGTTGCTCGTGGACGATGGCCGGCTCTCGGTCGACGCATCCGAACTGAGATCCGCACAGGAGCAGGAGGCGTTCGCAGAACTTCACCCGGACGACGCGGCCGGGGCCGGCGTCGAGAGCGGCGGGATGGTTCGGCTGCGGACCGAGGCCGGTGAGGCCGTCGTGCCGGCTCGCGTAACGCTGCACATCTCCAGGGGCGCCGTGTTCGTGCCGTTCAACAACCCGGGGCTGCAAGCGAACACGCTGCTCTCGGGCAGCTTCACGACGAGCGTCACCATCGAGGCGGCCGTCCCTACCGACGCAGCTGCGGGAGAGGAAAGCTGATGGACTGGCTCGACTTCCTGCTCATCCTCGTCAAGGTGGTCGTGATCTTCGTGGGGCTGCTGGTCACCGTGATGCTGGTGATCTGGATGGAGCGCAAGGTCGTCGCCGACATGCAGAACCGGCCCGGTCCGCTGCGCGCGGGTCCACGCGGCATCCTCATCTCGCTTGCGGACGGCATGAAGCTCTTCTTCAAGGAGGGGATCACGCCGACCGACGCCGACCGACCGGTGTTCCTGATCGCGCCCGTGATCGCCCTGATCCCGGCGTTCCTGGCGTTCGCGGTGATCCCGTTCGGGGCGCCGGTCCAGCTGTTCGGCCGAACGGTGAACCTGCAGCTCGCCGATCTGAACGTGGGCATCCTGTGGGTCCTGGCGATGAGTTCGATGGCCGTGTACGGCGTGGTGCTGGCCGGATGGTCGAGCGGCTCCCGGTACCCGCTCATCGGCTCGATCCGTTCGTCGGCGCAGATGATCAGCTACGAGGTCGGGATGGGGCTCGCCCTCGTCGCGGTCCTGATGTGGTCGGGCACCCTGTCCATGTCGGGCATCGTCGACGCGCAGGACAAGGTGTGGAACATGATCCCGCAGTTCCCCGCGTTCGTGATCTACCTCATCGCTGCGCTGGCCGAGATCAACCGCCCGCCGTTCGACCTGCCCGAAGCCGAAACCGAGCTCGTCGCCGGCTATCACACGGAATACAGCGGGATCAAGTTCGCGATGTTCTTCCTCGGTGAGTACCTGAACCTGGTCACGGTGTCGGCGATCGCGGTGACGCTGTTCCTCGGCGGCTGGCGCGGACCGGTTCCGGACTTCCTCCCGTTGCAGTGGCTCTGGCCGATCGTGTGGTTCGCCGTGAAGCTCCTGGCGGTCATCTACTTCTACATCTGGATCCGCGCGACGCTTCCGCGGATGCGCTACGACCGGTTGATGAACTTCGGCTGGAAACTCCTGATCCCGATCGGGTTGCTGTGGGTCCTGGCGACGGGTGTCGTGATCGTCCTTTCCGACGAGCTCAAGCGACCCGTCGTCCTCACGTGGATCGGGGTCGTTGCGGGGATCGGGTTCATCCTCACGCTCCTGTGGCCGACGAAGAAGCCGGCCGAGGGCGCGAAGCCGAAGGAGCTGGTCCGATGAGCGAGCGGCAGCGGACCGACGCCGGGTTCTTCGGGGTCCTCGGGCACATCGCCAAGGGCATGAGCATCACGTTCCGGCAGATCTTCCGCAAGGACGTCACTGAGCGCTACCCCGAGCAGATCGTGCCGCCGCAGGAGCGCGCACATATCGGCCGCCACCTGCTGAACAAGCACCCGAACGGCCTGGAGAAGTGCATCGGGTGTGAGCTGTGCGCGTTCGCATGTCCGGCCGACGCGATCTGGGTCGAGGGTGCCGAGAACGATCCGGAGCACCCGGTCTCGCCCGGCGAACGCTACGCGGTGAACTACCAGATCAACTACCTGCGCTGCATCATGTGCGGGCTGTGCGTCGAGGCGTGCCCGACCCGCGCGCTCACACTGACCTCGAACTACGAGATGTCCTACCTCTCCCGCGAGGAGGCGGTCTTGACTAAGGAGCAACTCCTGGAGCCGCCGGGCAAGCTCGGGACCGCACCGGGAACGCAGGAGGGCTGACGTGAGTGCCGACCAGATCGTCTTCTGGATCTTCGCGCCCATCTCGGTGGCGTCGGCAGTCCTGATGCTGCTCCAGCGCAACGCCGTGCACTCGGCGCTGTTCCTGATCGTGAACTTCTTCTGCCTGTCGGTGTTCTTCCTCGTCCTCGGCAGCCCGTTCCTGTTCGTCGTGCAGATCGTTGTTTACGCGGGCGCCATCATGGTGCTGTTCCTGTTCGTCATCATGCTGCTCGGTGTCGATCAGCGAGAGAGTCTGATCGAACGACTGAAAGGCCAAAGGTTCTTCGCCATCGTGCTGGCGGTGGCCGTCTCGGTCGAGATCTACACCGCGGTACGACTCGGGGCCGGGCTCTCGAAAGCGCCGCCCGCGGGTTTTGATGTGGTGAACGAGGGCGGCAACGTGAAAGCGCTGGCCGCGGTCCTGTTCAAGAACTACTTCCTGCCGTTCGAGATGACGTCGATCCTGCTGATCATCGCCGCGATCGCCGCGATGGTCCTGACCAAGCGACGGTTCTCCGCTCCGGAGCCGGAGGCGGAAGAGGCCGACGCCGAGCGGGAGGGTGCGGCATGACGACGCCGATCGGCTACTACCTGGTGCTCTCGGGCATCCTTTTCTCGATCGGGACCGTCGGCGTGCTGGTGCGCCGCAACGCGCTGGTCATATTCATGTCGATCGAGCTGCAGCTCAACGCCGTGAACCTATCCCTGATCGCGTTCTCGCGCCAGCTCGGGGACCTGCAGGGGCAGGTCCTGGCCTTCTTCTCCATGGTGGTCGCGGCTGCCGAGGTGGTCGTGGGCCTGGCCATCATCGTGGCCATCTTCCGGCGCCGGCGCACGGCCAACGTCGACGAGTCCAACCTCCTGAAGGGCTGACATGCCGGCGACCATCTGGCTCATCCCGTTGCTGCCGCTTGCCGGCGCGCTGATCAACCTGTTCTTCGGCAAGCGCCTGAGACGGGGGGCAGGATGGCTCGCCTCGGTCACCGTCGGCCTCTCCTTCGCGATCTCGGTCGGCGCGTTCTTCGCGCTGATCCAGCTCCCGGAGGATGCGCGCGCAGTCACCGCGACGGCCTACGAGTGGATCACGTCGGGCTCGTTCCACGTCGCGATCGAGATCCTGATCGATCCGCTGTCGATGACGATGCTGCTCGTCGTGACGGGGGTCGGGTTCCTGATCCACGTCTATTCGAACGGCTATATGAAGGATGATCCGCGCGTCGGTCGGTTCTTCGCCTACATGAACCTGTTCGTGTTCTTCATGCTGATCCTGGTTCTGGCGGACAACTACGTCCTCATGTACGTGGGCTGGGAGGGCGTGGGGCTGTGCTCGTACTTGCTCATCGGGTTCTGGTTCGAGAAGAAGGCTGCGTCCAACGCCGCGAAGAAGGCGTTCATCGTCACGAGGATCGGCGACACGTTGATGCTGATCGGGCTGGCGCTGATGGTGTTCCAGTTCGGGTCCCTCGCGTTCGGCGACGTGTTGAGCGTCGGGTCCGTGAGCGGCATCTCGGAGGGCACGATGACCGTGATCGCGGTGCTGCTGTTCTGCGGCGCGATCGGCAAGTCGGCGCAGCTCCCGCTGCACGTGTGGCTCCCGGACGCGATGGAGGGGCCGACCCCGGTCTCGGCCCTGATACACGCCGCGACGATGGTGACGGCTGGCGTGTACCTGGTCGTCCGTTCGCATGTGCTGTTCACGCCGGCGGCGATGGCGGTGGTGGCGGTCATCGGACTGGCGTCGGCGCTCTACGGCGCCCTCGCGGCGATCGGGCAGGACGACATCAAACGCGCGCTGGCGTATTCGACGATGTCTCAGCTCGGGTACATGTTCTTCGCGGCGGGGCTCGGTGCCTACGGCCTCGCCATCGCGCTGCTCGTCGTTCACGCGTTCTACAAGTCGCTGATGTTCCTCGGGTCCGGGAGCGTGATGCACGGGCTCGGCGGCCACGAGACGGACATGAAAGTGATGGGCGGCCTGCGCAAGCTCATGCCCGCGACCGGCGGGATGTTCATCATCGGTGCGTGGGCGCTCTCGGGTCTGCCACCGATGTCCGGGTTCTTCGCGAAGGACCCGATCATCAGCTACGTAGGTGAGACGGGACACGTGCTCGCGTGGATCCTCGCGCTGGCTGCGGCGTTCTTCTCGGCCCTGTACATCAGCCGGATCCTCTTCCTGACCTTCTCCGGTCCCTATCGCGGGGACAAACACCCGCACGAGTCGCCGAAGGTGATGCTGATCCCGATGAGCGTCCTGGCGATCGGCGCAGCGTTCGGCGGACTGCTGACACTCTCGGCTAACGGCGCGCTCGAGCGCTTCCTCGAGCCCTCGACGGGCGTGCTACGCGAAGCCTCTGAGGGCCTGCCCGAGCCGCTGCTCATCGCGATCTCGATCGTCGTGGCCCTGGCCGGGGTGCTGACCGCGTGGCTGATCTGGGGTTCGGGGCGCGTCGACTGGGTGGCGCTTCGCGAGCGGAACCTGCCGACCCACGAGATGCTCGCCCACGGGTTCTACGTCAACGACGCGTACGCGAACCTGCTCGTCCCGACATTGGTCGCCGGCTCCCGGTTCCTGGCCTTCGGCATCGATAGCGGCCTGGTGGACGGCGCGGTCAACGGTCTCGGACACCTAACCGAACGTACCGGTGGGCTGATGCGTCGCCTGCAGACGGGCATCGTGCGGACCTACGCGCTGGCCATCCTGGTGGGGGTCGCCGCTCTGCTCCTTATCCTCGAGGTGATGCGCTGATGCGGTGGCTGACGCTGACCGTGTTCCTGCCACTGCTCGGCATCCCGTTCCTGCTGATCCCGAAGCTGCCGGACCGGGCCGCGCGGCTGATCGCGCTCGGCGTGACGGTGGCGACGTTCCTCGTGTCGGTCGGGATGTTCATGAACTTCCAGAAGGGCATGCCGGGGTTCCAGTTGGTCGAGGACGTCCCGTGGTTCGAGGGGATCGGACTGCGCTACACGCTCGGCGTCGACGGTGTGAGCCTGTTCATGGTGATGCTGACGACACTGGTGATGCCGGTCGCGATCCTGACATCGTGGAGCGTCACCGAGAAGGTCCGCATGTACGTGATGATGGCGCTGTTCATCGAGGCGGCCATCCTCGGGACCTTCCTGTCGCTCAACCTGCTGATGTTCTTCCTGTTCTTCGAGCTGCTGTTGCTCCCGATGGCACTGACCATCGGGATCTGGGGCTCGAAGCGGCGGGTGTACGCGGCGATAAAGTTCTTCCTGTTCACGATGGTTGGGTCGGCATTCCTGCTGGTCGGCATCCTGGTGCTGTTCGCGCAGTCGGCCGACATCCTCGGTCAGGGCACGTTCGACTTCCGCCGGTTGCAGGGACTGCCGCTGACGGTCGAGGTCGGCCGCTGGCTGTTCATGGCGTTCTTCATCGGGTTCGCCGTCAAGGTGCCGCTGTTCCCGTTGCACACGTGGCTCCCCGACGCCCACACCGAGGCGCCGACGAAGGGCTCGGTCCTGCTGGCCGCCCTGCTGCTCAAGACCGGCACGTACGGGCTGGTCCGGTTCAACTTGGGCCTGTTCCCGGAGGCGTCGAAGCACTTCGCGGTGTTCGTCTCGATCCTGGCTGCCATCGGCATCATCTACGGTGGCATCGTAGCGATCATGCAGACCGACCTGAAGCGGCTGGTGGCGTACTCCTCGATCTCGCACCTCGGGTTGATCGTGCTGGGCATCTTCGCGTTCACCGACCAGGCGCTGACCGGCTCGGTCCTGCAGATGGTGAACCACGGACTGGCGACCGGTCTGCTGTTCATCGGCGTGGGCATGCTCTACGAGCGGACCCACACGCGAGAGATCTCGGAGCTCGGCGGTATCGCGAAGGTCACGCCGTGGCTGGCCGGCGTGTACCTGGTGGCTGCGCTCTCCTCGCTCGGGCTGCCCGGCCTGAACAACTTCGTCGGTGAGTTCCTGGTGATCGTCGGGACGTTCATCTCGAGTCATGTCTTCGGCGTGCTGGCGGCGGTCGGCGTCGTGTTGTCGGCGATCTACCTGCTGTGGTCCTACCAGCGCGCGTTCCAGGGAGATCCGCCCGAGCGGTGGAAGGGGATCAAGGACATCAACCGGCGCGAGGTGCTGCTGGTCGTGCCGATGATCGCCGTGATGTTCCTGATCGGGTTGTTCCCGAAACCGTTCCTGGATCGCATCGAGCCGACGACGAACGGCATCGTCCGGCAGGTGGACGCGTCGGTTTCGCCCGCCGCACCGACGGGGGAGGTGCCGTGAGGACGCAGAACCTCCTCGCGATCGCGCCTGAGCTGTTCCTGGTCGTCGCCGGCATCGCGATCATCCTGATCGACTCGATCCTCAAGGGCGTCAAACGCGAGTGGCTGGCGTTGCTCGCCGGGGTGGGGATCGTGACGTCGACTGTCGCCACCGTGGTGCTCTGGAACTGGGACGGCGGTCCGACCGCCCTGCAGGGCATGATCGCCACCGATCGCCTGGCCGTCGTCGGCCGCCTGATCATCCTTGGGGTCGCGCTGATCGGCGTGCTGCTCGGCTACGACTACTTCAAGGGCGAGGAACGGGGTGAGTTCTACGCGCTCCTGCTCTTCGCGACGACGGGGATGACGCTGCTGGTCTCGTCGGCCGACCTGCTGATGGTGTTCCTCGGGCTCGAGATCCTCTCGCTGGCCCTGTACGTGCTGTGCGGGTTCACGTTGCGGCTCGGATCCGCAGAGGCCTCGCTCAAGTACTTCCTGTTGGGAGCGTTCTCGTCGGCGGTGTTCCTCTACGGGCTCGCGATGACCTACGGCGCGACCGGTACGACCAAGATCAACGGCATCGTAGGCGCGCTGACCGGCCAGACGCAGGTTTCGTCGCTCGCCCTGGTCGCGATCGGGCTCCTCGGCGCCGGGTTCGCGTTCAAGGTTTCGGCGGTGCCGTTCCATATGTGGACGCCGGACGTCTATCAGGGCGCGCCGACCGCGGTCACGTCGTTCATGTCGGCCGGGACCAAGGTCGCGGCGTTCGTGGCGTTGATCCGGGTGCTCGACGTCGCGTTCCAGCCTCTGACGTGGAACTGGGTCCCGGTCGTTCAGGTCCTCGCGGTTGTCACGATGATCGTCGGCGCGCTTCTGTCCATCGTCCAGAAGGACGTGAAGAGGCTGCTCGCTTATTCCAGCATCACCAACGCCGGCTTCATCCTGGTCGGGTTCTCGGCCGGTCCCGAAGGGATCGTGCCGGTGCTCTTCTATCTCGTCTCGTATGCCGCGATGGTGATCGGCGCGTTCGGCGTCGTGATGGTGGTGTCGGGCCGTGACCGGGAACGCAGCTCCATCGAGGGCTTCACCGGGCTCGGCCGTCGCGCTCCGCTCCTCGGTGCGCTGATGACGGTGTTCCTGGTCTCTCTCACGGGGATCCCGCTCACCGCCGGGTTCCTGGCGAAGATCCTGGTGTTCGGGGCGGCGGCGGGGGCAGGGCAGTGGCCGCTGGTGCTGGTCGCCGTGTTGGCCGCGGTGATCGCGTCGTTCGCCTACCTGCGGGTCATCGTGCGGATGTACATGCGGGACCCGGAGCCGGACGCCGAGGTCCCGCAGCTCTCGCCCGTCGCGGCGGTCGCCATCTGGGTGCCGGCGGTCGTGACCATCCTCTTCGGGATCATGCCGGCGCTGATCGCCCCCGTCCTCGAGCAGGCGGCGGTGCTGAACTGGTAGCCGACGAGCGTTCCCCGGTACCATCGCTGCCCATGGCCAGACTTGACTTCCCCGGGCTCGAAGGCACGGATGCCGTGCTGGAGGGCGAGATCCGCGTCCGCCTCGACGATGTCGAAGCCGCGCTGGCCAAGGCCGTCCTCGCTGACTCCGAACTCTTGGCGCAGACCTCGGGGTACCTGCTCTCGGCGGGCGGGAAGCGCTTCCGCCCGATGTTGGTGCTGCTCTCCGGCTACTTCGGCGATCCGAACGACCCGCGCCTCGTCCCTGGGTCGGTGGCGATCGAGCTGACACACCTTGCAACGCTGTACCACGACGACGTCATCGATGAGGCGGACTCGCGCCGCGGCATCACCAGCGTGAACACCCGCTGGACGAACACCGTCGCGATCCTGACCGGCGACTACCTGTTCGCGCGGGCCTCCGAGATCTCCTCGGACCTCGGGACCGACGTGACGCGGCTTCTGGCGCGGACGATCGCGACCGTCTGCGACGGGCAAGTGCGTGAGGTCTCGACCGCCGGCCGGACCGATCAGGCCGTCGATTCCTACCTGGGAACGATCCAGCGCAAGACCGCGTCGCTCATCGCGACGAGCTGCCGGCTCGGGGGGATGCTTTCCGGCGTTCCCGAGGAGCACTTGGACACGCTCGAGGAGTACGGGGACGCAGTGGGGATGGCGTTCCAGCTCTCCGACGACGTCATGGACTTCGTCGCAACGGCCGAGCAGCTCGGGAAGGAGCCCGGGATCGACATGCGCGAGGGCGTCTACACGCTGCCGGTGCTGTATGCGCTGACCGGCGGGCCGCGCAAGGAAGAACTGCAGTCGCTCCTTTCGATGGGCGCCCCTGATGGGCGGGCCCTGGAACGCGCGCTCGAGGTCGTCCTGGGCGATGGCGCGATCGACCAGGCCCGTGAGGTTGTTTCCGAACACGTGAACCGAGCCCGGACGCTTGCGGCGACCCTTCCCGATGGTCCCGCGGCTGACGCGATGGGCCGCCTCGCCACGTTCCTCTCCACCCGCTGCGGCGCAACGACCTAGCCGGAGCCGGAATCCTCCCCGTGACCTGCGGGTTCTCGCGCGGGCGGGCACCCCGGCCAGGCACGGGGCCCGCTGCTAGAATCCGCGCTCGGGAAAAGATTCACAAAGTCTCAGCGTTGGGGGCCTAGATCTACTACCAGTCCTATGCTGTCGTGCTCGCCGTGGCGCTTGGTGGCGCCTTGCTGGTAGCCGTCGCCTTCCTCGGCGCCCGCGTTGTCGCCCCCCGCCGCCCCTCCGTCGCCAAGCTCTCCACCTACGAGTGCGGCATCGACCCGGTCGGCGAGGGATGGGCGCACACCCAGATCCGCTACTACGTCTACGCGTTCCTGTTCGTGATCTTCGACGTCGAGGCGGTGTTCCTGTTCCCGTGGGCGACGGTCTTCGACGGGCTCGGGATGCAGGGCGTCATCGAGATGGCCATCTTCATCGGCATCCTGGCCGTCGGGCTGCTGTACGCGTACAAGAAGGGCGTGCTCAAGTGGGTCTGATCGAGAACGGCCCCATCCCGCGGATCAAGCCCGTCAAGTTCCTCCTCAATTGGGGCCGCCGGTACTCCCTGTGGGTCATGAACTTCGGCCTGGCCTGCTGCGCGATCGAGCTGATCGCGACCTCGACCTCCAAGCACGACTTCATCCGCCTCGGCGCGATCCCCGTCGCGCACGGTCCGCGCCAGGCCGACCTGCTGATCGTCGCCGGCACGCTGACCGACAAGATGGCGCCGGCGCTCAAGCGTGTGTACGACCAGATGCCCGATCCCAAGTACGTCATCTCGTTCGGCTCTTGCTCGAACTGCGGGGGTCCCTACTGGGACTCCTACGCGGTGACTAAGGGCGTCGATCAGATCGTGCCGGTGGACGTCTTCGTCCCCGGGTGCCCGCCCCGTCCCGAGGCGCTCCTGCACGGCATCATCAAGCTGCAGGAGAAGATCAAGGACGAAGACATCCAGGAGAAGTGGAGTGGCAAGCTCACCGCGCCCGCTGCCACCCGCTGACGTCGAGACGCGCCTGCGGGCGCAGTTCGGCGAGGACATCCTGGACTTCCAGGACCAGTTCGGGCACGCGGCCGCCACCACCACGCCTCAGCGCTACCGCGAGATCGCCACGTTCCTGCGCGACGATCCGTCGCTGGATCTGGATTACTTCGACTTCACCGGGGGCGTGGACTTCGGCGACGACGGGATGCAGGTCGTGACGCATCTGTATTCGACCACCCACCACCATCACGTCCGCATCAAGGTGCGCCTAGCGAAGGACGAGCTGACCTGCCCGACGCTCTCGGACATCTATCCCGGCGCGAACTGGCACGAGCGCGAAACGACCGAGATGTTCGGGATCGCGTTCGAGGGCCACCCGCAGCCGGTCAAGCTGCTGCTCTCCGAGGAGTTCGAGGGGAACCCGCTGCGCAAGGATTTCCCGCTGATGACCCGCGAGGCCAAGATCTGGCCGGGCGATCAAGAGATCGAGGACTGACGTGACCGAGGTGCTCGCCCAGGCCACCAGCATCGTTGACTCGACCTTCTCCAACTTCTGGCTGGTGCTCATCGTCAAGGCCGCGGTCGTCATCGGCTTTTTCCTCGTGGCGCCGATGATGGTCGGCTACGCCGAGCACAAGACGCTGGCGCACATGCAGTCGCGGCTCGGACCGATGGAAGCCGGGAAGTTCCACGGTTGGGCGCAGCTGGTCGCCGACGGCGTGAAGTTCATCCAGAAGGAGGACATCATCCCGAAGGCGGCCGACCCGGTGGTGTTCACGATGGCCCCGGCGGTGGCGATGGTTCCTTACATCGTCCTGTTCGTCGTGATCCCGTTCGGACCGACGATCTGGATGCTGAACCTCGATGTCGGCATCTTCTTCGCCCTGGCGATCACGAGCGTCTCGGTGATCGGCGTGCTGATGGCCGGATGGGCGAGCGCCAACAAGTTCTCGCTTATCGGGGCGATCCGCGCGGCGGCGCAGCTCATCGCCTACGAGTTGCCGCTGATCCTGGCCACCGCGGCGATCGTGATGCAGGTGGGGTCGATGTCGATGGTGGACATCGTCGAGGCGCAGGGCGAGCCACTGTTCAAGGGTCTCGGCGGCTTCATCCCGGCGTGGAACATCTTCTATCCGTGGCAACTCCTCGGCTTCATGATCTTCATGACGGCTGCGCTGGCCGAATTGACGCGCCCGCCGTTCGACATGCCGATCGCCGACTCAGAGATCATCTTCGGCGCCTACACCGAGTACACGGGCCTGAAGTTCGCGTTCTTCCTGCTTGCCGAGTACGGGGGCATCGTTGCGCTGTCGGCGCTGGCGTCGATCCTGTACCTGGGCGGATATGAGGGCATCGCCGGCATCCCGATCCCGCCGCCCATCTGGATGTTGGCGAAAGTGGGGGCGCTCTCGTTCATCATCATCTGGTTCCGCGCGACCTATCCACGGTTGCGCGAGGACCAGCTCCAGCGGTTCGCGTGGGTCGTGCTGATCCCGCTGGCCCTGGCATTGGTGCTGGTTACAGCGGTCATCAAGGTTCTCTAGGGGGAGCGAGTGGCGAACGAGGCGGGCAAGCGGACCGAGGGCGACGGAGGTAGCAGTTTCAAGCCGGGCTTCGGGCTGCTCAAAGGCCTTGGGATCACGCTCAAGCACGCCCTGAAGCCGGCGATCACCCAGCAGTACCCCCATGAGAAGCCGGACCTGCCGCCCCGCACCCGGGGCGTCATCGCGCTGAAGGAGGCCAATTGCACGGTCTGCTACATGTGCTCCCGCGAGTGTCCCGACTGGTGCATCTACATCGACGCGCACAAGGAATCACACGAGCCGGCGAGCGGCGGCAAGTCGCGGTCGGTCAAGATCCTCGACAAGTTCGACATCGACTTCGCCCTGTGCATGTACTGCGGGATCTGCGTCGAGGTATGTCCGTTCGACGCACTGTTCTGGAGCCCGGATTTCGAGTACGCCGAGTACGAGATCGAGGGTCTGTACCACGACAAGGAACGCCTGGAAGGGTGGACCACCGGCGTGCTGCCGCCGCCGGCGCTCGAGGAGGGCGCTCAGCCCGAACCTGAAGAAGCGGGATCGGAAGAGGGTGGCGGTGCCGAAGCTTCCGCGGCACCGATCCGTTCCGCTGCAGCTCCGGTCATGGTCGCCGCTCCGCCTTCGGCACCCGCCGCCTCGGCTCCGGCTCTGGCCTCCTCCGCTTCCCCTGAGGCCGCCGAGCCCTCCGTTGCGCCCGCATCCTCGCCGGCTCCGCATGTGGAGCCGGATCAGCAGATGCACGATCGGGTGCTGGCGGAGGAGCTCGCGAAGGGGACAGACGCGCGGGTCGCGGAAGGCAAGGCGAAGCGGGCCGCGCTGATGGCAGCGCGGAAGAAGGCGGGTCTGTGAGCGCACTCGACCTCGCGCTGATCGTGCTCTCCGTGGCCGGTGCCGTTGCCGCGCTCCGCGTCGTGACCACCCCTAACGTCGTGCATGGAGCCCTGTTCCTCGTCGTCGCTCTCTCGGCGGTCGCCGGCGTGTTCCTCGTCCTGGGGGCCGAGTTCGTGGCATGGGTCCAGGTCCTGATCTACGTCGGCGCCATCGTCGTGCTGCTCTTGTTCGCGCTGATGCTGACGAAGGCCCCGATCGGGCGCGAGGCACTGGACAACCAGCAGCGGGGACTCGCGTCCGTCGTCGGTCTCGTGGTGTTCGGCGGCATCACGTGGCTGCTCTGGAACGCGTTCGGCGGTGCGGTCTTCACCCCGGTGCCGGCATCCACCGCCCAGGTCGGAGCCCTGATCTTCGACAGATTCGTCCTCCCCTTCGAGGTCGTCTCCATGCTGCTGCTCGCTGCGCTGATCGGGGCGGTCGTGATCTCCAGGAAGGACGAGCGGTGATCCACCTTCCCGTCGCGCTCATCTTCGGCGCTGCCCTCTTCGCGATCGGCATCTACGGCGTGCTGGCGCGTCGCAACGCGGTCATGGTCCTGATGTCGATCGAGCTGATGCTCAACGCCGTCACCGTGAACCTCGTGGCGTTCTCGCAGTTCCTCAAGGACATGTCGGGCGGGGTGTTCGGTCTGTTCGTCATCGCGGTGGCCGCAGCGGAGATCGGCGTCGGCCTGGCGATCGTCATCCTGATCTACCGGAACCGTGAGTCCTCTGACGTCGACGACGTGAGGTTGCTCAAGTGGTGAGTTTCGTCGCTGAAGTCGGCGAACACGCGTCCGAGACCGTCCACGATGCCGCCGCCGTGGCTCCGAGCCTGATCCGCTACGCGTGGGTCGTCCCGGTCCTGCTGCTGGCTGCGGCGGCCCTGACGCTCTTCCTCGGCAAGCGCGTTCCGGGGAAGGGCGCGTTGTTCGGGATCGGGGCGTTGGCGATCGCGTTGGGCCTGTCGCTCGGCATCCTGTGGCACTTCGTCCAGGGAGGCGAGCCCTACACCAGTGCGGTGCCGTGGTTCACGATCGGGTCTCTGCACGTCGGCCTCGGCCAGTACGTCGACGGACTGACCGCCATCATGCTGGTGGTCGTCACCTCGATCTCGCTGTGCGTGCACATCTACTCGCTGGGGTACATGCACGGCGACGTCCGGTTCACGTGGTTCTACGTCGTGCTCACGCTTTTCACCGCCGCGATGCTCAACGTCGTCATCGCGGACAACCTGATCCAGCTGCTGGTCGGCTGGGAGGTCATGGGCGTCTGTTCGTACCTGCTGATCGGCCACTGGTACGAGGAGAGGAAGAACTCGAACGCGGCGATCAAGGCGTTCATCACGACTCGGATCGGGGACATCCCATTCATGTTCGGCATCTTCATCCTGATCGGGCTGACCGGGTTCACGACCGCCAACATCGCCGAGATCGGCCACATCATCGCCGGCGAGAGCGGCGAGACGGTGTCCAGACTTGCCGTGTCGATGGCCGCGATCCTGCTGTTCGGCGGCACGATCGGCAAGTCGGCGCAGTTCCCGTTGAACACCTGGCTGCCGGACGCGATGGCCGGCCCGACTCCGGTGTCCGCCCTGATCCACGCCGCGACGATGGTCGCGGCCGGCGTGTACTTGGTCGGGCGGCTCTTCGAGGTCTTCTTGCACGCCGAGCAGTGGGTGCTCACGACGGTATCGGTCGTCGCGGCGATCACGATGCTGGGCGCGGCGTTCCTAGCGATCGTCCAGGACGATATCAAGCGGGTGCTGGCCTATTCCACCGTCTCGCAGCTCGCGTTCATGGTGGCGGGCCTGTCGATGGGCCGGGCGGGCTACACCGCCGGCTTCTTCCACCTATTCACGCACGCCTTCTTCAAAGGGCTGCTGTTCCTGGCGGCCGGCGCTGTGATCCACGGCGTCCATTCGAACAACATGTCCGCGATGGGCGGCCTGCGGAAGAAGTTGCCCATCACGTTCTGGACCTTCCTCATCGGGGCGCTGGCGCTGGCCGGCTTCCCGGGGCTGGCGGGCTTCTGGTCCAAGGACGAGCTGCTGGTGGTCGCGTGGAGCGAGCACTCCTGGCTCTTCTACGCGCTGCTCGGAACCGCGGTGTTGACCGCCCTCTACATGACCCGGTGCGTCCTGATGACGTTCTTCGGGACCTACCGTGGCCACGCGCACCCGCACGAGAGCCCGCCGTCGATGACGGGCCCGCTGATCGCGCTGGCCGCCGCATCGGTCTTCGTCGGCTGGATCGGCTCGCCGGTCTTCCAGGGCTTGTTCGGCCAGTGGGTGTTCTTCGAGGAAGTCGAGCACGCCGAGTTCGTAGCGTGGATCGCGCTGCTCTCGACCGCGGCGGCCTTCATCGGGATCGGTGTGGGCTACGCGCTGTACCGACGCTGGCAGGAACGGGACCCGGCCCGCTCGCTGGGGCGCGTGTACACACTGCTCGAACACCAGTACTACCAGGACGATTTCTACGACTGGGCGCTCGTGCGCCCGGTCCGCGACAAGCTGTCCGTTTTCGCGAACTGGACGAACCAGCACATCTTGGACGGTGTGGTGAACGCGGCGCCGATGATCGCGCGCGGTCTGGGCGTGATCACGTACTGGTTCGACCAGCGGGTGATCGACGGCGTCGTGAACGGCGCGGCCGAGACGGTCGGCGACGCGGGCGGCATCCTCAAGTACCTCCAGTCCGGGCGGGTGCAGCGCTATGCGGCGCTGCTCGTCCTCGGGCTGGCGTTGTTGACCCTCATCATCATCACGATCCAACCGTAAGGGAGACGAAGACCGATGACCTGGGAGAACTCAGCGATCACGATCGCGACGTTCCTGCCGATAGCGGGAGCTGTAGCGATCCTGTTGATCCCGAAGGAGAAGGACCGGACGATCCGCATCGCGGGGATCCTCGTCACGGGGCTGGCGATGCTGGCCGCGCTGGCCATGCTCCCCGGCTACGACTTCCACGCGACCGGCCTGCAGTACGAGCTGAGCGTGCCATGGATCCCGGTGATCGGGGCGAACTACCACGTCGGCGTCGACGGGATCTCCCTCCCGCTGTACGAGCTGACGTTCGTGCTGTCGTTCCTGTGCGCGATCTACACGTATCGCTACGTTCCGGACCCGGGAAAGACCAAGGCGTTCCTGGCGCTGATGCTGCTGCTGCAGACAGGGATGGCCGGCACGTTCATCGCGTTCGACCTGATCCTGTTCTTCGTCTTCTGGGAGCT
>CAZXFL010000008.1:0-91958 GCA_964640385.1 uncultured Actinomycetes bacterium
ATCCAGCAGGAGGTCGGCCTGACCTTCATCTACGTGACCCACGACCAGGAGGAGGCGCTCACGATGAGCGACCGCCTCGCGGTGTTCAACGAGGGCCGCGTCGCGCAGATCGGCACGCCGGCCGACGTGTACGAGAAGCCGGAAACGGATTTCGTCGCCGGGTTCGTGGGCGTCTCCAACGTGCTAACCGGTGACGCGGCGCGGGCCGTGACGGGTGACGACGCGGCGTTCACGATCCGCCCGGAGAAGATCGAGCTCGCCGGGACGGATGCGGTCGCGGGGCCGGACCGGTGTGCGGCCCGCGGGCATGTGCGCGAAGTGGTGTACCTGGGTGCGCTCACCCGGTACGTGGTGGAACTCGACGGGGGCGGGGAACTGGTGGTAACGCGCCAGAACCTCGACACATCGTCGATGGAAGTCTTGCAGGACAAGGGCAAGGCTGTGCAGCTGATCTGGGATCGCCGGCACAACCGGTCGGTCGAGACCAGCGGTTCGGACGGGCCGCAGGGCCCAGGAGGAGGGGCAACATGAGTAGATGGAGACTCCTGGCGGTGTTCTCCGCCATGGTGTTGACGCTGGCCGCGTGTACGGGCGGCGGCGGAGGCGGTACGGCGCCTGGCGGGGGAGACGGCGACGCCGGCTCGCTCCCGACGTCGATCGGCCCGGGCGAAGGCGAGCTGAACCTGATCGCGTGGCCCGGATACACCCAGAAAGGATGGGTCGAGCCGTTCGAGAAGGAGACCGGCTGCAAGGTCAAGGTCAAGTACGGGAATACCTCCGACGAGATGGTGAACCTGATGCGACAGGGCGGCGGATCCGTCTACGACGGCGTCTCGGCGTCCGGCGACGCGACGAACCGGCTGATCGCAGCGGGGGACGTCGCACCGCTCAACATCGATCTGATCCCCGACTACAAGGACGCGATGCCGACCCTGCAGTCGCCGCCGCACAACACGGTCGACGGTGTGCACTACGGCGTTCCGTACATGTGGGGTCCGAACGTGCTGATGTGGAACTCGTCGCTCGTGGACCCGGCGCCGACGAGCTGGGACATCGTGTTCGAGGCCGACTCGAACTACGGCGGGCAGGTGACCGCCTATGACAGCCCGATCTACATCGCCGACGCGGCGCTGTACCTGAAGACCCACCAGCCGGACCTCGGCATCGAGGATCCGTACGAGTTGACGTCCGAGCAGCTGGACGCGGCGGTGGCGCTCCTGCAGCAGCAGAAGGAGCTGGTCTTCAAGTACTGGGCGATCTACACCGACGAGATCCAGGGGTTCAAAGCCGGCGACATGGCGGTCGGTACCGCCTGGCCGGTGAACCAGCAACTCCTGCTCGACAAGGGCGTGAAGGTCGAGGTCACGGTCCCCGAGGAGGGGGTCACGGGCTGGGCCGACTCGTGGATGATGTCCGCGAACGCCGAGCACCCGAACTGCACGTACATGTGGATGGACTACACGATGCGCCCGGACGTGCAGGCGCAGGTCGCCGCGTACTACTACGCGACGCCCAGCAATACGCAGTCCTGCGACATCATGCGCAAGACATTCGGGGAGTCAACGGAGTCCGTGTTCCACTGTGGCGATGATGAGTTTCTCTCGCAGATCGCCTTGTGGAAGACTCCGCTCGCCGACTGCGGCAACGGCAAGACGGACTGTATGGACTACACGACCTGGACCGAGAAGTGGACGGAGATCCGGGGAGCGTAGGCAGCATCGGAACCACACGGGGGGGCCACCGACAGGTGGCCCCCCCGTCATCACCTGGGAGCGCGTGAGTGGCCAGTGAGACCGCGAGGTACCCGGACGCACCGCGCGGTCCCATCCGGCGCACATCGGCGTTCCTGAACCGCTCCCGCGGTGGGCGTCTGGCGCTCACCATCGCTCCGCCGCTCGGGTGGATGGTCGTCGTCTACTTGGGCGCCCTGACGCTGATGATCGTGACCGCGTTCTGGCGGCTGGACCCGCTCACCAGCGAGGTCCAGCAGGTCTGGGGCCTGCAGAACTTCGAGACGATCTACACGGGCGAGGTCTACCGTGCGATCACGTTGCGGACGCTGGCGACGGCGATCGCGGTCACCGTGACGGACGTCGCGCTCGCGTTCCCCATCGCCTACTACATGGCGCGCATGGCCTCGCGCCGGATGCGCAACATCCTGCTGGTCGCGGTCGTCCTTCCGTTGTGGTCGAGCTACCTCGTCCGCGCATTCGCGTGGAAGACGATCCTGGGTGGCGGTGGGCCCGCCGACTGGCTGCTCGAGACGTTCCTGGGGATCGAGGAGCCGAGGATCGGGGCTTCCGGCTGGGCGGTCTGGCTGACGTTCAGCTATCTGTGGCTGCCCTTCGTCATCCTGCCCGTGTACGCCGCGCTGGAACGGGTCCCGGCGTCCCTGCTCGAGGCGTCCGGGGACCTCGGCGCCAGGGGCTTGACGACGTTCCGGCGGGTGGTGTGGCCGCTGGCGTTCCCCGGGGTTGTGGCCGGGTCGATCTTCGCGTTCTCGCTGACGCTCGGCGACTACATCACCCCCACCCTCGTGGGGAACCGGTTCTTCATCGGGAACGCCATTTACAACTTCGTGGGGATCGGGAGCAACCTGCCGCTGGCGGCGGCGTTCGCAACGGTGCCCATCGTGATCGTGGCCATCTACCTGTCCATCGCGAAGCGCCTCGGCGCATTCGAGGCGTTGTAGATGGAAGGGCGCGTGACGAAGGTCGTCGTCCGGATCCTCTCGGTCTTCGTGATGTTCTTCCTGTACGCGCCGCTGTTCATCGTGGTCATCTACGCCTTCAACAAGGCGACGGACCAGGCGTGGCCGCCGGAACTGTGGAGCACGCGATGGTTCGGGACCGCCTGGGCGGATCCCGAGGTCCGTACGGCCCTGTTGAACTCGGTGCTCGCCGCGCTCGGAGCTTCGGCCATCGCGCTCGTCCTCGGCTCGCTCGCCGCGTTCGCCGTCCATCGGTTCCGGTTCTTCGGACGCGAATCGCTCTCGTTCATCCTGGTGCTTCCGATCGCGCTTCCGGGGATCGTGACGGCCTTGGCGCTGTCGTCGGGGATGGACTATGCGCAGCGCTCGTTCGGGCTGCAGTTCGGACTGACCACGATCATCATCGGCCATGCCACGTTCTGCGTCGTGGTCGTCTACAACAACGTCGTCGCCCGCCTGCGCCGAACCCCGACGTCACTGGTCGAAGCGTCGATGGACCTCGGCGCGGACGGCTGGCAGACGTTCCGGTACGTCACGTTCCCGTCGATCCGCACGGCGCTCGTCGCCGGAGGCCTGCTCGCGTTCGGCCTATCGTTCGATGAGATCGTCGTGACGAACTTCACCGCAGGGACGACGCTGACCTTGCCGGTCTGGATCTTCAACCACATCCGACTCCCCACGGATCAGCCCGTCGTGAACGTCGTGGCGATGGCCGTCATGCTGCTCTCGCTGGTCCCGATCTTCTTCGCGCAGCGGCTCGCCGGCGCTACCGATCTGGCAACGACCGGCACCAAGGGCGTGAAGATCGAAGAGGCCGGACCCGGCTAGCCGGGCGGCTAGAGGTACTGGCCGGGGTTCCCCTGGGGCGGTCCGTCCTGTTGCCCCGGGGCAGAGCCCGGCGGCAGGCCCCGGCGACGGAGTTCCTCGAACTGCGCGCGCGCAGCCATCTGTTGTGACCAGATCGCGGCCTGGATGCCGTGGAACAGTCCTTCCAGCCAGCCGACGAGCTGGGCCTGGGCGATCCGGATCTCGGACTCGGTGGGCGTGCCCTCCATCGGGATCGCCAAAGCCGAGAGTTCGTCCTGCAGGTCGGGGGACAGGACCTCGTTGAGTTCGGCAAGCGAACGATCGTAGATCTGTCGGAGCCGCTCGCGCCCCTTCTCGTCCACGCTCGTCTGCCGGGTTTCGTCCAGGAGTTCGCGCACCATGCTGACGATCCTGAGCAGCTTGGCCGGTTCGGAGATGCGCTCTCTGGCTGCGCCCGATGCCTCCTTCGACGACTCGCCGTCGGGCGCTTCGACGACTTCGGTGGACGGTGTCTGGTCTTCGGGGGTCATGACTCGCACCCTAGCAAGGGCCGCCGCAGGTTGACCGCGCCTACCGTCCAGGGTCAAAGTTGCGGGCGCGACCTGGTCGCGCGAGGGGATCGTCGTGACGAAGGGGAAGGGTGGCGTGCTCGCCACCCGAGTGGCGTTCGACTGGCCGGACGGCGGGCACGTGGAGCTGGACTCCAACATCGGTGGCGGGGGGTTCAACGAGGAGCTGGTCTCGCGCCTGGGAGCCGGGGTCTAGGAACCGGCGCCCAGCATCTCCAGGAACCGCGCCTGCGCCAGACATGCGCGTTCGAGTTCGACCAGATCGACGCTCTCGTTGATCGAATGCGCGGCGGACCACTGGTCACCCGGGCCGGTCATCAGGATCACGGCATCGGGCATCACGGCTGCGAGGACCGGAACGAGCGGTACCGAGCCGCCGCTGCCGGTGACCACCGGCTCGACTCCCCAGGCCCCTGCTGCCGCGCGCCGGGCGGCTTCGAAGATCGGTCCCTCGTTCGGGACCTCGTGACCGATCGCGCGCTCCCGGCCCCCGATCGTCACGTCGACGCCCCACGGCGCGTTCTCGTGCAGATGATCCTCCAGGGCCTGCAGTGCGGTGGCCGGATTCTCTCCGGGTGCGATCCGCATCGTCACCGCCGCCTTCGCCACCGGCACGACCTGGAATGATGCCTCGCTGATCGACGGCGCATCGATGCCGATGACGCTGATCGTCGGGCCGAACCAGAGCCGGTCGGCCAGCGGGCCGGTGCCGACGAGCTGCAGGTTCGGGCCGACCTTCGCTTCCGCGCGGAAGTCCTCTTCGAGGACCTCGACGGGGGACGACCCGGTCCGCCGCTGCAGCCCCTGCACGGCCACGTTGCCCTCGTCGTCGTGCAGGGAGGCGATCATCCGGGACAGGGCGGTGATCGCGTCGGGAACGACGCCGTACTCGCCGCTGTGCAGAGCCTGTTCGGCGACCCGCACCTCGACCTCGCACGCAACGACCCCGCGGATGCTGGTGGTGAGGGCCGGTGTGCCGCGTTCCCAGGATCCTGCGTCGGCGATGATAACCGCGTCCGCCTGCAGGAGGTCCGCATGTTCGCCGATCAGCCAGTCCAGGTGCTCGGCGGTGCACTCTTCCTCGCCCTCGATGAGCACCACGACGCCGACCGGCGGCTTTCCGTCGAACGCACGAAGGCTCGCCAGATGCATCGCGATCCCGCACTTGTCGTCGGACGTTCCGCGGCCGTACATCCGGCCGTCGCGGATGTCGGGTGCGTACGGAGGCTTCGTCCACTCGTCCTCGGGTCCCGGCGGCTGGACGTCGTGATGGGCGTAGAGCAAGACGGTTGGCGTGCCCACAGGACCGGGGGTATGGCCGTAGACCGCCGGATGCCCGCCGGGAACCTCGATGATCCGCACGTCCTGCAGCCCGGTGTCCCGGAGGAGCGAGGCCGTCAGTTCGGCCGACTCGCGCACGGGGGCCGGATCGAAGCCGGGGAACCCGCACGACGGGATGCGCACGAGCCTCTCGAGGTCGCCCTGGATCTCGGGCATCAGCTCGTGGACGGTGGTGCGCAGATCGCTCACGTGCCCTCGGCAGGACTCGAACCTGCGCACCCGGCTCCGGAGGCCGGCGCTCTATCCACCTGAGCTACGAGGGCGTTGGGGTTGTCCGCGGGCGGCCGTGGTGAGCGGCTCGTCAGCAGGCGCTGTTCTCCGGCGAGTCTAGCAACGGGCCGGGGGCGGCCGGGTTCCGGGTCGGTGGCGGGTTCGTGCTTCGCGACCTGCGAAGCGGCTGGTTGCTAAGGTGAATCCGCCGTGGACCAGCCTCGCATCCTGATCGTCGATGACGACCCCATGATCCGCAGATTGCTGCAGGTCAACTTCCGGCTGGAAGGGTTCGACGTGGACGTGGCGGGACGCGGGGAGGAGGCGCTCGAGCTTGCCTCGGCGGTGCGACCCGACATCGTGGTCCTGGACGTCTCCATGCCGGACATGGACGGCTGGGAGGTGATGGGCCGCCTGCGGGACAACCCCGAGACGGCGTCGGTTCCCGTCGTGTTTCTCACGGCCCGGACGGGGCAGCGGGAACAGGAGAAGGCGCAGCAGCTCGGCGCCGACGGGTACCTGGTCAAGCCCTTCGACCCCGGCGAACTCGTGCAGGTTGTTCAGCGCACCCTCGCGGCCGCGGGGACCGACTGAGGCCGCCGTGATCGAGAAGCGCCTCACCTCCATGATCGGCGAAGCCGTGGTCGCGGCGGGTCTGGCCCCGCCCGGCGAGCTGCCCCAGATCGAACTGGAGAAGCCGCGGCAGAAGGAGTTCGGCGACTTCACCACGAACGTCGCGATGGCGCTTGCATCCTCCGCCGGCAAGAAGCCGCGGGCGATCGCCGAAGCCATCGTCGCAGGGTTCCCGCCGGCCGACTTCGTCACGAGCGTCGAGATCGCCGGACCGGGGTTCATCAACTTCCGCGTCACGCATGGGTGGCTATACGACGCATTGCGCGACATCCGCCGGCAGGGCGACGGCTACGGACGGCTGGAGCCGAACGGCAAGCGCGTCCAAGTGGAGTACGTCTCGGCGAACCCGACCGGCCCTCTGCACGTCGGCACCGCTCGCAACGCGGTGCTCGGCGACGCCCTGGCGAATATCTTGACGGCGGCCGGCTGGGACGTGGAACGCGAGTACTACTTCAACGACGCTGGTCGCCAGATGGATCTGTTCGCCGAGTCGATCGAGGCGCGGTACCTCCAGCGGTTCGGCAAGGACGCGCCGTTCCCCGAGGAGGGGTACCACGGTGACTACATCCAGCGGATCGTCGACCAGATCGCCGACAGCATCGGTGACGCGCTCGTCGCGACGCCAGAGGCCGAGCGCCGGGCTGCCCTGAAGGAGCGTGGTGAAGAGGTCGCCTTCGCTGAGATCCGCCGCACCCTCGACCGCATGGGGATCCACATGGACTCATGGTTCTCCGAGAAGTCGCTGCACGACGACGGCGCCATCCGGCGGGTTGTTGACCGGCTCCTCGAGGAGGGGAACGCCTACGAGCAGGACGGGGCGATCTGGTTCCGCGCGACCGCGTTCGGGGACGAGAAGGACAGGGCCCTGATCAAGAGTGACGGCGAGCCCACCTACTTCGCCGCCGACTGCGCGTACGTCGTCGACAAGGTCGAGCGGGGGTTCGATCATCTCGTCTACGTCTGGGGAGCCGACCACCACGGCACCGTCAAGCGGCTGATCGGGGCGGTCGATGCGCTCGGGCTGTCGAAGGACGCGGTCGAGATCGTCCTGTATCAGTTCGTCCTGCTGTCGCGGGGCGGTGAGCCGGTGAAGATGAGCAAGCGGGCCGGGGACTTCATCACGCTCGACGAACTGCTCGACGAAGTGGGGGCCGATGCCACGCGGTTCACCTTGCTGACCCAGTCCAACGACACCGTCATCAACTTCGACATCGAGGAGGCCAAGAAACAGAGCCTGGACAACCCGGTGTACTACGTCCAGTACGCGCACGCGCGCATCGCGAGCATCTTGCGGAAGGCCGCCGCGGCCGGCATCGAGGTCGGACCGGCGGACGCGGCGGATCTGGACCTGCTGACCCACGAGGCGGAAACGGAACTCCTCCGCGACATGGCCGAGATGCCCGAGCAGGTACAGGTCGCCTCGGAGCTTCGGGCGCCGCACCGCCTCACGCACTACGCTCGAGGCCTGTCCGAGCGGTTCCACCGCTTCTACACGGAGTGCAGGGTGATCACCAACGACGCCGAACTCACGCAGGCGCGTTTGCAGCTCGCGGCCGGCGCCAAGAAGGTCATCGCGAACGTGATGACCATCCTCGGCGTGTCTGTTCCCGAGGCCATGGAACGGTCCGATGACTGACGACCAGCTCCGCCCGCCGCCCGCCGATCCCCGGCCGGGGCCGAACCCATGGCCGGCGAACGGTCGGTTCGCTCCAACCGGGCTGGAGGTCGCCGGTGTCGCGGCGTCCGGGCTGGCGTCGACCTACGGCACGCCGCTCCTGGTCTTCGACGAGGACGACTTCCGCGCGCGGTGTCGCGCATTCGCCCAGGCGTTCCCGCGACCGATGTACGCGGTCAAGGCGTTCACGTCTCGCCTGATGATGCGGATCGCCCGGGAGGAGGGACTCGGTTTGCTCGCCTCGACCGGCGGCGAATCGCAGGCGTGCCTACGGGCCGGGGCGGACCCGGCAACCATCGCGATGCACGGCAACAACAAATCCGATGACGAGATCAGGATGGCTATCGGCGCCCGGATCGGGTTCCTGATGGCCGACAACGCCGACGAGCTGGACCGCATCGACCGGATCGCGCGCGAGGCCGGCCGCGTGCAGCCGGTCCTGCTGCGGGTCACTCCCGGCGTCTCGGGGGACACGCACGACTACCTCGACACGGGCGGGCTCGACTCGAAGTTCGGGACGCCGATCGCCGAGGGCCGGGCGCTCGCCGCGGTTAAGCGCGCGACGACGCTCGGGGCCGTGAACTTCGTAGGACTTCATGCGCACGTGGGTTCCCAGCTGCTCGACGTGTCGCCGTACGTGACCGAGATCGAGACGCTCTTCGACCTGCTCGCGGAGATCCGCGACGCGCTCGGGATCGAGACGCCGGTGCTGGATGTCGGCGGTGGATTCGGCGTCACCTACACCAGCGAGATGCCGCAGGAGTTGCCGCAGATCGCCGAGAAGATGCTGGCGCACGTGAAAGCCTGCGCGGATGCGCGCGGTCTCGCGGTGCCGGAGGTGATGGTCGAACCGGGGCGGTCGATCGTCGCCAACAGCGTGTGCACCCTCTACCGGGTGGGGTCGGTCAAGGAGGTGGCCTCGGGGCGAACCTTCGTCGCGGTCGACGGCGGGATGTCGGACAACATCCGGCCGGCGCTCTACGGGGCGAAGTACACGGTCGCGTACGCGGGCCCGCCGCGGAGCGGCACGATGGCGACGGCGACCGTCGTGGGGCGTCACTGCGAGTCCGGCGACGTCCTGGCGACCGACGTCGAACTGCCGGGCGACCTGCGGCCGGGGGATCTGCTGGCGTTCGCCGCCACCGGCGCCTACGGCTACTCGATGGCTTCCAACTACAACCGGGTCGGCAAGCCAGCCGTGGTCGTCGTCGCCGTAGGCCGTAGCCGTCTGCTCTTCCGGCGCGAGGACGACACGGACCTGGATCGGCTCGAGGTCGGCGCCGCGCCGCCGGTCCCGGCTGCCGAGCCGCCACCGGGGGTCCAGATCCGCCCGGCCCGGCCGAAGGATGCGCGTTCGTTCAGCGTGATGTGGCAGGCCGTCGTCGCGGAAGGCTACGTGCACAGCCAGGGGGTGCGGAACCCGGTCAAGCACTACAAGGCGTTGTTCCGCGACCCGTGGCACGAACGCGGCGCGTGGATCCTTGCGCTCGCCGGCGACGAGGTCGTCGGGCTGCTCTCGCTCGCGCGGGGCGCCGAGCCACGGAACCGTCACAACGCGACCCTCGGGATGGGGATCGCGAAACCCTGGCGCGGCAAGGGGGTCGGGTCGGCGCTGATCGTCGAGGCGTTCCGCTGGGCGGAGGAGTACGGCGTTACCAGGATCGCGCTCTCCGTCTATCCTGACAACGCGCCTGCGGTGGCCCTGTATCGGAAGTTCGGGTTCGTGGACGAAGGCCGGCTCGTGCGACACCTGCTGAAGCCCGTAGGGTACGTGGACGAGGTCCTCATGGCGAGGTGGCTGCAGTGAGCGACGCGAAGCGGATCGGGCTCCTTGGCTGTGGCAACGTGGGCGCGGCTCTCGTCCGCTTGCTCGACGAGCACGGTAACGACATCGAGCAGCGCGCCGGATGCCGCCTGGAGATCGTCAAGGTCGCCGTCCGTGATCCCGGCAAGCAGCGAGACGTCCCGTTAGACGCCTCAGCCTTCGTCGCCGATCCGTGGGCGGTGCTGGACGATCCGGACGTCGACATCGTGTGCGAGTTGATCGGGGGCGTGGACCCCGCGAAGGACCTGATCCTCGGGGCGTTCGACCGCGGGAAGCCCGTCGTGACCGGCAACAAGGAAGTCCTCGCGGGGTTCGGGCGAGAGCTCTTCGATGCCGCCGACGAGAAGGGCCTTGACCTGTATTTCGAGGCGGCCGTCGGTGGTGGGATCCCCCTGATCCGCCCGCTGAAGGAGTCGCTGTCCGGCGAGCGGATCCGCCGGATCACCGGCATCGTGAACGGGACCACCAACTACATCCTGAGTCGTATGACCGGCGACGGGGTGTCCTTCGAGGACGCGCTCGCCCAGGCGCAGTCGCTGGGCTTCGCCGAAGCCGACCCGACCGCAGACATCGAGGGCTTCGATGCCGCGTCCAAACTCGCGATCCTCGCGTCGATCGCGTTCAACGCGCGCGTCGTGGGCTCGGATGTGTACCGGGAGGGCATCGCATCGGTCTCCGCCGACGACATCCGGTTCGCGCAGCGGCTCGGCTACGTCGTGAAGCTGCTGGCCATCGCGGAACTCGAGGACGATCTGGTCGCGGCCCGCGTGCATCCGGCCATGATCCCCGCGGCGCACCCGCTGGCGTCGGTGAGCGGATCCTTCAACGCAGTCTTCGTCGAGGGCGAGAAGGTCGGGGAGCTCATGTTCTACGGCCGAGGCGCGGGCGGCGACCCGACCGCGACCGCCGTGGCCGGAGATCTGGTCTCGGTCGCCCGGAACCTGACCTCCGGTGCGCGAGGGGTTGGCTGCACCTGCTTCTACGACCGGACCATCCGGCCGATGGACGAGCTCCGAGGGCTGTACTACCTGCGCCTCGACGTCGAGGACCGGCCTGGAGTGCTCGCTAGGATCGCCGCGGTGTTCGGCGATCACGGGGTGTCGATCAAGTCGGTGGTGCAGGAGGGCGCCGGGGACGAGGCGCAGCTCGTGTTCATCACCCACCGGGCGCGAGAAGGCGACTTGCAGGCCACGGTCGACGATCTTCGCGGGATGCCGGTGGTTCATGCCGTCCAGAACGTGCTGCGGGTCGAGGCCGAGAACGAACCCGAAACGGGACCAGAGGCAGGGCCAGAGACAGGGGGAAACCAGTGAGCGCGCATCAGTGGCGCGGCCTGATCGAGGAGTACCGGGACCGGCTCCCGGTGACCGAGGCAACGCCGGTCGTGACCCTCCGCGAGGGCGGCACGCCGCTCGTGCGTTCCGATCCGCTGTCCGAGCAGACCGGGTGCGAGGTCTATCTGAAGTTCGAGGGTGCGAACCCGACCGGCTCCTTCAAGGACCGAGGGATGACGCTGGCGATCAGCAAGGCGTTGGAGGCCGGAACCAAGGCGGTCGTGTGCGCCTCGACCGGGAACACCAGCGCGTCCGCCGCGGCATACTCGGCCAAGGCCGGGCTGACGTGCGCGGTGCTGGTGCCGAAGGGCAAGGTCGCGCTCGGCAAGATGGCCCAGACCCTGGTCCACGGCGCTCGCGTCCTCGAGATCGAGGGCAACTTCGACGCGTCGTTGGAACTCGCGAGGGATCTCGCGCAGAACTACCCGGTGACACTCGTGAACTCCACTAACGAGTTCCGGATCCAGGGTCAGAAGACGCTCGCGTTCGAAGTCGTCGATATGCTCGGGCGCGCGCCCGACTTCCACCTCGTCCCCGTCGGGAACGCCGGCAACATCACCGCGCACTGGGCGGGGTACGGCGAGTACCTGGCCGACGGCGTGATCGCGGAGGCGCCGATGCTGATCGGGTTCCAGGCCCAAGGCGCCGCGCCGATCGTGCTCGGCCACCCCGTCCCCGATCCCCAGACCATCGCCACGGCGATCCGCATCGGGAACCCGGCGTCCTGGGAGAAAGCCGTCGCCGCGGCGACCGAGTCGCACGGGGCGATCCTGGCGGTCACCGACCGCGAGATCCTGGCCGCGTATCGGCGGCTCGCCCATGAGGGGTTGTTCGCCGAGCCGGCCTCGGCGGCGTCCGTCGCCGGGTTGCTCCACGTGATGGAGGAAGGGCGTATCCCGAAAGGCTCGACGGTCGTGTGCGTCCTGACCGGTCACGGCCTCAAGGATCCCGAGTGGGCGATCTCCGGCGCCAGCCACCCGCCGGTCGTTCCCGCCGATCCCGACGTTGTCGCGGCGGAGCTCGGTCTGTGAGGATCTCGGTTCGCGTTCCCGCGACCAGCGCGAACCTCGGCCCCGGCTTCGACTGCCTCGGGCTCGCGCTCCAACTCCACAATGAGGTGACCGTCGACACTCAGGCCGAACCCGCCGTGACGTGGGAAGGCGAGGGGGCCGAGGAACTCCCTACCGACGGAACGGACATGGTGACCCGTGCCATGCAGTACGTGGCGACCGAGGCCGGGGCGGAACTCCCGAAGTTCGAGCTCCGGAGCCTCAACCGGATCCCGCTGGAACGCGGCCTGGGTTCGTCCTCGGCTGCCGTGGTTGCCGGCGTGGTGCTCGCCGACGTCCTGCTCGGTACGGAACTCGATGCGCGGCAACGGCTCGAGGCCGCGGTGGCCGTCGAGGGACATCCCGACAACGTGGCGCCGGCCTTCTCCGGCGGCCTCGTGCTCTCCTACCTGTCCGAGGATGGCGGCTGGCGCTCCGAGCGCCTACCGCTCGCGGACGGCGTGCGCCCTGACGCGCTGATCCCGTTGACCGAGCGGATCCCGACCGAGGAGGCGCGCCGGGCGCTCCCGGCCGAGGTTCCCTTCGCCGACGCTGTATTCAACGCGTCGCACGCCGCGCTCGTGACGGTGGCCCTGTCATCCTCGCCGGGGTTGCTTCCCGAGGCCTTGCGGGACCGATTGCACCAGGATGCCCGCCTGGCGCTGGTTCCGCCGGTCCGTGCCGTCTTCGATCGGCTTCGCGCCGACGGGGTCCCCGTGTGTGTTTCGGGTGCGGGGCCGACGCTCCTGGCATTCGAACAGGACGGGGGACCGGAGGTCCCCGATCCGGGGGACGGGTGGCGGATGCTCCGGCTGATTCCGGACCTCGATGGTGCGATCGTGACGCAAGGCTGAGCGAAACGCGCCGATACCGTTGAAAGAGCGAATGGCCGAACCTACACTCGCCATCGGAGGAGCTATGGGCGCCCGTCTTCCTCGCGTGCGCATGTCGAACCGCGCCCGACGCGTATGAACGCGAACCCTGAATCCGCCGGCAACCCGGCGCCCACAGAGGCGCCGCGCGAAGAGGCCGTCCCCGTCCTCGTCACCGAGCTCGGCAGCAGGGTCCTCGCGGTCAAGGAAGGGGACCTGTTCCTCTATTCGGACACCCGCGGGAACCTCACCGATCGCCGCGACTACGGACTCGGGCTTTACTACCGCGATACCCGGTTCCTCTCGCACTTCTCGATGAAGATCTCCGGCCGCGAGCCGGTGCTGCTGTCCTCCTCAGCGGAGCGGGCGTACATGTCTCACGTGGACCTGACCAACCCGGACCTGTACGAGTGGGGGGTCCTCGCGGTGCCGCAGCAGACGCTCAATATCCGCCGTATCCGCGCCATCAACGGCAAGCTCTTCGAACGGGTTCGCGTCAAGAACTACAACGCGCATCCCGTGTCCCTGGACCTGGAGTTCGCGTTCGCGGCCGATTTCCTGGACATCTTCGAGGTCCGCCACATGCTCGACGAGGAACGGGGGCAGCTCGAACCACCCGTCATCGAGGGCAAGGAGGTCCTGTTCGGCTACCTCGGGCGTGACGACGTCCGTCGCGAGACTCGGGTCGCGTTCGCGTCGGAACCGACGCGGGTCGAGATCGCCGGCGACCTGGTCAACGTCAACTTCAAGCTGCGCCTTGGCGCCGGCCAGACCAAGCTCGTTGCGTTCACCGTCGAGGCGGTCGTGGGCGAGGAGGAGCCGCCGACACACGAGTTCGACGCCGCCGTGCACACGCTTCGCCGTTCGTACGAGGAGTGGGATCGCGAATCCACCCAGATCGTCACCGACAACGAGGTGTTCAACCAGCTCCTGTCGCGCAGCCTGCGGGACATGCGCGCGCTCTACACCAAGACCGAGGAAGGGAGCGTGCTTGCCGCGGGGATCCCCTGGTATGTCACGATCTTCGGCCGGGACGCACTGATCGCCGCGCATCAGATGTTGATGGTCAACCCTCGCCCCGCGCGTGAGGCCCTGGAGTTGCTGGCACGCTACCAAGGGAAGCAGGATGACCCGTGGCGCGACGAGAACCCGGGCAAGATCCTGCACGAGATCCGTCACGGCGAACTCGCCGGCGCCGGTATCGTCCCGCACTCGCCCTACTTCGGGTCCGTCGATGCCACGCCGTGGTACCTGATCCTGTTCGCGCAGTACTTCCGCTGGACCGGCGACCGGGAGTTCGCCCTGCGGATGCTCCCGGCGGCGAAAGCGGCGCTCGACTGGATCGATACCTACGGCGACATGGACGGCGACGGGTTCGTCGAGTACAAGACCCGCTCGCCCCGCGGGATCCGCAACCAGGGCTGGAAGGATTCGTGGGATTCCGTCACGCACGCGGACGGGCGCCTGGCCGATCCGCCGATCGCGCTGGTCGAGGTCCAGGCGTACGTGTACCTGGCGAAAGTCCGGATGGCGGACGTGTTCGAAGCGCTCGGCGACCAGGAGACCGCCGCGCGTCTGCGCGTCGAGGCACAGGAGCTCAAGCGCCGGTTCAACGAGACGTTCTGGATGGAGGACGAGGGGTACTACGCAGGGGCGCTGGACAAGGATAAGCGGCAGGTGCGGACCATCGTTTCCAACCCCGGCCATGCCCTGTACTGCGGGATCGTCGACCCCGAACAGGCCAAGCATGTCGCCAAACGCCTGCTGGCGCCCGACATGTTCTCGGGCTGGGGGATCCGGACGCTGTCCAAAACCGGCGCCGCCTACAACCCGATGAGCTACCACAACGGCTCGGTCTGGCCGCACGACAACGCGCTGATCGCGGCAGGGCTCAAACGGTACGGATTCGTGCGAGGGACCAACCGCGTGGCGACGGCGCTGTTCGATGCAGCGATCCACGCCGACTACATGCGGCTCCCCGAGCTGTTCTGCGGGTTCACCCGGCGTAGCCCGAACCGGCCGGTGAGCTACCCGGTCGCGTGCTCCCCGCAGGCATGGGCTGCGGGTTCCCCGTTCCTCATGCTCCAGGCCATGCTGGGTGTCTCTGCCCGTGCCCACGAGAACCGGCTGACGATCCACATGCCTCATCTGCCCTCATGGCTGAACACCGTCGAGCTGCGGAACCTGCACGTGAACGGAGGCACGGTCTCCCTGGTCTTCCGCCGTGAGGGCGAGATCACGTCCTTCTCCCTGCTCTCCCGGGAAGGTGACGTGCGGGTGGTCATGGAGGAATAGTCCTTCCGGACTACATCGTTTTCCATCCCCGATAGCTAGCCCCCTTCCGGCAGTTTCACCTCAGCCCGTTGCGGTGCAGTGCCGACACTGGAGAGGTCATCGGCTTTATTAAGGAGAAGGGGATGGACACGATACAGAAGCTTCGCAGGAACAGGAAGCGCAAGGTCCTGACGGTCCTGGTCGGGGGTTCGGCGGTCACGTTGGCCGTGGGAACCACGCCGGCGCTTGCGGAAGGCGACACGTCGGGCGACGCCGTAACGATCGATGTCGAGGGTCAGAGCCAGGATGTCACCGTCCCGGAGGAGGATCCCAAGGACGATCGCGACTCAGCGACCGGCGGGACGCATGCCCGCGGCGGAGGCAACACGAACAAGAGCGACTCACACGACAACTCCGCCAAGGACAAGGGTGACTCGAAGGGCCAGTCGAAGGCCAACACCGGACGGGACACCGGCGGTGGCGGGGGTGGCGGGACCGCGAAGAGCGACTCGCACGACAACTCCGCGAAGGATGACGCCGATTCCGTCGGCAACTCGCCCAACCAGACCGGCAAGAACTCAGCCGGCAACACGGGCACGGCGACGGCCGGCACCGACTCGCACGATAACTCCAAGCAGGACGACGCCGACTCGGTCGGGCACTCGAACGCCGACACCGGCAAGGACTCCGCCGGCAAGACGGCGACCGCGACCGGCGGCGCCGACTCCGGCGACAACTCCTACAAGGATCAGGGCGACTCGGCCGGCAACTCCGCGCCCGACACGGGCAAGGACACCGTGATCAACTCCGGCGGAGACACCGCGGTCAACAGCAACGCAGCGGCCTGAGGACCGTTTCCGTGACCGACGCGCCACGCACGGTTCCGGCGCCACCCGAGGATCCCGACCTCCCTCGGGTGGCGGACCTCTTCCACCGGGAACCCTCAACCTCGGTCCTCTCTCGGTTCCTTGAGGCGCGAGGGTACGAGCTGGTCGACTCGCGGGTCGCCCAGGCGCTCTACCGGCCTACACGAGGATGCACGGTGCGCTTCAACGTCAAGGCCAGGCCCCACAACGGCACGTCTCCCCGCAACCTGTCCTTGTGCCTCCGGACCCGTGCGAAGGAGATCGAGCCCGTCGCGCCGCCCGAGGACTTCGGCCAGCGCTTCGGTATCGACGACCCGATCGACGAGATCGACGGGATCCGCGCGTGGGTGTTCCCGTACGACCCGGTGCTGCCGGGGATGCCCGACGGCGCACACGGTCCGACGATCAGGGACGCGTCGGGCATCAAGCGTCCCGCGGCCGTGTCCGTGACGCCGCTTCGGTACCGCCCCGGCCAGCGCGCCGCCTTCAAGTACACGGTGGTGGGGCTCGGCGGCGTGCGCGAGATCCTCTACGGGAAGGTCGTCGGTCCCAAGTCCTACCAGCGCATCTTCGATGCGTATCGCAGCTACGCCCGCACCGGCATCACGATGGTCACTCCCGTCCCGGCGGGAGACCTGCCCGGCATCGCCCTGTTCCCCGAGATCTCCGGCACGTGCCTCCGAGACGTGATCGAGGACGGTGGACAACTCCCTTCACCCGAGCGCCTGATCGGGCTGCTGGAACGGCTCGCCCACGTCCGGTGGCTCGGTGACCCCGACACCTCCGACGAGGCCTACTCGATCAAGGCCAGCGGCCGGCTGCTGGCCCACATCCTCCCGCACCGCCGGCACGAGATCCGCGCCGCGTACCGGGAACTGGCGGACCGGGTCTCGCAGCCGCTGCCCGACGTGTTCACGATCCACGGCGACCTCTACGAGGGTCAGATCTTCGTCGGCGACGACTTCTCGATCGGCCTGATCGACCTCGAGGACGGCGGTCCGGGGGACCCACTGATGGATGCGGCCAACATGCTGGCTCACCTGCGGGTGTTGCACGCGTACTCGCCGGACGCCGGCGGCCGTCCGCTCGCGTACCGCGTCATGCTCCGGAAGGCTCTCCTCGATCACCTGGGCGGGGGCGAGGAAGAAGTGGTGTGGCGGGAGGCGCTCTGTGCGATGCACCTGGCCACCGGTCCGTTCCGCGTCCAATCGCCCGATTGGCCAGTGGAGACCGAGCAGCGGGTGGACGAGGTGCTCGCCCTCATGCGCACCCCGTCGCTGGTCGCTGCGTAGCCCTCCTCCGGATGAGCGACCTCGGCTAGACTGACCTCGTGGTCACCATCGCCCACATCTCTGATCCCCACGTCGGGTCGCCCTACTTCGTCCCGAACCTCATGAACCGCGTCATCGCCGAGCTGAACGAGATGCAGCCCGATGTCGTGGTCTGCACCGGAGACCTCACGAACGAGGGCTACCGCCAGGAGTACAAGAATTGGATGGCCTACCGGGAGCGCATCGAGGCTCCGGTGCACACGGTCACCGGCAACCACGATGCCCGCAACGTCGGATACGTCCACTTCGAGGAACTCGTCGGCCCGCGCCATTGGTCGGCCGATGTCCAGGGCGTCCGGATCGTCGGCACCGATTCCAGCGAGCCAGACATCAACGAGGGGCAGATCGGTCGCGAGCAGTACGGCTGGATCCGCGAGCAGTTCGCCGAACCTGCCGACCTCAAGATCTTCACGATCCACCACCACCTGCTGCCGGTGCCGGGCACCGGGCGCGAGCGCAGCGTCGTCAACGACGCCGGCGACCTGCTCGAGGTGCTGATCACCTCCGGGGTCAACATCGTGCTCACCGGTCACAAGCATGTGCCCTACGTCTGGCACCTCGAGAACCTGTGGGTGGCGAACGCCGGCACCGTCGCTTCCCTGCGCCTGCGCGGGTACACCAAGCCGTGCTACAACGTGCTGCAGTACGACGGGGACGAGGTCAAGATCTTCCGGAAGTTCCCGTTCGGCGGCGAGACGATGTTGGCGCACTTCGCGCTGTCGACCGGGGCGCAGTACTTCCGGGAGTTGGAGGCGCTCACGACCGAGGATCCGGTGGGTGTCCGCGAGCGAGCGGACTGACGGGACCGGGGCCGCCGTCCCGACCCACGTATCGCATCCAGGACCGCACACCATCAGAGAGGAAACCGGGGGATTGAAGGTTCTCGCATTGGTCGACGGAGAGCACTACCCGTCGGTCACCCGATGGGGGCTCGCCGCCGCGCGGAGCCGGGGCCATGAGGTCGTGGCGGCGCTGTTCCTCGGGGGGACCGAGAAGGTCGATCCCGAGGCCCTGCCGGATCTGGGAGTCGATACGCTCGTGGCCGGGAGCGACATGGCCGAGGGCCTTCGGATGGCGCTCGAACGCATCCGGCCCGAGGCGGTCCTGGATCTGTCCGACGAACCGGTGCTGGGCTACCGGGAGCGGATGGGATTGATCGGGGTTGCGCTGGCCGCGGGAGTGCCGTACCTGGGGCCGGACTTCCGCTTCGACCCCCCCGTCCACGGGCCGCCGCTGCCGGTCCCGACGATCGCCGTGATCGGCACCGGCAAGCGCACCGGCAAGACGGCGATCGGGGGTCAGCTCGCTCGCGCGGCGGCGGAACGGGGCCTTCGGCCCGTCGTCGTGGCGATGGGGCGCGGTGGGCCTCCGGCTCCGCAATTCGCCGAGGCGGGGAGCGTGACGCTCGAACGGCTCCTGGAACTCCTGGAATTGGGCCAGCACGCCGCCTCGGACTACCTCGAGGACGCACTTACCGCTGGGGTCGCCACGGTCGGAGCCAGGCGGGCCGGCGGCGGGATGGCCGGGGCGGCCTACGCAACCAACGCCCGGGAGGCGGCCGAAGTCGCCGTGCAGGCAGGGGCGGACCTGATCGTGCTTGAAGGCAGCGGTTCCACCGTGCCTCCGGTCCCGTGGGACGCAGGGGTGCTGGTGGTGCCGGTTTCCGCGCCACCCGAGTACTTGGGCGGCTACCTGGGCCCCTATCGCCTATTGCGGTCGGACCTGGTGGTTGTTACCATGGCGCAGAGCCCGAACGGGGCCCAGAACCCTTCCCCCCTCACATCCCACGTCACTCGATGGCATGCGGATGCCCGGTTCGTCGTCACGGACTTCGAGCCCCATCCATTAGGTGATGTCAAGGGGAAGACGGTGTTCCTGGCCACGACGGCTCCTGAGGCCGTCGCCGAACGGCACGTCGCACATCTCGAGGCCGTAGCCGGATGCCGGGTGGTGGGCCGGAGCGCACACCTCTCGGACCGAACCCGATTGCGAGAAGACATGGATCGAACCACCGGATATCAGGTGCTCCTGACGGAGTTGAAGGCCGCCGCGGTCGACGTGGCTTGCCGCACGGCGCTGGACGTCGGCGCCGAGGTCGTGTTCCTGGAGAACCGGGCGGTCGCTGTGGCGGGCGAACGGGACGTCGTGTCCCACCTGAACGAGACGATCGACCTGGCGCTGGCGCGAGGGGGGGCGCGATGACCGCACCCGGTTCCGGCTCGCACGTGCTGGTCTCCGACGGGAGCGCCGGCCCGCAGTCATCGTTGCCGTACTCGAAGGGGCTCATGGCCTCCCGGATGATGGTGACGGGGCTCTCGCCGTTCCGGTCGTACCAGGTCGCCGAAGCGATCGAGGAGCGGTTGCACGAGCTCGGCGTGGCCGTCATCACCTCCGACGAGCTGAGCGAACTCGCGGTCGGGGTTCTGCGGGACGTCGCCGGCGAGCGATACGCCAAGAACTTCCTGCGGTGGCGCGAGGTCGAACGGCTCGACGTCCCGATGGTGCTGCTGATCGGCGGCGCGACGGGCGTCGGTAAGTCGACGATCGCCACCCAGCTTGCCGCGCGGCTCGGGGTCGTGCGCGTGGTCGCCACCGACGCGATCCGCGAGGTCATGCGGGGCCTCTTCTCTCGTGCGCTGATGCCCACGCTCTACACGTCCTCGTTCGACGCGGACAGCGCCCTCCGCGAAGCCCCGCTGCGCCCGGGCGACCGAGTGATCGTCGGGTTCCGCGAGCAGACCGCCGCGGTCTCGGTTGGCCTGCGGGCGCTCCTGGAGCGCGCCGCGGTCGAAGGCACGAGCCTCATCATCGAGGGCGCGCATGCGGTTCCCGGCTTCGTGGATCTGGACGTGTGGGGGGAACGGGTGCTGCCGATCCACATCGTCGTGACGGTCGAGGACGAGGACGTACATCACAGCCACTTCGTGGCGCGCGGGTTCGATACCTCGCCCCGGCCGGCCGAACGCTACATCGAAGGTTTCGACAAGATCCGCAAGGTGCAGAAGTACATCAAGAGTCAGGCGTTGCAGCACGGTGTCCCCGTCATCCCGAACTACAACCTGGACCAGTCGCTCACCGCGATCATCGACCTGATCGTCGATCGCGCCACCGAACGAGCCGTCTCCGACGCTGCGTCGTCCCCGCCGGCGATGGAGGGAACCACCGCATGAAGCTCTTCCTCGATACCGCCAACATCGACGAGATCCGTGAGATCAACGCTTGGGGCGTCCTGTCGGGCGTCACCACGAACCCGACCCTCATTGCCAGAGAAGGCCACGACCCGGACGAGGTCTGGAAGATCATCCTCGAGGAGGTCGGCGGTCCCGTTTCGCTCGAGACCACCGAACTTGAGGCCGACAAGATGTACGAGCAGGGACTCCTGCTCGCCAAGAAGGCCGCCAACGCCGTCGTGAAGGTGCCGATGACGCCCGACGGCCTGACCGCCGGCCGGCGCCTGGTGGACGACGGCATCAAGATCAACGTGACCCTGGTCTTCTCTCCCGCGCAAGCGATCCTGGCGGCCGAGATCGGGGCATTCATCGTGTCGCCGTTCCTCGGCCGCCTGGACGACGTGGCCTCGGACGGGATGCAGGTGTTGCGGGAGATCTGCGGCATCTATGATGTGCAGGGCTACGAGACCCAGGTCCTGGCCGCCTCGCTCCGCCACCCGATGCATGTCGTAGACGCCGCGAAGGCCGGAGCCGATATCGGGACGATGCCCTACAGCGTGTTCGCCCAGCTCGTGAAACACCCCCTCACCGACCGTGGGATCGACCAGTTCATGGCGGACTGGAAGGGGCTGCAACAGCACCTCAAGGAAGGAGCCTGACGTGGACGCCGGAACGATGGACGAATCCACCCTCGAAGCGAAGGTCTTGCCTGAACTGCAGAAGATCGCAGACGGACTCGGCTTGGAGGGTACCCGCGGACTGCGCAAGCAGGAACTGATCGGCGCGATCGTCGATGCCGCCAACGGCAAGGGGAACGGGAGCAAGCGGTCCCCGGCGAAGCCGAAGGCTGAGCCGAAGACCCAGACGGAGAAGAAGTCGGAGCCCAAGTCCTCGGATGACGCAGAGGCGGGCGAGGATGGCGACGGCGGCGAGGATGGCGACGGCGGCGAGGACGGCGAACAAGGCAATGACCGCAACGACGGCGCCGACCGTGGAAACCGCGACCGTGCCGACCGTGGGAACCAGGACCGCGGAGGAGATCGCGATCGCGGGAACCAGGCCGGGAACCGCGACCGAGGCGGAGACCGAGGCGGAGACCGAGGCGGAGACCGAGGCGGGCGCAACCGCGGCCGGACGTCGCGCGAGGACCGGCGACGCCAGCGCGAAGAGCGCCGTGTGCGTGAGGTGGAGGCCCGCGAGGAGGAACTCGTCAACGCGCCCGTCGAGGTGGGGGTCCTGGACATCCTGCCCGAGGGCTACGGGTTCCTGCGTACTTCGGGGTACCTGCCTGGCCCCAGCGACATCTACGTCTCGCTCTCGCAGGTCCGGCGGTTCGGGCTGCGCAAGGGTGACACGGTTACCGGCGCGGTCCGGCGCCCGAAGGACAGCGAGAAGTACTTCGCACTGCTCCGCATCGACAACGTCAACGGGCTCGCCCCCGACGAGGCGCAGCAGCGTCCGATCTTCGACAAGCTGACGCCGCTGTTCCCGGACGAGCGGTTCAGCCTCGAGACCAGCCCGACCGACGTCACGGGCCGGATCATCGACATGGTCTCGCCCATCGGGAAGGGCCAGCGCGGGATGGTCGTCTCGCCGCCGAAGGCGGGGAAGACCACCGTCCTGAAGAACATCGCGAACGGGATCATCAACTCGAGCCCGGAGACTCAGCTGATGATCTTGCTGGTCGACGAGCGGCCCGAGGAGGTCACGGACTGGCAGCGGACGGTGACGCCCGCAGAGGTCGTCTACTCGACCTTCGACAAGCCACCCGACCAGCACATCCAAGTGACGGAGCTGGTGCTCGAGCGGGCTAAGCGGCTGGCCGAGACCGGCGCCGACGTCGCGATCATCCTGGACTCGATCACTCGGCTGGCGCGTGCGTACAACTTGGCGGCGCCCGCCTCGGGCAAGATCCTGTCCGGTGGTATCGACTCGACGGCGTTGTACCCGCCGCGCCGGTTCTTCGGCGCCGCGCGGAACATCGAGGAAGGGGGCTCGCTCACGATCATCGCGAGTGCCCTGGTCGAGACGGGTTCCCGGATGGACGAAGGGATCTTCGAGGAGTTCAAGGGGACGGGCAACATGGAACTGCGTCTGGACCGCAACCTCTCCGAGAAGCGGATCTTCCCCGCGATCAACGTGGAGGCGTCCGGTACCCGCAAGGAGGAGTTGCTGATGCCCAGCGAGGAACTCGCGCTGGTCTGGCGGCTCCGCCGGGTGCTACACGCGCTCGAGGCGGGGGCGGCGCTCGAACTCCTGATCGATAAGATCAGGGCGACCAAGTCCAACGAGCAGTTCCTCAAGGAGATCTCCAAGGCGCCGTCGTAGGCGTCCGTAGCGTCAGGAAGAGGCGGAAGGAACGAACATGAAAACCGGCATCCACCCCGACTACGTCACCGCGACGGTGAAGTGCTCCTGCGGGAACGAGTTCGAGACGCGAGCGACCGTGCCCGCACTGCACGTCGAGATCTGCTCCAACTGCCACCCGTTCTACACCGGCAAGCAGAAGCTGGTGGACACCGGCGGGCGCGTGGAGCGGTTCCAGAAGCGTTACGAGAAGCAGAAGGCCGAGATCGAGGCCCGGACTGCGGTGGCCAAGAAGCGGACGGCTGCCGCACCCGCACCGGTCTCCGTCCCCGCACCAGACGCCGCCACCGGATCCCCCCCGGAGCCGGCCGCTCCCGAGACGGACACGGCCACGGACGCGCCCGCCAAGGGCGCCCCCGCGTCGGCCGATGCCTGAACCGGATCGCCAGAACCACCTCTACGGCGGGCAGGCCCTCATCGAGGGCGTGATGATGCGCGGCCGCGACCATTGGGCCGTCGCCGTTCGGCGGCCCGACGAGCAGGTGTACCTCGAGTCACACGACATCGATTCGGTCGCCAAGCGCCACCCGATCCTCGCGAAGCCGGGACTCCGCGGCGTGATCGCGCTCGGGCAGGCGATGTCGATCGGGTTCCGGGCGCTCACCATCGCCACCCACCAGGCGCAACCGGAGGAGGAGCAGCTCGGCAAGGGCGGGATGGCCCTGGCGATGACCCTGGCGCTGACGCTGTTCGTCGGGGTGTTCATCATCGGTCCCGCATGGCTGTTCGGCTGGGCGGAGAAAGCGTTCCTGGGAACGGGGCTCGGCGCCAACATCCTCGAGGGCCTGTTCCGCGTCGCGCTGCTCGTCGCCTACGTGTGGGTGATCGGGCTGATGGGCGAGGTCCGGCGTGTGTATCAGTACCACGGCGCAGAGCACAAGACGATCGCGGCCTATGAGCACGACGCGCCGCTTGACCCCGAGCGCGTCGACGAGTACTCGACCCTGCACGTCCGTTGCGGCACGAACTTCCTGTTGATCATCCTGATCATCACGATCCTCGTGTTCTCGGCGTTCCCGCCGCTGCCGATGGGTTGGCGGATCGCCTCGCGGGTGATCGCGATCATCCCCATCGCCGCGATCTCCTACGAGATGCTCCGGCTCGGAGCGAAGTTCCATGGGTCGCTGCTCATGCGGACCTTGATGGCTCCCGGACTCTGGCTGCAGAAAATCACGACCCGCCCGCCCGAACGCGACCAGATCGAGATCGCCATCGCCTCGTTCGAGGAGGTGATTCGTTGCGAGCGGGAGGGGATCGAGCGGCCCGAAGGAGGGCTCCTCGGCGACTCCGTCCAGGCCCCGGCTGGGGCGCAGGCCGCGGATGGGTCCTCAGAGTCTACGGACGTCCAGCCTGAGCGTGGACGGCAACGCATCGGGCCCGAGGACGCCTAGGGGGGTCGCCCGAACATCCGTCCCCTGCCCAGGGCTCGGGTTCGGCCGAGCTTCCGACACCGGAATCTGTCGGAATCGTTGAAAATCAGTCTTCCACGTCTAGAGTTGCAGGTGCGCCCCCGAAAACGAGGAGGTCTTCCCCCGATGTCGTCCACAGAGCTCGATCTTCCGGTGGTCCCCAGCGCGGACCAGATCCGCAAGCGCGAATTTGCCTCGGTGCGTCGCGGCTATGACCCAGACCAGGTCCGGGACTACCTGAAACAGATCGGCGACCAGATCGAACTCATGGAGGAGCAGCTCAAGGAATCGCGGACGCAGGTTTCGACGGCGAAGGCCGCGGCATCCGACGCTCGCGCGGCGATGCAGGCAGCGCTCGACCGGGCTGCGAAAGCGGAACGGCGCCCGGCGGTCGAGGAGGATCCGTACAAGGCGGTCGCGGAGAAGATGGCCGATGTCATGCGGGCCGCGGAGGCCAAGGCCGACGAGCTGATGCACAACGCGCAGCGGCAGGCCACGGACATGGCCGAGGAGGCCCGGTCCGAGGCCGACAGGGTCCGCATCGATGCACAGGAGACAGCCGAAGCGATCCGCGGGGAAGCCGACCAGGAGCTCAACAAGGCCAAAGAGGAGGCCGAGCGCCTGCTGTCGGGGCTGAACTCGCGCCGCGACGCGCTGATGGCCGAGCTGGAGCACATGCGCGAACGGATGCTCCAGATGGCCCGAAGCCTCGGGGAGGTTGCAACCCCGCCCGAGGGGATGGAGGAGCTGCCGCCCCTGCCGGGGAGCGGCCGCAAGTTCTTCAGTGAGGACCAGCTGGAAGAGCTGTGGGCCAAGGACGCCGACGTCGCCGACCTCCAGGAGCACGTCGACCTGTCGCTGCCGGACATGCCGCCGGTCGAGACGGCCGACGAGGCCATCGTGGAAGAGGAGCCGCCGGCACCGCCCGAGCCGGCACCAGAGGCGCGTCCTCCGCTGCCGCTCGACGCCCCGACGTACAACGACCCCATCACCGAACGGACCGACGAACGTCGCGACGATCCCTGGTCTCTCTAGCTCGGCCCTGACCCCCCGCGTTCCCTGCTTGACCGCCGTGCCCTCCTCCGGGCGGCGATAATCCTTCCATGGCTATCGAACAGCGACTCGACGAGATCGTGACCCGCTTCGAGGAACTCGAGGCCGAGATGTCCTCGCCCGAAGCGGCGACCGACCCTGCCCGGATGCGGGACCTGGGCAAGCGCTACGCCGAGCTGCGCGAGATCGTCGAACCCTACCGCGAGTACCGCGAAGCCCAGCAGCAAGCCGCCGACGCACGCGAGATGGTGTCGGGGGAGGGCGACCCCGACATGGCGGCGTATGCCCGCGACGAGGCAGATGTCGCGGACGCCAGGGCCTCGGAGCTGCGCGGTCGCCTGGAGGCGCTGCTCGTTCCGAAGGACCCGAACGACGACAAGGACGTGGTGATGGAGATCCGCGCGGGGACCGGCGGCCAGGAGGCGGCCTTGTGGGCCGGCGAGCTCTTCGAGCTGTACCGGCGGTTCGCGGAACGTCACCGCTGGAAGACCGATGTGCTGTCGGCTTCGGAATCGGACCTCGGAGGCTTCAAGGAGGTCGTCCTCGAGGTCCGGGGGAAAGGGGCTTTCTCGCAGCTCAAGCACGAGGCCGGCGTCCACCGCGTCCAGCGCGTTCCGGCCACGGAGTCCCAGGGGCGGATCCATACCTCGACGGCGACCGTGGCGGTGCTCCCCGAGGCGGAGGAGGTTGAGGTCGACATCCCTCGCGAGGACGTCGAGATCCAGGTGATGCGCGGGACCGGGCCCGGCGGGCAGTCGGTGAACACGACCGACTCGGCGGTCCGGATCACCCACAAGCCGACGGGGTTGGTGGCCGTATGCACCGAGGAGCGCTCGCAGCTCCAGAACAAGGACAAGGCGATGCGCATCCTTCGCTCGCGCCTCCTTGCCAAGGAGCAGGCGGAGGCGCACGAGAAGGAGGCGGCCGCGCGGCGTTCGCAGGTAGGCACCGGTGAGCGATCCGAGAAGATCCGGACGTACAACTTCCCAGAGGGCCGGGTCACCGATCACCGGCTGAAGCTGACGGTGCACCGGTTGCCGGCGGTTCTGGACGGAGAGATCGACGAGTTCGTCGACGGTCTGACCGCGGCGGAGCGGGCGGCGCAGCTCGCCGGCGGCTCCGACGGGGACTCACGTGCGTCCCTCTGAGGTCGTGGCTCGAGGCGCCGAGTACCTCGAGCGGCACGGCGTCGAGGACGCGCGTTCTTCGGCCGAGACCCTGATGACGAACGTTCTCGGCACCGACCGCGCAGGGATCTACGTGCGGGCAGACGGACTTACGTCAGTGGAGGCTCGATCGTACGGACGCGCGCTCTGCCAGCGCTGCACCGGGGTTCCGGTGCAGCATCTGACCGGCGATCAGCCGTTCCGCGGGCTCACCTTGGAGGTGCGCCCCGGCGTGTTCGTCCCCCGTCCGGAGACCGAGGTCTTGGTCGACGTTGTGCTCGATCGGCTGGGCGGCGCAGCGCATCCCGTCGTGGTGGATGTCGGAACCGGAACGGGCGTGATCGCGCTGGCGATCAAGAACGAGCGACCGGAGGCGACCGTGTTCGCGATCGATCTGTCGGCGGAGGCGTGCGCCCTGGCGGCGGACAACGCCGACCGCCTGGGGCTTGAGGTCACGATCCAGGAAGGCGATCTGTTCGATCCGCTGCCGGAGGGACTCGCGGGCCGGGTCGACCTGGTTGTGAGCAATCCGCCGTACGTGACGCTCGAGGAGTACGCCGACCTGCCACCGGAGGTGAAGGCCGACCCTGCGTCGGCGCTCGTCGGCGGCCTGCCGGTGTACGAACGACTCGTCCGCCAGGCGCCGGGATGGCTGCGGGCGGGCGGCTCGCTCGTGGTCGAGATCGGAGCGGCGCAGGCGCGGGACATCGTCGCCCTCTTCGCGGAGCAGTTCGACGACGTCGCCTTGACGCAGGATCTCGCGGGTCGCGACCGGATCGTGAGCGGGCGGCGGCGATGAAGCGGCGATGAGCGGACTCGACGATGCCGTCCATGCTGCGCGGGAGGGGAAGCTCGTCATGATCCCCACCGACACCGTCTACGGCATCGGTACCCGTGCCGACGACCCCAAAGCGACCACGCGATTGTTCGCTGCGAAAGGGAGATCACGCGACGCCGAGCTTCCCGTGTTCGCGCCGACCACCGGCTCGGCCCAGCGGCTCGCGGTGTTCGACGAACGGGCCGATCGTCTGGCGCAGGCGTTCTGGCCGGGAGTGTTGACGATCGTTCTGCCGCGGGCCGAGGAGAGCCGCGACTGGGACCTTGGCGGCGACGCGAGCACGATCGGGCTGCGCATCCCCGGTCACCGGCTCGCGCGGGCCGTGACGATGGGGGTCGGGCCGCTCGCGATCACCAGCGCGAACCGTTCCGGCGAGCCTGTGGGGACGACCTGCGACGAGTTGGTCGGGGTCTTCGGGGACCTCGTCGAGGTCTACCTCTGCGAGGACGAACCGCTGCCGACGGTCGCCTCGACCGTGGTCGACCTTACCGGGCCGGAGCTGGTCATCCTGCGTGCGGGCTCGGTCACTGGAGATGACCTAGCCCGCGCACTCGTCTGAGTTCCCGGCGCGTGCCTGCCCGTTGATAGACTCCTGAGCCCAAGCTCGACCGGACCTGCCCATGACCTCCATCCTCATCGTCTGTACCGGGAACATCTGTCGCTCGCCGCTGGCGGAGGGGTTCCTGCGCGCGCGCCTCGAGGAGCGCCTGGGGCCGGACGCGCCCTCCGTCTCGTCCACCGGGACGATCGGGTGGGAGGGCTCACCCCCGATGCCCGAGTCCGTCGAGGTCGCGGCCGAGCGTGGCGTCGACATCACCGGCCACCTTGCTTGCCGGCTCGAGCCCGAGCAGGTGGATGCCGCCGACGTCGTGATCGGGATGTGCGTCGAGCACCGCGACGCGGCGGGCGTCGCGACCAGCGGCGCGGGCCCGAAGGTATTCACCCTGAAGGAACTGGTCCGCGTCTTCGAGGAACTTCCACCGGCCACACCGGACGTGGACCTGGCCGAACGCGTCGCGGAGGCGTCCGAGCTGCGCCGGAGCGGCTTCCATGGGATCCCGACGGATGAGGATGTCGTGGACCCGCTCGGGATGTCGCTCGAGACCTACCGCGCGGTCGCGTGGGAGATCGACGAGTGGTGCGAGCGGCTCGCCGTCGGGCTGTACGGGGCGGTCGAAGGGGCGGCAGTGGCGACGGACGCAGGGGAGGGGCAGTCGTGAAGGTCGCCATCGGATCCGACCACGCGGGGTACGACCTCAAGGAGTACCTGGCTGGGGTGCTGACCGAACGAGGCCACGAGGTCTTGGACCAGGGCACCGATTCGGGCACCGTCTCGGTGGACTATCCCATCTACTGCGCGAAGGTCGGGCACGTGGTTGCCGACGGACAGGCCGACCGCGGTATCGTTCTGGGCGGGTCCGGAAACGGCGAACAGATGTCCGCCAACAAGGTCCCGGGCGTCCGCGCCGCGTTGTGCAACGACCTGTACACAGCCCGGTTCGCCAGATCGCATAACGATTCGAACGTCCTCAGCCTCGGAGCACGCGTCGTGGCTCCGGAGCTTGCCCGAGAGATCCTCGAGGTCTGGCTGGAGACGGAGTTCGAGGGCGGGCGCCACGTCCGCCGTCTGGAGCTGTTGGAGCAGATCGAACGAGGAGAGCTGTGATGAGGGATTACGCGGGTTCCTGGGAAGCGCTGCAGAACACCGACCCCGAGATCGCCGAGGCGATCCACAACGAGCTGGAGCGCGAGCGCACCGAGATCCGGCTGATCGCGTCGGAGAACTACGCGAGCCCGTCGGTCCTGGCGGCGCTCGGTTCCACGCTGACCAACAAGTACGCCGAGGGCTATCCGGGCCGCCGCTACTACGGAGGCTGCGCGAACGTCGACGTCGTCGAGACCCTGGCGATCGAACGGGCCAAGTCGCTGTTCGGCGCAGAGCACGCGAACGTCCAGCCACACTCAGGTGCCGTCGCCAACCTGGCCGTCTATGGCGCGTTCCTCGAGCCGAAGAACCCCGACGACAAGGTGCTGGGACTCGCGCTCGCGCAGGGCGGGCACCTCACCCACGGCCACCCGGCCAACTTCTCGGGCATGTGGTTCAACTTCATCCAGTACGAGGTCGACAAGGAGACCGAGCAGCTGGACATGGACCACATCCGGGATCTGGCGATCAAGGAGAAGCCGAAGATCCTGATGGCCGGGTACACGGCGTACCCGCGTTCGATCGACTTCGCGGCGTTCCGGTCGATCGCCGACGAGGCCGGCGCGCTGTTCATGGTGGACGCCTCGCACTTCATCGGCCTGGTTGCGGGCGACGCCTATCCGAACCCGGTGCCGTACGCCGACGTCGTGACCTTCACGACGCACAAGGCGCTGCGGGGGCCGCGGGGTGCCGCGATCCTGTGCAAAGCGGAGTACGCGAAGAAGATCGACTCGGCCGTGTTCCCGATGTTCCAGGGCGGTCCGCTCGAGCACGTGATCGCCGGGAAGGCCGTGGCCTTCAAGGAGGCGGCACAGCCGGAGTTCAAGGAGTACGCGAGCCGTGTGGTGGCCTCGGCGCGCGCGCTGGCCTCGGCGCTCGGCGAGGAGGGCTTCCGGATCGTCTCCGGCGGCACGGACTCGCACCTGGTGCTCGCGGACGCGCGCACGGTCGCCGAGGGCCTGGACGGTCCGGCGGTCGAGGCGGTCTGCGACGAGATCGGGATCGCGATCAACAAGAACCAGGTCCCCTTCGACCCCGCGCCACCGCTGAAGCCCAGCGGCATCCGTGTCGGGCCGCCCGGCCCCTGCACCTGGGGCATGGGGCCCGATCAGCTCACCGAGATCGGCCACATCATCGGCGAGGCATCCAAGAACACCGATGACGAGGTCGTCAAGAAGAACCTGAGGGAGCGCGTGCTCGATCTGGTGTCGCAGTTCCCGGCGTATCCGTAGGACGGGGGCCTGCGCGCGCGACGGCCGGCCCGGGCGTCGGTTCCGCGAGCGGCCACCGCCCTCTAGGATGGGGCGTGGCCTCTCTGTTGAGGGGAAGGTAGCGCCGTGATCCCGTACCTGCTGGTCTTCGCTGCGAGTGCGCTGGTCGCGTTCGCGACGACCCCACTGGCCAGGCGGGTCGCCATCAAGGTCGGGGCCATCGACCACCCCAGCGACCGTAAGGTCCATGCGCAGGACACGCCGCTGCTGGGCGGAGGGGCCATCGTCCTCGGGGTCGCGGTCGGGATCGGACTCGCCTTCTTGATGCCGCAGTTCCGCGAGGTGTTCCGGTTCTCCTCGGAACCGCTCGCAGCGCTGGTCGGTGCCGTCGCGATCTTCTTCGTCGGTGCCTACGACGACATCCGCCACGCCTCGGTGCTCGGCAAGCTCACGTGGCAGATCCTAACCGCGGGCGTGATGGTGCTGCTCGGCGTGCAGGTCCTGTACTTCTGGTTCCCGACGCAGGGGATCCTGACGCTCTCGCCGGACATGGCGGTGCTCGCGACGATCGTGTGGATGGTCGCCATGATGAACGCGGTCAACTTCATCGACGGCCTGGATGGGCTGGCGGCCGGGATGACGGCCATCGCGGCGATCTCCTTCTTCCTGTTCGTCTACCAGGGGCCGACGCTCTACGGGGGTGCATCCTCGGCAGCGCTGATCTGCGCGGCGACCGCCGGCGCGTGCGTCGGCTTCCTGCCGTGGAACTTCAACCCGGCCAAGATCTTCATGGGGGACTCCGGCGCCATGCCGCTGGGCCTGCTGCTGGCGGTCGCGACGATCGCCGGCGTCGGGCGGAACCCGTACCCCCCGAGCGGGGGTGACGTGGCGGTGTTCTCCATCCCGATCCTGCTGCCCCTGCTCGTGCTGGCGATCCCCTTCCTTGACGTGCTGCTCGCGATCATGCGCCGGGTGCGCAAGGGCCGCTCGCTCGGCCACGCCGACAAGGAGCACATCCACCACCGGCTGCTCGATATCGGGCACTCGCAGCGGCAGGCGGTGCTGCTGATGTACCTGTGGAGCGCGCTGATCTCGGGGTGCGCGCTGGCGGTGGCGTTCATCGACGGGCGGTTCTGGGTCGCGCTGATCGTCGTCGCGGCGCTGGCCATCTTCGCGGCTACGTTCATCCCGCACCTCGCGTGGGGCAACGGCCGAGGGAAACACACCCCGGCTCGGGGGCGCCGACGCCGGGTACCATCGGGCGAGACGCACGAGGAGACCGATCCGCTCGATGAACGTCAACCGACCGTTTGAGCCTGCCTACAGCGGCGTCCCCACCTTCTGCCGCCGGCCGCTGGTCCTCGATGTCGCGGAGCTAGCCGGGGTCGACGTGGCCATCGTCGGCGCACCGATCGACGAGTTGGTGACGAACCGGCCCGGCGCGCGCTACGGCCCGCGGGCGATCCGTCAGTCGGACTACCTCTCGGGGCCCGGATGGCCCGCGTTGCACGCCGGTGTGGATCCGTTCGAGATCTTGAACGTGGTGGATCACGGCGACGTGGTGCCCAACCCCGGGTACCCAGCCGAAACCCATGCGGCGCTGCGCGAGATGGTGCTCGGGGTATGCGCGGCGGGGGCGGTGCCGATCGTGCTCGGCGGGGATCACTCGATCGCCCATCCCGACGTGGGTGCCGTTGCGGCCCATCATTCACCGGAGCCGCTTGGGCTGATCCATTTCGACTCCCACGCGGACGATGCCTGGGAGGAGGGCTACCTCAACCACGGGACCCCGCTGCGGTTCCTGGTCGACGAGAGGTCGGTCAAGGGGGAGCACATCGTGCAGGTCGGGTTGCGCGGGTACTGGCCGCCGCCGTCGGACTTCGAGTGGGCGAAGGAGCAGGGGTTCCGCTGGCATCTGATGCAGGAGATCTACGAGCGTGGCGTCGAGCCGGTGATCGACGACACGATCGCCGAGATGAGCGAAGTGCCGCACGTCTTCCTGTCCGTGGACATCGACGTGGCCGACCCGGCGTTCGCGCCGGGAACCGGAACCCCCGAGCCCGGAGGATTGCAGGCGAGGGAACTGCTGAGCGCCGTCCGGCGGATCTGCACGGACCTGCCGATCGCCGGCGTCGAGGTCGTCGAGGTCTCGCCGCCCTACGACACCGCGGACATCACCGCGCTGCTCGCGAACCGCGTGGTCATGGAGGCGCTGATCGGTCTGTCCCTCCGCAAGACCGGCCGCAGCGCCGAGCCCTACACGCTGTGACCGGCCGCTCCGGGGCGGGCTGGTTCCACGTTCCCGACTGGCTCTACGACGTGCTGTATCGGCGCGGTGCGCCGTGGGAGATGGGCCCGCGATCGGAACTGGTCGATCTCGTTGAGAGCGGGGTACTGACCGCCGAAGCCCTTCCCCCGGGCCGCGCGATCGACCTCGGGTGCGGGACGGGCTCGAACGCCGTCTTCCTGGCGCAGAACGGCTTCGACGTGACGGGGGTCGACTTCTCGAAGGTCGCGCTTCGCAAGGCGCAGGATCGATCTGTCGCCGCAGATGTCGCCGAACGTACGCACTGGATCCGCGCGGACCTGACGAAGGTTCCGCCGGAACGGTTCCACGGATCCTTCGATCTGCTGGTCGACTACGGAACGCTCGACGACCTCAATGCCGGTGAGCGCGTGGCGATGGCGAGGACCGTACGTCTGCTTGCCCGACCCGGGGCCCGGCTGGTGTTCTGGTGCTTCTACGGACACCCCGAAGAACTGCCGCTCGTGCGTTTCGACGGCACGAGCCGCATGGCCGGCACCGTTCGCCCCGGTGAGGAAATGGACCTGTTCGGGGATGCGTTCGACATCGAGCGGTTGCCGGAGCCTGCGGAGGACTCCGGCTTCGCCTGTTTCCTCATGACCCGCCGGGACGGGACTCCAGGAACGCGCGAGGCGTGAGGACCGGGATCGGCGGATCCACGACGGCTCGAAGGTCCTTGTCGCCGGTCACGATGGCCATCGCGCCCGATGCGATGGCCAGCTCGAAGAGATAGTCGTCGTCGCGATCACGGGTGTAGGCCCCGTCGACGTGGAACCAGAGGTCGCGGCGCCGGGTCACCCAGCGCACGCCTTCGAGGTCGTCGACGGTCCCTGCGTTAGTGGTTCCGCCGGTTGCCACGACTGCGAACAGGCCGTCCAGCTCGCCGATGTGCTGCGATGGGGTCACCGGCGTGCAACTCTCATTCAATCATCGCCGGAGCTGCCTGGCTGAATCGTGATCCGCGGCCCTACTTGGTGAGTTCTTCGCAGTAGCCTGCGTAGCCGTCCAGGTAGCGGTCGATGTCCTCCTCGGTGTGCATCACCGAGATCGTCCACTGCTCCTCGTCGCCGGGCGTCATGAAGATCCCCCGGTTCAGCATCCACGGGAACGACCCGTAGAACAGCTCGGACTCCGCCTCCTGGAAATCGCGGTAGTTGTGGAACGGCTCCGCCCGGTAGGAGATCGAGCCCTTCGTGCCGAAGTCCCGTACGTGCGCCTCGATCCCGTAGTCCGCCAGGATCTTCTCTGAGCCGCTCGCCAGGCGCGTGCCGAGCGCCGACAGGTGCACGTACGCGTCGGGCGTCAGCACCTCGGTCAGCGCCGTAAGTCCCGCGGACGTCGACAGCGGGTTGCCGTTGAACGTCCCCAGGTGCGCCAGCGACTTGCCGATCTCGTCCATGAACACCGCGCTGCCGCCGAACGCCCCGATCGGCGTTCCCCCGCCGATCGCTTTGGCGAAGCACGCGAGGTCCGGCTGCACGCCGTAGAGCCCGATCGCACCGCCCGGGTTGATCGTCGCGCCCGTCTTGACCTCGTCGAAGATCATGCAGACGTTGTGCTTGGTGCACAGTTCGCGAACCTTCTCCAGGTAGCCGGGGTCCGGTGGGATGAGCCCGACGTTCATCATCAAGGGCTCCATGATCATCGCGCCGATCGTGTCGCCCTCGGCGTCCAGCAGCTTCTCGAGCGCTTCCGCGTCGTTGAAGGGCACCACGCGGATGTCGTCCCAGCTGCTCTTTGGGATGCCGCGCGTGAAGGGCACGTTGTACGGACGCTCCTTCGGCCCCATCTCGTCGAAGCTGGGGATGATCGAGAACATCACCGCGTCGTGGTGACCGTGATACGACGCCTCGATCTTGACCAGATTGTCCTTGCCGGTCACCGCGCGTCCGACGCGGATCGCGTCCATCGTGGCCTCGGTGCCCGAGTTCGAGAACCGCACCCGCTCCAGCCCGAACCGGCGGCACAGCTCCTCGGCCATCTCGACCGATACCTTGGTCGTGGTCGCGAAGTGCGTGCCCTGGCGGGCGGCGCGTTCGATGGCCTCGACGATCTTCGGGTTCGCGTGGCCGACGACCATGGTGCCGAATCCGTTGTGGTAGTCGACGTACTCGTTCTCGTCGACGTCCCAGAACCGGCTGCCGGCGCCGCGCTCCCCATAGATGGGGTAGGGGTCGTTCGTTTGGAAGGACGAAGTCACGCCCAGTGGGAGCGACTTGACCGCCCGCTCGTAGAGCTTGGCCGAAGCCTGGGTCCTGTCCAGGAGGATCTTGCCCTCCCGTTCGGCGATGTCGTTGGCCTTGGCCTTCAGCCGCTCGATGTCCGCTCCGCTCGCCACGGTTATCACTCCTGATCCGCTGGTCCGTTGTCCGGGCCTACGGTAGGCCGGTGCCCGGTGCCCGGCATTGTCCACTTCGGACAACGTCCGTCGGGAGGCCGTGCCCCCCAGGGTGTCGACCACCGATTCTACCCGGGGCGCATTCTTGCTTGCACAATGGCATAATCGGGCCGAGCGCCCGACATCGCGAGAGGGGCAGATGGCCGACATCGAGGTACGGCTCGACCATGTCACGAAGGCCTTCGGCGACGTCCTGGCGGTCGATGACCTCTCCCTCGACATCGTCGACGGCGAGTTCTTCTCGATGCTCGGCCCGTCGGGGTGCGGGAAAACCACCACTCTGCGGATGATCGGGGGCTTCGAGGAGCCAACCAGCGGGGCCGTCTGGCTCAAGGGTGTCGACGTCACGGACCTGCCGCCTTACAGGCGCGACGTCAACACGGTGTTCCAGTCGTACGCGCTGTTCCCGCACCTGAGCGTTTCCGACAACATCGCCTACGGCCTCAAGCGCAAGAAGGTTGCCAAGGACGAGGTCGGCAAGCGGGTTGACGAGGCGTTGGCGCTGGTGGACCTCCCCGAGTACGGCAAGCGCAAGCCGGCGCAGCTTTCCGGCGGCCAGCGCCAGCGGGTCGCGCTGGCCCGCGCGCTCGTGAACCGGCCGCAGGTCCTGCTCCTGGACGAGCCGCTCGGCGCGCTGGACCTGAAGCTGCGCAAGCAGATGCAGCTCGAACTGAAACGCATCCAGACCGAGGTCGGGATCACCTTCATCTACGTCACGCACGACCAGGAAGAGGCGATGACGATGTCCGACCGCATCGCGGTGATGCGCGGCGGTCGCGTCGAGCAGATCGGCGTCCCCGAGGATATCTACGAGAACCCGCACACCGAGTTCGTCGCCCAGTTCCTGGGCGCGTCGAATCTGCTGGACGGCAAGGTGAAGGAGGTCCTGGGAGATGTCGCGACGGTAACGCTCGCCGGTGGAGAGGTGGTGCGCATGCCGTCGTCGCGGCTCAACGGGAATGCTGCAGCCGGTGCCGCCGTCCGGGTCGGGGTGCGTCCTGAGAAGATCAAGCTCGTCGGCGGCGCCGAAGGGTCGGCAGGATCCGGGTCCGTCGCCGACGGCAAGAACAGCGTGCCGGGACTCCTGCGGATGGCAACGTTCATCGGCGTCTCGTACCAGTACACGGTGGAGGGTCCCGGCGGTGTGACGCTGACCGTCGTGGAGCAGAACCTCGGCGACGAGCCCGCAGCCTCGCCGGGAACGAGAGTGCAGCTCCGGTGGTTGCCGGAGAACACGTTTGCGGTCCGCCCACAGGCGGACCTGACCAAGGAGGAGGTCGAAGGGGAATGACCGAGCGCCCGAACTACGACGACATCGTGCAGCAGGCCCTGATGCGCGGGCTGACGCAGCGGCGGGTCACGCGTCGCGACCTGTTCCGGTACGCGGGGGTGGGCGCGGGGTCGCTTTCCCTGGCCTCGATCCTGGCCGCGTGCAGCGTGAAGGGGGCGAAGAGGACGGAGCCCACCGGGCTGACGACGCTGCCGCCGAGCGCGGGCAAGCTCGACGTCGCGAACTGGCCGCTGTACATCGACAAGGAAGGCAAGAACGCGGCCGGCGTCGTCACGGGCGGCACCGTCGCCGACTTCGAGAAGGCGACGGGCATCGACACTCGCTACGTCGAGACGATCAACGACAACGAGGAGTTCTTCGGCACCGACATCCGCAGCCAGCTCGGGTCGGATCAGCCGACGGGCTGGGACATCATCACGATGACCGACTGGATGATCGCCAAGCTGATCGACCTCGGGTTCCTGGAGAAGCTGCACCACGACAAGCTGCCGAACGTCACGACGAATATCCAGGATGCGTTCCTGAACCCGTGGTTCGACGCGAACAACGAGCACTCGTTCCCATGGGCGGGGGGCCTGACGGGTATCGGGTACGACCGTAACAAGACCGGCCGCGACATCGACAGCATCGAGGACCTGTTCGACCCGGCGTTCGAGGGGAAGATCGGGATGTTCTCCGAGATGCGGGACACCTACAACTTCATCTTCTTCAAGATGGGGATCGATCCGGTCACCGCTACCGAGCAGGACGTCGCGGAGGCGACGACGATCCTGGAGGAGCAGCGGCCGCTCGTGCGCGCCTACTACGGCAACGACTACACGGACCAACTCGCCGCCGGGAACGTGTGGCTCACGATGGCATGGTCCGGTGACCTCTTCGCGCTGCAACTGGGCCAGGCCGATGACCAGGACCTGCGGTGGATCCTGCCGAAGGAGGGCGGGAACCGCTGGTCGGACAACATGGCCATCCCGATCCTGGCCGAACACCCGGCGGACGCCCACGACTGGATGAACTTCGTCTACGACCCGAAGATCGCGACACAGATCACCGAGTGGGTCTGGTACGAGTCGCCGGTTAAGGGCGTCCAAGAGATGATCGCCGAGGACGGCAAGGACCACCCGAACATGGCCCTGCTCGCGGAGGACCAGTTCGTGTGGCCGAGCGACGAGGTGCTTGCGAACACCGCGCCGTACAAGAACCTCGACGCGGCGGAAGAGGCCGTCTGGCAGGACCACTTCGACCGCGTCGTCCTGGGCTAGCCGTTGGCCGTCGTCGCACCCACCGCCGTGCCGCCGGCCGGTCCGCCGGCGGCACGGCGCACCCCGCGGGTCCGGTGGATCGCGTACCTGCTCCTAGCGCCGGGGCTCGCGTGGCTGTTCCTGTTCTGGCTGTGGCCGAGTATCCAGATGTTCATCACGTCGCTCCAGACGGGGACCTATGCGGAGGGGTACACCTTCACCGGGAACGTCGGGGTCTACCGCGAGGTCCTGGGTGCCTACCCCGAGCAGCTCTTCCGGTCGATCGTCTACGCGCTGGTCGTCACGATCGGGTGCCTGGCGATCGGGTACCCGCTGGCGTACGCGATCGCGATGCGTGCCGGGAAGTGGAAGAACGCCGTGCTGTTCTTGGTCATCCTGCCGTTCTTCGTCTCGTACATCATCCGCACGCTGTCCTGGAAGTTCATCCTGGCCGACGACGGGATCTTCCTGGGAACGCTGAAGTCGATCGGGCTCCTGTCTGAGGATGTGCAGGTACTCGGAACGTCGGTGGCGGTCCTCGGCGGGCTGATCTACAACTTCCTGCCGTTCATGGTCCTTCCGCTGTTCGTGTCCCTCGACAAGATCGACCGCAGCCTGCTGGAAGCTGCCGGGGACCTGTACTCGAACCGGCGGTCGACGTTCCTGCGGGTGACGTTGCCGCTGTCCCTGCCGGGTGTGTTCGCGGGCTCGCTGCTGACGTTCATCCCCGTGGCGGGTGACTTCATCAACGCCGAGCTGCTCGGGAGTCCGAGCACGACGATGCTGGGCAACGTGATCCAGGTACAGATGCTCGAGCACAACGACTACCCGACCGGTGCCGCGATCTCGTTCATCCTGATGGCGGCGATCCTGATCGGAGTGTTCGTCTACGCCAAGCTGCTGGGGACCGAGGAGTTGACCGGATGACCGACGTCGACGCCGCCGTCGCGTTCGAGCGGGCCGAGGCCGGGGGTCCGTCCCGCGCCCCACGCCGTCGCGGACGCAAGAAGGGCTGGTTCCTCCCGACCTACACGGTGCTGGTGATCGCGTACCTGTCCCTGCCGATCGCCGCGATGATCGTGTTCGGGTTCAACGACTACCAAGGGAAGTACAACTATGCCTGGCAGGGATTCACGCTGAAGCACTGGGGGAACCTGTTCGACGACCCGGACCTGGTCACCGCGCTGAAGAACTCGGTCATCATCGCCGTCGTCGTCACGGTCCTGGCGACGATCATGGGAACGATGATCGCGTTGGCGCTGACGCGCTACCGGTTCCGGGGCCGCGGTGCGACCAATATGTTCATCTTCCTGCCTATGGCCACGCCCGAGATCGTATTGGGGGCATCCCTCTTGACGCTGTTCGTGACGTTCGGCGTGCCGCTCGGGTTCGGGACGATCCTGATCGCGCACGTGATGTTCTGCATCTCGTTCGTGGTTGTGACGGTCAAGGCCCGCACGCAGGGATTCAACGCGGAATGGGAGGAGGCGGCCAAGGATCTCGGCGCGACCCCGTGGGTGACGTTCTGGACGGTGACCTTCCCGCTGATCCTTCCGGGGATCGCTGCGGCAGCCGCGCTGGCCTTCGCGCTCTCGATCGACGACTACGTCGTGAGCACGTTCAACGCGGGCAAGACCGTGACATTCCCGCTCTGGGTCTACGGCGCGTCCCGGCAGGGGATCCCGGCGACCGTGAACGTGATGGGGACGATCATCTTCTCGGTCGGGGTCGCGCTGGCGCTCCTGAACGTCTGGTTCCAGCGCAAGCGCGAGGTCGCCTAGCGCGACCGGCCGGCGTGGCGCGCGCCGCGGCCGCTCCGCCCGCGGGAGTTCGTGAATCGTTTCACAAGCTCGGCGCCGGATGGTTGCTGACCTGCGGAAACACCCTCCACTGACGGGGCCGGAACAGGCGGATATACTTCCTCGCCCGTGACCGAAGGTCCCGACCAACGCTCTGGCTGGAACGGCATCGGAACGGGGTACGCCGTAGCGGGAACCTTGTTGGCAGGGGTCCTGGTGTATAGCGGCATCGGCTACCTGCTCGATCGGTGGCTCGGGACCCAGAAGGTGTTCCTGGCTGTGGGGATGATCGGCGGAGCGGTCCTGGGGACGTACCTGGTGTATCTCAAGTATGGCAAGGGGAAGAGTGCGCACTGAGCCTGAACGCGAGCTGATCCGGCGCGTCGCGCCGTACGGACCGCCCGCCGGCGCTATCGCCTTCGTCGCCGGCCTCCTTTTGGGCGACCTGAACGCGGCGTGGTCCGCGGCCATCGGAGTCCTGATCGTCGCCGCCAACTTCGTCGCGAACGGCTTCGCGATGGCGTGGGCCTCGCGGATATCGCTCACCGCGGTGTTCGCCGTAGGGATGGGCGGCTTCGTCGTGCGGCTCGGCATCATCCTGGCCATCATGTTCGCGCTGAACACGCTGAGCTGGTTCTCGCCGGTCGCGTTCGCGCTCGCGGTGGTCCCGGCGACGATCGTGCTCCTAGTCTTCGAGCTCAAGCTGCTCGCCGGCCCTGCCGGCCAGCAATGGAACCTTCCCGAGGAGAGTGCGACCTCGTGAACGTCGGGCTCCTAGCGGAGTTCAACCCGCCCACGACCAAGGACTTCGTGTGGCCTTCGGGAACGGTGCTCGCCATCCCGTTCCAGTTCATCTACTTCCTCGTGTTCCTTTCATGTTTGACCTTCATCCTGTTCTTCTTCCTCGCGTTCCGGAAGCCGAAGGTGGTCCCGGGCAAGTTCCAGCTCGTTGCAGAGATGGGGTTCGACTTCGTCAAGCAGAACGTCGTGCTCGGGATGATCGGGCCGGAGGGGATGGTCTTCTTCGCGCTCCTATCCACCTTCTTCTTCTACATCTTCGCCGGCAACGTCTGGGCGATCCTCCCTGGCGTCAACTTCTCGATGAACTCACGGATCGCGTTCCCGATCGTGCTGGCGGTGATCTCGTGGCTCACGTTCCTCGTGGTCGGGTTCCGCAAGCACGGCGCCTGGGGCTACCTCAAGCACGTGATGTTTCCGCCGGGTGTGCCGATGGCCCTCAAGCCGCTGATCGCCCTCATCGAGCTCCTGCAGGTCTTCCTGATCCGGCCGCTCACGCTGTCCGTCCGACTCTTCGCCAACATGGTGGCGGGCCACTTCCTGCTGGCGGTGTTTTTCCTCGCCACGTTCGCGTTCTTCACGAGTACCAACTGGCTGCTCAAGGCCCTGGGACTGTTCTCGGGCACGCTGGCTGTTGCGCTGGTGGGCTTCGAGCTGTTCGTATCAGGGTTGCAAGCATTCATCTTCGCCGTGCTGACCGCCTCCTACATCCAGGGCGCGATGGCGGAGGAGCACTAGGAGAAGGAAGAAGGAGGAACACATGATCGCGGTTCTCAACTTCATCGCGCAGGTGACGGGCGACGTCGGGACGATCGGCAAGGGGCTCGTGTACGGCCTCGCCGCCATCGGGCCGGGCATCGGCATCGGCGTCCTGATGGGCAAGTCGGTCGAGGCGATGGCCCGCCAGCCCGAGTACGCCGGTCAGGTGCGCGGCACCATGTTCATCGGCATCGGTCTGATCGAGGCGCTGGCGCTGTTCGGCTTCGTGCTCTCGTTCATCATCTAGGGAGGCAACGATGCAGACGCTCTACATCGTCGCCCAGACCGAGACGGGCGAGACCACGGTTGAACCGGTCACGTCGTCGGAGACCGGCGCCCCCGTCGAAGGCGAAGGCCACGAGCAGGCGGTCAGCGCAAAGGAAGACCTGTATCCGCAGTGGCACGAGCTCCTGGTCGGCGTGTTCGCCTTCGGGATCCTGTTCTTCTTCATGGCCAAGTGGGTCATGCCGAAACTGAACAAGGTGCTCGACGAGCGCCGGGAGGCCATCCAGGGCCAGCTCGAATCCGCCGAGGAAACCCGCAAAGCGGCCGAGAGAGAACTCGTCGACTACCGGGAGCAGCTCGCCGGCGCCCGCGAGAAGTCGAACCGGATCATCGAGGAGGCCCGCAAGACCGCGGACCAGCTGCGGGCCGATATCCAGGCCAAGGCCGAGCAGGAGGCGCAGGGCACCGTCGCCAAGGCGCAGGAGGAGATCCGGGCCGAGCGCGACCGCGCGCTGCAGGAGCTGAAGGCGCAGGTGGGCGACATCGCCGTCGACCTGGCCGGCCGGGTGGTCGGGCAGTCGCTGGACAAGGACACGCACGAGAAGCTGATCGACGACTACATCGCGCAGGTCGCGTCGGGGAGCGGCGGCAGTGACAACTAAGGACGCCGTCATCCGGGGCTACGCCGGGGCGCTGTTCGCCATCGCCGACGCCGAGGGTGACCTCGACAAGGTCGAGAACGAGCTGTACTCGTTCGCGAAAGCGCTCGAGGCCAACCCCGAGTTGCGGGAAGCCCTGACCGACCCGGCGTTGCCGGTGGAGCGGAAGCAGGCGGTCATCGGGGACGTGTTGGGTGGCGATGCGAACCCGAACACGGCCAATATGCTCGGGTTCCTGGTCGAGCAGGGGCGAGCGCGGGAGCTGCAGCGGATCATCGAGCAGCTCGCGCAGATCGCCGCCGAGCGGCGGCAGTCCTCGCTGGCCGAGGTCCGCACCGCCGTCGAACTGAACGACAAGCAGAAGGCGGCGCTCCGCGACGCGCTGTCGGCTGCCGTCGGCCGCAGCGTCGAGGTCAAGGTGGTCGTCGATCCGTCGGTGATCGGCGGGGTGATGGCGCGCGTCGGCGACGAGGTCATCGATGGCTCCATCCGCACGCGTCTGGAAGAAGCGAGCGCCCGGCTCAGGGGCGCCTGAGGAAACGAGGAGCAACCCCATGGCACTTGATATCGACGCCGCATCGATCGCCGAGGCGCTGCGCAAGAACGTCGACAGCTACACGCCGTCGGTCGACCGCGAAGAGGTCGGCCGGGTGCTGGAGACCGGCGACGGTATCGCGCGCGTCCAAGGTCTTCCCCGTGCGATGGCCAACGAGCTGCTCGAGTTCCCCGGCGGAACGCTCGGGGTCGCGTTCAACCTGGACGAGGACCAGATCGGCTGCGTCATCCTGGGCGAGTCCTCCCATATCGAGGAGGGCGACTCGGTCAAGCAGACCGGACAGGTCCTGTCGGTCCCGGTCGGCGACGGGTTCCTCGGCCGCGTGGTTGACGCCCTCGGGCGCCCGATCGACGGCAAGGGCCCGATCGCCTCGACCGAGAGCCGGAACCTCGAGGTCCAGGCCGCGAACGTGGTCGACCGCCAGCCGGTCACCGAGCCGCTGCAGACCGGCATCACCGCGATCGACGGCATGATCCCGATCGGCCGTGGACAGCGCGAGCTGATCATCGGCGACCGCCAGACCGGCAAGACGGCCATCGCGATCGACGCGATCATCGCGCAGCGCGAGAACTGGGTGAGCGGCGACCCCGCCAAGCAAGTCAAGTGCATCTACGTCGCGATCGGCCAGAAGTCCTCGACGGTCGCCGAGGTGGTCGCCGCGCTCCACGAGAACGGCGCGATGGACTACACGGTAGTCGTGAACGCGGCCGCCGATGCGCCGGCGCCGTTCCAGTACATCGCGCCCTACTCGGGCGCCGCGTTCGGCGCGCACTGGATGTACCAGGGCGACCACTCGCTCGTCGTCTACGACGACCTGTCCAAGCAAGCCGTCGCGTACCGCACGCTGTCGCTGCTGCTTCGGCGCCCACCGGGCCGCGAGGCCTATCCGGGCGACGTCTTCTACCTGCACTCCCGGCTGCTCGAGCGCGCTGCGAAGCTATCGGACCGCCTGGGTGCCGGTTCGCTCACCGCGTTGCCGATCATCGAGACCAAGGGTGGCGACGTGTCCGCGTACATCCCGACGAACGTCATCTCGATCACCGACGGCCAGATCTACCTGGAGCCCGACCTGTTCTATTCGGGTGTGCGTCCGGCGATCAACGTCGGCATCTCGGTGTCCCGTGTCGGCGGGAACGCACAGACCAAGGCCATGAAGAAGGTGGCCGGCCGACTGCGGCTGGACCTCGCGCAGTACCGGGCCCTGGAGGCGTTCGCGGAGTTCGGGTCCGAGCTGGACAAGGCGTCTCAGCAGCAGCTCGCGCGCGGCGCCCGCGTGGTCGAAGTGCTCAAGCAGCCGCAGTATCGGCCGGTCCAGGTCGAGCAGCAGGTGGTCTACATCTACGTCGCGACGAGCGGTTCGCTGGACGAGTTCCCGGTGGGAGACGCGAAGCGCTTCTGCGAGGAGATCGTGACGTACCTGGAGGCGCGCAGCGGCGCGGTGCTCACGACGATCGCCGACACCGGCAAGCTCGAGGATGAGACCATCGCGTTGCTGGACAGGGCGATCGAGGACTTCAAGCAGACCTTCGTGCCGACCGAGGCGGCGGCCGGGTCCGATGCGGCCATCGGCGAGACGACCGCGCCGGACGAGGTGAAGCCGGATGTCGGCTGGGACCGGATGTCCTCGGCCGGCGACGAGGACGCCGAGCCTAAGCCGTCGAGCGACGCCGGCACGCCGGCGTCCACGTAGATGGGCGCCAAACTCCGCGTCGTCCGACGACGGATCAAGTCGGTGCAGTCGACCATGAAGATCACGCGCGCGATGGAACTGATCGCGGCCTCGCGCATCCTCAAGGCCCAGCAGCGGGTCGAGCAGGCACGGCCGTACGCCGTCCAGCTCACCAGCGCGATGGAGGACGTTGCGCGGCAAACGGGTTCCCTGGTCCATCCGCTGCTGGAGGCGCGTGAGCAGCCCAAAGCGGCCGGGGTGCTGGTGGTCACGTCGGATCGCGGCCTGGCCGGTTCCTACAACTCCAACGTGCTCCGGCTGGCTGAAGACACGATCGACCGGGTGAAAGGCCGCGGGCTCGAGGCGGTCGTCTACCTCGCCGGCAAGAAGGGCGTCGGCTACTTCCGCTTCCGGCAGGTTCCGGTCGAGGCCTCCTGGCAGGGCTTCAGCGAGGTGCCGCCGTACGACAAGGCTGAGGTGATAGGCCGGCGCCTGATCGATGACTTCGCAAACGAACGGATCGACGAGCTGTTCTGCGTGTATACGGACTTCCGGTCGGCGTTCACCCTGCGCGCGACCGAGAAGCGGTTCCTGCCGATCGCGCGGGAAGAGGTCGTCGGCACGGTCAAGGGCCAGCCCCACGCGGAGTACCTGTTCGAGCCGGGGCCGCAGGAGATCCTCGACGAACTCTTGCCCCAGTACGTCATCACGAAGGTGTACGCGGCGCTGCTGGAGTCGTCGGCGTCGGAGAACGCGGCCAGACGCCGCGCGATGAAAGCTGCGACCGAGAACGCGGAGGACCTCATCAAGGTGTTGACGCGCCAGGCCAACCAGGCGCGGCAGACGGAGATCACGACCGAGATCATGGAGATCGTGGGCGGCGCCGAAGCCCTCGGGAAGGCATCAGGAGAGTAGCTATGACCGACATCGCAGATCAGATCCGTACGGACGAGACGCTCGCCAAGGGACGCGTGGTCCGGGTCATCGGCCCGGTCGTGGACGTGGAGTTCCCGCCCAACGAGCTGCCCGAGATCAACAGCGCCCTGCGGGTGAACGTCACCCTCGGCGGCGAGACCACCACCATCACGTGCGAGGTCGCCCAGCACATCGGCGAGTCGCAGGTGCGCTCGATCGCGCTGAAGCCGACCGACGGCCTCGTCCGCGGAACCGAGGTCATCAACACTGGCCGGCCGATCGTCGTGCCGGTGGGCGAGGGGGTGTTGGGCCACGTCTACAACGTGCTCGGCGAGCCGCTGGACTGCGACCCGAGCGAGGTTCACCCGAGTGCCTACTGGCCCATCCACCGCGAGGCTCCGCCGTTCGAGGAGCTGGAGCCCAAGTCGGTCATGCTCGAGACGGGCATCAAGGTCATCGACCTGCTGGAGCCCTACGTGCAGGGCGGCAAGATCGGGATGTTCGGTGGCGCCGGGGTCGGCAAGACCGTCATCATCCAGGAGATGATCCGCCGCCAGGCCGAGCAGCACGGAGGCGTATCCGTGTTCGCCGGGGTGGGGGAGCGGACCCGCGAGGGGAACGACCTGTTCCTGGAGATGACCGAGTCCGGCGTTCTGGAGAAGACGGCGCTCGTGTTCGGACAGATGGACGAGCCGCCGGGCGTGCGCCTGCGGGTCGCCCTGGCGGCCTTGACGATGGCGGAGTACTTCCGCGACGTCGACCGCAAGGATGTTCTGCTGTTCGTGGACAACATCTTCCGATTCACCCAGGCGGGATCGGAGGTCTCGGCGCTGCTGGGCCGGATGCCGTCGGCGGTCGGCTACCAGCCGACGCTGGCCGACGAGATGGGTGAACTGCAGGAGCGCATCACCTCGACCAAAGGCCGGTCGATCACCTCGCTGCAAGCGATCTACGTGCCGGCGGACGACATCACCGACCCGGCGCCACACACGGCGTTCGCGCACCTGGACGCCACGACGGTCCTTTCGCGTGACATCGCCTCGCTCGGCATCTACCCGGCGGTCGACCCGCTGGACTCAACGTCGCGGATCCTGGACGCGCGCTACGTCGGCGAGGAGCACTATGCGGTCGCGCGGCGCGTGCAGGAGATCCTGCAGCGCTACAAGGACCTGCAGGACATCATCGCGATCCTGGGTGTCGACGAGCTGTCCGAGGAGGACAAGGTCATCGTCGCACGGGCTCGCAAGATCCAGAAGTTCCTGTCGCAGCCGTTCTTCGTGGCGGAGCAGTTCACCGGGATCCCCGGCAGGTACGTGCCGATCGACGAGACGATCACGTCGTTCAAGGCGTTGTGCGAGGGCGAGTACGACCACCTGCCCGAGCAGGCGTTCTTCCTGGTCGGCGGTATCGAGGAGGTCGTCGCGCAGGCGAAGCAGCTCGAGGACTCGGTGGCGTAGATGACAGATGCGGAGGCGAGAACGCGAGAGAGCCGCCTCGCGACGGCTCTCTCGGGTAGCTCAACCGGACGAGTCCGGTGGGCCTCCCACGAACGCGATTCGAACATCAGGGGGTCTGACATTTGACGGTCGAGGTGCATGTCGTGACGCCGGAACGCGAGGTCTGGTCCGGCGACGCCACGATGGTCATCGCGCGCGGCATCGACGGCGAGGTCGGTATCCAGCACGGGCACGCGCCCTTGCTGATCCGGATGGCGATCGGCCCGCTTCGCGTCCACCAGGAGTCTGGCCAGGTCCGGATGGCGATCGACGAGGGCTTCATGCACGTCTCGAGCGAAGGCCAGGAAACGCGGGTCGACGTGATGGCCGACCAGGCGACGTTGGAGACCGAGATCGACGTGGCCGCCGAGCGGGCACGTCTGGAGCAGGCAGAAGCAGCCGTGCGTGAGGGCGACGAGCAGGCCAAGCGTGAGGCGCGCAGGGCCGAGGTCCGGCTGAGCCTGGCCGAGTGAGCAGCGCCGCACGGGGCAGCGCCGAGCAGGCGCTGTCGGCCCTCACACGTTCGCAACGTCCCGCGGCCTACAATCGAACGATGGACAGGCTGTTCGTAACCGGAGGCACGCGCCTGGAGGGCGTCGTGCCCATCTCCGGAGCCAAGAACTCCGCGCTCAAGCTGATGGCTGCCGCGCTGCTCGCTGAGGGCACGTCCACCATCGAGAACGTCCCCCGGATCGACGACTGCCGCACGATGGTCGAAGTGCTGGAGCACCTCGGGGCGACGGTCGAGTGGGACGACGGCAGTCTGCGTATCGATGCCGCGGGGGTGGACTCGCAGGAGGCGCCGTACGAGCTGGTCTCGAAGATGCGCGCGTCGATCATCGTCCTCGGGCCGCTGCTGACGCGGTTCGGGCGAGCGAGGGTCGCGATGCCCGGTGGGTGCAACATCGGCTCGCGCAGCATCGAGCTGCACCTGCGCGGCTTGGAACAGATGGGCGCAGAGTTCGAGTCCGAGCACGGCTACCTGCGCGCGACGGCACCGGAACTTCGCGGCGCGTCGATCTCGCTGGACTACCCGAGCGTCGGCGCGACCGAGAACGTGCTGATGGCGGGCGTCGGTGCCCGCGGCACGACCGTCATCGAGAACGCCGCTCGCGAGCCGGAGATCGTGGACCTCGCCGAGTTCCTCGTGGAGATGGGCGCGCGGATCGATGGAGTGGGAACCACCACGATCGAGATCGAAGGGGTCGAGGGGTTCACGCCAGCGCAGCATCGGGTCGTGCCGGACCGCGTCGAGACCGGAACCTTCGCGATCGCGGCGGTCGCGACGCAGGGCGACGTGGTGCTCTACGGCGGCCGCACCGATCACCTGGATATCGCGTTGTCGAAGCTCTCGGAGACCGGCGCCGAGATCCGGCCGGTGGACGATGGGTTCCGCGTGGTGATGGACGGCCGACCGAAGGCGGTCGACTTCGTGACGCTGCCGTACCCGGGGTTCCCGACGGACCTACAGCCGCAGATGATGTCGATGCTGGCGGTCGCGGGCGGGACGAGCATCGCGACCGAGAACGTGTTCGAGAGCCGGTTCATGTTCGTGGACGAGCTGAAGCGGATGGGGGCGGACATCCAGCTCGAGGGCCACCACGCGGTGATCCGGGGTGTGGAGCAGCTCTCGTCGGCGCCGGTACGCGCGCTGGATATCCGGGCGGGGGCGGCGATCGTCATCGCGGCGCTGGTCGCCGACGGCATCACCGAGATCACCGACCTGCACTTCATCGACCGCGGCTACGAGGAGTTCGAGGCCAAGCTGGCGGGTCTCGGCGCCGGCGTCCGGCGGGAACGCGATCTCGCCGCCTCCCCGGCAGGGTGAGGAGCTTCGTCCGCGTTCTCATCATCCTCCTCGCGCTGTTCACTGTCCTCTCGCCGATCGCAGTCACGGCGCACTCGGGGGAGGAACATCCGAAGCAGGTGTTTCTGGTGCTGGTCGACGGTGCCTCGTTCGAAGAGCTGGTGGCGGTCCCGGAGTTCCGCCAGCTCGCGCGCGCGGGCGGCGCGGGCCTGCTGTCGGTCCGTACCACCGACGACGACGATGGCCTCGGGGCGTACGTCACTCTGGGCTCAGGTACGCGGAGCTGGGGGCGATCAGGCATTCGGCTCCTCGGGAGCCAGGAAGTTAGTCCCGACGACGGCGTCACGGTGGCGTTGTCCGAAGAAGTCACGAAGAACGAGGGTCGGTCCATCCCTGGGTTGCTGGGGGAGATCCTTCGGCGGGAAGGGTTCGGGTCCGCAGTTGTCCTCGGGGACTTCGCCTCAGGGGCGCGCGCCTTCCTCGTGGTGATGAACGCAGGCGGTGAAGTTCCCCCGATCGGCTCTGAGGAGCCGACAGACGTGACGGTGTACGCCGCTGACCCAGACGGCGTGGCTGAGGGACTCGGGGTCTCTCGGTCGGAGGCGCTGAGGATGATCGGTCATGAGGTGCGTTCTCTGGTTGATGCTTCGCTGGCTGACGATGCGCTCGTGATGGTCCTGTCGCCGGATACGACGGCTGCGATGGACGAAGTCGGGGACGAGCTAGCGCCGATCGTGATGGCAGAGGGCATCCCGCCCGGTCTCTTCCCCGTCGCCGGTGAGATGGGGACGCTCACTTCCAACACGACGCATCGTGACGGCGTCGTTTCCAACGAGGACGTCGCACCCACGATCCTGCGGTACTTCGATATCCCGGTCCCGGCGGAGATGCATGGCGCACCGATCGACATCGTCCGCGACGCACCGGCGCCGTTCGGGCTCCACCAGCGCCACCTGGACGCGCGCGCGTTGTGGCTGCCCGTCCAGGTCATCGCGGGTATCGTCATCCTGCTGATCCTCGCCGCCGTCGGCCTCTGCGCGGTCCTGCGCCGCCGAGGCAACGCGAAGGCGGGCCCGGTGGGTGCGTACCTGACGCTCGCGATCCCGACCATCGGCGCCGCACTCCTGGCTGCCGGGAGCCTGCCGGTTCTGACCCTCCCGGTGATCCTCGGGTTCGTGCTGCTGGTCACGTTCGGCGTTCCGGCTATCGCGATGACCCAGCGTAAGCGCGGCGACCTCGTTCCCCCTGCCGTCGTCGGCGGCGCGATCCTCGCCTACCTCGTCATCGAGAACGCGTTCGGGTGGCCGTCGATGCTCACGACGTTCCTGGGCGGCACCGGCCTGGACGGCGCGCGCTTCTACGGCATCCCCAACGTCGACGTCGGTCTGGCTCTCGGAGCCGCGATGTGGATCGTGCCGATCCTGCGGACCAAATGGGAAGGGTTCGTCCTCATCTGTCTGGTCGGCCTGCTGGTCGGCCTTCCATGGTTCGGGGCCAACCACGAGGCCGGGATCTTCTTCGCCGCTGGTACTTGGCTCGCGCTCGGCGGCATGTGGCGCCGACTGACCTGGCGGCGGGTCCTGTTGATCGCTGGAGTCACCGTCGCCGGGCTGGCTCTCATCTTCCTGGCAGATGCGCTCGCTTCCACGCCAACACACGGGACCCGCTTCCTGCAGGAACCGGGCCTCTCAGGCGTCCTGTCGAAACTCTGGGACCGACTCGAGATCGGGTTCCGCCTCCTTGCGCTGAACCCCCTCGGCATCCTGTACCTGGTCGCGGTCCCGGTGCTCCTGTACGTGACGATCAAGCCCCGAGGTCGCTTGCGCGGCACGCTCGAGGTGCGGCCGCGGTGGCGCGCGTCGATGGCGACGCTCCTGGCTGCAGGTGTGGTCGCGTACCTCGGCAACGACACCGGGGTTTCGGCGGTCGGGTTCGGGTTCGCGGCCTCGGCGGCCGGGCTCGTCTACGTGTCGCTCGTTCGTCCACCCGAGAAGATGGGGGAGTCATGACCGATCTCCCGCTCGGACCTGAGACGCCGCAGGCTCCGATCCCCCCGCCTCCGCCGCTCCCCGTGGGCCACCCGCAGCCTGCCCCGCCGGTTGCCCCCCCGCTCCCGGCGGCAACGTGGCGGTGGTGGGAGGCCATCGGGATGTTCATCGTCGGTGTCGTCGCCGGGCTCATCCTCGCGATCCTGCTCAGACCCGTCCTGCCCGGCGGCGCGATGGGCGAAGTGCTCATCGCCTTCCTCGTGTACGTGGGGATCGCGCTCACCCTGCTCACATGGCTGTCCCTGTTCCACAAGACCTGGCGCTCCGCGATCCCGTTCCCCGGCCATCCGTTCGCAGAAGCGTGGGCCGGATTCGTCCGAGGGATGGTCGTCTTCCTGGCCGCCGGATTGGCGGCGGCGTATATCATCTCGACCTTCCTCAACTTGATCTTCGGCGAGACGGCGGAGGCACCCCAGCAGCTGCCCGAGAACCTGACCGGCTTCGCCACCGTCGTATCGGGTTTCGTCGCGATCGTGGTCGCGCCGGTGGTCGAGGAGTTCTTCTTCCGCGGGGTGTTGTTCGGTTCGCTGCGGGCCCGCCACGGGTTCTGGTTGTCGGCGATCGTCTCGTCGCTGGCGTTCGGTGCGATCCACTACATGTCGGGGCCTGAGGTCCGGCTGCAAGACGCTCTGTTCCTGGTCATCACGATGGTGTTCGTCGCTTTCGGCTTCGCCGTCGTCTACGAGCGTCGGAAGAACATCCTGGCGCCGATCGTCGCCCACGCTACGTTCAACATCGTCGGGTTCATCTTGATCATGACGAGGGGCTAGCGGTGTCCGCGTTCGCGAGCGAGGAGTGGTGGAGTGACTACATCGTGCGGATCAACGCGTCGCCGGCCTACCACGAGGCGTCGGCCATCTGGGAGGGCGCGGTCGCGTTCGGGATCGGCGCGGAACCCGACAAGTCCTTCCCCGAGACCGTCTGGGGCATCCTCGACCTGTGGCACGGCGAGTGCCGCGGCGGCGGTGTCGTCTCGGCCGACGAGGGTGAGGCCGCGCCCTACGTCATCCGGGCGCCGTACTCCCGCTGGAAGTCGGTCGTCCGGCGCGAACTTGACCCCATCAAGGGCATCATGCAGGGCAAGCTCAAACTCCAGGGCGACCTGCCGATGATCATCCGCTACGTGAAGGCCGCCCAGGAACTGGTGCTGCTGGTCGGCGAGGTTCCCACCGAGTTCCCGGACGAGGCATGAAGGCGGTCGCGTTCGAGGAGGTCGGTCGCGTGTCGGTCCGAGAGGTGTCCGATGCGGTGATCGAGGAACCGGGCGACGCCGTCATCCGCGTGACGCAGACCGCCATCTGCGGATCCGACCTGCACCTCGTCCACGGCAAGGTTCCGATGGAAGCGGGGGAGACCCTCGGACACGAGGCCGTCGGGATCGTCGAGGCGGTCGGCGGCGACGTGTCCGGCTTCGCTCCCGGTGACCGCGTCGTCGTCGCATTCGTCATCGCGTGCGGTACCTGTTGGTTCTGCCGAAACGGCCAGAGCGGGATCTGCGAGGACTTCCGGAACCTCGGCGCCGGTATCTTCGGCGGCGGTCTCGGTGGCGCGCAGGCCGAACTGCTGCGGGTCCCGAACGCCGACGCGAACCTGCTGCGCGTCCCTGAGGGAGTCGACGACGAGCGGGCGATGTTCATCGGGGACGGACTGACGACCGCGGTTTACGGAGCCGCGCTCGGTCAGATCGCGACGGGAGACACCGTCGCCGTCGTCGGCGCCGGCCCGATCGGCCTGCTCTGCCAACAGGCGGCGCGCGCGTTCGAGCCTGCAGACCTGGTCATCCTGGACCGCGACGACGGTCGGCTGGAGCTGGCTCGCTCGATGGGCATGACCGCGATCGATGTTCGCCAGCAGGACCCCGTCATGGCCCTGGCCGATCGCACCGACGGCCGGGGCGCCGACGTCGTGATCGAGGCCGTCGGCACCGTCGAGGCGTTCGAGAGCGCGGTCGACCTTGTTCGCCGGGGCGGAACGGTCTCGGTCATCGGCCTGTACTCGATCGAGCAACTCGAGATCTCGCTCGGCGTCTACTGGGCGCGGTCCTTGTCGATCCGCTTCGGCGGTATCGCGCCTGTGCACGCGTACTGGGAGGACGCGATGCAGCGCCTCGAACGCGGGGAGCTGGATCCGATCCCCGTCGTCTCGCACCGGCTGCCTCTGGTCGAGGCCGCCGAGGGCTACCGCCTGTTCGGCGAGCGGCTCGCGACCAAGGTGCTCCTGACGCCGTGAGCGTCTCGCTTCCGGACGCCGAACCGAACGGACTCGCGTCGATCCTCGCCGACCTGATCCGCGCCAACCTCGAGCGCGAACCGGGCCGGCATCGCTTGGTGTCCCGCCGCGCGTCCTATGCCATCGTCGCCCACGACATCGGGCTCGGGGCGACGCTGCGCTTGGGCGACGGCGAAGCCGTCATCACCAATGGGGCGCATCCGTCCGCCGAGGTCCGGGTCCGCACGGACGCAGGCACGTTGCTCGAGCTGTCGTCCGTCCCGCTCCTCTTCGGCCTCCCCAGCGCGCTCCAGCCGGGGGGAAGGGAGATCCTGAGGAAACTTCGATCGAAGCAGCTTCGGGTCACGGGTCTCGTCCGGCACCCTGCCAAGGTGGCTCGTCTCAACCGCCTACTGTCGGTGGACTGATGCAGGCCATGACCGTATCGACCCTTCCCGCCGCCCCGGCAGCTCGGGTGCCGCATGAGCGCCGGTGGCTCCCTGCGCTCATCGTGCTCATCGTGCTCGTCGCCGTCGTCTTCGGGGGCTACTTCGTGGCCGGCATGCTGTCCGTGCCGGCCGGGCCACCGGTCATCGTTGGCTCGTCGGTGGCGGTCTCGCCGCTCTCGGGCTGGACGGCGACTCCGCTCGAGCCGAGCCCGGTGACCGGCGTCCCGGCCGAGCGCCTTTCCCGCGGAACCGGGACCCTCGACGTGCTCGCGCCGATCCCGTCGTCCGATCCCGCCGACCTGCTCAAGCGCTACGTCAGCAACGTCTTGGAACCGGATTCCGAGCAGCTGCGCGTCTCGGAGGACATCCAGACGAGGGCGCTCCCCTCCGGTGACACCGCGGCGCGTGTCCGGTACGACGGCATGTTCACCAACGTCCCGACGCGGATCGAGGGAGAGCTCACGGCGGTGGTGAGCCCCGACGGAACCGGGGTCATCTTCGATGGCTGGGGCCCCGAAGGGCTGTTCGGCTACGCGTTGCAGGACATCCGGCAGATGGTCGCCGGGGCGGAGGTCCTGTGAAGGGGACGCGCGATCCGCTGGACGTCCGCCGGCTCCACTGGGGGACGACGACGACCCTCTTCCAGTGGCGGCAGCCGGCGCTATGGCTCTACCTCGCGATCATGACTCTCGGCCTGTACCTGACCTTCTCTGCGCAGGTGGTGTTCCGCGAGATCTCGCCTCCCGGCTGGGTTCTGGCGTGGGCGCTGGTGCTGCTCTATGCCGCGCCCGTGTTCCTGCTTGTGTACGTGCTCGACCTATTCGAACGCGAGCCGATGTCGTTGGTGGTCGCCGCGTTCCTCTGGGGAGCCATCGCGGCCACGGCCCTCGCCGGCCTGGCGAACGAGGGCTGGGCACTGGTCGTCGCGCGGCTGCTCGGACCGGACGTTGCCTCCCAATGGACGGCGGCGTTGACGGCGCCGGTGGTCGAGGAGACGCTCAAGGTCCTTGGGATCGTGCTGATCTACCTCATCGCGCGCGGCGAGATGGACGACATCATGGACGGGTTCGTCTACGGGACGATGGTTGGCCTCGGCTTCGCCATCGTGGAAGACGTTTTCTACTTCATGGCGGTGTTCGGCGGTCAGCCCGAGGGCGTCTTCACCGGGTTCTTCGTCCGCGTCGTCGCGAGTGGTCTTTACGGGCACGTCCTGTACTCGGGGATCACGGGGATCGGGGTCGCGTACTTCGTCTCTCGGAAGGGCCAGGCCACGCTGGCCCGGCGGTGGCTCGTGCTGCTCGGCTTGTTCGCGGCAGCGGTCTTCGCGCACTTCTTGTGGAACTCACCGCTCCTGGACTTCTTCCCCGCGGAGCCGTGGTCGGGCGCCGACTGGCTGGTGGTCCCTTTCGCCTCGGCGGTCAAGGGACTGCCCTTCCTGGGGTTCGTCGGGATGCTCGTCTACCTTGCGCGCCGCCGGGAGCGGAGATGGCTCGACGCGATCGTCGGAAGCGAGGTCGACGACGACGGTCAGGCCCTCACCGAAGAGGAGCTGGAGATCCTCAGAGACCCACGCCGGCGACGACGGGCGCGTCGCGAGATGCGCGCACGTGCAGGACCGAAGGCGTCGGCGCTCCTCAAGCGCTTGCAACGAGCCCAGCTCAACCTGGCGATGGTGCGGACGAAGGTCGCATCGCCCGGGGACCCGGCGATGGAACGCCAGCGCGCGTACTGCCGCTCACTGCGGGACGCGTTGCTGGCGATGCCCGGCGCCGCGCCGGCCGCCCGGGCCGGCTAGCGGCGCGGGAGTCCCGCGGAGGTTCGCTCGGATACGCTGTGGCGGTGACGACCACCGAACTGATCGAGCAGGTCCTGGTCGGCGACCGGCGTGCGGTGGCGCGTGCGATCTCGATGGTCGAGGACGGATCAGAGGAACTGTCCGAACTCTCCGCGGGCCTGTTCCCTCATACCGGGAACGCCCATACCGTGGGACTGACCGGCGCACCCGGGGTCGGGAAGTCGAGTTTGGCTGAGCAACTCGTCAGAACCGTTCGTGAACACGACCGGACGGTCGCCGTCCTGGCGATCGACCCGACCTCGCCGTTCACCGGTGGCGCGCTCCTGGGTGACCGCCTCCGCATGCAGACCCACGCGACTGACCCCGGCGTGTTCATCCGCTCGATGGCGACGCGGGGGCACCTCGGTGGGATGTCCCTCGCCGCTCCCGAGGCGGTACGCATCCTCGATGCTTCGGGCAAAGACCTCGTGGTCGTCGAGACGGTCGGGGTCGGGCAGGTGGAGGTCGATATCGCGACCGCCGCCGACACCACGCTCGTCGTGGTCCAGCCGGGGATGGGCGACTCCATCCAGGCCGCGAAGGCGGGGATCCTCGAGATCGCCGACGTTTTCGTCGTGAATAAGGCCGACCGGGACGGGCTGAATGAAGCTGTGCGGAACCTGGAGACGATGATCGACATGGGTCCCGAGCGCGAGTGGCGTCCGCCCGTCGTGGCGACTTCAACGGTATCGGGGGAGGGGATAGAGGATCTGTGGAACGCCGCCGCGGATCACCTCAAGCACCTGACCGACAGCGGGCTTCTCGGAAAACGCCGGACCGCGCGCCTGCTCGCCGAGGTGGAGGAGATGGTTTCGCAACGGATGAAGGAACGCGTCACGGCTCTCCTGGAGGAGAACGAGAGCCTCGTCGCCGACCTCATGGCCCGCCGGATCGACCCGTACGGAGCCGCCGGCATCCTGATGGGCCGTTCCGCCTGAACCCGCGAGCCCGGGTACAAGCGCATACCCTCTCAATTGCAACAAGTTGCATCTGTTAGTAGCATCGGACGCCGAGCATCTCGGGGGGACAGGGCATGAGGTTCGTGGCCGCCGCGGCGGAGACCGGATTCGATATCGGATTGGTGATCACGGCCTTCTGGTTCGGGTTCCGGCACGGGATCGACTGGGACCACATCGCGGCGATCACCGATATCACCAGCTCCCAGGAGGAACGGCGGGGGTCGATCCTGTTCGGGACCCTGTACGTGCTCGGTCACGCGTTGGTGGTTCTCATCCTCGGTTCGCTGGCCATCCTGCTCGGGAGCTTCATCCCGGAGGGGTTCGACACCTTCATGACGAAGGTGGTCGGCGTCACGCTGGTGATCCTCGGCGTCTACGTGTTCTTCGCGCTGATCAAGCACGGGCGGGACTTCCGCCTCCGCAGCCGGTGGATGCTGCTCTTCGCCGGCGTCCGCAAGGGCACCCGTTGGGCCAAGGCGAAGGTCCGCGCGGGGAGCGGCGGTCCGTCGACGGTCGAACGGGCGACGGAGATCGTGGAGGAGGAGCTGGCCGAAGGAGCCGATCCGACCGACCCGTCGCTGTGGCATCACGGTCATCACGGTCGGCCCGGCCACCATCACCACGACGTTCCGTCACCGGACGATCCGTTCATGAACTACGGGAAGGCGACGGCCTTCGGCGTTGGGATGGTGCACGGGATCGGGGCCGAGACCCCGACGCAGGTCTTGATCTTCCTGACGGCCGCGGGGATGGGCGGCAAGGCAGCAGGCATGGCCGTGTTGCTCGTGTTCATCGTGGGTCTGGTCTCGTCGAACACCATCATCACCCTGGGTTCGGCGTTCGGCTTCCTCAAAGCGTCGAAGAACTGGGCGGTCTACGCGACGGTGGCGGTCATCACGGGATTCCTCAGCCTGGTGATCGGGATCCTGTTCCTGATCGGACAGGAGTCATTGCTGCCAGCGATGTTCGGTGGCTAGGCGCTCACCCTCTTGCAGCGCGCACACAGTCCGCTGATCGCGAAGTGAGTCAGGTCGGGCTCGAAACCGTGGTGCCGCCGGACCAGGCCGGCGAAGGCCTCCGCTTCTTTGACGGACAGCTCGTCGTCCGCGCCGCAGTTAGAGCAGGTGAGGTGGACATGCTCGGCCTCTTCGGAACGGTGGTACTCGGGACCGGATTCCAGGTGCGCGTGCGAGATGAGGCCGATCTCCTCAAGGGTCGTGAGCGTGCGGTAGACGGTCGAGGCGTTCACCCCCGGCATCTGGCTCTGGACCTGGCGGGTGATCGCCGCGGGGTTGATGTGGCCTTTCGAACGCATGATCTCGGTCACGATCGCGCGGCGTTGGGGGGTCATGCGAAGTCCGCGCTCGCGCAGCCGGTCGAGGATGTCGGTGTCGGCCATGGCCAGGGAGTGTAGCATCTGCAAGTTCTTGCATCAGCGACATGAAGCCGGGCGCCCCGTCTGGAAAGATTGCAGGGCGCGCTCACGGAGCAAGCGCAGTCGAGGAGGACCCGATGGGAGAGTTCGTCCGTCTCGAGGTTGAGCATGGCGTTGGGACGATCCGGCTCGATCGACCGAAGCTGAACGCGATCAGCGGCCAGGTCGCCGAGGAGTTGGCCGAGGTCGCCCGAGAGGCCGGCGGACGCGACGACGTCCGTGCGGTCGTCATCTGGGGCGGGCCGCGGATCTTCGCTGCCGGGGCCGACGTGTCGGAGATGGTGGATCGCACGCCGGACGACGTGTGGCCGCACATCGTCAAGCTACAGACGGCCCTGGACATCGTCGAGGACCTCCCGAAGGTCACGATCGCCGCGGTCAACGGCTACGCGCTCGGCGGCGGCTACGAGCTGGCCCTGGCGGCCGACCTCCGGTACGCGGCCGATAACGCCAAGGTCGGGCTCCCGGAGATCCAACTGGGGATCATCCCCGGGGCCGGGGGAACCCAGCGACTCCCGCTGCTGATAGGCGTTTCGCGGGCCAAGGACATCATCTTCAGCGGGCGCCAGGTCAAGGCCGATGAGGCTCTGAAGCTGGGTATGGTCGACCGGGTGCTCCCCGTCAAGGAGGTCTACGAGCAGGCGGTCGAGGACGCCCGCCGGTTCGCCAGGGGCCCCACGATGGCCCTGGCCGCCGCGAAGCGCTCGATCGCTGAGGGCCTGCACACGACTCGCCGCGAGGGCCAGGAAGTCGAGCGCCAGAATTTCGTCGCGCTGTTCGGCACCAAGGACCAGAAGACGGGGATGCGGTCCCTCCTGGAGAAGGGCCCCGGCAAGGCGGTCTTCGAGGGCCGCTAGTGCGCATCCGGGAATCGATCGCCGAGGATCTGGAGCGGCTCGAAACGCTCGCTGAGGGAGCTCGCCGATCTGCAGGCGCCCTGGCGCTTGTTCGAGCCGCGTGACGGATCCCTCCGCGACATCTTGCGCACCTGGAGTTCGGCGGCGGCCGGGGAGCACGCCGGTGCGCGCCTCTTCGTGGCCGACGACGGTGGTGCGCTGCTGGGTGTGGCCTTCGCGGAGGTGGGCGTGGGGTCCGAACTCTCCAACGTTCCGGCGGTGGAGATCTCTGGGATCATCGTGACCGCGGAGGCCCGTGGGAAAGGGATCGGAAAGGCTCTGGTAAGGGCCGCTGCCGGGTACGCGAGAGAATGTGGTGTCGGATGGCTGACACTGAAGTCCTTCGCGGACGACGCAGACGCGGTCACATTCTGGGAAGGCCTCGGATTCTCCCCGCGGATCGTCCAGTTCGTGGCTCCGGCCGAAGACGTGCTCTGACCTGGGGAAACGGCCTCCCTCCGCGCCCCCTTCCCTGCATGAACGTGCGCCGCCTGCATAGGTTTCCATCTCTGCCTGGGAACGAACCGGACGCCTCCGGTGTTCGAAGAGTGTGAAGAAGCACTCCGCGGGGCTCAGGAGTCGCGCGGGGGAGCCGATACCTCTCGAAGAGGAGAGAACGATGGCAGAATCGGTCTACCGAGGCGTGCACGTCCGGTCGCTCCCGCGGCCCAACCGCACGTACACCGATGATCGGGTCTGCGCGGCACCAGGCTGCGGAACCCGCCTGTCGATGTACAACCGTTGGGATTTCTGCTGGCAGCACGAACCTGTGCACAGCTACACACCGCGCGGCAAGCGCAAGAAGCGCGAAGCCGCGTAACAGGGCTCACTTCCCTGGGCGCCGGGGCCGGCAGAGCTGGTCTCGGCGCTGAGGCTGGGCGGCGGCGCTACTCCCCGCCGACGAGGTCGCGAGCGAGCGCCTGGGCTTCGTCGAGGCGTTCCCGGTCGACGAACAGGTGGACCTGGCCCATCTCCCAGATCTGGCTGATGAACCCCGGCTGTTTGTACCACCAGGAGATCCCGGCCTCCTCGAGCTTGCCGGCGATCGCATCGGCATGTTCGTGTGTGAACGCGCCGAGGTGGATCGTCGAGACGTTGGGATCGGCCGGGAACGAGCTCACGCGGACATCATGTCACTCGTCTTCGTCGACCGTCTCTTCCTTGCGCTTGGCGATGAACGCGCGGAGCTCCTCGTCGACGGCTTCGTCGATGCCGGGGTCCTCGTAGGAATCCATGATCTGCTTCCACATCGCGTTCGCGCGTTGGTCGAGCCCCTCTTCGCCCATAGCCTTCCACGTGTTGAAGTCCGGCGTGGTGAACAGGGGGCTCATGTAGAGCCATTCGCGGAAATGACTCATCGTGTGCGCGGACTCCAGGTACATCCCGGCCGGGCCCATGTGTTCGATCGCCTCGAGCGCGAGCTCTTCGTCGCTGAACCCGATACCTTCCTTCGTCTTCATGAACTCCCGGCACATCTCCACATCCAGCGCGAACTTCTCGAACGACGCCGTCAGGCCGCCCTCGAGCCAGCCGGCGGCGTGCAGGACGAAGTCGCTCGCCGCCAGGAACGTCGCCCACAGGGAGTTCGCGCTCTCGGACGCGGCTTGGCCGTCGACGGCGTTCCCCGACGCGAGCGCGCCGCCGCCGCGGTAGGGGAGCCCATAGCGCCGCGAGAGCTGCGCGCCGGCCAGCGTTCCCAGGACGCCCTGCGGGAGGCCGAACGCCGGTGCGCCCGTCCGCATGTCCAGCGGCGTGAAGAACGACCCGTACATGCACGGAGTGCCCGCCCGGACGGCCTGAGCCATCGCCGTCCCCGAGAGCGCCTCGGCGACCTGGATCGAGAGCGAGCCCGAGATCGAGACCGGCGCGGTTGCCCCGGCCAACAGGAACGGCGTGACGATCAGGCCCTGGTTCGCCTCGGCCGTCGCGATCAGGGCGTCGGACATCCGCTCGTCCCAGACCAGCGGGCTGATCGGGTTGATCACGACCATCGTGCCGGCGACCTCCTCGATCGCGTCCCGGCCGCCGCAGGCGATCGCGGCCAACTCGATGCTGTCGCGGACCTTGTACCCGGTGCCGCCGTAGGCGACGTAGGGCTTATCCGAATGCCGCAGGATCGAGTAGTCCATGTCCATGTGCCGGGTCATGACCGGCAGGTCTTGCGCCTCCACCGTGGCGCTCTGCAGGCACGTGATGACGTCGGTCGCGTGCGCGAGCTTGATCAACTCGTCGTGGTCGGCGATCGTGCCGCTGCGCCGGCCACGGTCCAGGTCCGAGACGAACGGTGAGCCGCCAACCGGGAGGAGCACTAGGCTGCCGTCCCCGACGGTGATCTCGTTCTCGGGGTTGCGGGGACGCACCCGCACCGTGGACGGCGCCTTCGCCACCATCTCCATCAGCCACTCGCGGTCGAAGCGCACGCGGGTGCCCTCGACCTTGTTGCCCTCCTTGCCGAGGAGCTCGAGTGCCGGGTCCCACAGGATGTCCATCCCGACGTCCTCGAGGATCGTCATCGCTTGCTCATGGATCGTGTCGAGCTGGTCTTCGGTTAGGACCTTCGGCGCTTCCTCAGGCGTGAACATCGGCGTCCTCCTCCACGAGGGGTGCGAGTAGCGCTTCCAGGGGGGTGACCCCGGTGTCCTTGATCTCGATCGGCAGACCCAGGTACGCAGCGATCGCACGTGCCGTGGCCTCGAGTTCCGCCTCGGGCTCGGCGCTTTGGCGCAGGTAGAGCACGTCCGTCAGGCTCCCGAAGTACACGTCCTTGAGTTGCGGGTAGCGGTCGAGGCCCAGTCCCTTGATCACTGCCAGGTCCCAGTTTCGGATCAGCCAGTCGGTGAGGAAGTAGGTGCCGGTCCGGTTATCGACGATGTCCTGCGGGTCCTCCTGCAGGAACCACTGGTAGCAGTGGACGCCGGCGGGGCGAGCGGCCGGGTACTTGGCGATGGCCTTGTCGAGCGCGCCGCCGGTCCCGCAGTCCCCGTAGACGATCACGACCCGGTCGTAACGCTGCGTCAGGTCGGCCAGCTTGCGGTCGACGTCGCGGGCGATCTTCGGCGGGTCCAGGTGGTGCAGGGCCGAGACCCCGTGGATGTCGATGTCCCAGCCGCGCCGCTCGACGACCTCCAGAACCTCTCGGGACAGGGCGCCACACGTCAGCAAACTGACCGTGGGTCGGTTCTCAGGGCGGGCATCTCCGGCTGCGGTGCGATCGTCCCCGGCGGCCCGCGTGTCGGTGGTCATGGGCTCGCGACCGCCTCGAGCTCGGGGAAGCCGAGGTTCTGGATGAAGCGGTCGTTGAAGTCCTCGACGCCGGACAGTTCCAGGTACTCGATCCACGTCGGCAGTTCGAACGCCACCTCGCGTTCGCGGAACGACATCAGCGCCATCTTCGCACCCTCGCTGGCGGCGTTGCCGATGGCCTTGATCTTCTCGACCGGTACGGGCGGAACCAGGCCGATGACCTTCGCGCTCTCTGGGTTGATGTAGCTGCCGAACGAGCCGGCCAGACACACTTCGTCGAGGTCGTCCGCGGTCCAGCCGATCTGGCGCATCGCGGTTTCGACCCCCGTGGCGATGGCGCCCTTGGCGAACTGCATCTCGCGGATATCCTTCTGCGTGAGCAGCACGTTCTCGGCGAACCGGAACGCCTTGATGCCCTCGTACTCAGTGATCCGGTCCGCCAGGGGGTGGTCCTCCAGCTCCTCCGGGCTCTTGAAGGCCCCGGTGCCATCGATGATACCGGCCAGCCGCAGCTGCGCGACGCCGTCGATCAGTCCCGAGCCGCACAAGCCCTTGGCTTCCAGGTCGTTGCCGCCGATGATCTGGAGTTCGACGTCCTCGCCGAGCGTGATGCCCTCGATCGCGCCGTCCGTCGCACGCATCCCGTGCAGGATCTCGGCGCCTTCGAAAGCGGGGCCCGCCGGCGCGGCGGTCCCGATGATGCGGTCGGCAGAGCCGATGATGATCTCACCGTTGGTCCCCACGTCGACGATGAGGCGCTTGGTGTCCTCGCGCGCGAGTCCGGTCGCGACCACGTCGCCGACGAGGTCGGCACCGACGTAGGCGCCGAGCGAGGGGAACAGCTGCACGCGGCCCTGGGGATGGATGTTGACCCCGACGTCCGTCGCCCGCAGGTTCAGCGGCTCGAGGAACGTGGACGTGAACGGGGAGACGGCGATCGAATCCGGCCGGACCCCGAGGAACAGGTGCAGCATCGTGGCGTTGCCGACGACGACCATCTCGTAGGTACGCTGGCGCGGGACCCCGGCCTCGGTGAAGACCTGTTCGAGAAGATCGTTGATGGTGTCGACCACCGCCTCGCGGAGCTGTTCGACCTGCTCATCGCCCTTCATGGCGTGGGCCATGCGCGCGATCACGTCGCCGCCGAACGAGGTCTGGCGATTGATCGAGGAGGCGACCGCGACCGCACCGCCGCTCCGGAGGTCGATCAGGGTGGCCACGTCGGTGGTGGTCCCGATGTCCAAGGCGACGCCGTACATCTCGGCGGTCGTGTCTCCCGCCTCCACGGCGATGAAGTGGTCCTGGACGGTCACCGCGGTGATCTGCTCGATCTCCTCCTCGGCGAGCTGGGTCATCAGGTTCGAGAGCGGCCCGTAGACGGCCGGGTCGACCTTCGCCTCCCAACCCTCCTGCTCGAGGAAGTCGAGGACCCGGCGCACGTGGCTGCGCGCGTCCTCGAGGGTGGGTGGCGTCATGTCGACGACGCCCTTCCAGACGTTTGGCTCGAGCAACACGAAGCGGTTGACGCCCATCGTGGCGGCCTTCGGGTTGGAGATCAGGCGCGGTACGTCACAGAGCGCGTCGCCGTTGATGACGGCCTGGCAGGAGATCCGCCAGCCTTCGTCGACCTGCGCCTCGGTCAGATGGCGGGTGTCGGCCGGGGTCGGCGCGAAGTCACCCTCGAGGACCTGGACGCTGCACTTGCCGCAGGTGCCGCGCCCGCCGCAGCTGGATTCGATCGGCAGGCCGGCCCAGTGGGCGGCGTTGAAGACCGTCGTGCCCTCGGGCACATGCGCGACCTTGCCGCTCGGCTGGTAGGTGACCTCGACCTTCTTCACTGCGTGCCTCTCTCCGGACCTTCGCTAGTCCTCGGTGTCGGCCATGGCCGCCGCACGTTCGCGGAAGTACTTGATCCAGTGCACGGACATCGTGTCGGTGTTGAGCAGCACGTCGCCGGCCAGGACCGCCCGCCGCACGTGGTGGGCGAGCGGGTTGGTGATCGACGCGAACATCCCGACCATCATCAGCATCGGCAGGAACGCGGCGTCGATCCCGTGACGGTCGGGCAGTCCGAACGAGATGTTCGACGCGCCGCACGACATGTTCACGTCGAGCTCGTCGCGGATGCGGCGGCAGATAGAGAACAGGATCTCCCCGGACGCTGGGATCCCGCCGAGCGGCATCGCGAGCGGGTCGATCAGCACGTTCTCGCGCGGGATGCCGTGGTCCTCCGCCCGATCCACGATCTTCTTAGCGGCCTTGAAGCGCAGCTCGGGGTCCTGCTCGATCGAATCCTCGTGCGCCATACCGATCACGGCGGCGCCGAAGCGCTTGACCAGCGGCAGCACCTTCTCGAGGTGCTCATCCTCGCCCGTGACGGAGTTCAGGATCGGCTTGCCCTTGACGGTCTCCAAGGCTGGCTCGAGGCACTCGAAGGTGGAGGAGTCGATGCAGATCGGCACCTCGACGACCTCTTGCACAGCCTCGATCGCCTTGCAGAGCATCCCGGCCTCGTCCTTGCCGGGGATGCCGGCGTTGATGTCGAGCACGGTCGCGCCCGCCTCGACTTGCGCGATCGCGTCGGCCTGCGCCCGGGAGAACTCACCGGCAACGAACTCGTCACCGAGCTTCTCGCGACCCGTCGGGTTGATGCGTTCGCCGATGATGACGAACGGATGCCCGGGGCCGATGACGGTCTGGCGACCGTTCGTCCCCTCAAGGATCGTCTCTGCCAACTCGTTCCTCCCGCGGTGGTTATGACCTTAAGTCACCTTCATGCCAGGAACCGTGAATCCCCATCTTAGCGGGTGTTCAAGAGTGTGGGAACCCCTCTAGAACTTGCGGCCATGACCTCGGGTCATGGACCGCGTAGGGAGCCTGCCTAGCCCTTCCCGACGAGCTGCTTGGCCATCTCGACGGCCTCGGGGGCGCTCGGCGCGTAGCCGTCGGCGCCGATCTGGTCGGCCCACTCCTGGGTCACCGGAGCGCCACCGACCATGACCTTCACCTTGTCGCGCAAGCCGGACTTCTTCAGGGCCTTGATGACGACCTGCTGCTGCGGCACCGTGGTGGTGAGCAGCGCGGACATGCCGACGATCGCGGGCTTGAGCTCCTCGACGGCGGCGATGACCTTGTCGGTTGGGACGTCCTTGCCGAGGTCGTGCACCTCGAAACCGGAGGTCTTGAGCATGGCGCCGACCATGTTCTTGCCCAGGTCGTGCAGGTCGCCCTTCACCGTCAGCATGACGACCAGTGTGGAGGCCTTGGTCTCGCCCATCTTGGCCAGCTCCGGCTCGACGATCGCGTTGCACTTCTTGAAGACCTCGGCCGAGACGACGACCTCCGGCAGGAAGACCTCGCCGCGCTTCCAGCGCTCGCCCAGTTCGAACATCGCTGTGGCCATACCATCCTCGAGGATCGAAACCGGGTTCACGCCATCGTCGACCAGCCAGTTAGTCGCTTCCACGGACTTGGCCTCGTCGCCGTCGTTCAATCCCCGGCGGAGCTGTTCGAACATCTCTTCTTCGGTGGCCATCAGTCGTCCTCCATGTTCTCCATCGCTTCGGCCTCGTAGGAATCCATGATGCGGTCGAGTTCCTTCGTGACGTCCTCGGAGAGCGGTTCGGGTTCGTGCTCCGTGAGGGTCCGCTCGACCTCTGCCTCCGCGGCCTTCCACGGCTCGGGTCGTCCGGCGGCGTCCCAATCTTCCCAGGTCATGCGGTTCATGACCTTCGAGCGCCAGAAATCACGCGTGTGCTGCAGCGCGTGCGGCTCGCCGAGGAAATGCCCGCCGGGGCCGACGTGTTCCATGACCTCGACCGCGAGCTGCTCGGTGTCGAAGGAGTAGCCCTCGGCCCACCTCATCGCGATGTCGGCGACCTCGCGATCCAAGATCATCTGGAGGGCCGAGAAGACCGCCGATCCGTTGTAGGAACCGGCGTCCGACAGCATGTCCGATGGTGCGACCGCCTTCTCGAACGCCGAGAAGGATCAAAACCCCCATCCGGGGGACCCGGGCCTCGCCTCGAGTCCCCTCGGGTCCGCCTCGCCGCTAGTCCCAGCGCTCGTCCTCCGCCCGGACCTTCTCGTCCAGCTGCGCGGGTAGCCTGTCCCGACGGATAGTCTGCGCGGTGGTCCGGATCCGACGAGTCGATGCGGAGGTGCAGGATGAAGGTGCTGGTGGCCTACGAGAGCCGTAAAGGAACGACGAAGAGAGCCGCAGAGGCGATCGCCTCTGCGGCCGACGTCGAAGGCAACGACGTGATGATCAAGCCCATCCGCGACGTCAGTGACAACGACGTGAACGCGGCAGACGTGATCTTCGCCGGCAGCTGGGTGAAGGGCTTCGTGGTGGTCGGTGTGGGCGCCACACCGCATTCACTGAAGGCGATCGCGTCCTGGCCGTCGTTGGCGGGCAAGCGCGCCGCATCGTTCTGTACGTACCACGTCAGCCCCAAGGGGACGCTCGGCCAGATCGGGGCGGAGCTGCGCGCCCGGGGTGCGGTGGTCGTCGGCGAACGATCCTTCCACCACGATGAGCCGGAGGCAGGTGCGGCGGCGTTCGCCCGCGACGTGCTCGCGACGGTCGACGCTTAGCGCTCACGCTCCCGGAGGAGCGCCGGCCGCCACAGTCGCACCGAGTTCATCAGCGCCAGGCCGTCGCTGGCTCGCAGTTCATCGGTCGTGATCGGGCGCTCCTCGATCCTGCCTTCCTCGAGCAGGACCGCGCGGTAGGTGCCGGGCAGCAGTCCCGCCTCAACGGGGGGCGTGTACCAGCGCCCGTCCAGGTGGACCGCGACGTTCGAACTGCTCGCCTCAGTGATGTCGCCGCGGCGGTTGATGAGGATGACGTCGTCGGCATCCGGATGGTGGGCCAGGGCCCGGTCGTACGTGCCGCGGACGGTCGTTTTGTGGAACAGGAAGACGTCGTTGGGATCGACGGGCTCGTCGTCGAGTTCGACGGCGACGATCGGACGCTCGGGTTCGGGCGGCAGCGGGTCGAGGGGTTCGGCGGTGCAGGTCATCGCGCCGGAGCGGTCCACGACCAGCCGGATCTTCGCCTCGCCGTCGGCCCCGGAGGAAGACCGGAGGATGGCGTTCAGGGCGGCTTCGCGATCGAACGCGAACCCGAAATAGTCGGCGGACGCCTCGATGCGATCGAGGTGCCGGTCGAGCCACAGCACCTCGCCGTCGCGAAACCCGAGTGACTCGAGGAGCTCGAACCCGGGCCGGCGTTCCGTCAGCACGCGAGACTTGGTGAGGCATTCCGCGTACTCACGCTCCGCGACGCTGTCGAAGGTGACCCCGCCGCCGACCCCATATTCGGCGGTCTCAGTCTCGGTGTCGAGCACGACCGTGCGGATGGCGACGTTGAATTGCGCGCGCGGACCCGGCGCGCCGTCGGGGGCGATCCAGCCGATCGATCCGCAGTAGACCCCGCGGGGAAGGGTTTCGAGTTCGGCGATGATCTGCATGCTCCGGACCTTCGGGGCCCCGGTGACGGAACCGCTGGGGAAGAGCGCACCGAAGACATCGGCGATGCCGAGGCCGGTCCGGAGTTGCGAGGAGATGGTCGAGGTGAGCTGCCAAACGGTCTCGTAGCGCTCGAGACCGAACAGCTCGCCGACCCGGACCGACCCCGGATGGGAGATGCGCCCCATATCGTTGCGGAGCAGGTCGACGATCATCGCGTTCTCCGCGCGCTCCTTCTCGGTGCTGATGAGTCTGTCCGCGCGCTCGCGATCCTCATCCGGCCAGCGGCCCCGCGGCGCGGTCCCCTTCATGGGCCGCGTCGTGAGGGAACCATCTTCCTCGAGGAGGAAGAACAACTCGGGGGAGGCCGACAGGATCCGGTAGCGCCCGAGATCGAGGTACGCGCAGTGCCCGCCGCGCTGCGCCAGTGCGAGTGCCGTGTAGAACGCGCGGTCGGTTCCCGCGAAGCGGCCGCGCAGCCGCATCGTGTGGTTCACCTGGTACGTGTCGCCCGCTCGGATGTACTCGCGGATGCGTTCGATCTGGCGGTCGTAGTCGGGGCGGGAGACGGACGGTTCCCAGCGCCAGACCGAGAAGGCGGCGGACGGCGGTCGCAGGACGGGAACCTGCACCCGCCGGTCGTACAGATCGAATCGAGCGAGCGGCAGCGCGCCGAAGGGGTCGCCGTCCAACCGGGGGCGAACCGCGAGGGTCGGGTCGAGTCCCGGGGCGGCTTCGTAGGAGAGGTAGCCGGCGGACCACCGTCCGGTGCGCGTGGCGTCGGCGAGCGCGGCCAGCAGCGCCGGGAGCTCGTCGAGCGAACGAGCCTCGACCGTTCCCGCGTGGCCCGCGAAACGGAACGACTGGGGCGGGACGGAGCGGAGGTCGTCGAACCGGGCCTCGGTCATGGCCCGGTCAGGCTACCCCGTGGCTACCTCCTCGGGGATGGTGACCGGCGGGCAGTCGGTCCGTTCCTTGAGGACCAGCGGTTTGCGCGGCGGACCGGTGAAGTCGAACAGGTCGATCATGTCGCTGGCTCGGGCGTTCCGCTCGGTGAGCGTCGGAAGGCCGTGAAGGCGCTGGATCAGCCGCAGGACGGAGGTGAAGTCGAGGGTGCGGCTGTCGACGTGCGGCTTGACCCACGGCGAGATCACCAACGCCGGGACGCGGAGTCCGTACCCGTAGAGGTCGACGTGCGGCGGCGGGACGTGATCGTAGAACCCGCCGTAGTCGTCCCAGACGAGGATGATCACGGTGTCCTTCCAGTACTTGGATTGCATGATCGCGTTGATCTGGCGGACGGTCCAGTTCTCACCCCGGCAGATGCTCATCGGTGGGTGGTCAGAGTCGGCGAACGACGGCGTGACCCAGGACACGGCCGGGAGGCGCCCCGCCTCTACGTCCTTGATGAACTGTGGCTCCGGAACCCGGTTCTTCCACAGGGCCGTGAAGCGCGCGGTCTTGATCTGGCGGAGCGGGTCCACCCACGGGTTGTCTCCTCGGTAGTACTTCCAGGACACGCCGGCCTCCTGGAGCTGGCCGGGAACGGTCTCGATATCGGCGCAGGGCCAGCGCGCCTCCCAGAACTCGACCAGCGCCGGGATGTTCGGAACCTCCTCGAGTTCGTACGCCCGGTTCTCCTCCTCCTCGGTGAGCTCCTTGAAGGAGTAGGCCCGCTCCTTCTTGTCGTCGCAGAACTCGCGAGGCTCGCCGGTGCCGTACTGGCCTTCGCGCTCCTGCTCCACGAAGCGGTCGGACTGACCCGAGACCGTCCACAGTTGTTCGGGACCGGTCGGGCCGTAGACGGAGGAGAAGAAGCGGTCGGCGAGTACGAACGACTTCGCGTACGCCCAGTAGTTGGGGATGTCGCTCTGCTTGAGCTGGACGTACGGCCGCATCGGATCGTCCGGGGACATCAGGTCGAAGCAGTTCATGCGTCCGCCGTTGATCGCTCGGAGTCCGGCATTGAAGGAGTGCGGGACGTCCAGCGCCTGATCGCCGGCCGGCTTGAGCTTCACGCTCTTGCCCTTGCAGGTCTCGCCGACGCGGGTGCCTTCGGCCCCCGGGAAGGTCCCGTACATGTGATCGAACGTGCGGTTCTCCTTGACGATGAAGACGACGTGCTTGATCTTCTCCTTCGCCTGTTCGGTCATCCGGGCCTGCTGGGCAGCCTGTTCCTGCGTCTCGGCGATCTGCTGCTCGAGGAACCCGGGGCCGTCCGGCTCCGTGTTGGCGTCGTCGGTGTCGCCGCTGGGGGAGCAGGCGGCGAGGAGCACCAGCAGCGTGAGGGCGGCGATGCGGGGGCGGGTGGAGGGCCTGGACGTCACGGACGCCCTTTATATCGCAGGAGCGCTGGCTCGGTCGCGCCCGAGCCGATATCGCAGTGGCCGAGGTACGTGCAGCATGTGCGTGAAGCCGATCTCACACTGGCGTCGAATACACGTCCGAGGAGGGTGACCATCCTGCCGGGAGGCGGGGGACGAGGCCCTCACCATGGAGCCCGGGCCGGTGGGGGAAGGTGGCCGGCCGGAAGGCCCCCGATGTGGGCGCGGATGGGGGTGTTCCGGTGCGGTCGGCCGGAACCACGGCTCGGACCTCATGGGTTTCCCGCACGGTGTCCTGGGGAGTTCGGTCCCGCCCCGGGGCCGTCGGAGGGCCGTGCTAGCCTCGCAGCATGACGTCCAAGGGTTCCGTGCTCGTTGCCATGTCCGGCGGGGTCGACTCGTCGGTCGCCGCGTGCCTGCTCCTGGAGCAGGGGTACGAGGTGATGGGTTCGCAGATGAAGCTCCTGCATCTCGCCGACGGCGCGGCGGATCACGGCTGTTGCGGCCCGACCGCCCAGCGTGATGCTCGGGCGGTCGCCGAGCACGTGGGGTTCCCGTTCGAGATCGTGGACCTGTCCGAGACCTTCGAGGAGACGGTCCTGGACGACTACTTCTCGGAGCATCGCGAGGGCCGCACCCCGAACCCGTGCGTGCGTTGCAACGAGCACATCAAGTTCCGGGCCTTCGTGGACCGGGCGGACGAACTGGGGGCCGACTTCGTGGCCACCGGTCACTACGTCAGGACCCGGCGGGACGAGGCCGGCCGGTGGCACCTCTATCGGGGGGCGGATGCCGCCAAGGACCAGTCTTACGTCCTGCACATGCTGGGTCAGGCGCAGCTCGCCCGTTCGCTGTTCCCGGTCGGGGACCGGCCGAAGGCCGAGACCCGCATGCTGGCCGAGCGGTTCGGTCTCGGCGTGGCCGGAAAGCCCGACTCGCAGGAGGTCTGCTTCGTCCCGGGCACCGACCACGCTGCATTCATCGAGGAGCACGTGCCGGCGATGGTCCGCGAGGGCGAGATCGTCGACACGGACGGGACCGTGGTCGGGCAGCACCGGGGTGCATGGCGCTTCACCGTCGGGCAGCGGCGCGGGCTCGGGGTATCCGCCCCCGAGCCTCGGTACGTGGTCGATGTCGACGCGCGCGAGAACCGCGTCGTGATCGGGGCCGGGGAACTTCTGGCGCGCCGCGGGCTGGTCGCGGATCGTGTGAGCTGGGTCTCAGGAAGCGTGCCCTCGACGGGGCCGTTCGAGGCGGAGGTCCGGATCCGGTACGCGGGCGACGAAGTGCCGGCGGTCGTCGAGCCGCGGGGTGAGAGCGGGGACGGTGCGCGGATCGAGTTCCGCGCGCCGGTGCGCGCGGTCGCGCCGGGACAGAGCGTCGTCGTCTACCGGGGCGACGAGGTCCTCGGCGGCGGACGCATCGTCGAGACGTTCTGAGGGGAGAGCGGGCTGACCATCCTCAAGCGCAAGCCGCGCACCTTCGAGATGCAGGTACAGGACATGATCCTGCGCGTCACCGCGGGCCAGGACTACTACGAGGAGGCTCGGGCCGCCGCACTCTCGTTCTGGGAACAGCTGAACACATATATGGTCCGCAAGCCCGATTGGGCCCGCAGCAAGATGCCGGTCACGGTGCCCGACGATGCTCCGGAGGTCGTGCGCGAACTGACGGCCGCCGCCACCGTCGCCGGTGTCGGCCCCATGTTCTCGTTCCAGGGCGCCGTCGTAGACCACATCGGCCGGTTCCTCAATCGGATGGTCGGTGAGGTGACCGTTTCGTCAGCCGGCGAGTACTTCATCGCCTCCAAGAAGCGCACCAAGCTGACGGTGGTGCGCGGTGAGGACGGGGGCGACGTCTCGATCGTGATCGACCCCTCCTACGGGCCGGTCGGGCTGCACACGACGCTCGGCTCCGAGCCGCCGTCCGAAACCGTAGACGGCCTCGCGATCCTGGCCGAAACATGCTCGCTGGCGGCTGCCTGCGCGGCGGGAACCGGGGCGCTGCTCCGGCAGCCGAACTCTCTGCGCGCGGCGCTCGACCATATCCGTGGCATCGAGGGCGTGATCGGCGGCGTCATCGTCGAGGGGGAGACCATCGGGGTCGCCGGAACCGTGGAGCTCTCCTCCTAGATGGCTCGTGGCGCTTCCGACCGCGAACGCGCGCGCGCCGCAGCCAAGCTCAGCGTCGAGGAACTGCGTGATGAGGTCAACCGGCACCAGTACCGGTACTACGTGCTGGATCAGCCGGACGTCGCCGACGCCGAGTACGACGAGCTGGTCCGCGAACTCGAAGGACTCGAGGGGGAGTTCCCCGAACTCATCACGCCGGACTCGCCGTCCCAGCGGGTGGGAGGGGTCCCGCCGGAGCTGTTCGCGCCGGTCGAGCATCGCGCGCCGATGCTGTCGCTGGACAACTCGTTCTCCTCGGAGGAGTTGCAGGCGTGGGGCGAGCGCGTCCGCAAGGCCGTCGGCGACGATGCGCGCTACTCGTGTGAGCTGAAGATCGACGGGGTCGCGGTCGCTCTGACCTACCAGGAGGGCCGGCTGGTGCAGGGTGCCACGCGCGGCGACGGCCGGGTCGGCGAGGACATCACGGCGAACGCGCGGACGATCCGCACGGTGCCGCAGAAGCTACTGGTCGACGACCCACCGGCGCTGATCGAGGTCCGGGGGGAGGTGTACTTCCCTTCGACGGCCTTCGAGGGGCTGAACCGGGACCTGACCGAACGCGGCGAGAAGGCGTTCGCCAACCCGCGCAACGCCGCAGCCGGGTCGCTGCGGCAGAAGGACCCGAAGATCACGGCGTCGAGGCCGCTGTCGCTGTGGTGCCACTCATTCGGCTTCGCGGACGGCGTCTCGTTCGACTCGCATTCTGGGTTCCTGTCGTGGTGCGCGGACGCCGGGCTGCCGGTCCAGCCGACGTCGGAGGTGCAGGATGAGTTGGCCGGGGTCGAGGAGTACACGCGACGGTGGGAACAGCAGCGGCATAGCGTCAACTGGGAGATCGATGGAGTCGTGGTGAAGGTCGACCAGGTTGCGGCGCAGCAGGACCTGGGCGCAACCTCGAAAGCCCCGCGCTGGGCCATCGCGGTCAAGTTCCCCCCGGAAGAACGCACGACGGTACTGCGCACGATCGATGTGCACGTCGGACGTACCGGCAAAGTGACACCGTTCGCTTGGCTCGAACCGGTGTTCGTCGGCGGCGTCACCGTCACGACGGCTACGCTTCACAACGAGGACGAGGTCCGCCGCAAGGACGTGCGGAAGGGGGATACGGTGATCGTGCGGCGCGCGGGCGACGTCATCCCCGAGGTCGTCGGTCCGGTCGTGTCCAAGCGCAAGACGAGTGCGCGGCGCTGGAAGATGCCGCCGGCGTGCCCGGCATGCGGGACGGCGCTCGTCCGTGACGAGGACGCCGCCGACTACCGGTGTCCGAACCGTCGCGGGTGCCCGATGCAGGGCGAAGAGGCGCTGTTCCACTTCGCGTCACGGGGTGCGATGGACATCGAGGGGCTCGGGTTCAAGACCGTCACGGCACTGCGCGACCGCGGCCTGCTCGAGGACGTCGGTGACATCTATGGTCTCACCGTCGAGCAGCTCGCGGAGCTCCCCGGGTTCAAGGATCGCTCCATCGCGAACCTGCTGGCAGCGGTCGACGGATCCAAGGATCGGCCGCTCTGGCGGCTGCTGGTCGGGCTCAACATCCGCCACGTCGGTGAACACGTCGCGCAGGTACTGGCGCGGGCGTTCCCGTCGGTCGACCGGTTGGCCGCAGCGGGCCTCGAAGAGCTGGAGGTGGTTCCGGAGATCGGTCCCGAGATCGCGGGCAGCGCCTACGGATGGTTCCGCGACGACGACAACCTGGCGGTGCTGGCCAAGCTCCGATCGGCGGGGGTGCGGCTCGAGGATCCGCTGAGCGAGCAGCCGGCCGCCGACGGGCCGCTCGCCGGGCTGACGCTGGTGCTGACGGGCAGCCTCGAGGGCCTGAGCCGGGATGAGGCGAAGGAACGGGCGGAACGCGCCGGCGCGCGGGTGGCATCGAGCGTCTCGAAGAAGACCGACCTCGTGGTCGCCGGTGCGAACCCGGGATCCAAGTTCGAGAAGGCGGTCGAGCTCGGCGTCGAGACCATCGATGAGGCCGAGTTCCTACGCCGCCTCGGGCGGTAGCATCCGGCCGATGGAGACGCCGAGGGGACCGGTCGAGATGCCCCCGACCACGACCACGACCACGACCACGACTAGTTTCCACGTCTAGACTCTCCGCCATGCCCGTCGAGATCGATGTCGACCACGTTGCACGCCTGGCGCGTCTGCACCTGACGGACGATGAGAAAGCGCAGCTGCGCGAGCAGCTGGGGGTCATCCTCGAGCATGCTGCGAAGGTCGGCGAGGTCGCGGTCGAGGACGTCGCGCCGACCTCCTACGCGATCCCGCGGTCTAATGTTCTCCGTCCCGACGAGCCGACGCCGTCCCTCACCCAGGACGAGGCGCTTGCGAACGCGCCTGAGCAGGAAGGCGGGCGGTTCAAGGTTCCGCGCATCGTGGAGATGGACTGACCGTGGCGCTACCCTGTGACCAGACCGCATCCGAGTTGATCCCCCAGCTGCGCGCAGGTGAGCTGTCGTCCGGGGCGCTCGTCGAGGAGACCCTGGATCGTATCCGGCGCGTGGACGCGCAGGTCGGTGCCTACCTGACCGTCACGGATGAGCAGGCGCTCGAACAAGCGGCGCTCGTGGATGAGCGGTTCGAGGCCGGAGACGACGTGCCGGCCGTGGCCGGCATCCCGATCGCCGTCAAGGACGTCTTCACCACCGCAGGCGTCCGCACGACGTGCGGTTCGAAGATCCTCGAGAGCTACGTCCCACCCTACGACGCGACCGCGTGGGCGCGGCTCCGCGAGGCCGGTGCGGCGATGGTCGGCAAGACCAACATGGACGAGTTCGCGATGGGCTCATCCAACGAGAACTCCGCGTACGGGCCGGTGCACAACCCGTGGAACCTCGAGACGGTGCCGGGCGGGTCCAGCGGCGGGTCGGCGGCGGCGGTCGCGGCTGGGGAAGCGGTGTGGGCGCTCGGCTCCGATACCGGCGGCTCGGTCCGCCAGCCTGCGGCCCTGTGCGGCGTCGTCGGGCTCAAGCCGACCTACGGACGCATCTCGCGGTACGGGTTGGTCGCTTTCGCGAGCAGCTTGGACCACGTCGGCACCTTCACCCGCTCGGTCCGTGACGCGGCCGTGCTACTCGGCGCGGTCGCGGGCCACGATCCGATGGACGCGACGAGCGTCGACGCGCCGGTGCCCGACTACCTCGAGGGCCTGGATGCCGGCGTGAAGGGTCTTCGGGTCGGGGTGGTGTCGCAGGCCTCGGGGGACGGCGTCCAGCAGGAGGTGCGCGACGCGCTCTCGGCCGCGTGCGAGCGACTGCAGGCGCTCGGCGCCGAGGTGGGCGAGGTCTCGCTCCCGCACACGGACTACGCGCTCTCGGCCTACTACCTGATCGCGCCGAGCGAAGCCTCATCGAACCTGGCCCGCTACGACGGGGTTCGCTACGGTTTCCGGGCCGACGGAGACGATTCCGTGGAGATGATGACGAACACGCGCGGCCGGGGGTTCGGGCCGGAGGTCAAGCGGCGCATCATGCTCGGCACCTACTCGCTGTCGGCCGGCTACTACGACGCCTACTACGGGCAAGCCCAGAAGGTTCGCACGCTGGTTATCCGCGACTACGAGGCCGCGTGGGAGGACTTCGATGTCCTCGTGTCGCCGACCTCACCGACAACCGCGTTCAAGATCGGCGAGAAAGCCGACGACCCGTTGGCGATGTACCTCTCGGACGTGTTCACCATCCCGGCGAACTTCGCTGGCGTGCCGTCGGTCAGCGTCCCCTGCGGCCTGGACGCCGCAGGCCTGCCGGTCGGGCTGCAGTTCACCGCGAAGCTGCTGGACGAGCCGACGCTGCTCCGCGCAGCGAACGCCTTCGAACTGGACTTCGGGTTCGATGCGAAGCCGCCGCTGATCGCCTCACTCACCTGACGCTGCGCGCACGGCTTCTTCCCGTTCCTCATCGGTCGGCGGCGGCCTCTGTCCGGAGACGATCAGGGCGACCGACACGACGATGATAGCGCCGGCGAAGAGCGTGCGCGGCTCGAGCGGTTCGGCCAGGATGATCGAGCCGAGCGCCACGGCGACCACCGGGTTCACGTACGCGTAGGTCGCCACCAGCGAGGTGGGAGCCGACCGGATCAACCACACGTAGCAGCTGAAGGCGACGATCGAACCGAACACGATGAGGTAGGCGACCGCGCTGAGCGACGCCGCGGAGAACGTGTCGGGATGGAGGTCACCGAGTTCGCCGATCAGGATCCCGACGGTGAGCTGGACGGCGCCACCGCACAGCATCTCCATCCCCGCGCCGACCAGCGGCCGGGCCGGCAGGTCCGCACGCCGCGCGTAGAGAGAGCCGAAGGTCCACAGCAATGTGGCCCCGACGACCAGCGCGATCCCCGCGGCACTGATGTCGCCCGCGATCGAACCACCGGCCAGCAGTGCCGCGCCGCCGAACCCGGTCACGAGTCCGACGACGGCGATCGGCCGCAGCCGTTTCCGGAACAGCAACCGGTCGAAGAGCGCCAGCCACAAAGGGACGACCGCGACCAGCAAGGCCGCCAGGCCCGACGGGATCGTGTCTTCGGCCAGTGAGACGAGGCCGTTGCCGCCAAAGACCAGAAGGGTCCCGATGATCAAGGCCGAGCGCCACTGGCGCAGCGTCGGCCGGTCGCCTGCGCGGTCGCCGCGGCGGACGGTCCACAGGTACAGGATGGCGCCGGCCGCGAGGAAGCGGACGGAGGCTCCGATCAGCGGGGGGATGCTCTCGTTCACGACGCGGATCGCGAGATAGGTGGTTCCCCAGACGATCCAGACCGTGACCAGGGCGGCCCAGATCGACCCCGGCGAGGCGGGCCGGAGCGGGTCCGAGGAGCGGGCGTCGGATGCGGGCATCCACCCAGGATAGTGAGCCGCTATCGTTAGCCCACATGGGCGACTACGAAACCGTCATCGGGCTGGAGTGCCACGTGGAGCTCTCGACCGCGACCAAGATGTTCTGCGGGTGCCGGAACACGTTCGGTTCTGAGCCCAACACGAACGTCTGCCCGGTCTGCCTCGGGCACCCTGGGACGCTCCCGGTGCCGAACGAGAAGGCCATCGAGTACATCGTGCGGATCGGACTTGCGCTGGACTGCGACATCGCGCCGTACTCGGAGTTCAGCCGCAAGAACTACTTCTACCCGGATATGCCAAAGGACTTCCAGATCTCGCAGTACGACCTTCCGGTCTGTGTGAACGGCCACCTGGACGTCGAGGTCGGGGGCGAGGACCGGCGGATCGGCATCACCCGCGTACACATGGAGGAGGACACCGGCAAGACGACCCATGCCGGCGAGACCGGACGCATCCACGACGCCGACTACGCGCTGATCGACTTCAACCGCGCCGGCGTTCCGTTGGTCGAATGCGTGAGCGAACCGGACCTGCGCTCACCGGAGGAGGCGGGGGAGTACCTGCGCGAATTGCGCCAGGCGTTGCAAGCGCTCGGCGTGTCCGACGTGCGGATGGAGGAGGGTTCGCTTCGGTGCGATGGGAACATCTCGCTGCGTCCTCGCGGATCCGCCGGATTCGGGACCAAGGTCGAGATCAAGAACATGAACTCGATGCGCTCACTCGAGCGGGCGCTTCGCTACGAGCAGGAACGCCAGGCCGCCGCGCTGGACGTCGGCGAAGCTCTGATCCAGGAGACCCGCCACTGGAGCGAGGACGAGGGGCGCACGATCTCGATGCGCTCGAAGGAGGAGGCGTTCGACTACCGGTACTTCCCCGAGCCCGACTTGCCACCGCTCGAGCCGGCCGGCGGCTGGGTCGAGGAGCTGCGCGCGGGCCTGCCCGAATTGCCGGCGGCACGGCGCGAACGCTACGGATCGGCCCTGGGGTTGACGCCCGAACAGGCTCGGATCCTCGCAGGCGACGGGGCCTGGGCCGGCTTCTTCGAGGAGACGATCGGGCTCGGCGCGGATCCGACAGCCGCCGCCAACTGGCTCACGCAGGATCTCGCAGGGCAGCTGAACGAGGCGAAGACGGAGCTCGCCGACGCGCCGATCACACCGAAGCACATCGCGGATCTGGCCGAGAAGACCGCGAACGGAGCCCTGTCGAGTACGGGGGCCAAGCAGGTGTTGGCCCACATCCTCGCGACTCAGCAAGTGGTACGCGGCACCAGTACGGAACCGAAGGTGTCTTTCGGCAAGGGCTCCATCACGGTTGCCGACATCATCGAAGAGCAGGGCCTTGCGCAGGTTTCTGATGTCGGTGAGCTCGGGGCGATCGTCGATCGGGTGATCATCGACAACCCCGGGCCCGTCGAGCAGTTCCGCGGCGGGAAGGAGGGCGTCATCGGATTCCTGGTCGGTGCCGTGATGAAGGCCTCGGGCGGTTCGGCGAATCCGAAGGTCGTGCAGGAACTGCTGCGCGAGCGGCTCAGCGCCTAGATGCATCTCCGGCGCACGGGCGAGCCGCCGGAGACGGGGGATCCCCCCGTGCCGACGGGCCCGCGACCGGGTTTCGCCGCCCGGCTCTTGCTCCTCACCACCCGCCCGTTCCGTAGCGCCTGGACCTCGGACCGCTCGCTCGACACGTTCGCGCTGGTGCACTTCGGCAGCGTCGCCGGGGACACGTTCGTGGCGATCGCGCTGGCCGACTCGGTCTTCTTCTCGGTGCCTGTCGGGGAAGCGCGGATCCAGGTCGCGCTGTACCTGGCGCTGACGATGGCGCCGCTGACGGTCGCCGGCATCGTGCTGGTGCCCCTCTTGGATCGAGCGGGCCCGCGGCGCATCATCGCGTTCGCGGCCGCCGCGCTGCGCATGGTGCTCGCGATGCTGCTCGTGACCCGGATGGACACGTCCGCGCTGTTCCCACTCGCCTTCGGTTTGCTCGTCTGCACCAAGATCCACAGCATCACGAAGAACGGGCTGACCCTCGCCTACGCCGGCCAGGAGGATCTCGTTCAGGCCAACGCCCGGCTCGCGCGTTGGGGGGTCGCCGCGGCGTCGCTGATGGCCCCGGTCGCGATCGGCCTGGCCCGGCTGGGGAGCGGGGGCATGGCGATGGGGGCGGCCGCGGTCGTCTACGGCGTCACGTGCCTTCTGGTCCTGCGACTCTCGCACCCGAAGGTCCCGAAGCGGACGACGGAGGTCACCAAGCTCGGGAAGCTGCCCGAGCTGACGGTGGCCGCCGCCGGGGTCGTGGGCCTGCGCATGGCGACGGGGTTCCTGATCTTCCTCCTCGGGTTCTCGCTGCGCGAGGAGGCTGCTCCCGCGTACTGGTTCGGGCTCCTCGCGGCGCTCGCGACGGTCGGCCTGTACGTGGGCGATTTCCTCGCGCCGAAGCTTCCGCGCCGGATCAGGGAGGAGGGGCTGGTGCTCGCGTCGCTGGTCGCCGCCGGCATCGTCGGGGTGATGGCGTACGGCTTCTTCGGGTTGATCGTCTTGTGCCTGTTCACGTTCGTGGCGGGGATGTCGAGCGAGTTCGGGCGTCTCGCGCTGCAGAGTCTCGCCCAGAAGTTCGTGCCGGAGTACGCGCATGGCCGGGTGTTCGTGCGCTACGAGGTCCTGTTCCAGCTCTCCTGGGTCGCGGGCGCGCTCGCAGCCCTGATCCCCGTGAACTTCCGGACGGGCATCCTGATCATGGGAGCGTTCTACCTGTTCGTCGCGTTCATGTTCGTGCTCCGGCCGATGGTCGCGCGGCGGGCGGCAGAACGCGGCCTGGAGCCGTTCGATCAGGAGGGGGACGAGTGACGGAGACGTTCGTGATCGTGGGTGCAAGCGCGACGGGCGCGACGGCTGCCGTAACACTCCGAGAGGAGGGCTTCGACGGTCGTGTCGTGCTGATCGGCGACGAACAGCAGCCCCCCTACGAACGCCCACCCCTCTCGAAGGAGTACCTGCGCGGCGAGCAGGAGCTTGCCAAGGGGTTCCTGCGGCCTCCGGAGTTCTACGCGGAGCAGGCGATCGACGCTCGCTTCGGCGAACGGGTAGCGCGCATCCACCCCCCGCGGCGAACGGTGGAGCTCGCCGGCGGCGAGGAGGTCGCCTTCGACGCCGCGCTCATCGCGACGGGGGTGCGGAACCGCACGCTCGACATCCCCGGCGCGGACCTCGACGGGGTGTTCGATCTGCGGACCGCCGCCGACTGCGACCGGATCAGAGCGGCTGCGGCCGGCGCCGACAAGGCGGTCCTCGTCGGCTTCGGGTTCATCGGCGCCGAACTGGCCGCGTCGTTCCGGCAGATGGGGCTGGAGGTTTCGGTCGTCGAGGTCTTCCCGACGGCGCTGTTCCGCGTCCTCGGCCAGGGGTTCGGGCGGGCCGTCGAGGCGATGCATCGGGACAACGGAGTTGAGTTGTTCTTCCAGGACACCGCGGCGCGGTTCGAGGGGAGCGGCGGCCGGTTCGAGGCGGTGGTGACCGAGCAGGGCCGCCGCGTCGAAGGGGACTTCGTCGTCGTCGGGATCGGGACGGAGCCCAACCTCGAAGTCGCCGAGGGGACCGAGATCGCGGTCGACCGGGGTGTTCTCGTCGATGGGGCCCTGCAGACCAGCGTCCCGGGCATCTTCGCCGCGGGGGACGTCGCCAACCACCAGCACCCGCTGTTCGGGCGCATCCGCGTCGAGCATCTGGACAATGCCGAGAAGATGGGGCGCGCAGCCGCTCGGAACATGCTCGGTGCCAGCGCGGATTTCGACGACCCGCATTGGTTCTGGTCGGATCAGTACGACTCGATGATCCAGATGGGCGGGTTCACCACCGAGTGGAACCGTCCCATCATCCGGGGCAGTGTGGAGGAGCGCACCTTCTGCGCGTTCCAGCTGGATGAGGCCGGCATCCTGCGGGCAAGTCTGTCCCTGGACTACCCCCGCGACGTGCGGCGTTCGCTCAAGCTGATCGGTTCACCGGTCGATCCGGCCGCCCTCGCCGACCCGGAGGTTGACCTACGGACGCTCGTCGACGAGGCGTGAACGGTGCCTGAAGAGGGCTTTGATAGGCTGGCCGAAACGCCCATCGAGCCGCCCTTCGAGGAGTGGAACCGCAGGTGAGCAAGCCCGAGATCATCATGGCTCCCGGCCCCGTGCCGGTTCCCCCGCAGGTCCTGCTGGCCCAGGGCTCGCCGATCCTCTACCACCGTGGCCCCGGTTTCGGGGACCTCCTGCGCGACGTCACCGAGAAGCTGAAGCGCCTCTACCGGACCGACAACGACGTGCTCACGTTCGCCTCCAGCGGCACGGGCGGACTCGAGTCGGCGGTCGTCAACTGCTTCTCGCCGGGCGATCGGGTGGTTGTTCCCGTCGCGGGCTACTTCGGGGAACGCTTCGCCAAGATCGCCACGGCGTACAACCTGGACGTTCGGACGATCGACTACGAGTGGGGCCAGACCGTGGACCCCGCCGATGTCGAAGCCGCCCTGGCGGAAGGGCCGACAAAGGGCGTGCTGGTCCAGCAGTCCGAGACCTCGACCAGCGTCATCCACGACATAGAGGCGATCGCCGCGGTGGTGAAGCCGACCGACGCCCTGATGATCGTCGACGCGGTCTCCTCGCTCGGTGCGGTTCCCTTCGACGCCGACGCGTGGGGCATCGACGTCGCGGTCGCCGGTTCCCAGAAGGCGCTCTCGGCTTCGCCGGGCCTGGCGTTCGTCGCGGTCAGCGACGCCGCGTGGCGGGCGACCGAGACCGCGACCAACCCGCGGTTCTACTTCGACTGGTCGGTGACCAAAGCCTCCTACGAATTGCCGAACCCCGAGAGCCCGTACACGCCGGCCGTGCATCTGGTGATGGGCCTGCAGGCCGCGCTGGACCTGTACTTCGAGGAGGGCGGGCCCGAAGCCGCGCTCGTCCGCAGCGAGCTGCTCTCGCGGGCGGTCAAGGAGGGTGTGACGGCCTTGGGACTCGACCTGTTCGGCGTCCATCCCGAGCGGGCGTGGACGGTGACCGCGGTCAGGGCCCCGGAGGGCATCGACGGGAACGAGTTGGTTGGCAAGGTTCGCGCCGACCACGGCATCGTCCTGGCCCCCGGCCAGGGCCCCTTGAAAGGGAAGGTCTTCCGGATCGGGCATCTCGGCTACTACGACAAGTTCGATATCATCCGGTGCCTGGCGGCGCTGGAACTCACGCTCGGGTCGATGGGATACCCGGTCAAGCGTGGGCAAGCGGTTGCCGCCGCCGAAGACGTCTTCGCTGGGGGGTAGAGGATGCAGGTCTTGGTCACCGAGCCGCTCTCGGAGCGGGGTCTGGAAGTGCTCCGCGAGGACTTCGAGGTCGACGTCCGTGAGGACCTGGCGACCGGCGACCTGACCTCCGCGATCGGCCCCTACGACGCGCTGGTCGTGCGCTCGCAGACCAAGGTTTCGGGCGGAGTTATCGACGCCGCGGAGAACCTGAAGGTCGTCGCCCGTGCTGGCATCGGCATCGACAACGTGGACGTGGACGCCGCCACCCGCAAGGGCGTCGTCGTTCTGAACGCCCCGCAGTCCAACATCGTCTCGGCAGCCGAGCACACGATCGCGCTGCTGCTCTCGCAGGCCCGCCACATCCCCGCGGCGAACGCCATCCTCAAGGGCGGTTCCTGGGAGCGCGAGCGCTTCCAGGGCGTGGAGCTGCAGGGCAAGACGCTCGGGCTCGTCGGCATGGGCCGGGTCGGCACGATGGTCGCGCAGCGGTGCGCAGCGTTCGGGATGCGGCTGATCGCGTTCGATCCGTACGTCTCGCGCGACAAAGCGCGCGAGATGGGCGTGGAGCTGATGCCGACGCTCGAAGCGCTGCTGGTCCAGGCCGATTTCGTGTCGATCCACCTGCCGAAGACCCCAGAGACCGAGGATTTCATCGGCGAACGCGAGCTCACCCTCATGAAGGAGGGCGCGCGCCTGATCAACACCTCCCGCGGGGGGATCGTCGACGAGGATGCGCTGACGAAGGCGCTCAAGGACGGACACCTGGCCGGGGCGGCCCTGGACGTGTTCGCGACCGAGCCGGCGCTCAAGTCGCCACTGTTCGAGTTCGACGAGGTCGTCGTGACGCCGCACCTGGGCGCTTCAACCGTCGAGGCGCAGGACAAAGCCGGGGTCACCATCGCGCAGATGGTCCGGCTGGCGCTACGCGGCGAGTTCGTCCCGTACGCAGTGAACCTGGCCGCCGGGGCGGAGATCCCCGAGGTCGTGCGGCCGTTCATGCCGCTGGCCGAGAAGCTGGGCGGGCTCCTGACGGGCCTCGCCGAAGGCGCGCTGCAGACGATCGAGTGCCAGTACCTCGGCCGACTTGCCGAGGTCGACACGCGGGTGCTGACCCTCGCCGCGGTCAAGGGCACCCTGGCGGGTGTAGTACACGAGCCTCTGTCCTACGTGAACGCGCCGGTCATCGCCCAGGAACGAGGCATCGCCGTTCACGAGACCAAGACCAGCGTGTCGCGCGACTACGTGAACCTCATCTCGCTGCGGGCGACGACCGAGGACGGCGAGGTCAGCGTCGCCGGAACCCTGGTCGGCAAGCGCGGCGGCGACCGGATCGTCCGGGTCCTGGACTTCGATGTGGACATGCAGCCCGCCCACTTCATGGCGTTCTTCCTCTACGAGGACCGGCCCGGTGTGATCGGTAAGGTCGGCGACGCGCTCGGAACTGCCGGTATCAACGTGGCCAGCATGGAGGTCGGACGCCGCAGCCAGGGCGGTCTGGCAGTCATGGGCCTGACGGTCGACGACCCCATCCCCGACGACGTGTTCGAGAACATGGTGCAGGAGATCGGCGCCGAGCACGCTCACTTCATCGTCTTGCCGGAGTAGCCGCCGGTCCCGCCGAGGATCTGACACGACCTTGCAACACTATCCGGTTCACGTTGCAGCGCAGGCGTGCTACATTATCGGGACTATGTTTGCTCTCTGACCGATAGCGCGATCACCGCCGGACTCCCCGTTCGGTCAGCGCTGTCATGAGAGGCCCCACGTACATCCCAGGTCGGAGAGGATCATGCCCGTTCTATTCACGAAACCCAGATCAGCCGTTCGAGCCATCGCCCTCGCGCGCGGTATCTCGATCACCGGCGGCGCCGCGGCGTTCGCGGCATTGAACCTGCAGATCGAAGCCCTGACGGGCTCGGTCTTCTGGCTCGCTGCGTCCCTGTTCTTGACGTTCGGGGTCGCGGGACTCGTGGGCCCCTTCGCCGGTCTGCTGGGGGACCGCTACGACCGGCAGAAGATCATGATCTACTCGGATCTGGTGGCCGGGGCGTTCTTCCTCATCATGGCCTTCGTTGACTCGCCATCCTGGCTGCTCTTCTTCGCGTTCTGGTCCGCCGTAGGCGAGGCCCCGATGATCTCGGCGTCGGGCGCGGCGATCCCCAACCTGGTCAAGAACGAAGAGGACATCCCCTGGGCGAACTCGATGCTGCAGATCGGATGGACAACCGGGATCATGCTGGGGCCGGCCATCGGCGGCGTGCTCTTCGACATCGTCGGGCCGAAGCCGATCTTCATCGCGAACACGGTGTCGTTCCTGCTCTCGGCGGCGCTCGTCGCGGTGGTGCGGGGGGACTTCAAGGACAGGGATCGCGGCGAGACGGAGGAGGAGCACCGCGGCATGCGGGCGGGGCTCGTGTTCCTGTGGAAGGACCGGGCACTGCGGTTCATGACCGCCGCGTGGATCGTTGTCGTCCTGGGGATGGGGATCGCGCTGACCGCCGATATCCCGCTGGCGGAACTGTTCGATCCGTCGGGTGCCGGCGGCGCCTACGGGTTCATGATCGCCGCCTGGGGCGGTGGGTCGGTACTCGGCTCCATCCTCGGCCGCAAACTGACGAAGGCGTCGGAGGGCAACGTCCTGGTGTGGGGGATGATCGTCGTGGGCCTGTCGCTGGCAAGCGTGGGCATCTCGCCGATCTTCCTCGGGGTGCTCGCGGGGATCTTCATCTCGGGGTTCGCCGACGCGCTGACGATGGTGGCCGAAGCCGGCATCATGCAGCGCCGAGCGCCCGATGCGGTCCGCAGCCGCGTCATCGCGGCCTCGCATGCGGTGATCTCGCTGGCGTTCGCGGCGTCATTCGTCGTCGCGCCGTTCCTCATCGAATGGCTCGGTCCGAAGGTCGCCTACATCCTGACCGGGGTCGCGTGCCTGGGGGGCGTCTGCTTCCTGCTGCCCGTCCGTCGGATCCTGCATCGCGCCCTCGTGCCGCAGGCCCCCGCCGAGGGCGCAGAGGCGGAGGACGAGCGTGCGGGGAGCGAGAACGTAGCGGAGGAACCGCGGGCGGCCGTCTAACGGCCGCCCGCGCCGCTGTCTCGCCCGCTATCCTTGGAGGACTCCCGGACCGGATCGACCGGTCCGACATGAGAGAGGAGACCCAGGTGCCTATCCAACCCGTCGCGAAGATCTGGATGGACGGATCACTCGTGAATTGGGAGGACGCGCAGGTCCACGTACTCAGCCACGCGCTGCACTACGGGTCGGGCGTGTTCGAGGGCATCCGGGCCTACGAGACGAGCCAGGGCACGATGGTGTTCCGGCTGGACGATCACATCAAGCGCCTCTTCAAGTCCGCGCACATCTACCACATCGACATCCCGTACCAGCCCGAGGAACTGATCGGCGCGGTCAAGGAGACCATCAAGGTCAACGACCTGGCGCACTGCTACATCCGGCCGATCGTGTTCCTGGGCTACGGAGAGATGGGGCTGAACCCGTTCGGCGTACCGGTGCAGGTGGCGATCGCCGTCTGGCCGTGGGGCGCCTACCTGGGTGAGGAGGCGCTGGAGGCCGGCGTCCGCATCAAGACGTCCAGCTGGAAACGCAACGACCAGAACGCGCTGCCGCCGGCGGCCAAGGCCACCGGTCAGTACATCAACTCGATCCTGGCCAAGATGGAGGCGGTCAACGGCGGCTACGACGAGGCGATCATGCTGAACCAGCACGGTCACATCGCCGACGGCTCGGGCGAGAACCTGTTCGTCGTCCACGGCGGGAAGGTCTCGACGCCGCCGCTGTCCGACGGCTGCCTCGGGGGGATCACCCGGGACTCGGTCATGACGATCGCGCGTGACCTGGGGATCGAGGTCATCGAGAAGAGCCTCGTGCGCACCGACGTCTACCACGCGGAGGAGGCGTTCTTCACCGGAACGGCTGCGGAGGTGACTCCGATCCGCGAGCTGGACGACCGGCAGATCGGCGAGGGCAAGCGCGGGCCGGTCACCAAGCAGCTCCAGGAAACGTTCTTCCAGGCGGCGACCGGCGAGATCGAGGCCTACGGCGGCTGGCTCAACCCGGTGGACTAGCTCCGCCACATGAGGCTGGTCCGCTTCCGCTACGGCGACCGCATCGCCACCGGCACGCTCGACGACGGCTCGATCCGCGTGCTCGAGGGAACGTTCTTCGAGGCGCCGATCCCGACGGGGGAGGAGATCCCGGTGGACGACGTCCGCCTGCTCGCGCCCGTCCTGCCGTCCAAGGTGGTCGGCATCGGGCTGAACTACCGTGCGCACGCGAGAGAGATGGGTGAGGAGATCCCTCCGGAGCCGCTCCTGTTCCTGAAGCCGTCGACGTCGGTCGTGGGTCCGGGGGACCCGATCCCCTTGAACCCGAACTCGGAACGGGTCGACTTCGAGGGAGAACTGGCCGTGGTCATCGGGCGGCTCGCACACCGCGTCGGCAGCGTCGAGGACGCCGACAAGGTCATCCTGGGCTACACCTGTGGCAACGACGTCACGCTGCGCGACCTGCAGGCCAAGGATTCGCAATGGACGCGGGCGAAGGGGTTCGATTCTTCCAACCCGATCGGGCCCTGGATCGAGACCTCGGCCCATCCGGCGGACCTCGCACTTGAAACGCGGGTCAACGGCGAGGTGCGCCAGTCTTCGCGGACGTCCGACATGGCCTACGGTCCCTCCGCGCTGATCGCCTATATCACGCAGTACATGACCCTGCTCCCGGGCGACATCATCATGACCGGGACCCCGGCCGGGATCGGACCGCTTGCCCCCGGCGACGAGGTCGAGGTCCAGATCCAGGACATCGGCGTGCTGAAGAATCAGGTCGAGCCGTGAGCGTCCGTTGCCGGTTCGCGCCCGCGCCGAGCGGTTCGATGCACGTCGGGAACGCGCGAACGGGGTTGTTCAGCTGGCTCTTCGCGCGACATCACGGCGGCACGTTCATCCTGCGCGTCGAAGACACCGACGCCAGCCGCGTGACGGACGAGGCCATCGACATCTTGATCGACTCGCTGCGTTGGCTCGGCATCGATTGGGACGAGGGTCCGGAGGTCGGCGGTCCGCATGCCCCGTACCGGCAGACGGAGCGGCTCGGCATCTACCGCGAGAAAGCGGACGCACTCATCGCCGACGGCCATGCCTACAACTGCTATTGCACCAAGGAGGAGCTCGAGGAGCGCCGCGCGGCGGCGATGGCCCGTCACGAGGCGCCGGGCTACGACGGACGGTGCCGGACCCTGACCGACGCCGAGCGCCGGGACTTCGAGGGCGAAGGGAGGCCGGCCGCGCTCCGGTTCCGTATGGAGGACAAGGAGTACACCGTCCACGATCTGGTCCGCGGCGAGGTCCACTTCGCCGCCGGCTCACTGCGCGACTTCGTGATCCTGCGCTCGGATGGCTCGCCCACGTACCTTCTCGCGGCTGCGGTGGATGATCTGCTGATGGAGATGACCCATGTGATCCGAGGCGAGGACCTGCTGCCGTCGACCCCGCGCCAGCTCGCGATCCTGGACGCGCTCGGCGCCCCCTCGCACCCGACCTACGCTCATCTGCCCCTGATCGTCGGGGCCGACCACAAGCCGCTGTCCAAGCGTCACGGGTCGGTGGCGGTCGAGGCGTTCCGCGAGCAGGGCTACCTGCCCGAGGCACTCATCAACTACCTGGCGCTTCTGGGCTGGTCGAAAGACGAGTCGACGACGTTCTTCTCGCGCGACGAGCTGGTCGAGGCGTTCGACATCGGGCGCGTCTCCCACAACCCGGCCGCCTTCGACACCGAGAAGCTCGAGTGGATGAACGGCCACTACATCAAGGAACTGCCTGTGGACGATCTGGGGGCTCGCCTGCTGCCGTTCTTCTCGGAGGCCGGCGTGGCGGTCGAGCCCGACGTGCTGGGGGAGGCGATCCCGCTGATCAACGAGCGGATGAAATTCCTTCCGGAGGCCGTGGATCTCCTGAGGTTCCTGTTCACCGATGATATCCCGCCCAACGAGAAGGCGGCGAAGCTGCTCGCGAAGGCCGGTCCGGACTATCTCGCGTCGGCTGCGGCGGCCCTGGAGGGGGTCGAGCTTTGGACCGCTGAGGGCATCATGGCGGCGCTCGATCTGTGTGCAGAGGCTTCGGGCCTGAATCGGACGAAGGGTTGGCAGCCGGTACGGGCGGCCGTGACGGGATCGAACATCTCTCCACCGCTACCGGAATCGTTGGCCCTGCTCGGCCGCGAACGGACCCTGACGCGATTGCGCTCGTCTTTCGGCTGAGTGTGCTCCCAACGGGATTTGAACCCGTGTTTCCGCCTTGAGAGGGCGGCGTCCTAGGCCCCTAGACGATGGGAGCGGGTAGCGGGGGACAGGCTACCAAAGCACCTCCGCATGCCTGATATCAGGTATGCATCGAAGGGCGCGCTGCAGCGCTGCTGGGTAGAGTGATCGCTTCCGCCTTCGCCGTGTCCGCCCGAAGAGGCGACTTCATGGAGGGTTCCGAGCTTGGCACTGATCCTCATCGTTGAAGACGAACCGCTCGTCGCGCAGGAGATCAAGCTCCGGCTCGAGGCGCAAGGCCATCAGGTCCTCGCAACCGCCGAGACCGGTGAGGATGCTCTCAACCTCGTGAACCAGGTCCGGCCCGAGTTGGTCCTCATGGATATCGGGCTGAAGGGGGCGATGGACGGGGTCGACACGGCCGCGTCCCTGTGGAGTTGGTACGGACTGCCGGTGATCTACCTCTCGGGCTATTCCGATCGGGAGACCGTCATGCGCGCCCGCCATACCGGGGCGTTCGGGTACTTGGTCAAACCGGTCAAAGAACACGAACTGGAGATCGCCGTCGAGATGGCGGTGATGAAGTCCCAGTCCGACGCGGTGGTGCGCGCCAGCGAATGGTGGCTGCGGAACATGCTGAGCTCCTTCTCGGAAGCGGTGATCGCCACCGATGCGGGAGGCGTGGTGCGCTACCTGAATCCTGAAGCCGAGAGGCAGCTCGACAGGCCGGTGGAGAAGGTCGTCGGCAAGCCCGTCGGCGAGGTGCTGCACCTGATCGACGACATGACCGGTCAGCCGCTGCGCGAGCCGTTCGCGAAGGTCCTCACGCAGGGAGCGACGATCCGGACCCCGCAGCGCGCCCGCCTGCGGAGGAACCCGCGCGATCCCGACGATGAGGGGTTCCGCATCCAGTACGCGGCCGTCCCGCTGAAGGAGCACGACTTCATCGCAGGGATGGTCATCGCCTTCCGTGAGGGAGTAGAGGAGCGGCAGACCGCGGCCGTCTGGAGCGAACTCGTCAACCTCGTATCCAAGGAAGGACCCCGGCCGCCCGGCTGAGCGGAGGATCGGACCCGGCCGGCTGCGATCGTCGCTACGTGGCCTGCCAGTCAGGGAACTGGTCGAACGTGGTGTTGGAGGTCAGCTGCCCCTGGAAGGCTCCGCTCGCGCTCATGATGACGATCTCGTCGTCTCCGTCGACCCGGTCGAAGTAGGCGATCCGGTTCCCCTCCGGGGACCACGCGGGCCCGGCGTCGGACGCGGTTCCCGTGAACGTGAGTCGGGTCTGCGAAGTCCCATCGGGACGGGACTTGTAGATGTCGTACCCCGCGCTCACCCCCGGATCCAACTCGAACGCCAGCCAGTTGCCGTTGGGAGACCAGTTCGGGTCGTAGGCGATGGTGGAAGCGTCGGTCACCGACTGCCGATGGCTCCCGTCGGGGTCCATCGTGAAGATGCGGTCGGTCCCAGAGACCTCGTGTTCGTAGGCGATGCGGTCGCCGTCCGGCGACCACGAGGGATCCGCATCCTCTTCCGGGCTACTGGTGATGGTGCGGCGATGGCTCCCGTCCGCGTTCATCACGACGACCTCGGTGTCCGACGCGCTCGGGGGGATGGAGCCGACCGCGATCTTGTTTCCGCTCGGTGACCATGTCGGCTCGGATTCGTCGGTGGTGGTGTTGGTCAGGCGATCGACGTGGGTCCCGTCGCGACGCATCACGAAGATCTCACTACTCGAGCCCGCGTAACGCGCAAAGGCAATCATCGTGCCGTCGGGCGACCAGGCGGGATCCCTGTCGCTCACGGTGTTCATCGTAAGCTGGCGAACCCCGCCGCCCGTGTCGGTCATCGTGTAGATCTCGTAGTCGCCGTCCTCATCGCTCGCCCACGCGATGCGCCCGTCGTTGCCGGGGAACGTGGCACCTGACGGCGCGGCCGGCAGTCCCGACAGGAGCCCGGCCGCCATGACGACGGCGAGCGCGATCCGATTCCAACGCACGAGCGATCTCCTTCCCGGGACCTTGCTGCGAAGCACGCTACCTGCCGACCCCGCGAACGACAAGGAAACGCTTGGGACGCCACTCGGGTGATTGCATGAGCCCGAGGATATCTGCTGGCTTGGTGGGATGCAGTTCGAACCAGCGCTGACCTGCTGAAACGGCTTTCTGTCGCTGCGACTTGAATCGATCCGGCTGAGGATTCGAACGCCTTGAAGGGAAACCCGGAGGGAGTAGTCGGACCTGGTCGAGCGAGTTATGGAACTAGGGCGCCTTAGGTCTTACCCACGTATCAAAACCACTATCAAAACGACACCCAGCCACTCTTCTCAACGTCATACGGCCTTATAACGACTTTCACCTTCCTTTCCTGTCCAACAACAGATTGGAAAGCCCTGGCCACTCTTGCGGCCAGATCTTGCAGAGCATCTTTGGTACGCGCGCGTCCTTCCCAAAGATCAACATTTATTCTGGTTACGATTGCGCGAAAGCCGTCAGGCTCACAGATGGGAACTAAGTCAACCTCGTAATCATTTATTTCGAGGACCGGTATGCTTATCATTGCGTGTCGCACGGCCTCCTCAATCTCTGACAGCGGATCTTCTCCTCTCAAGTTGAAAGCTGTGACGAGCGGCATGGCTTCCCCTCCTGATCCATCAAGGTACTGCGTCCGCGAAGTGGATTGTCAACCATCGATTCGACGGTGTCTTCCTAGACCTAGTCTAGCTTGGCCGACTCCTGCATCCAGGCGGGATTGTATTCCTGGACGACCACCAACTACCTGCTGTCGCATGCGGCGTCGTTCTTCGTGACGAACCTGGGATGGACGACCGAGGAAGTTTCGGCGGCCGACGACCTGCACCAGTGGGCCGTCCTTCGCACGGCGCCGGTCCCCGACACGCGACCATTCGACTACTACGTCGACTTCTCAGCGGGCTTGGCTAGACAATGTTCGAACCGCCTCTGACCTGCTGAAACAGATATCTGAATTGCGCGCGTAGCCCGCCGTTCGGCAGCATTCGAGAAGATTCGAACCCATCTGTGGCCGTTGCCTCCTCGGCGTGGCGGACCGCGGTCATTCCATTAGGGGCCCAGGACCACGAGCGCGTCGGCCGCAACGCAGCCGTCTGGGTCGGGCGATGATCGGGTTGACGGTGCTTCAAATGCAGCGTTCCCTCTACTTCTCTACTTCCTTCCCGAGACCACCCATGTGCTCCAGGGGAAGACGATGCGTCCCGCATCTTCATGCTGCTGCGCCGCTGCCAACACCGCCTGCTTGACGTCCTCGCGCATCGCATCGTCAACGCCTGCGAGCGGCTTCGCTACTGGCGCGACGACATCCAGGATGAATGTCCAATAGTCCTCGGGCGAGTCGAAGGAGACGGTTCCCGTGACCTCCTTCTCCTCGAGATCGCCGATGCCAGCATCTTCGAACAGCCCGGCGAGCGCCCCCGGCGCCGCGTGCCGGAAGACCCCGGGACTGTCCGGTGGCGGCGATGGAAGCGAAAGCATCTCGCTCACGACCGCTCCAGCCGTCGCCGCCCAAGGGTTCTTCGCCGCATCTGTCCAAGCAGACATCGCGAGCGTGCGCCCGGGCTTGAGGACTCGTCCGAGTTCCCGCAGGCCGGCGGACGGGTCGGCGAAGTACATCACGCCGAACCGGCACATCACAGCGTCGAAGCTGTCGTCGTCGAACGGGAGGGCGTTCTCGTCGGCGACACGCACGGAGAAGTTCTCGATGCCGCGTTGCCGTGCGTTCTCAGCGGCGATGCCGACCATGTCTTCTGCGACGTCAACGGCGACCACGTCGCCGTCCCCGACGCGTATGGCGGCGGTGAGGCCAGGTTCTCCTGTTCCGGTGGCCACATCGAGGGCATGATCTCCGTCCTTCAGATCCAGCGTATCGAGCAGCTCCGTACCGATTGGTGCGAGCCACGCCAAGACGAATGCATCTTGTTTCTGCCAACCCGAGGAGAACTCGTTCCATACCTGGCGCTGTTGCTCGCGGATGTTCTCGACAGATGTCATGTCTCTCCCTCTTGGGCTGCCGCGCCTCTCGGATTGATGATGTGCCCCCGAATCGCTTGTGCGCTCGCGGGACGCAGGTCAGTGTAGACCAGCAGTGGATTGCCATGGCCAGCGTCTAGCGTGATGGCCTCAACGGATCCGCTGCGTTGAAACAGATCTGTCATCACGACCCCAAGGATCTGCTGGCTTGGCT
>CAZXFL010000009.1:0-73477 GCA_964640385.1 uncultured Actinomycetes bacterium
AACGCCGACGTCGCGATGTACGAGAGCAAGAAGGACCGGGCGGGCGGATACCGGATCCACACCCAGGCCGGGAAGGACCCGATGACGCAGCTCTCGCTGACCCGGCGTCTGCAGCGGGCAGTCAAGGATCGGGACTGGGTCCTGCACTACCAGCCGGTCGTTGATCTCGAAGACGGAACGATGGTCGGGGTCGAGGCGTTGCTCCGCTGGCGGCGGCCGCGGGGTGACCTGGTCCTACCCGGCGAGTTCCTGCCGCTTGCCGAAGAGATGGGGCTGATGGAGATCATCGGGGAGTGGGTCCTCGAGGAACTGGCTCGGCAAGCGCGGGCGTGGAGCGACGAGGGGATGGAGCTGGACATCAGTTTCAACCTGTCGCCGCGGCAGCTCTGGCAGCGAGACCTGGCCGACAAGATCATGAAGAACCTTCGGGACGCCGAGGTAGTCTCGACGCGCTTGATCGTCGAGATCTCGGAGTCGACGGCGATGACCGATCCGGCGCGAACGCAGAAGGTCCTGTGGAGCTTGCACGAGCGGGGCCTCCGCGTCGCCATCGATGATTTCGGGACCGGCTACTCGCCGCCGGCCCGCCTCAAGCACCTCCCCGTCGACGTCCTCAAGATCGACCAGCCGCTGATCCGCGATCTACCCGATGACGCGGAGGTCGCGAACTTCCTCGAGGCGGTCGTGGCGTTCGCCTCCGACCTGGGGATCACGCCGCTGGCGGTCGGCGTCGAGACCGAGGAGCAGCGCCGGTTCCTCGTGGACCTCGGGTGCCGGCTCGCGCAGGGGTACCTGTTCAGCAGGCCGGTCCCCGCCGAGGGGATCACGGCGTTCCGAGCGGGCGGGGACGCCACGCCGTGAGCGGGAGCTGGGGCGATCTGGGCTAGAGGCCCGGGAGCCCTCCGGAGCAGTCGTCGAAGCCGGTCGCGTCCTGACTCCCGAGCGTGGTGGTGACGGTCAGGGACTCGTCGATCGCCGCGCACACCGGGCCGCCGAGCTGCGACGTCGTTACCAACAGGATGCGGATCTCATCCGTACCCCGGATGCTGACCTCACCGTCGACCGCCATCGGGCTCTCGTTCCAGATCAGGTTGGGGTCGTACTGCTCTGCGATCTCGGGGGTGAACTCCTCGAGCGAGCCGTACTCGGAGAAGTAGACTGCGCCGTCACCTTCGCCTGCCGGATCATGGCACCCGAGCTTGCCGACTGTGCCGTTCCGAGGGGACCGGCTGGGTTCCCGCCTCGCCGTCAGGCGGCTGCTGTGCCGGGGCGCCCTCCGTGCCTGACGGGGCCTGCATGACGCACCCGGCCAGGACGAACGCGGATGCGATGGCCAGGGCGGCGATGAGGGCGGGATGGGTGTGCCGGCGCATGCGTCGATCGTCACACATCGGGGCCGGAGCGTGGGGGATCGACCGTCCCAGAGGTGCCTCCACCCTGCTGTTCCCACGGGGGAACGACCGTCCAGCCTCCCGACGGTGGTGGTGGCCCGGGGGCCGGCGCCGTCGGCGCATCGTCGCTTCCGCTGCGGAATCGCCTCCGTTCGAGGAACGGTCCTGCGACGCACAGGCAGGTGCCGGTCAGCCACAACAGGACGCCGAGCCCGTTGACGATCGCCGCGATCGCACCGGCTCGATGGACCGCGCTGAACTCGTACAGGATCGCCGACCAGTCATGTTCGTTGCCGATCAAGGGCAGGTTCCCGTGTGGGGCGTCGGCGATGTAGACGCTCACGTTCTGGGCGGACGTTCCCGCCCACGCGAGGCAGACGGCGGCGAGCGCGTACGACCAGCGCTTGAACAGGACGTAGCCAGCGATGATCAGCGGGGCGGCCACCTGGAAGATCGACCCCATCATCAGCGTGACGAGGCGCGGCGCCCACGACGTCAGGAAATGGCCGGCCTCGTGGAAGCCGAGGTCGATGAACCAGAGGATCGGGACGCGTTGCTGCTGGACGAAGGCGAACCACCCGAAGGCCAGACAGACGCCGCCAGCCGCGACGTAGCTCCACGTCAGGTTCCAGGATGTCGGTTCGCGGGGAAGTGAGGGGAGATCGTCGCCCCGTAGGCTCACCCTACGCGGCGTTCACCTTCGAGGCGAGTGCGTCGTTGACCTCGTACCAACCCCCGCCCGCGCGAACGGCCTCGAGGAATTCCTTGATGCCCGGGAACCCGCTGAGGTCCTTCTGACGGAGGCGGACGAGATCCAAGGTGCGCACCACGAGGATGTTGTCCTCGGCGGCACGCCGGCGGACATCCTCCGGTACCGGCAGGTCGCGTTCGCCGGTCGTTTCCTTGGTGCAATACGTGTTCACGACCAACAGGGCGGGGAAGTCGTCGGACTTCCCGGCGTCGCCACGGTCGATCATGATCCGCGCGAGGTGCTCGCGGGTGACGTTGCCGGTCTCAGACTCCTGAACCTCGCCGAAGCACCAGGCCTCTCCGACCGCCTCGGCCACCAGCCAGAAGTCGCCCGGCCCGTCGGCTTGCTGCGCGGGGCTGCTGAGCATGTCGGTGAAGAAGTGGACGACCTCTTTGGTCAGCGGGTCGCCGGTGAGGAACAGGATCTGCTTGGCCTTCTGGGCGTCCTCCAGGGATGCCTTGAGCCGATCGATCTCGGTCTCGAGCTCCTTGATGCGATCGCGGACCGCGGCTTCGCCCTCGGTGGCGAACGCATCGATGGGGTCGGTCGATTCAGCCATCACCATGCTCATTTACTACACCTTTCGGCCCGGCGCCAGTCCGGCTTTAAGTCGTTCGGCGGGCGGTCGCGAAAACCATCCGTACGAACTATACGCCCACACCAGGGTGCGGCGCACCCTCGAGAACGCTCCTCCTGACCCCGGTTCGTGCTCGGATCCGGAGATGTCAGACCCCCTCGCTACGGTGGACACGAGCCCAGCAGAGGAGGAGTCGCATGGAAGCTATCTTCATCGTCGTGCTTGCGCTGTTCATCGGCGCGGTAGCCGGACTCGCCTTGGTCGCCGTCCGTCGGCGCGAGGTCCCCCCCGTGCCTGTCGGGCGGATCGAGGCTCGCTTGGAGGTCCAGGCTGCCGAGATGCGGCGCCTGGCAGATGCCGCACGGTCGGGGGACGGCGAGACGGGACGGCTGACGGCCGAGATCGCAGCAGCCCGGCGTTCGTTGGGGGAGCTGTCCCTCCGGGAAGAGGAGCGACGTTCCCGCGAGGGCGAGACGATCGAGATCGTCCGGCGGCTCTCGGGTGCGCTGGCCGGTGGGTCGTCCAAGGGGCGACTCGGCGAGAACATCCTGCGTGAGCAGCTCGCCGCGCTTCCACCCGGGATGCTGGTGACCGACTTCCGGGTGAACGGCAAGGTCGTCGAGTACGGGTTGGAGCTCCCGGACGGTCGTCGCCTTCCGGTCGACTCGAAGTGGAGTGCCGATGCCGAGCTGGCAGCGCTGGATGCCGCCGAAGATGCGGTGACGCGCGACGCCGCGATGCGAACCGTCGAGAAGGTCGTCGCCTCACGCGCCAAGGAGGTTGCGCAGTACCTCGACCCGGCGCTGACGGCGCCGGTCGCCGTCGCCGCGGTCCCCGACACTGCGTACGAGGTCATCCGCAAGGCGCATACCGACGCGTTCGCGCGGGGCGTGGTCATCGTTCCGTATTCGAGCGCGCTGCCGATCCTGTTGTTCCTGCACAGTCTTGTGTCGCGCTACGGATCTGCGGGGGACGTTCAGGCCTGCTTGTCGGATATCGGGGCGGTGCTCGACGGCGTGGAGAACATCCTAGAGAACAAGTTCGCCCGGGCCGCGACCATGCTCTCGAACGGCAACGACGAGTTGCGGGCACACGTAGGGAAGGCACGGGGCTCACTGGCGCGTGCCCGCGGGACGGTTGTCGATGCCCCCGAACGCGATGCGGTCGAGGCGCGCCTGCGCGCGGTGGAATAGGCGGCCGCCCGTCCCAACTAGTATCAAGCGCCGAGGTTACCAGTCGATACCTGTTGGTGATGATGTTCAAGATGATCGCGACGCTCGTAGCTGGAATCTCCGTCTCTCTCGCGGCCATCACCGGTCCGGATCCGGTTGCGGCATCGCCACCACCGCCGCGGCTGCCGGTTCCGGTCGCGTGTCCCGGTTGCTGGCACCCGGCGCTGAACACCAGCTGGCAGTGGCAGCTCTCCGGAACGGTCGACACCTCGATCGACGTACAGATGTACGACATCGACCTCTTCGACAACCCCAAGAGTGTGGTCGATGGTCTCCATGCCGGCGGGCGGATGGTCGTCTGCTACATCAGCGCCGGTTCCCGCGAGAACTGGCGCCCGGATTCCGGTGACTTCCCCGACGGAGTGGTGGGCAAGCCGCTCGACGGTTGGCCGGGAGAGCGGTGGCTCGACGTCCGCAAGTGGAGGGTGCTCGGCCCGATCATGCGCGCACGGCTGGATCTGTGCGCACAGAGGGGGTTCGACGGGGTCGAGTTCGACAATGTGGATGCTTGGTCGGCCAACACCGGGTTTCCCATCTCGCGTGAGGACCAACTCCGATACAACGCGCGACTCGCCAACGAGGCCCATCTGCGGGGGCTCTCCGCTGTCCTCAAGAACGACGTGGAGCAGGCCGCGGCGCTGGAGCCCTACTTCGACCTCGCCGTGAACGAGGAATGCTTCCGGTGGAAGGAGTGCGACCGGCTCGCCCCGTTCACCGACGCCGGCAAACCGGTCTTCCAGGTCGAGTACGACCTGGCGGCCGCGGACTTCTGCCCGAGTGCCAACGCGAAGAACTTCAACTCGCTGAAGAAGAAGCTCTCGCTGGGGGTGTGGCGGGTTCCCTGCCGTTAAACGTGCCCGGCAGGCACGGACATTGACACCTTTACCCAAGGCGTGCATAATCATGCGTCCATGGCCGAACGCGACGCCTCCTCGAGCATCTCCGTCGCCGTCCTGGGTGCCTCCGGGTACACGGGCGGCGAACTCGTCAGGCTGCTCATCGGCCACCCATCCGTGGACCTCACGTATCTCGGCGTCCGCGACGCCGCCAAGCGCAGCTTGGACGAGATCCATCCTCACCTGGCCGGCCGGGTATCCGCTTCCCTCGGCGAACTCTCCATCGATGCGGCTGTCGACGCAGCAGAGGTCGTGTTCCTCGCGCTCCCGAACGGACATGCGAAGGACCTGGCCCCCGACCTCGTCGAGAAGGGCCGGCGGGTCATCGACATCTCCGGTGACTTCCGGCTCCCGGCGGATCGGTATCCCGAGTGGTACGGCTTCGAACATCCCTCCCCGGCGTGGCTGGAGAAGGCGGTGTACGGGCTGCCCGAGTGGTTCGCCGATCAGATCCGTGACGCCGAGCTTGTCGCCAACCCGGGTTGCTACACGACGACGGCGATCCTCGGGCTTGCGCCGCTGCTCAAGCAGGGGTTGATCGAGGGTGACGTGATCCAGGTCGACGGGAAGTCCGGCTTGTCCGGCGCCGGCCGTGAAGCGAGCGAGGCGACGTCCTATGTCGTCTCCAGCGATAGCGTCCGTCCGTATCGCTTCCCCGGGCATCAGCACACCCCGGAGTTCGAGCACGTCCTCAACGCGGTTACCGGCGCGAGCCCGCGTGTCATCTTCGTCCCTCATCTCGTGCCGTCGGTACGCGGCGTGTTGTGCACGTCCTATGCACGCGCGGCCGGGGACGGTGTCACGACCGAGTCCGTGACCGACGCATTGCTCGAGGCCTACGCCGGTGCGCCCTTCGTTCGGGTGCTCCCTGCGGGAGGTATGGCGGACACGAAGCGCGCCGTCGGCTCCAACGTGATCGAGCTGCATGCCGCGGCGGACCCCCGGACGGGAACGGTGATCGTGGTCGGCGCGCTGGACAACCTCGTGAAGGGTGCCGCCGGCCAGGCGGTGCAGAACTTCAACCTCATGCACGGGCTCGAGGAGACCACGGGCCTGTCGTCGGTCGGGATCTACCCATGAGCGTCACCTTCCCTCGCGGCTTCACGGCCAACGGGGTGACCGCAGGGCTCAAGCCCAGCGGCCGCCCCGATCTCGGGTTGCTCGTAGCCGACGAACCTGCGGCGGCAGCCGGCCTGTTCACCACCAACGTCTTCTCAGCCGCGCCGGTTAAGCTGACCCGGCAGCGCCTCGAGCAGCCCTCCGCCCGTGCCGTCCTGGTCAACAGCGGGAACGCGAACGCCAACCGTGGCGACCAAGGGGACTTCGATGCGCTCCTGACGACCTCGGCAGCCGCCGCCGCGCTGGGCGCCGAGCCCGACGACGTACTGGCTGCCTCCACCGGCGTGATCGGCGGGACGATGGACACCGGCAAGATCCAAGACGCGATGCCCGAACTCGTCGCGGGCTTGTCCGTGGACGGCGGTGAACGGTTCGCCGAAGCGATCTGCACGACCGACACCGTCATCAAGCAGGCCCAGGCCGAAGTCGGTCCGTACCGGGTCGGGGCGTGCGCGAAAGGCGCGGCCATGGTCGAGCCCGACCTGGACCTCGCGACGATGCTCGTGTTCTTCGCCACGGACGCGCTCCTGAGTACGGCGGCCCTTCGGATGCTGGCGAGGACGGCGCTCAAGCCGGCGTTCGAGCAGCTGACGATCGACGGGTGCACCAGCACGAACGACACGGTTCTGCTACTGGCTTCGGGCGCCGCCGGCGGGCCGAAGGTCGGGACCGGATCCAAGGAGTGGAACGACCTGTCCGCGGCGTTCCGGGAGTTGGGGGACTCGCTCGCGTACCAGATGGCAGCCGACGCCGAAGGCGGGACCAAGGTGCTGCTGGTGGACGTCGTCCGGGCTCGCAGCAACGACGATGCCCAGACGATCGCGAAGGCCATCGCCAACTCGGTCCTGGTCAAGACCGCCATCTTCGGCGCGGATCCGAACCCCGGACGACTGGTCCAGGCGATCGGGTCCTCCGGCGCGCGCTTCGATCCTGACAAGGTTCGCGTGTGGCTCGGGGACGTGATGGTGATCGATGGGGCCTCGATGGCCGCGAGCTACGACGACGCCGCCGCGCATATCGTGGTCAAGCAGGACGAGATCAGCGTCCGCGTCGACTGCGGAGGCGGGCCCGCGAGTGCTCGTGCGATCGGCTGTGACCTGTCCTACGACTACGTGAAGATCAACGCGGAATACACGACCTAGGAGGAACCGTGCCCGAGTACCCACCCCAGATCCGGCAGCGCACCGTCGCCAAGGCCCGCATCCTGCTCGAGGCGTTGCCGTATATGAAGGAGCACTACGGCAAGGTCATCGTCATCAAGTACGGCGGCGCGGCGATGGCCGAAGCTGCGCTGGCGAAGCCATTCGTGAAGGACATCGCCCTGCTCTCGTACGCGGGCATCATCCCGGTCGTCGTGCACGGCGGCGGGCCCCAGCTCACCGAGGTCTCCTCGAAGATGGGCCTGAAGACGAAGTTCGTGGGCGGGCTGCGCGTCACCGACCAGGAGACGCTCGACGTCGCGACCATGGTGCTGGCCGGCAAGATCAATACCGACATCGTCGCGCTGCTGGAGGCCGGTGGGGTTCCGGCGGTCGGGATGTCCGGGGTCGACGGCGGTCTGATGCTGGCCAAGCAGAAGGATCCCGAACTCGGGTTCGTGGGTGAGATGGTCGGCGTCAAGCCCAAGGTCGTCGAGGACGTGATGCACGACTTCGTCCCGGTCATCGCGTCTATCGCGACCGACGAGCACGGCCAGACGTTCAACGTGAACGCGGACCTGGCTGCGGCCGAGCTGGCCATCGGACTGGGCGCGGACAAGCTGGTGTTCATCAGTGACGTCCCCGGATTGATCGGTGGGGACGGAGAGCTGATGACCGAGCTCGGCGCTCAGGACGCGCTGGACCTGACCACCAGCGGCGCCGTCGACGGAGGCATGGTGCCCAAGCTGGAGAGCTGCGTCCGGGCGCTGAAGGAAGGCGTCAGCCGCGTCCACATGATCGACGGGCGGGTCGAGCACTCGTTGGTCCTGGAGCTGTTCACCCCCGAGGGTGTCGGGACGATGATCACGCCCGACGTCTCAGTCGAGGAGGACGCGTGACCGACGTTCGCTCGCGCGAGCCGTTCGTGATGCCCACCTACGGGCGGTACCCGCTGGCCCTGGTCCGCGGTGAAGGCGCCCGCGTGTGGGATGACGAGGGCCGCGAGTACCTGGATTTCGCCGGGGGCCTTGCCACGATGCCGCTCGGGCATTCGCATCCGGCGTGGCGCGAGGCGGTCCGCACGCAGATCGACACCCTGACGATGGTCTCGAACCTGTACTTCACCCAGCCGCAGGCGGATCTGGCGGCCCGCATCGTTGAGACGATGGCGATGGGGGGGGCACAGGTCTTCTTCGCGAATTCTGGCGCCGAGGCGAACGAGGCGAGCATCAAGGTGGTCCGCAAGTGGGGACTGGCGCGCGGCCGCCGGAAGATCATCGCGCTGGAGGGCTCGTTCCACGGCCGGACCGCCTCGACCCTGGCGGCGACCGGGCAGCCGTCCAAGCGCAGAGCCTTCGAGCCGCTCGTCGACTGGTTCGAGTTCGTGGCGCCCGAAGATCTCGAAGGGCTGGACGCGAAGCTGACGCAGGAGGTGGCCGGCGTCCTCTTGGAGCCCGTTCTCGGGGAAGGCGGCGTCAAGCCGCTGTCGGATGCCTACCTGCGAGCGGTCCGCGAGTTGACGCAGGAACGAGGTGCGCTGCTGATCGCCGATGAGGTGCAGACCGGGGTGGGGCGTTGCGGGGCGTGGCGTGCCTCGGCGCTCTCGGATGTCCAGCCCGACGTGATCAGCCTGGCCAAGGGCCTCGGCGGCGGGTTGCCGATCGGCGCGTCCGTTGCGCGGGCGGACCTGGCGTTCGAACCCGGCGACCACGCCTCGACGTTCGGCGGCGGGCCGGTCGTGTGCGCCGCGGGACTGGCCGTCTTCGATGTGATCGAGCGCGAGGGACTGCTGGAGAACGCGGTCAAGCAAGGGGAGCGCATCCAGCAGGGGGTCCGTGATGCGCTCAACGGGAACCCTGTGCTGACCGAGGTCCGTGGCCGTGGCCTGCTGATCGGCATCGGCCTTGTTGACGACATCGCCCAGCAGGTCACCCTCGAGCTGATCGCCGACGGGATGCTGGCGACGACAGCGAACCCCGACGTTGTCCGTCTGACGCCGCCCCTGATCATCGACGACCAAGACGTCGATACTGCGGTAGCCAAGCTCGCCGCCGCGATCGCCCGCGTGTCCGGGGGCCGACCGTGAAGGCGCGGCGCCAGCAGGCCATCCTCGAACTGGTGTCGCGCGAACGTTGCTCGAGCCAGGAGGAGATCCGGGCTCGGCTCGCGGAGGTGGGCCTCGAGGCCACGCAGTCGACCATCTCGCGGGACATCGAGGAGCTCGGCCTCGCTCGTATCCACGATCACGCGGGGCTTCGGTACGTGGTTCCGGGTCAGACCCAGGGGAACGGACACCGGCAGTCGCTGCGGCACCTGCTGCGCGAGTTCGCCGTGACGATGGCGCCGTCGGCGAACCTGTTGGTCGTCGCGACCCCGCCGGGCGCCGCGCACCTGCTCGCCGAGGGGATCGATCGCACGCCGCTCGAGGAGATCGCCGGAACGGTGGCCGGCGACAACACGATCATGGTCGTCGCGCGCGACGGGCTGAGTGGCAAGGAAGTCATGGACGTGTTGCACGAGATCATGGAGGAGAACGGGCGATGAAGCGCGTCGTGCTTGCGTATTCGGGCGGCCTGGACACCTCCGTCGCGATCCGCTGGCTGAAGCGAGACCGGGGGTTCGATGAGGTGTATGCGGTGGCCGTGGACATCGGTCAGGTGGAGGACTGGGACCAGGTGCGCGGGCGTGGCGAGATCGCCGGCGCGACCGAGGTCAGGGTCGTCGACGCGAAAGACCGTTACGCGGACGGGTTCCTGTCGCGCGCCATCAAGGCGAACGCCCTGTACGAGGGCAAGTACCCGCTGGTCGCCGGACTCTCGCGTCCGTTGATCGCCAACGAGATCGTCACGATCGCACGCGAGGTCGGCGCTGAGGCCGTCGCCCACGGCTGCACCGGCAAAGGCAACGACCAGGTCCGCTTCGAGCTGACGTTCGGCGTGCAGGCGCCGGACCTGCAGATCATCGCGCCGATGCGCGAGGCGCAGATCTCGCGCGAGCAGGCGCTCGCGTGGGCGGACGAGTGGGGCATACCGGTCTCGTCGGTCGCGGGTTCTTACTCGATCGACGAGAACATGTGGGGCCGTTGCTGCGAGTGCGGGCCGATCGAGGATCCGTGGAACCCGCCGCCGGAAGACGCGTTCGCGCGCACCGCTCCCCCGGAGAAGCGCCCGAGCGAGCCGGCGGAGATCACCCTGGTCTTCGAACGCGGCGTCCCGGTGTCCCTGGACGGCGAGCGACTCCCACTGGCCGAGATCGTCCTCCGCGTCGACGACGTTGCCGGCGCCTACGGCTACGGACGCATCGACATGATCGAGAACCGCCGTGTCGGCATCAAGTCGCGTGAGGTCTACGAGGCGCCGGGCGCGCTCTCCCTGATCGTGGCGCACCAGGCGCTCGAGGACCTGAACCTCGAACGCGATGTGAGCCACTTCAAGCCGCTTATCGAGCAGCGCTTCTCCGAACTCGTCTACGACGGGCAGTGGTTCTCGCCGCTCATGCAGGCGTTGAACGGGTTCATCGATTCGACGCAGGAGAACGTTACCGGGGAAGTGAGGCTGCAATACAACCCGGGGACCATGATGGTCGTCGGCCGCCGTTCGGACCTGGCGCTCTACGACGAGGCGCTCGCGACGTATGGAGCGGAGGACTCGTTCGATCACGCGCACGCCGAGGGGTTCGTGCGGCTTTGGGGCCTGTCGCTCAAGACCTGGTCCGCCAAACAGAAGCCGCAGCCATGAGTGGCGACGCGGGCGACGCGGGCGACGGGGGCGTGCCGAAGCCGCTCTGGGGCGGCCGGTTCTCCAAGGGCCCGGCCGACGAGGCGCACGCGCTCGGGGTCAGCCTGCACTTCGATGTCCGCCTGGCCTCCGAGGATATCGAGGCGTCCGTCGCGCATGTCCACGCGCTCGAGGACGCCGGGCTGCTGACGGCCGAGGAGACCGAGTCGCTGGTGGAAGCGCTGCGCGGGATCTGGGGGGAGGAGGGCGACGAGGTCCTCATCGAGCTCCCTGTTCTGGACGAGGACATCCACATGCTCCATGAGCGCAAGGTGACGGAGGCGCTCGGAGATCTCGGTGCGAAGTTGCACGCCGGCCGCTCGCGCAACGATCTGGTCGTGACCGACTTCCGTCTGTGGCTGCTCGCCGAGGGGGTCGCCATCGCAGAGAGCGCGGCGGATCTGGTCCGCACGCTCGTCCGGCGTGCCCGCGAGACCTCCGACCTCGTGATGCCGGGGTTCACCCACAACCGTCCGGCGCAAGTGGTCACGGCCGGGTACGTCCTGGCCGCCCACGCGTTCGGCTTGCTCCGTGACCTGGAGCGCCTGGATCAATGGTCGGCGCGCACGTCGGTCTCGCCGCTAGGGGCGGGCGCGACCGCCACGTCGACGCTCGGTCTGGATCCGGCGAAGACCGCGGAGCGCCTGGGGTTCGTGCGGCCGTTCGACAACGCGCTGGATGCGGTCGCCGATCGTGACTTCGCACTCGAATTCCTGTCGGTGTCGTCGATCCTGGCGCTGCACCTGTCGCGTCTGGCTGCGGACGTTGCGCGCTGGAGCGAGAACGCGCTCGGCTTCGTCCATCTCGATGAGGCTTACTCAACCGGGTCGAGCATGATGCCTCAGAAGCGCAACCCGGATGTCGCCGAGCTCGCACGGGGGAAGGCAGGACGGATCGTGGGCGACCTCGTGACGCTGACGATGCTGCTGGCGGGACTGCCGCTCGGGTACCACCGGGACCTGCAGGAGGACAAGGAGCCGGTTTTCGACGCGGCCGAAACGCTCGAGCTGGTGTTGCCGGCCCTGGCCGGCTGCGTGGATACCCTGCGCTTCGACGCCGAGGCTATGCGCGCAGCTTCGATGGACGAGGACCTGTACGCGACCGACATCGCGGAGGCGCTGGTGATCACTGGCGTTCCGTTCCGCGAGGCGCACCGCATGACCGGTGAGTTGCTCAGGTCCCTGACGGAGGAGGGCCGCGGTCTACGCGACCTCGACGAGAAGGAGTGGTCGGCGTTCGGGCTCAAGGACGGCGCGTCGCTCCTCGATCCGGAGGCGTCGGTCCGCGCTCGGAACATGCTCGGCGGCCCGGCGCCTGATCGCGTGGGCGAACAATGCGACGCGATAGAGCTGGCGCTGGACACTCCCTGGAGCTAGATGACCCTGCGGCGGTCATCACGATGGTGGCCGCTCGCCGGACTGGCTGTGGTGGCCTTCCTCGTCGTGTTCTTCCTGGAGGGCCCGCGGCCACTCTACGGTCGGCTGGATGTGGTGTTCCATGGCGGTGGCTCGATGGTGGTTACGTTCGGTCTCCTGTTCGCGCGGTCGTGGATCACCGGTGGCATCCGCGTCCCGGAATGGGTCGTGGTCGCGTTCGTCGTGCTGCTCGGCGCCGCCGTCGAGGTGGTCCAACAGTTCGTCAGGATCGACTCCGGATGGGGAGACCTGGTGATCGATTCGTTCGGAGCGTTCGCCGGGTGGTGCCTGTGGCGCCTAGGGCGGCCTTCGTTCGATAGCGTGTTCGGACGATCGGGAGAGGATCGACGAGATGTCTGAGATCAAGGTCATCAGGGCGGATGCGGACCTGGACTGGGAAGAGGTTCCGAGGCCCGAAGGTGACGAAACGCCGCCGGGCGAGGCCGTCGAGGTGTTCGCGTCGGACGACGGCAGGTTCTCCGCAGGACTGTGGCGGCGTCCCGTGCGCGAGGGGGAGATGACGCGACCCTTCGACGAGGTATCGATCATCATCGACGGTATCGTCGAGGTCATCGACCCCGACGGGACCGTGCATAGCGCGGAGCCGGGCGACGTCGTGGTCACGCCTCGCGGCAGCGGGGGGACGTGGCGATGTGTGACGGACGTGAAGAAGGTCTGGGCGATCTGCGAGACGGATTCCGAGGCGCCCGGCACGTTCGTCCTGCCGCGAGAGGTCGCGTTCGATTGGCAGGAGGTCCCGCGCCCGGCGGAAGACACCGACCCGCCCGGGGAAGAGGCCGTCACCTTCCGTTCCGAGGACGGTTCGTTCGCGACCGGTCTGTGGCAACGCGATCCCGAGGAAGGCAACATGGAGCTCGACGAGTACCACGAGATCGCGTACATCCTGGAGGGCGAGGTCGACGTCACGGAGATGGACGGCACGCTCCACCACGTCGGGCCCGGCGACATCCTGGTCACCCCGCGCGGAACGAGGGCGGTGTGGCGCAGCCTGTCATCCGTTCGCAAGTTCTGGACCATCTACCGGGGCGCGAGCTAGCGACCGTAGGCGCCTCACCACCGGCCACATCGCCGCCGTTGCGGCGAGGCCGACCACGGCGCCCGCAGCGAAAACCCCGCGCGGTCCGAGCGAAGCCAGCAGCGGCCCTCCGATCGAGAACGCGATGATGTTCCCCACGGGATAGATCAGACCGAACGCGGCGAACACACGCCCCCTGAGGGAATCCTCGGAGCTCCGTTGGATAAGTGTACCCCGCTACGCTGCCGAGCGCGTCCGCGACGCCGGTTGCTCCCGAAACGATAAGCGCCACCGCGAACCACGGGCTTACGATGGAGGTCTTCCCCTTCTGCGAGGTTGGGGACCGCGGCGGCGAAGGCGGGGAACGACACCGTCCCCGCGAGAGCTGCGGCGAACGCGCACGCCAGCATCGCGGCAGGTGTATCCGTCAGTGCCAGTGCCCAGAACGCGAACCCCACCACGTCGAAGACGATGAGGATGCGCCGCCGGTCGAATCGATCGGCGAGTACCCCCGCCAGCGGCGCGATGACGCCACTGAGGCCGATCGTGACGAGCAGCGTCGCCGACAGCCAGACCGGAAACGCGCCTTCGCGTACACGGTGTACGCCAGGGCGACGAAGCCGGCCTCGTCGCCGATGCTCGTGAACGCTGCACCGAAGGCCAGCCGTCGGATCTGCGTTCGAGGAGAGGACATCCATCGGATTATCCCGTGCTGCTCGTGGACCGAAGGCGACCCCGGCGCAGCCAACGGGTAGGCTCCGCCCGTGCGCGACGTTCGAGAGGATCTGACCGAGGAACACCACGATGCCGTCATGGCGGCGGACCGGGTCGCCGGTGATACCCCGGTCGAGATCCGACTCGCCCAGCCCGAGGATGCCGAGGGGCTCGCGCGGTGTTTCTTCAACGCGTACGGCCCCTCCTACGACCACGACTGGGCGTACCAACCGGAGGCGCTCCAACAGCGGTGGGCCGCCGAGATCATGACCTCAGCGGTTGCAATGACTCCGAACGGCGAGCTCGTCGGCCATCTGGCACTCGACTTCCCCCGTCCGGGTGCGAAAGTCGCCGAGTCCGCGCACGCGGTCGTCGACCCCCGGTACCGCGGGCATCACCTGTTCGAGTCCATGAAGCTCTTCCTCCGCGACCAGGCGCACCATCGGGGGATCTTCGGGCTGTACAGCGAGGCGACCGCGGCCCACCCCTACTCGCAGAAAGGCAACCTTGCGATCGGCGCGCACGAGACCGGCTACTTGATCGGCTACATCCCCAGCGGCGTCGACTACAAGCGCATCAAGGGTGAGGCCGCACAGCATCGCCAGACGATCGCGTTGATGTACCTGCGCACGAACGACGAACCCGAACGGACCTCGCATGTGCCTGGCGCGTTCCAGGAGATCCTCTCGGACATCTACGAGACGGGAGGGTTCCGCCGGACGCTGGGTCGGGGAGAGGGAGTGGCGGCGACGGCCCGGACGACCCTCGCCATCGAGAGTGACCCGGACCACAACGCCGCGATCCTTCAACCGTCCGATCTCGGTGCCGATCTCCACGCGGTCGTCAAGCGTGAACTGGCCACCGTACTGGACGCCGGCGTCGACTGTGTTTACCTCGACCTGCCTCTCGCCGATCCGGTCGTCGCCGAACACGGCGCGGATCTTCACGATCTCGGATTCTTCTTCGGGTGTGTCATCCCAGAGCTGCGTGAGGACGGCGACATCCTGCGGTTGCAGCTGTTGAACGGCGTCGATCCCCACACCGACGAGATCGTGACGGTATCGGACTTCGGCCATCGGCTCCTGGGCGACATCGCGGCGTCGATGCCGGCTCGAGGCCGCGGGTAGCCGCCATCGGCCGGTCAGGCCGTCGGCATCTCGCCCCGTGGCGTCTGCAGAACGCGCAGGTACTCGGCGCGCTGGCGAAACGTCTGACGCATCTCACCCGTGATTTGCGAGAGGAACTCCTCACGGTAGGTGGAATCGGTTAGGACGGCGATCGCGAAGTACAGGCCGGAGAACGCGGCGATCCCGCCGGCGACCAGCACGAGCTGCTCGGTCAGTTCGACGTGGATCCCGAACAGCTCGAATCCCCACCACAGGTCGGTCGGGCCACCGATCCATGCGGCCTGCGTGGCCGGTGGGACGGCGAGCACGCCCAGCAGCACGAAGAACCCGCCGATCGCCACGGTGACGATCAAGACCTGGAGGGCCTGCGCGATGAACATCACGAGGCCGACGTTCGTCCGCTGTTTCCGGGACAGCGGCGGTCCCGCTCCGGCTTCACGCTCCAACGCGGTCACCTCGCGCGGCAGCCGCGCCAGCATGAACGCCGCCGCCAGGGCGAACAGCAGCGCCGAGAGCGCCACGATCAGGCGGACGGCCAAGGTCGAGAACACCTGCCACATCTCGGTGGTGAAGAACAGGACCAGCGAGAAGATCATGAGCATCGGCAGGGCTCGCACGAGCAGACCGAACGAGGCGGCGAGGTCCGAGAATAGCCGGGCCCCCGCCCACCAAAGGATCGAGAGCATGCCGTAGCCGACGAAGAGGTAGACCGCTCCCAAGAGGACGAGGTTCAGGGCGGCGGTGACGAGCGCGCTGCGCCACTGGCCGCCGAACACGAGTGGCAGCGCCGGCGGGACCAGGACGAACACCGCGAGCTCGATCGTGCCGACCTTCGCGGGTACCGAGAAGAAGGGACGACCCTGGAGGCGGTTCGTGATGCCGAACCCGACCAGCAGCAGCGCGACCCCGCCGATGACGGCGAGGACGTTCGCGACGGGACCCCAGGAGTAGTTGACGGCCCCCAGCATCTCGACGATGAACACGAAAGACAGGAGCGGGAGGGCCCGGGTGAAGACATGCTCGGTCGCCGAATAGCCTTCGATGAACAGGGGGAGCCCCGCCTTGCGGAACCGTCGCTCGTACGCCTTGGTTTCCTCCATCGGCGTATCGAACCACCGTCGGCCCCCCGCCGCCAGCGCATCCGAGGGTGTCGGGTGTGCCTGCCCGAGCGGCGTTCGATAGGGAAGGGGTCACAGGGGGCACCATCGGCGCTACGCTGGAGTCGTGGAAGAGCCGATCGAAGAGCCCGAGGACGACGCCTATCCTCCGCTGGATGCAGAGGAGCGCGGCAACATCGAAGCCGACCTGACCGATCTGGACGGCATGCGCGAGATCTTCGCCGAGCAGAAGGTTCGCGGCGTCGTCATCGCCTGCCCCGACTGCAATGCCAACCACTACTACGACTGGGAACTGCTCAAGGAGAACCTCCAGCACATGCTTGAGAACGGCGAGCCCCGCATGCACGAGCCGGCCTTCGAGCCGCGCGAAGAGGACTACATCATGTGGGACTACGGCAAGGGTTACATCGATGCGCTGCAGGACACCGGGTTGAACGCCGAGCGCAAGATCGTCATCACGTCGTGTCCGTGGTGCGACACGCCGGTCGACGACCACTACGGGTTCTGCCCGCGGTGCGGACGGTCCCTCGCGCCGCTCCGGTTGTTCTCAGAGCTGGTCGACCGGGGCGTCGACGACCGCGAAGCTCGCGCGATCATGATCCGCGCCGGGTTCGAGCCCTTCTAGTCGCTCCTGGGTGTTACCGCGGAACCTGCAGCGCGCCACGCATCCCCTGCGACGCGTGGTACTTGCACTCGAAGACCGCGATCGCGTCGAGGACGTTGCCGAACTGGACCTCGACCTCCTTGGTCTCGCCAGGCTTCACGTCCTGGTCGATCGTCTCGTTGAACGCCTGGACGCTGAAGTTGTGCAGCGTGCTGCTGTCGTTGGTCAGGGTCAGGGTGATCTTCTCACTGGCGTCGCCCTGGATCACGGTCGGGGAGAAGTAGAAGCTGTCCAGTTCGACCTCGAGGGATGTCTCTCCGGAGACGCTCTTGGTGCCGTGGTCGTTGGCGACTTCGCCGCCGAGCTCGATCGTCCCTCCGCCTCCACCACCTTCGTCCGCTGGCGATGAGGCGCCTCCGGTGTCGGTACTAGAGCCACCGCTCGTGCAAGCGGCCGCGATGAGTCCAACGACGAGTGCGAACGTGAGCAGGCGTCCTCGCATCTTGATCTCCTCTCGGACGGATCGAGCGGCCCCAGCCTAGTCGGGAGGGCTTCTCGGCGCGAATCCCTAGCCCTCCAACACGCATTCCTCGGGGGTCTTGTCGGTCCGCAGCCCCTTGAAGCTGGGGGCCCGCATCTTGCCGGTCGACGTGGTCATCTCGAGGTACTCGACCTCGCAGACGAGCTTGGGCTCGACGAACCGGGCGCCCTTCACGTGGCCCAGGTCCTGATCGTCGCCGGAGGGTTCCTCGATCTCGATCGATTCGAGCGTGTCTTGGATGGCCTCGAGCATCGCATCGGTGAATCCCGTCCCGACCTGGCCGACCCATCGCAGCTCGGTGCGGACGTACGCGCCGACCAGCAGCGCGCCGAAGGTGCTGCTGCGGCCGCCCTGACCCGGCGTCCATCCGAGGATGACGCAGTCCTGCGTGTTGGTGAGCTTGATCTTGCGCCAGTCGGCACTCCGCTTTCCCGGCTGGTAGCGGCTCCCGAGTTTCTTGGCCATCACACCTTCGAGCTGCAGTTCGTCGGCATGCTCGGTGAAGCCGATGCCGGCGCCCTCGACGTAGACGGCGAGCTGCAGGCGCTTGTCCTCCTCGACGATGGCCTCGAGGAGCTCGCGCCGGTCCTCGAGCTGCAGTCCGGTCACGTCGTGACCGTCCAGGAACAGCAGATCGAACGCGACGAGTGCCACCGGGATCCTGGTGCCCGCACGTTTGATCTCGCGTTCGTTCGAGAGGTTCATCCGTTGCTGCAGGGCCTCGAACGAGTTCTTCCCGTCCTCGTCGAACGCGACGATCTCGGCGTCAAGGACGGCGTTCACTTGGTTCACCAGCTCGTGGATCATGTGCAGTTCCGGGTACTGGTCGGTGATGTCGCGCCCGTTGCGGGTCGAGAGTTTCGTCTCGCCGGTGTTCAGGCTCGCGAGCGCGCGGATGCCGTCGAGCTTCGCTTCGAACCGCCATCTCGGGTCGTCGAAGGCCTGATGGCCACCCTCGGCGAGCATCGGCGTGAACGAGGGCGGTGATGCGATCAGCGGCGCACCCTGCTTGCTCGCCAGGAACACCAGCCAGTTGTCCTCGCCGGGCTTGCCGAGCTTGGTCCTGACCAGATGGTACTCCAGGCCGGGGTAGCGGCGGCCGTGCAGGACGAAGCTCACCTTCTTCTCGTCCCACTCGATGCGCTCGTAGGTCCCGTCGTCGAAGATGCGGACCTCCCCGGCGCCGTAGTGGCCCTCGGGGATCGTGCCCTCGAAGCCCCCGTATTCGAGCGGATGATCCTCGGTGCGAACGGCCAGGCGCTTGTCGCCCTTCTCGATCGGCAGACCCTTGGGGACCGCCCACGACGGCAAGGCTGCGTCGTTCTCGAGCCGCACGTCGTAGTGCAGACGCGTCGCCCGGTGCTTCTGGATGACGAACGAGTTGCCGACGCCTCGTGCGCCCGCTGGCGCTGGCTCGGGTGTGGCGCCGAAGTCTCGCATCTCGAGGTATCTCGCGAGGCTCGGGTCCTTCGAGGCGGCGATGACCTCGTCGCTGGTTCTCGCCTGCGCGGCGTGCTTCGGTGGGGGTTCTGCCGTGACGTCCAGCGCTTCGAGCGCCGCGTCGATGTCCTGCGGCTGGTCCAGTACCCCGGCGAACAGATCGCCGGTCGCGGCGAATCGCTTGAACACGTTGGCGATGCGGAAGTCCTCCGGCGTGAGGCCGGCCTCGACCTCGTCCCAGGTAAGCGGTGTCGAGACGGTGGCCCCGGGCTCGGGCCGCAGGCAGTAGACCGCCGAGATGTTCGCGCCCTCGCGGTTCATATTGTGGTCGATGAACACAGCGTCGCCGCGGTCGGCGATGCGCGGCTTCATGGTCGCGTGGTCGGGGTCGGCTTTGACGATGAGCCGGCCGACGTTGCCGACCAGCTCGCGGACCTGCGCGTAGGAGTACCGCGGCTCGATCGGGACGTAGATCTGCATCCCGGTCGCCCCCGACGTCTTCGGGAACCCGATCAGTCCGAGCTTGTCGAGGGCGGCCTGGACGTGGCGGGCGACGATCAGGACGTCGTCGAAGGTCGCGCCGTGCATCGGGTCGAGGTCGAAGAAGAAATAGTCGGGGGTCGTGGTGGCCTCACACCGCGAGTGCAGCGGGTGGAACTCGATGCACCCGAGGTTCGCCACGAACAGCAGTCCAGCGGCGTCCTCGACCATCAGGTAGTCGATCAGTTTGGTCTTGGAGTCTTCGCTGTGAACGGGGCAGCGTCCGATCCAGTCGGGGGTGTGCGACGGCGCCGACTTCTCGAAGAAGAACTTCCCGTCGGCGCCGTCCGGCATCCGCTTCATCGTCAGCGGTCGCCCGCGCAGGTAGGGGAGGATCAGATCGGCCACGTTGAAGTAATAGGCGAGGAGGTCCCCCTTCGTGTAGCCCTCTGCGGACCAGAACACCTTGTCCAGGTTCGAGAGCCGCAGGCGCCGAGCGTCGAGCTCGACCCACCAATGCTCCCCATCGCGCTCCGCCGGAAGCGGTTCGGGGAACGCGACCGTGAACGGATCTTGCCTCGATGCCATGACCCGATGGTAGTCGGGAGGAATAGGAAGGGGGCCGACCCGCTCGTCGAGCCTGCGTCAGGTTCGCATGTATTCGCGCGGACCCAGATGGCGAGATAGAGTCGTTGGGAGCGAGCGAGGGGAGGCACGAGATGGCACAGGCGTGCGCGAATTGCGGGCAGCAAGCAGAGGACACCGCTTCGGTCTGTTCCTCCTGCGGTCGGCCGCTGGGGGCCGGATCTCCGCCACCTCCGCCGGCGTTCCAGAAGTTGGCCGAGGAACAGGCTGCCGCCCCCGCTCCCCCTACAGGGGTCCCGGGGACCCCCTCGCCGAACTGGGCTCCTCCCGCGATGTCGACGGGCGTACCCGGAGCGATCCCCGTTGTGCCGGACCCGGGTGCGGGTTCCTCCGGAGGGTTGATCGGCAAGATCGTTGCGGGGGTTGTGGTTGCCGCGATCGTCGCGTGGGGAGTGACAACCTTCCTGAATCAGCCGCCGCCACTGCCCGACACCGTAGACGGAACGTCTCAGATGACCGGGCCAGAGGTCGACGACCTCGAGGCCGAGATGCAGGGCCAGCTCAAGGACGAAGGGCTGAAGGGCGACGCGGCCGTGTACGGCACGTCGGACACGCCGAGGTTCGTGCTCATGAGCATCAACGCTCCAGGCGAGACGCTGGACGAAGGATGGAGCCAACTGACGGCGGGATTCACCGAAGGATCGGACGGCGGCAGTGTGGACGAGAGCCAGATGGTGACCGAGACCCTGCCGGATGGAGACGAGATGCGTTGCCTGCCGGTGAGCGTTCCTGAGGCGACGACCTCGCTTTCCATGTGCGTCTGGGAGATGCAGGGCGCGATCGGTTTCCTGCTGTCCATCGGAGGCGAGGACCCAGCGGACCTGATGGAGGTGTCCAAGGGTGCCCGGGACGGGATGTTGAACGCGTGAGGCTGGGGATGATGAGGGATAGAATCGGGCGGTAACCCTTCCTCAGGAGAGAGAGCCCATGCCTCCCAGGACCATGTGGAAAGGGGCTATCAGTTTCGGCCTCGTATCCATCCCGGTGCGCGTGTTCCCGTCCACCGAAGAGAAGTCCCTCAAGTTCAACCAGCTCCACGACGCCGACGGCGGCCGCATCAAGATGAAACGCGTCTGCTCCAAGTGCGGCGAGGAAGTGGCCTTCGACCACATCGTCAAGGGCTACGAGATCGAGAAGGACACCTACGTCACCCTTTCCGACGATGACTTTGACGCCGTGCCCGTCGAGTCCAGCCGCAATATCGACATCGTTCAGTTCATCGACCTAGACGAGATCGACCCCATCTACTTCAAGAAGTCCTACTACCTCGTCCCCGACGAGATGGGGATCAAGGCCTACAACCTCCTGCGCAAGGCGCTGACCGAGGAGAACAAGGTCGGTATCGCCAAGGTCAGCTTCCGCGACAAGGAGCATCTCGCGGCACTGCGGTTCCGCGACAAGACGTTCGTCCTCGAGACGATGTACTGGCCCGACGAGATCCGTGTCGACGATTTCGAGGAGTTCGACAAGAAGGTAACTGTGCGCCCGCAAGAGGTGCAGATGGCCCAGTCGCTGATCGAGAACCTCACCGAGCCGTGGAATCCCGAGGCGTTCACCGATGCCTACCGCGAGGCGCTGATGAAGATCGTAGAGGCCAAGGTCGAGGGCAAGGAGATCGAGCTGGTCGAGGAGGAGGCACCGTCCAAGGTCCTGGACCTCATGCAGGCGCTCAAGGCCAGCGTCGAGGCGGTCAAGAAGGACGCGAAGCCGGCGAGGTCCGCGGCCAAGAAGAAGAGGACCACGAAGAAGGCGGCGGCGCCGAAGAAGAAGGCGGCCGCAGGCTAGTCGGGCGCCGCCGCAGCGACCGCCGCGATCCGGGCGACGCTTCGCGCGTTCCCAGCGCATAATCGCCTCATGAGCCCCACGGGCCCCGTCGCGATCGAACGCTCGATCTGGTACCGCGAGGACACCGAGATCCAGCGCGATCTCGACTTCATCTACAACGAGTTCAAGGCCGGCTTCGAGCTGGTCGAGAAGATCGACCGGCCGGGTGTCTCGATCTTCGGCTCCGCGCGGATCCCCGAGACCCATCGCTGGTACCGCGACGCCTACGACGTTGCGGCCGGGTTCGCGCGCGAGCGTTTCGCCGTCATCACCGGCGGTGGGCCCGGCATCATGGAGGCCGCGAACCGCGGGTGCCAGGAGGCAGGCGGCTTGTCGGTCGGTCTCGGGATCGTGCTGCCGCACGAGCAGGGGATCAACGACTACTGCGACCTCGCGTACACCTTCAAGCACTTCTACGCGCGCAAGGTCTGTTTCGTGAAGGCGGCGGAGGGGTTCGTGACGTTCCCCGGCGGCTTCGGGACGAACGATGAGCTGTTCGAAGCGCTCCTGCTGATCCAGACCGCCAAGATCGAGCACTTCCCGGTGGTGCTCTTCGGGAGCGAACACTGGGAGCCGATGGTCCGGTGGCTGGAGGACACGATGATCCCGAACGGGCACATCTCGCCCGAGGATCTTGAGCTATTCTCGGTCGTCGACGATCCGGACGCCGCGGTCCGCGCGGTCGTGAACTGCTACCGTCGCGAGTGCGCCCACGACCACACGGTGGGGGAGCGTTGATGGAGGCCGGCATGGAGGTCGGCGTCATCACGTTCGAGGGGAGCGACGCCGCGCAGCACCTGGTGAAGTCGCTGGCGCAGCGGCAGGCAGGTGGGCTCGTCGACGAGGTCGGCATCATCGAGCACCACGCCGACGGCGGGTTCTCGGTGCACGGCTACGCGCCGGGAGGAACCAGGGGCCAGCACGCTGCCGTCGGAGCGCTCGTCGGAACGATGGTCGGCATGCTGCTCGGGCCTTTCGGCCTGGTCGCCGGGCTCTTCGGCGGGGCGGCCGTCGGCGCGTCGATGATCGCGCGCGACCCGCACGAGCTGGAGGTCAGCGATGCGTTCGTGGCGCGGTTGCGGGAAAGCCTGCCGACCGGGACGTCAGCCGTCCTCCTCATCGGCGAGGCCGAAACCGTCGGCCAGCTCTTGGGTCAGATCCACAGCGTCGGCGCCGTCACCAAGGACGAGTTCCGCGAACCGTTGACCGACGAACAAGCTGCGGCGATGCGCCAGGCGCTCGAAGGCAGGGCGGGGTAGGCTAGGCGCCGCATGGATCTCGGGCTGTTCTTCTTCATCATGTACGTGCTCGCCTTCGGCATGGGCGCCGGCTGGATCGCGCAGCTGATCCTGGAACCGCACCGGCGCCGCAGCTGGGGCGAGGCCTTGGCGGTTGGTGTTCTCGGGGCGCTCCTCGTCGGCCTGGTTTCCTCGCTCGTGTTCCACGGGGTCGTCGGGTTCACCCTCGGAACGATCTTAGGAGCCCCGCTGGGCGCCATCGTCGTGCTGTGGATCTGGCAGGCCATCCGCGGCAAGCGGCCGTTCGAGCACGAGCACCATGAGGGAGCCTCGCACCCGGGCAGCGGGAGCCATCACGACACCCGCCATCCCCACAAGCCGGGCCGGAAGGACAAGAAGGCCCGCAGGCAGTGAGCGCCGACCGGCCGGCGGACATCTTCGTGATCTTCGGGATCACGGGCGACCTGGCCAAGAAGATGACGTTCGAGGCGCTGTACCGCCTCGAATCCCGCGGCGTGCTCGCCTGTCCGATCATCGGCGTCGCGATCGACGGCTGGAATGACGACGAACTGCGGAGGCGCTGGCGTGCCGATGTCGAGGCGGCCGGCGTCACCGTCGACGAGGGGGTCGCGGACCGGCTGTCGAAGCGTCTCTCCTTCGTCCAAGGCGACTACGCGGACGCCGGGACCTACGACCGCGTGAAGCAGGCCATCGGGGACGCCCGGCGGCCGCTCTTCTACCTCGAGACGCCACCGTCCCTGTTCGTCACGGTCGTGCGCGGATTGCACACGGCAGGTCTCACCGCCGACGCGCACGTCGTCATCGAGAAGCCGTTCGGTCACGATCTCGCGTCTGCGCAGGAGCTGAACCGCCAACTGCACGAGCTGCTCGACGAGTCGCAGATCATGCGGATGGACCACTTCCTGGGGAAGAACCCGGTTCAAGACATCCTCTTCTTCCGGTTCGCCAACACGTTGTTCGAGCCTGTGTGGAACCGCAAGTACATCGCCAGCGTCCAGGTGAACCTGTTGGAGGCGTTCGGCGTCGAAGATCGCGGGCACTTCTACGACCCGGTGGGCGCGATGCGCGATGTCGTGCAGAACCATCTGCTGCAGGTGCTGTCGCTCGTGGCGATGGAACCGCCGGCCGCGGCGGGACCGCACGCGGTGGCGGACCACAAACTCGACGTCCTGAAGTCGATGCCGCCGGTGGATCCGGAACTGTCCGTCCGTGGCCAGTACAACGGCTTTCTGGACGTGAAGGGCGTGGCCGCGGAATCCCGGACCGAGACGTACATCGCGCTGCAGCTCGAGATCGACAACTGGCGGTGGTCCGGCGTTCCGTTCTTCATCAGGACCGGAAAGGTGCTGAAGGAGACGGCGACCCAAGTGATGATCCGGTTCCACCGGCCGCCTGAGCTGGCGTTCGCCGGTCCGGCGATCAAGGCGACGAGGCCGAACGAGTTGGTCCTGCGTATCGACCACGACCCTGGAGTGGTCCTGCGCGTGCAGGCGAAGGCGCCAGAGAAGGTCGCGACCCGCGAGGTCCGGCTGGACCTGTCGTTCGAGCAGGAACTGGGGGAGGCCCCGGAGCCATACGAAGTGTTGCTCGGCGGCGCGCTGGCCGGCACCAGTGGCGCATTCGCGACCGATGCGTTCATCGAGGCAACGTGGGACCTGGTCCAGCCCTTGCTCGATGCGCCGCCGCCGGTGCAGCCCTATGCGAAGAAGAGCTGGGGACCGGAGGCGGCGAACGCGCTGGTCGAGGCGACCGGCGGCTGGCACGAGCCGATCTGAGAGAGGTGGCGCGCACGTCGGGCACGGCCGATCCAACCTCGTATCCGTCCTGGGCTGCGCTCTCTCACCACCAGGCTGCGATCGCCGGCGCGACGCTTCGGGACGCATTCGCCGCCGACCCACAGCGTGGCGAACACCTCACCGCCGAGGGCGCGGGCCTGTACCTGGACTACTCCAAGAACCGCATCACGGACGAGACCCTGACCCTGCTGTTGCGGCTGGCGCAGGAGGCCAGCCTGCGCGAACGGATCGACGCGATGTTCCGTGGGGACCACATCAACATCTCGGAGGACCGCGCGGTGCTGCACGTCGCACTCCGCCTACCGCGTTCGGCGAGCTTGGTCGTCGACGGAGGCGACGTGGTGGCCGACGTGCACCAGGTGCTGGACCGGATGTCCGACTTCTCCGAGCGGGTCCGAAGCGGCGCGTGGACCGGACACTCCGGCAGGCCGATCAGCAACGTCATCAACATCGGGATCGGGGGCTCGGACCTCGGGCCGGTGATGGCGTACGAGGCCTTGCGCTGGTACAGCCGGCGCGACATGACCTTCCGGTTCGTCTCGAATATCGACGGGACCGACTTCGCCGAAGCCACCCGCGACCTGGACCCGGCCGAGACCCTGTTCATCATCTCCTCGAAGACGTTCACGACGTTGGAGACGATGACCAACGCACGTGCCGCCCGCGATTGGACGCTCGCCGGGCTTGGCGGAGACGAGTCGGCCGTTGCCAAGCACTTCGTCGCGGTCTCCACGAACGCAGCGGGCGTTCGGGATTTCGGGATCGATACCGACAACATGTTCGGGTTCTGGGACTGGGTCGGCGGCCGATACTCGATGGACTCGGCGATCGGACTCTCCACGATGCTCGCCGTCGGACCGGAGCGTTTCCACGAGATGCTGGCTGGGTTCCACGCGATGGACGACCATTTCCGCACGGCGCCGTTCGAGCGCAACCTGCCGGTCCTGATGGGGCTGTTGGCGGTCTGGTACCGGGACTTCTTCGGGGCGCAAACGGTCGGGGTCATGCCGTACGAGCAGTACCTGAAGCGCTTCCCGGCGTACCTGCAACAACTCACGATGGAGTCCAACGGCAAGCATGTGCGGCTCGACGGCTCGCCGATCGAGGGTACCCAGACCGGGGCCATCTACTGGGGCGAGCCGGGCACGAACGGCCAACACTCCTTCTACCAACTGATCCACCAGGGGACGCAGCTCATCCCGCTGGATCTGATCGGGTTCGGCAAGAGCCGAAACCCGCTCGGGCCCCACCACGACTACCTCATGGCCAACGTGTTCGCGCAGGCCGAGGCACTGGCGTTCGGCAAGAGCGAGGAGGAACTGCGGCAGGAAGAGGTCCCGGAGGCGACGATCCCGTACCGCGTCTGCCTCGGGAACCGCCCGACGAACGTGATCCTGGCCGAGGAGCTGACCCCGCATTCGCTCGGAACGCTCGTCGCTCTCTACGAGCACAGCGTCTTCACGCAGGGCGCGATCTGGGGGATCGACTCGTTCGATCAGTGGGGGGTCGAACTGGGCAAGGTCTTGGCCACGCGCATCATCCCCGAGCTGCAGGCCGACGACGACGCCGGGCTTGCGCACGACGGTTCGACGAACGAGCTGATCAGGCGGTACCGGCGGCTGCGGGACCGCTGATGGGCGACCTGCTCACCCAGATCCTGCCTTTGACGCTTGCCGCGGCGATCAGCCCGACCGTCCTTGCGGTCGCGGTGCTGGTGCTGTCCGCGAAAGAGCGCACCGTCGCCCGCACCGTCGCGTATCTGCTCGGGTGCTGGGTCGTGCTGCTCGCGATCGGTATCCCCGGCGTCCTCCTGTTCGCGAACGCGGCTCCGGCTGCCTCGTCGGCCCCATGGATCCACTGGGTCGACTTCGGCGCCGGCATCGCCTTGCTTGCGCTCGGAGGGCGACGGCTGGCGAAGACGCCTAGCGTGCACGAGAAGCAGGGGTCCCGGGCCAGCAAGATGGCGAACGCCGGCATGCACGACTATGTGGTCCTCGGGTGCGCGATGATGATCACCAACTTCACCACGCTGGTGTTGTACCTGCCGGTGCTCAAGGGTATCGCCCGTGCTCCCGTCACGGACGCGGAGCGCCTGGCGGTCCTGCTCGCCTGTCAAGTCATCATCCTGATGCCGGTCCTGGTGCCCCTGCTCATCCGGATCCTCGTGCCCGGGCCGGCGTCGAAGATCCTCGGTACCGTGAACGCGTTCAGCACGAAGCACACCCGGGTGATCATGACGGTGATCCTGCTGGTCTTCGGCGTCTATCTGACGGTCAAGGGCGCAGCCGAACTGTTCTGAGGGAGGTCCGTGATGGGTTGCCTGCTGCCGCTGTTCTCGATCATCACCCCGCGGTTCGTGATGGTCATCCTGTGGTTGTTCACGACCTACCTCGAACGCGCCTACGGCAGTTTCTGGGTCCCCTTGCTCGGGTTCATCTTCCTGCCGACCACGACCATCGCCTACGCGATCGCCCAGAACGCACTCGGCGGGGTGGGGACCGGCGGCGGGGTCATCGTGCTGGTGGTCGGACTCCTGTTCGATCTCGGGTTCATCACCGGGTCGACCCGGGGCTGGCGTCCCGGCCGCAAGCGCGCCGCGGACTGACCGGGCTGACGAGGCCGGCCCGTCGGCCGGCTCCGGTCATGGCTCGAATTAACGCAGCCGAAACACGACGCACACCCGTCCGAAACCGATCCGGGTGCACAATCGCCCTACCGTGACGACAAGAGGGAGGGGCGATGCCTGAGGTCAACTCCGGCGATACGGCGTGGGTGCTGATCGCGGCCGCGTTGGTGATGTTCATGACGCCGGGTCTGGCGTTCTTCTACGGCGGTCTGGTCCGGGCCAAGAACGTGCTCGGGACGGTCATGCAATCGTTCATCGCCCTGGCGGTGTGCACGATCATGTGGGTCTTCGTCGGCTACACGCTTGCGTTCGGCCCCGACCACTGGGGGATCATCGGCGGGCTGGACCACATCGGCCTCAAGGGCGTGGGTGCGGCGCCGATGGATCTGGCGCCGACCGTCCCGGCCAGCGCGTTCATGATCTTCCAGATGATGTTCGCCGTGATCACGCCGGCGCTCATCACCGGGGCGTTCGCCGAGCGGATGAAGTTCACCGGGTACCTCCTGTTCATCGCCCTGTGGTCGGTCTTCGTCTACGCGCCGATGGCCCACTGGGTCTGGGGCGGCGGGTTCCTTGGACCGAACGGGATCGGCGCGCTCGATTTCGCGGGCGGCACGGTCGTCCATATCAACGCTGGCGTCGCAGCCCTGGCCACGATCTTGTACATCGGCAAGCGGCGCGGGTACGGCAATGAGGCGTTCGTTCCACACAACGTCCCGATGGTGGTCCTGGGCGGCGCGATCCTGTGGTTCGGCTGGTTCGGGTTCAACGCCGGTAGTGCGCTGTCGGCCGGGGGTCTCGCGTCCAGCACGTTCGTCGCAACGCATGTGGCCGCCGCGGCGGCGATCCTCGGATGGCTCATCCCGGAGCGCATCAGGCACGGGAAGTACACGACAGTGGGTGCGGTGACCGGCGCGGTGGCCGGGCTCGTGGCCATCACCCCGGCGTCTGGCTTCGTCGAGCCGTGGGCGGCGATCGCGATCGGGTTCGCGGCCGGGCTGATCTGCTTCTTCGCCGTGGACCTGAAGTCCAAGATCGGCTACGACGACTCGCTCGACGTGGTCGGGGTGCACATGATCGGCGGCATCATCGGCGCTCTCCTCACGGGCGTGTTCGCCACCCTCGTCATCAACCCGGCGGGGGCGGATGCGAGCCTCAGCCAGTTCCTCAAGCAGGCGGCGGCGGTAGGCATCACCTTGGTGTTCTCGTTCGTCGCGACCTGGATCATCCTGAAGGTGTGCGACAAGACCGTCGGCTTGCGCCTGGACGAGGACGACGAAGTGACCGGTCTGGACCTGTCCCAGCACAGTGAGGTGGCCTACACCTGGCAGGAGCGGGGAGGAGCGGTATCGTCAGCCGAACGAGTGGTGAAGGTGCCGGAAGGGAGCGAGCAGTGAGACTGGTCGTGGCGATCATCAAGCCGTTCAAGCTCGACGAGGTGAAGGAGGCATTGCGGTCGATCGGGGTCAACGGCCTCACGGTGACCGATGCGCAGGGCTTCGGCCGGCAGCGCGGGCACACGGAGGTCTATCGAGGGGCGGAGTACCAGGTCGACTTCGTGCCCAAGGTCAAGGTCGAGGTGATGGTGCACGAGGACCAGGTGCAGGGGGTGACCGACGCGATCCTGAAGGCGGCGCGGACCGGAAAGATCGGCGACGGGAAGATCTTCGTGCTGCCCGCGGACCAGGTCATCCGCATCCGCACCGGGGAGATGGGGCCCGACGCCATCTAAGCTTGCTCCATGACCGGGCGTCCGGCGGAGGAGCTGTTCGCGCATCTGCGCGAACTGGATCGTGCGAACCCGCCCGCCCTTCAGGGGCGGTCGGTCGCGCGGCAACGGGCGGCGATCGTCGACGAAGAACTCCGTGACCTGTTCGGGGTCGCCGGCGTTCCCGACGGCGTGGCGCTGGTCGCGCTCGGCGGGTACGGCCGCGGGATGCTGCTCCCCGGCTCCGACATCGATCTGCTGATCCTGCACGACCGGGTCAAGGACATCGGCCGGGTCGCGGAGCGGTTGTTCTACCCGCTGTGGGACTCGGGTTTGAAGCTCGGCCATAACGTCCGCACGGCCAAGGAGTGCATCTCGGAGGCGGAGGCGCGGGTCGACGTCGCGTCGGCGATGCTGGACGCGCGTGCCATCGCGGGCGACGAGGCGATGTGCGAGGCGATGGTGATGTCGATCCAGGCGCTCGTTCGGCGTTCCCCGAAGGACTTCGCGCTCCGCCTGCGGGAAGACGCCGCCGATCGCCATGAGCGCTTCGGATCGGTCGCCTCGAACCTGGAGCCGGATCTGAAAGAGGGAGCCGGCGGGCTGCGCGACGTGAACGCGCTCGGGTGGCTGGCGGTGGCGCTCGGCGGGGAGGACCTGGAGGCGCTCATCGATGCGGACCTGCTCGGCGCGCGCGAGGCCGACGCGATCGACGAGGCGGAGGAATTCCTCGTTCGGCTGCGGAGCACGCTGCATCTGATCACCGGGGGGCGCTTGGACCGCCTGGTCCTGGATCACCAGCCGGCCATCGCCGAGATGCTGGGCTACGACGACGGCGACGATATGCCGGCACCCGACTCCCTGATGCGCGCGACGTTCGAGCACGGCCGGGAGGTGCGATGGGTCGTCGATGCCGTCCTCGAGCGGCTGCTGGAGCCGAGCGCCGACACCGGGTCGACCATCGCGGCGACGCCCGACGGCGTGATGGCGGCGTTCGCGGACGCGGCCGAGTCCGGTCGCGCGCTCCCGTTGTCAGCGCTCGAAGCCGTCGACGCGGTCGAACTGCCCGACGGGGTCGTGTGGAGCGATCAGGTGCGGGACGCGTTCCTGCGGGTCCTTCGGTCCGGGCGCGCCGCGGCCACGATCGAGGAGATGGACCGGTCCGGGGTGTTGGTGCGCTTCCTGCCGGATTGGGCGCCTGTTCGGTATCGTCCGCAGCGCGACCCGTTCCATCGGTACACCGTCGACGTGCATCTGCTGCGCGCGCTCGGCGGCATGGAACGGCTCCTGGCGAAGCCGGGCGACGATCCGATGGCCGGCGAGGCCGTCGGCCTCGTGACCGATCGCGACGCCGTGCTGCTCGGAGCCCTGTTCCACGACATCGGCAAGGACGGAACCGGGAACCACGTAGCGGTCGGCGAGTCCGTCGCACGCCGGGCGCTTGAGCGGATGGGGATCGAGGAGCAGACCCGCGAGGTGGCACGCTTCCTTGTCGGGGAGCATCTCCTGCTGTCGGACACCGCGACCCGCCGTGACCTCACCGACGAGAATCTGATCCTGTCCGTGGCGGCCCGGATCGGGGACCCGGAGCGACTGGCCGCCCTGTACCTACTCTCGATCGCCGACGCCGGGGCAACCGGGCCGCACGCGTCGACCCCGTGGCGGCAGACGCTGCTCCGTGAGCTGGTCGCCAAGATCCAGCACGTGTTCGACCGCGGAGACGTCGGCGCAGACACCGCCGACACGCTCATCGAGCGCACCGAGGCGCTCCGCCAGGTCCTCGCCCCGGAGGATCACGATGAGGTGGAACGGTTCCTCGCCGGTCTCCCGCAGGCGTACGTCCTGACGGTGCCGCCCGAAGAGGCGGCGGTGCACTTCTCACTGCTGCGAGCCGAGTTGGACGGGCTCGAGGTTCGCACCGCCGAGACCGGGACCGGCGTGGAGCAGGACACCGTTCGGCTCTCGGTCGTGTGTGCGGACCGGCCGGGTCTGCTCGCGAAGATCGCCGGTGCTCTGTCACTGTCGGGGTTCTCGATCATGTCGGCGCAGGTGTTCACCACCGAAGCCAGTGTGGCCGTCGACCTGTTCGACGTCGCTAGCACGTTCGAGGGCGACGAAGTGGGGGAAGAACGCTGGCGGACGTTCCGGGGAACGCTGCGCAAGGCGCTGGACGGCCGCTTGTCGCTCGACTACCGGGTCAAGGAGAAGCGGCAGTACTACCCGGTCCACCGGACGGCCATCCGGGTCGAAGTCACGATCGACAACGACGCCTCGGACTTCTACACCGTGATCGAGATCGGCTGCGCGGACCGGGTCGGGCTCCTGTTCGACCTGACGCGAACGCTCGGCGAACTGGAAGTGGACGTACACCTCGCGAAGATCGCGACGTACGGCGGCCGGGTCGTCGACGCTTTCTACGTTCGTGACGTGCTCGGCCGCAAGATCGACGACGAGGAGCACGTGGACGAGATCCGCCGCGCGATCTCCGCTCGCCTAGCCGAGTAGATCGCGCAGTCGGTCGGCCATCCTCGGGCTGGCGCCTTCGTCCTCGTGCTTGAAGTAGCAGAAGATGTCGGAACCGGCATCGAGCGCCGGTCCGATGCGCTCGGCCCACCCTTTCAACTCCGCATCGGTGTACTCCGTCTTGCGCAGTCGCAGGAACCCGAACGGCTCCCAGGACAGGGCGTCGGGTCCCGGATCCTTCTCGTCGGTCTCGGCGACACACCATGCAACGCCCTGTTCCAGCAGCAGGTCTCGGGCCTCGAGCCACGATGGGTGGCGGAACTCCATCGCCGACCGGACGTCCGGGGGCAGGTATCCGACGAAGCGCTCGATCAAGGAGCGCTCGTAGTGCAGCGACGGCGGGCACTGGTACAAGACGCAGCCCAGACGTGGTCCCAACAGCCGCGCCAGCGCGAGGAAGTCGCGCACGTCGTCGTCCGTGTCGGCGAGCCGCTTGAAGTGCGTGATGCGTTGGTTCGCCTTCAGCGTGAAGCGGAAGGTCTGTGGCGTCTGTTCGGCCCATCCCGTCAGCGTCTTCTCCGACGGGAACCGACGGAACGTGTAGTTGATCTCGACGCTGTGGAAGCGCGACGCGTAGTAGGACAGGCGCTCCTTCACCTTGACGCCCTCCGGGTAGAACACGCCCTTCCACTCGTCGTAGGCGAACCCGCTCGTTCCCACGTATAGGGTTCCCAGCATGGAAGCATCCTATGGCAACGCCTGAACAACGGTTCACCTTCGACTCGGGGACCGCACGCGGGGTGGTCACGGGCGCTTGGGCCGATCCGGGCGGTCCGGATGCGGCCTTGGTGGTCGCCCCGGGAACGGGCAGCGACCTGGACGCGCCGTTCCTGGTCGGTTTCACGCGCGCGCTGAACGACGCCGGCGTCTCGACGTTGCGGTTCAACTTCCCCTACAAAGAGGCGGGTCGGAAGGCTCCCGATCCCGAGGCGACGCTCAGGGCGACCTGGCTCGCGGCCTTCGATGCCGGGCGCGAACGCGTCGGCGCCGGCATGCCGGTCTTTGCGGGTGGCAAGTCGATGGGCGGTCGTTACGCGTCGATGTGCTCGGCGGACGGGATGCCGGCCGCGGGACTGGTGTTCCTCGGGTACCCGCTGCACGCGCCGGGTCGTCCGGACAAGGCCCGGGACGAGCATCTGTACGGGATCGAAGCGCCGATGCTGTTCATCGAAGGGACCCGGGACCCCTTCGTGAACCCGCTGGACCAGCTGAAGGAGATCCTCGCGAAGCTGGGGGACCGAGCCGTGCTGCACGAGATCGCCGACGGCGACCACTCGTTCCGTGTGAAGGGCAAGAAGCGTGACGACCGCGAGATCGGTGCCGAGCTGGCACCGATCGTCGCGGACTTCATCAGGGAGCACCGTTGATGGGCCGCAAGAACGAACGTGCGCGCGAACGCGAGGAGCCCGCCGGTCGCGGAGACGGGCACTCCTCCGACGGTCCCAAGTGGGCTCAAGCACCGGGCTTCGACGTGCGGGTGGTGGGCGGGCAGAAGACGTACCGCTGTCCGGGGTGCGATCACGAGGTGCGGGCCGGCGTCCAGCATCTGGTCGTGGTTCCCCGGGCCGACACCGACGAACGCCGCCACTGGCACACCGAGTGCTGGCGCTCGGAACTCCGCCGCCTCGGCAGCTCCTGAGTCGAACTGCAGACCGTCGGTGTCCCGTGGACTACGATGCGGAACGTGGATGCCGCAACCCGCGCCGAGTGCATCGTCCCCGGCGGGTCCAAGCGCCCGGCCTGCGATGCGTGCGGAGCGCCGATGGAACCCGAGCACGCGCATCACAGGTGTCCGGAGTGCGGGTACATCCTTCCCTGCTGCGGCTGGTAGCCGCCCCCCGCGCGTCCGGCCCTGCCGGGATGTCGGCGCCCGCGGCTATCATCGCGACCATGCCTCGAGAGCACGTGCGCGCCCGGATGTGGGAGCAGGACGGTCGCTGGCGGGCCACCATCGACGGCCCGTTCGGCAAGACCTACTCGGCCGCGACGCGCGATGCGTGCTTCGCCTCCCTTCGGCGCGCGGCCGGACGTGACGCGATCCTGACCGTCGAGGTGTCGCCGCGGCTTGCCGGCGTGGCGGAGGCCGCCAAGATCATGGGGTGGGACAAGCGCCGGGTCGTCACCTATCTGGATCGAGGGACGTTCCCGGCTCCGATCGTCTCCCTGGCTTCTGGCCGGGTGTGGCGCGCCGCCGACGTCGAGGCCTACGCCCGTCTGTGGCACGGCCGGCGGAAGGGGCGCCCTTGAGTCGCCACCTGATCCTGATCCGACACGGCCGGGTGGACTTCTCGGCCCAAGCGTACCGCCTAAGCCCGCGCGGCCGTCAGTGGGACCCGCCGCTGGGTGAAGACGGTGCCCAACAGGCCCGGCTGCTGGCTGCGCGGTTGCTCTCCCTGGACGAACCGGCGGCCGTCTACGTTTCGCCCTTTCGCCGGTGCCTCGAGACGATCGCGCCGTTCGCGGAGAAGGCCGGCATCGAGCCGGTGGTCGACGAGGATCTCGGGGAAGTGTTCGTCGGAGACTGGGAGGGCAAGTCCTTCGAGGAGATCGTCGCCGACGACGAGGAGCTCGCCCGGAAGTTCCGTGAGGCGGAGGTGCTCTTCTCGATGTCGGGCGGGGAGAGCGGCGACGAGCTCCGGGAGCGTGTCCGTCCAGCGGTCGAGCGGGTCATCCGTGCGCATCCGGAAGGAGATGTCTACGTGATCTCCCACGGCGGGGTCATCAACGCGTACATCACCGGACTTCTGGACTTCCCTCACGACATGCTCTACTTGCCGGACAACACCTCGCTCAACACGGTGATCATCGACGGCGACGAGCACCGCGTCAAGTTCCTCAACGACGTGCGGCACCTCACGAGTCCGGAGCTGTTCGGGGCCTCAGGCGCGTGAACGGGCCGGCGAGCCTGCCCAGGTTCGTCCTGGCGCTGGGGGTCGCTTCCCTGCTTGCCGCGTGTCCGGGCAGAGGTTCCACGCCCTCCGGAACGGCTACAGTCCCCAGCCCGCCGCCCGCCGCCACCTCATCGCCTTCAACCCGCTCCGAACCGCCCGAGCGCACACCGCCGCGGCTACGGCGCGACATCTCGACGGATACCTATGTTGTCCGCGGGGCGACGCCCGCGCAGATCGTTGCTTCCATCCGCCGCCGCGGTCCGGGGAAGTTCTGGGCCCAGACCCAGTGGAGCATCGGATGGAACTACGACACGGCCGAGGTCGGATCCTCGTGCCGCACGGATGCAGTAGTCGTCACCTTGAACCTGAGGTTCCTGTTCCCCCGCTGGAAAGCCCCGACAGGCACGTCGCCAGCGACGCGCGCATGGTGGCGCCGGACCCTTGCCGAACTGCACGGGCACGAGGGCGGTCACCGGGCCATCGCGGAGCGCGCATCGCGGAACGTGCTAAACGCCCTCGACCGCCTCGGAGGGTTCTCCGACTGCGGTCGGCTGCGCCACATCGCCGACGCGCACGCGCGAGCTGCGTACCGCCGGGGGGTTGCACACCAGCGTATCTACGATCGCGCGACCGATCACGGGAGGAGCCAGTGAATCGGCAGGCGGGGATATACTCTCGCTCCCGAAGGAGGTCTCGATGAAGTTCCTCAGCGAAGAGTGGGCGAACACCCTGAAGGATCTCGTGAACGCGAGTGACGAGTTCAAGCAGGTTGCCGCGAAGACCAGCACGAAGATCCAGCAGATCGTGACCGATGCCCCGGACGGGGACATCCACTACTGGATCACGCTGGACGGTGGAGTGATCGACGTCGGCGTGGGGGATATCGCCGACGCCGAGATCACGATCACCGAGGACTACGAGACCGCCGCCGCCCTCGCGAAGGGCGAGCTGTCGGGAGTCGCCGCCTACATGGGCGGCAAGATCCAGATCTCCAACATCATGAAAGCGATGTCGCTGCAGACCCCGCTGACGGCACTCGCGCCGATCATCCGCCGTGTCGAGTGCGAGTACTGATCATGGCTCGCGGGGCGGCAGGACGACGAACGTCGCGCTGGCCCGGGCGACGAGCTGTTCATCGTCGTCGACGAGGTCGGCCTCGCCGTACCCCATCCGCTGGCCGAGGTGCAGCGAGCGTCCGCGACCGATCAGCCGGCCGCCAGCGCGAACCATCCCGAGGTAGTGCACGTCGAGCTGCGCCGTGACGTGCGTGAAACCGGGGCGGAGCCGCGTGCGGACCGCGATGCCGATAGCCGCGTCCGCGACCGACGCGATGGCGCCGCCGTGCGCGATCTCGGAGGGGTTCAGGTGGTGCGGCTGCACCTCCATCGTGCACTCGGCCGTGCCGTCACCGAGCGACGTCAGCCGGATCCCCGCCCACGTGTGGAAGGGCGAGGTGTCGATGCGCTCCTGGATGGCGGCCAGCGCCTGGGCGTCCGGCTCCTGTGTCTCGTCCACGATCGGCTTCCTCCGTGCGGATGGTGTTCACTGTAGCGTCATGGAACCGAAAGAGATCTGGGAACTCATCGTCAAGGCAGACGAGAAGCTCAAGTACGCCACCGACGACCGATCGGCGGTGCGCGCCGACCAGGCCCGTGAGCTCCTCGAGACGGCGCTCCGCGAGGCCGAGGCGATCTGCAACGACGCGCTCGCCGATCAGGCACGCACGCGGCTCCTGGACCTCGCGGGCGAAGACTGAAGGTTGCCAAAACCGCCGCCAGCGGTGAGAATGAACGCCATGAGCAGGTACTTCGACTTCGGTTGGTTCTACTTCGGGCGCTGCCCGGCGTAGCCTGCTGTCGAAGAGAAGCACCGCAGGAGACCCCGGGCGAGAACCCCGGGGTTTTTCATTGCTCGGGGCTGCCCGGCCGAACAGGAGGACACGATGGTGGTGGTGATGAAGGTAGGCGCGTCGGAACTGGACATCGAGCGCGTCACGGACATGGTGCACAAAGCGGGCGGCGAGACGCATATCGTGAAGGGCGAGCTTCGCTCGATCGTTGCGCTGATCGGTGACACGGAGCGCTTCATGGACCTCCCGCTGTCGACGCTGTCCGGCGTCGAGACGATCCAGCGGATCGGCAAGCCGTACAAGCTCGTTGCGCGCGAACTGCATCAAGCGCCGACGACGGTCAAGGTGGGCCCGACGTCGATCGGACGCGAATCGTTCACGTACATCGCCGGACCGTGCGCGGTCGAGACCCCTGCGCAGGCGCTGGCTGCCGCGAACGCCGCCAAGGCCGCCGGTGCCACCGTGCTGCGGGGCGGTGCGTACAAGCCGCGGACCTCGCCCTACTCCTTCCAGGGTCTCGGCAAGCCGGGACTCGAGATCCTCGCCGAGTGCCGGGAGGCCACGGGCCTGCCGGTCATGACCGAAGTGGTCGAGGCCCGGGACGTGGAGCATGTTGCGGCCGTCGCAGACGCGCTGCAGATCGGGACGCGCAACATGCAGAACTTCTCGCTCTTGACCGAGGCCGGGAAGGCCGGCAAGCCGGTCATGCTCAAACGCGGGTTCTCGTCGACGGTGGAGGAGTGGTTGATGGCCGCCGAGTACATCGCACGCGAGGGCAACCAGGACATCATCCTGTGTGAACGCGGCATCCGGACGTTCGAGCCGTCGACGCGTAACACCCTGGATCTGGGTGGCATGCTCGTCGCGCAGAAAGAGAGTCACCTGCCGGTCATCGTCGACCCGTCGCATGCGACCGGACGTCGCGACTTGGTCGAACCGATGGCGCGCGCGGCGCTGGCGGCGGGCGCGGACGGGGTCATGATCGACGTCCACGACAACCCCAGCGAGGCGCTGTGCGACGGGCCGCAGGCGCTCCTGCCGGACGAGCTCACGCGCCTGGGCGCGGAACTCGCGGCGCTGGCGACGGCCGTCGGCCGCCCCATGAACACGGTCTAGAGGACCGGCGTCAGCTCCGCGATCACGCAGGAGGTTTTCCACCGGCTGAGCGACTCGGCGGGCGGGCCGGTGCGGCTGCGGCGCCGGTCGACCAGCACCTTGGCCGCTTCATCGAACTCGGGGCCGGTCTCGAGTAGGCGGACGTTGGCGTGGAACCGGTCGAGCGACGTATCTCGGCCCTTTCGCCGCGTGACCACCTGGAGTTGCTGCATGGTCTCGATGCCGGGGATGGTCTGTTCCTCCGGCCCCTGCTGCTTCTGCGAGAGCACGTAGATCTTGCCGCTGCGGTAGGCGAACCAGACCGGGACGACGCGGTTGTCCTCCCACTCCTGCACGCCCTTCGGCCGCTGGTCGCTGCCGATCCAGATGATGTCGGACTTCTTGAGGCCCTCTTCGATCTCCTTCGGGAGATTCGTCTCTGCCGCCGCCAGGATCACGGGAACCTCGATCTCGCCGAGGATCTCGCCGTCGATGATGAACGAGACCAGATAGGTACCCTGCTCGTCGAGCAGCGCGTCGGAGACGTCGTCCAGGAGCCGGGTCTGTTCCATCCCCCCGCCCATGCGTGTGGCGATCGGGCCGCGGCGCCACACCAGGCGCCCGGACGGTCCGGTGAACCGGATCTCTTCGGATACGAACCCCGCGGGGACCTTGTAGGACCGGAAGAGCACGAAGGGCATGGGCCGGCCGGGGATCGCGGTGGAGTAGATGCCGGGCGAACCGTTCTCGCCCTGGGCGTCGAAGAGGCGCCGGTCGAGCACGTTCGCGTAGATGAGGTCGCCGATCTGCATCGGTCGGAAAGGATACAGGCTGGCAGGCTCCTCAGGCCTCAGGATTACGCGGTGCGGGCCATCCAGAGCATGGGTTCCTGGAGCTCGGGCATCGACGGGATGGAGTCGGGCGAGTCCCACATCGACGCCAGCATCGTCTCGCTCGTCTCGGCCGCGACCGCATCGCAGAATGCCCGTCCCAGGATGTACTGCTCCCGTTTCATGTCGATCCCCAGGAGCTGTTCGAAGACGGGGTCACCATGTTCATCCTCCCGGTAGCGGCGCATGGCCTCCTCGATCTGCGACGAGGCCGACAGCATGGCGCGGCCCACCGTGTGCATGACGTGCTCACCGTAGCCTTCGGCCGCCGCCATGAAGGACTGGATCCGATGCAGCTTCAGGCGCTGCTCATCGTCGAGGACGGCGCCGAACAGACCGTCGCCTCCCTGCAGGAACTCCTGTAGCGACTCGGGGTTGCCCATCGGGTCGAATTGTTCGAGCTGTTGCTGGAGTCCCGAGACATCGACCTCCAGCGTCGACATGAAGTCCCTGACCAGACCGAGCAGGTGATCGCGTACCCACGGCTGGGCGAACTCGAACCGATGCGCCACCTCGTGCAGCGCGACCCACTGGCGGAACTCGGTCTGCGGGAGGCTCCAATCCCGTTCGAACGATGCGATGTTCGGCACGACGAACAGCAGCCGCCCCTGTCCGGGACGGGGCATGGCGACGTCGTACTGGCCGAAGACCTGCTTCGCCATGGCCCCGAAGACGGCGCCGGCCTGCATCCCGAGGAGCAAGGGGATCACCTGGCCGAACCCGACTGCGAGCGGGCTCGCGTCGGCCCCTTCCGGAACCTCGGGCTGCCTCCGGAGGAATCCCTCGGAGACACGTTCCGAGGAGGGTTCGATGAGGTCTCGGAGACCGGTGATCGATGCCTCGACCCACTGTGCGCGCCGGACGGCTTCGACGGTCGCCATCTCGGAGGGCACCGAGAGCCCCGTCAGGGACGCGATCTGAAGTTCGGCGATCCGCACCGCCTCGACGAATCCCTCCCGATCCTCGTCGGTGGGTGGCAGGTCCGGAGAAGGGCTCACGGCGGTCGCGACGCCGACCTGCCGGGCCAGCTCCCAGTTCACCGGCCCGCTGGAGGAGGTCAGCAGGCGCTGGATCTCGCGGAACAGGGGGACGTCGGCGAACGGGTCGCCGCCGCCGGACTGATCGCTCATGTCCCCATCGTAGGTCGGCGCCGGCGGTTCGACACGGGCGGCGCAGCTCGTCGTCTACGATGACGCGCGTGAACGAAGAGCGCTCCCTGATCCGCGTGTCCCGCGACGTGGTCGACCCCGCGGCGGCAGTGGCCGCAGTCGCCGATCCCGCCGCCGGGGCTACGTGCCTGTTCTGCGGGACCGTGCGGGACCACTCCGAGCGGGGGACCGTGACCGGCCTGCGCTACGAGGCCTGGGCGGAACTGGCGGAGCGCCGGCTGCGTGAGATCGCCGATGAGATGTTCGCGGACTGGTCGCTCTGTCGCGTGGCGCTCTTGCATCGGTACGGGGACCTCGACCTCGGGGAGGTCTCGGTCGCGGTCGCGTGCTCGGCACCCCATCGGGCCGAGGCCTTCGACGCGTGCCGCCACGGGATCGAACGGCTCAAGCAGGACGTTCCGATCTGGAAGCAGGAGCAGCTGGCGACCGGTCCGGCGCACTGGGTGATGGGCAGCTAGTGGCCCGCGACCTCGCGATCGACCTGGGTTCGGCGAACACGCTCGTGTATCGCCTCGGCGAGGGCATCGTCTACAACGAACCCTCGGTGGTGGCGATGCGCGCCGGCCGGGTCATCGCCATCGGGAACGCGGCGTGGGGGGCGATCGACCGCTCTCCCGGTAATGTCCAAGCCTCGCGACCCCTCCGGACCGGAACCGTCCACGACTTCGAGGTCACCCAGCAGATGCTCCGTGCCATCTTCCAGCGCGTGGGCGTCACCCGGTTCCCGAAGCCCAACGTGCTGATCTGCTCTCCGTCGACAAGCACGCAGGTGGAACGCCGCGCGCTCGAGGAAGCGGGGAAGCGCGCCGGCGCGCGCCGGGTGGTCCTGGTCGAAGAACCGCTCGCGGCGGCGATCGGAGCCCGGCTCCCGGTGCACGAGCCGGTCGGGAACCTGATCGTCGACATCGGAGGCGGGATGTCGGAGATGGCTGTGATCTCGATGGGCGGGGTCGTCGACGGCCGGGCGATCGGGGTCGGCGGTTTCGATCTGGACGCCGCGATCCAGGAGCACGTCCGGAACCTCTACGGGGTGGTCATCGGCGACAAGACCGCGGAGCGGATCAAGATGGCGATCGGCTCCGCTTACCCGACGGCGGGCGGCACCCGGGCGGTCCGGGTTCGAGGCCGGGAGGCGGACTCCGGGGGCCCGCGAGACCTCGAACTCACCGAGGACGAGATCCGCGAAGCGATGTCGGGGCCGGTCCTCGAGATCGTCGGCGCCGCTCGCGAGACCCTGGCGGAGGCACCGCCCGAGCTCACCCACGACGTCCTAGAGACCGGGATGTTCCTGACCGGCGGCGGAGGCATGCTGCGGGGGATGGATATGTTGCTGGCCCGCGAGTGCGAGGTCCCCGTACAGCTGACGGAACACCCGCTCGACACCGTGGTGATGGGCGCGGGGATCCTCTTGCAGGATCTCCCGTCCTATCGCTCCACGCTGCAGTTGCAGCGAAGCCGCTAGGGGCCGCCTCCGGAACGGCTCAGGCGCCTGACAGGTACTTGGTCAGCTGCCCGCCGACGATCTTGACCAACAGCCACAGACTTCCGGCGATCGCCGCCCCGACCGCCCCGACCAACAGGATCAGCCAGAGGATGGCCAGGAGGCGCCGCTTCGCGCCGGTCACGTGGTCGACCTTGCCTTCGTAGGTGAACGGGACCGAGGCCTCGGCCGTGGCGGTTGCGGCGTCGAAGCCGCCAGCGGAGTCGGGCGCGCCCGTCCGCCGGACCGCTCCCCCGAGCGGGTTCCCGTTGATACGCGACGTCAGTACCCAGCCGGCCGCTCCGAGGGCGGCCAGCACCGTACCGAACAGGAACCCGGCGATATCCACGACCCGGTCACTTTAGACGGTCCGGGCAGCCTTCCGCTGCAACGCCCGTACGATGGCTGGGTGAAACGATGGTTGGTGGTCGTGATCCTGCCCGTGCTCATCCTCGCGCCGGCGCTGTTCATCCGGCTGCCCTACTACTCGGAAGGGCCGGGCCCTACCGCGGATGTCGAACAGCTCATCACCGTGTCGGGCCACGAGGTGCACCCGTCCGAGGGCCGGTTCCTGCTCACGACGGTGTCCCAGTCGGCTCGGACGCTCTCGCCGGTCGAGCTCCTCGCGACCTGGCTCGACTCCTCGTCCAGCGTGGTCCCCGAGGAGTTCGTCGTGACCCCGGGCGAGACGCCGGAGGAGGAGGTCTTGCGCGCCCTCGATCAGATGGCCGAGAGTCAGGTGAACGCGACCTCGGTGGTCTTGGATCGCGTCAGCGGCTATCCCGCGAACCACGGCGCCGGTGCCTTGGTCGCGGCGGTCGGAGAGGGGTGCCCGGCCGAAGGTGAGTTCCGGCCCGGCGACGTGATCGTCAGCGTCCAGGGCCAGCCGGTCGCCCGGCCGGAGGAGGCGTCCGAGCGGATCGATGCGGTGCCGGTCTCCGATGAGATCCGGTTCGGACTCGAGGGGGCCTCGGAGGGTGACCCGCCCATCCGGCTGCGTCGCGGACCCTGCCTCGATTCGAAGGAGCCACTGATCGGGTTCATCCTGGCGCCCACCTTCCCGTATGAGGTCACGATCGACGACGACGGCATCGGTGGTCCGTCGGCGGGGCTCATGTGGGCACTGGGGCTCTACGACGAGTTGACGCCGGGCGATCTCACCGACGGGCGCACGATCGCCGGAACGGGCGTGATCGCGACGGATGGGAAGGTCGAGCCGATCGGTGGCGTCGGCAAGAAGCTCATCGCGGCCGAGCAGGCGGACGCCGACCTGTTCATCGTCCCCCGCGGGAACCTGGCTGAGGCCCTGGCCGCGGATCCGCAGATCCTGCTCGTTGAGGTCGGGAGTTTCGAGGAGGCAGTCGAGAAGCTCGAGGTTGATAGGCTGAGCCCGTCGGTGAGCCCGGAGGGATGAGCAGCGTGGCACGAACCATGGCGCGACCCCGGCGGCGATGGCCGCTCGTCGCCGTCATCCTCCTGGCCCTGGCGTTCCTCACCCTCTCGCTCCTGTCGGTGTTCTACATCGACCTGCTGTGGTTCCAGGAGCTCGGCTTCACGTCGGTGTTCTGGACGACGCTCTGGGCCCGGCTGTTGCTAGGTTCGATCCTCGGTCTGCTCTTCTTCGTGCTCCTGTACGTGAACCTGCTCATCGTGCGGCGGCTCGCGCCGAAGTACCGGGTGCTGACCCCGCAGCAAGAGATCGTAGAGCGGTACCGCCGGGCGTTCGAGCCGTATCTCAAGTGGCTGATCCCACTCGGATGCGTCCTCATCGCGTTGATGGTGGGGATCGGCGCCTCCCGGAACTGGTCCATGTTCCTCGCGTGGCGGAACTCGTCGGGCGTGACGTTCGGCGTGACCGATCCGCTCTTCCACCTCGATCCCGCGTTCTACGTCTTCAAGCTGCCGTTCCTGGATTTCCTCCAGGGGTGGCTGTTCTCAGCGCTGCTGGGGATCACCGTGATCGTGGCTGCGGCGCACTACCTGTTCGGAGGCATCCGTCCGCAGTCCCCGGTCGAGAAGGTGACCCCGCAGGTCAAGGCCCACCTCTCGGTCCTCCTCGGGCTCCTGGTCCTGGTGCAGGCCTGGGGGTTCTTCTTGGACCGCTACGAGCTGCTCACGTCCGAGCGGGGAGTGGTCACGGGGGCGTCGTACACGGACGTGAAGGCCCAGCTACCGGCGCTGAACATCCTGGCCGTCGTCGCGGTCCTGTGCGCCGTCCTGTTCCTCGTCAACATCCGTTTCCGCGGCTGGGCCCTGCCCGTGATCGGCGTTGGACTCCTGCTCTTGGTGTCCGTGGTGGTCGGCGTCTTGATCCCTGCGTTCGTGCAGAAGTTCAGCGTCGAGCCCCAGGAGCTCCAGCGCGAGCAGCCGTACATCGAGCACAACATCGAGTTCACGCGGGAGGCCTTCGGGCTCGATGCGGTGAACCAGGTGTCGGCGGAAGTCTCTGAGGACCTGCCGCCCGACGCCATTGGAGCGAACGTCGACACGATTGCGAACATCCGGCTGTGGGATCCATTCCTGCTCAAGCAGGACTACGAGCAGCTCCAGCGCATCAAGTCCTACTACGAATTCGGGAACACGGAAGCCGGGTTGAGCGGCGTTGCCGTCGACCGCTACGAACTGGATGGGCAGAAGCGGGTCGTGATGCTCTCGCCGCGCGAGGTGAGCCAGGACGGGATCCCGACGGCGGGGGCGACGTGGCAGAACAAGCACCTGGTCTACACCCACGGCTACGGGGCCGTCGCGAGCCTCGCGAACGGCGCCGGCGAGCAGGGCGGGCCGCTGTTCATCCTCCGGAACATCCCGCCGATCGGTGATCCGCCCGAGCTGGCCGACGAACTCAACGCCGGGGAACCGCGGGTGTACTTCGGTGTGCGCGACGACGTGGACTACGTTGTCGCGAAGACCGCGGCCGGTGAGCTGGACTACCAGGGGACGCCGACCAACGACCAGGAGCAGGTCACGAGCCACTACGAAGGATCCGGCGGCATCCCGGTGGGCGGGTTCTTCCGAAAGCTGCTCTTCTCCATCCGGCTCCAAGACGTGAACCTGATGATCTCGGACCTGATCGAGCCGGACAGCCGCGTGATGATCTATCGCAGCATCCAGGACCGCGTTCCGAAGGCGGCGCCGTTCCTGGACTACGACGGCGACCCGTACGCCGCGATCGTTGATGGGCGCATCGTGTGGATCTGGGACGCCTACACGAGCACGGATCTGTACCCCTACTCCCAGCGCCTCGATATTGCCGAGGCGACCGGCGGGCAGCTGGAAGGCCAGGTGAACTACATCCGGAACTCGGTGAAGGTCGTGGTGGACGCCTACAGCGGGGCCGTGACGTTCTACGTCGCGGATCCCGAGGACCCGCTGATCCAGGTGTGGGCCCGGACGTATCCGGACATGTTCACCAGCTTCAGCGAGGCTTCGGCAGAGCTCCGTGCACACTTCCGGTATCCGGAGAATCTGTTCCAGGTGCAGGCGACGCAGTACGCGAACTACCACGTCACCGATCCGGCCGTCTTCTATCAGAAGCAGAACTTCTGGGAGATCCCGATCGATCCTGCGGAGCAGGCCAATCGCGGGTCGGAGGACGCTCCGCCGATGCGGCCGTACTACGTGCTCACCCGGCTGCCCGGACAGGAGGATGAGGAGTTCTCCTTGATCCTGCCGTTCGTCCCGCAGGGCCGCCAGAACATGGTCGCGTGGATGGCGGCCCGGTCCGACCCGGAGCACTACGGTGAGGTGGTCAGTTTCGAGTTCCCGTCGGGCCGCAACGTCGAAGGCCCGGTCCAGGTCTTCAACCTCATCAACACCTTCCCGCGGTTCTCGGCGGAGCGGACGTTGCTTGGACAGCAAGGGTCGCGGGTTCTGTTCGGCAACCTGCTCGTGATCCCGCTCGAGGATTCGTTCCTCTACGTCCAGCCGGTGTTCGTGCAATCGGCGCAGACCGACTCCTTCCCGGAGCTCGAGCGGGTCATCGTCGTCCACGGCACCAGCGTCGGTATCGGGAACACGCTCTCGGAGGCGCTGGCCGATTCGGGCCTCGGCACCGACGGCGTCGCCGAGCCGGGCGCGGAGGATCCTGGAGGCGCGGGAGCCACGACGGATACCAAGGCGCTCTTGCAACGCGCGCTCGATCACTTCCAGAAGGCCGACGAGGCGCTCACGCAGGGCGACCTCGCCACCTATCAAGCCGAGATCGAGAAGGCGAAGCAACTCGTCCGTCAGGCGGGAGCCGCGTCCGTCGGGGTGGGCGGGGAGCCCGGCAGCGCCGACGCAAGTGGGACGGGGGGAGCCGTAGCGCCGACACCTTCACCGACGTCCGAAACCAGTCCTTCCGAGGTCCCTGCGGCCTGACGAGCAAGTCGAGCGTCTCGGGGCAGCGGGTCGCGGCCACCGGATGTGACGCAGGTGCTCGCCCTCGGCCCGGGTGGCGGGTATGCTCGCGCCGGAGTGACTCGGAAGGTCTTCGTGCGCAACCTCATCATGATCGTGGCAGCCGGTGTCGTCCTGCTGACGGCGTGTCCAGCTGCCGCGCCGCCCCCGCCATCCGGAACCACGTCCCACTCGGTGGGGACACCGGCGCCGGGGTCGGACTCAACCCCGAGCGTGCCGCCCGGCACCGAGGTGATCGGTACGTGCGCCATCCTGCCGGACGCGGACTGCCGGGAAGCGGATCTGAAGGCGGCTCCGCTCGCAAGGGCGGATCTGCGGAGAGCCGACCTCCGGGAGGCTGACCTGTACGGTGCGGATCTGCGCCATGCGGACCTGCGGGACGCCGACCTGACCGATGCCAACCTCAAGAACACCGACCTGACCGACGCCGACCTGCGCGGTGCCGACCTCACCGGGGCGAACCTCGTCGACGCGAACCTCACCAAGACCAACTTCGAGGACGCAACCGTCGAGCTGTCGCAGATGAAGAAGTCCCTGACGTGTGAGACCATCCGTCCGGACGGCACCACGGATGACACCGATTGCAATGAGTCTCCCCTGTCGCCCGTGGCCCCGGGCGAGCCGGCGATCACCAAGTACAAGGTCCCGAAGGACGCTACCGGCTGTGTGGGCACGGTCAAGAAGGTCGAGATCAGGGTCAGCTACGACACGCAGAACGCCGAGACGGTGGAGTTCGAAGTCGACGGAGAGCCGCTCGGGGGCAACCAGGTCTTCGAGGTCCCATCCGGCGATGCCGACCTCGAGTATCGGTGCGCGGATCCGGAGCACTCCTACACGATCATCGCCACGGACACCTCCGGGGACCAGGTCGAGAAGACCAAGACCGCCAAGAGCGCCTGAGGATTGGCGGCGGGCGGAGGCCCCGCTAGTATCGCTCTGCGGGGTGGAGCAGTCCGGTAGCTCGCTGGGCTCATAACCCAGAGGTCGTAGGTTCAAATCCTACCCCCGCGACGAGAAGGGCGGGCGGTGACGCCCGCCCTTTCCCTATCCGGGAGGAGCCCTTCGTGCCCGAGCTGGTGCGACCCGACGGTTGCCGTCTCGTGTATGAGACCCATGGGTCGCCCGAGGCCGAGCCAGTGCTGCTGGTCGAAGGCTCAGGCGGCGATCTGCCCGGCTGGAGCCGGAACATCCCCACGCTGTCCGCCGCGTGCTTGGTCGTTGCGTACGACCAGCGGGGGAACGGGTGGTCGGACGCGCCCGATGCTCCGCAGACCATGACGACGTTCGTCGACGATGCCATCGGGATCCTCGACCACCTCGAGATCGATCGAGTCCATGTCTACGGACAATCGTTCGGGGGGATGGTCGCGCTGGAACTCGCGCTCGCGTCGCCGGAACGCGTGAAGACCCTCATCGTCGCGTGTGCCCACGCGGGCGGGGACTCGGTGCTCCGCGCGCGTGAACGTGTTCCCACGGGCGGGGCCGATCGCGCGATCTTCTCCGAGAGTTATCTGGCCGGCGATCCGGAGGGCGTTCGGGAGCTGTTCTCGCAGGGGGTCCCGCAGCCGCCGCACGCCGGGCGGCGACAGTGGGGAGCGATGCAGACGTTCGACGTGTCCCGGCGTCTCGGTGAGATCCGCGTTCCGACGCTGGTCCTACACGGGACCGATGACCGGGTGATCGCGGTGGAGAACGCGCGGTTCCTTGCCGAACGGATCCCTGGTGCGGAGCTCGTGCTCCTTGAGGGGGCTGGGCACGTGTACCACTGGGAGCAGCCGGAGACGGCGGATACCGCGGTCGTGGACTTCATCGGGAGGCACCCATGAGCGATGTCCCAGCGGAGGTTCGCGAACTCGCGCTCGAACGCCAGGCCGCCCGGCAGCGCAAGGACTTCGCTGCGGCGGATGCGCTGCGGGACCGGATCCGCGAGCTCGGGTTCGAGGTCGTCGACGGGCCGGAGGGGCCTGCCCTGCAACGCGGTCAGTCGGCTCCGGGGTCCGGCGTGGAACGGGTCCGACCGCAGGAGGTGCCCTCGCTTCTGGATGAAGCCGCGACGGTCGACGTCTCTGTGCAGTGGGTTGTGCAGGGGTGGGCCGGGGACGTGACCCGGGGGATCGACGCCGTCCGGCGGTTCGCGGGCACGCGCTCGGTACAACACGTCGTGGTGGATGCCGCGCAGACCGACCCCGCTACGTGGCCGGATGGCGTAGAGGTGGTCCCCCTGATCGCGGACCCTGGATGGGGGCTTGCCCGGAACGTAGGTCTGCACCGTTCGATCGGGAGGACGGTCGTGGTGATCGACGGTTGCATCGAGCCGACCGGGGATGTCCTCGGTCCGATCGAGCGGGCCCTGGAGGACCCGTCCGTCGGTCTCGTCGGGCCGTTCGGCATCGTGACGGACGACCTCCGCGAGTTTCATCCGTCGGACGGTCCGGACGTCGATGCGATCGAGGGCTACCTGATGGCATTCCGGCGTGAGGTGATCCGCACGACGGGGGGTTTCGACGAGAAGTTCAAGTTCTATCGGACCGCCGACATCGAGTTCTCGTTCCGGGTGAAGGATCAGGGGTTGCGGACCTGCGTCGTGCCGCTCCCGGTCGAGCGCCACGAGCATCGGATCTGGGTCACCACACCCGCGGATCGGCGGGAAGCCCTCTCGAAGCGCAACTTCTACCGGTTCCTCGATCGATGGCGGGGACGGACGGACCTGACGGAGTCGGGGAAGCGGGAGTCCCCCACCTAGTTCTGGAGTTTCCGTTTCGCCGGAATCGGTGGAGCCGGAGGCCGTGGGACGTCGGTGGCGGGGGCCAGGTCTGGCGCCAGCGGTGGTTTCCCGTTGTCCTTGATCGCCGCGAGCGCCTCCTCGCGCGTCGGGACCGGCCGGATGCCCTGGACGTACTCGACCAACTCCCGACCTTCGATGACCTCGGTGACCATCAGGAGCTCGGACAGGCGGTCCATCAGCTCGCGGCGCTGCAGCAGCGCGCTGCGGGCGCGATCATGGGCGTCGTTCACCAGCCGGGCGACCTCCTGGTCGACGACCTCGGCCGTGGCCTCGGACATCTCTTTGCCCTGTCCGGGGAAGAGCGCCCGGCCCTCCGGGCTGCGGAAGCCGTCGGTGCCGAACGAGAGCGGTCCGACCTTCGGACTCATCCCGTACTCGACGACCATCGCCCTGGCGATATCGGTCGCCTTCTCCAGGTCGTTCTGCGCGCCGGTCGAGATCTCGCCGAAGCAGATCTCTTCGGCGGTCCGGCCACCGAGCAGGATCGCGAGCCGGTCGCGAAGCTCGGGTTCGGTCATGAGGTAGCGGTCCTCGAGTGGGCGCTGCATGGTCATCCCGAGCGCCGCTGCGCCGCGGGGGATGATCGACACGCGGTGCACTGGGTCGGCATTCTCGACGCTCAGCGCCACCATCGCGTGGCCCATCTCGTGCTTGGCCACGATCTCGCGTTCCTTGTCGGACATCACGCGGCTCTTGCGCTCGAGACCCGCCACGACGCGGTCGATCGCCTCTTCCAATTCGACCATTGGGACGGAGTTCTTCTCGCGGCGCGCGGCCAGCAGCGCGGCTTCATTCACGACGTTCGCGAGGTCGGCTCCGGTGAACCCGGCCGTTCGGGTGGCCAGCACCTTCAGATCAACGCTCGGGTCGATGGCGACTCCGCGCGCATGCACCTGGAAGATGTGCTCGCGTCCGCGTACGTCGGGCCGGTCGACGACGACCTGGCGGTCGAAGCGCCCGGGCCTGACCAGGGCGGGGTCCAAGACGTCCGGCCGGTTGGTGGCCGCCATGATGATGACGCCCTTGGAGGCGTCGAATCCATCCATCTCGACGAGGAGCTGGTTCAGGGTCTGTTCCCGCTCGTCGTGCCCGCCGAAGCTCGAGCCCATCGCGCCCGCCCGGCCCTTGCCGATCGTGTCGATCTCGTCCAGGAACACCAATGCCGGCGCCTTCTCCTTGGCCTGCTGGAAGAGCTCCCGGACGCGGGCGGCGCCGAGGCCGACGAACATCTCGACGAACTCCGAGCCGGACATGAAGAAGAACGGGACGTTCGCCTCACCGGCGACCGCCCGGGCCAGCAGGGTCTTGCCGCAGCCAGGGGGGCCGAGGAGCAGGACGCCCTTGGGGATGCGACCGCCCAGCCGCTGGTACTTCTTCGGGTTCTTGAGGAAGTCGACGATCTCGTTCAGTTCGGTCACGGCCTCATCGAGCCCCGCGACGTCGCCGAAGGTCGTCTTCATCTCCTTGCGGTCGACGACCTTGACCTTGCTGCGGCCCCCGAGAGGGAGCCCTCCTGCTCCGCCGCCGCCGATCCTCCGGAACATGAAGTAGTAGAGGATCCCGAACACCAGGATCAGGGGCAGGAACGACAGCACGAGCGAGATGAACGGGTTCGGCTGTACGCCCCTGAACTCCACGCCTTGCTCGGTGAGGAGTTCGGTGAGGCTGGATGAGTCGAGGTTCGGCGGAAGGTCCGACCGGAACGGGATCTCCTGGCCGTCCTGTTGATAGGTGCCCTGCACCGTCGTATCCGAGATGGTGACTTCCGTGACCTGGCCCTGGTCCACGCGATCCAAGAACTCCGAGTAGGGCATCTTCGCGCCCTGGGTGATCTGGGTCATCGAGAACAGGAGGAAAACCGCGAGGAGCCCCCCGCCCACGATCACGATCAGCGGCGTCCGGCGGCGAGGGCCGCCCTCGGTGTCCCCGCCGCCCAGATCGAAGCCGGGGAAGCGGCCCTTCTTCTCGTTGTCGTCGGGCATCGGTCCAATCTTGCCACCTTGGGCTTCATGTGACATGCGGATGGGATACTGGCCGCCGTGGCGACGGCGAGAGCGATCGGGGACGTGGACGAGCTGCGGGCGCGGTTCGAGCGGGATGCGACGCCACTCATGCCGAGCCTGTACGCAGCCGCGCTTCGGCTCACGCGGAACCCAGCGGATGCCGAGGACGTCGTGCAGGAGGCCTACCTCCGCGCGTACCGGGGGTTCAGCGGCTTCCAGGAGGGGACGAACCTGAAGGCCTGGATGTACCGCATCCTGACGAACACGTTCATCAACTCCTACCGCAAGAAGCAGCGGGAGCCGCAGACGATCTCGGGGGACGACGCAGACGAGTGGTTCCTCTACGACAAGATGGGAGCCGACGGGGCCGAGCCGTCCGCAGAGGCCTCGGCCCTCGAGAAGGTCCCCGACGAGGACGTGCGGTCGGCACTGGATGCCCTGCCCGAGCAGTTCCGGATGGCGGTGTGGCTGGCCGACGTCGAGGGGTTCTCCTACAAGGAGATCGCGGAGATCCTGGATATCCCCATCGGCACGGTGATGTCGCGGCTCCACCGCGGAAGAAGAGCGCTCGAGAAAGCGTTATGGGAAACGGTGCGGGAGCGTGGCCTTGTCCGAGACTGATTGCCAGGAGATCCTCGCGCAGATCGAGCTCTACCTCGACCACGAGCTCGAGGAGGTTCGCTGCGTCGAGATCCAAGAGCACCTCGAACTGTGCGGTCCGTGCTTGGGCCGGACGGAGTTCCGGCGGAGCCTGAAGGTCCTGATCTCCAAGAAGTGTCGATGTGAGGACCTCCCGGAGGGCCTCATGACAAGGGTCTTCGAGGCACTGGATGACCCGGGAGCGCCCGCAACGCCGCCGACGGTCTAGGTCGGACCTCGCATCCTTGACCCGAGCCGTCAGGCAGGCCTGAAATGACACGGTTGTCATTCTGACTGGTCGCCGGGTAGGGTTCTGAGACCCACTCGGACGTTCGTCCGGATGATTCCAACAACCTCTGCGGGTTCCCGCGTGTTCGAACGCGTGTGCTCGAGGGTGGACCTCGTTCCGGATGGGTCGACCCCGATCACAGGAAGAGGTGGAGGCGACATACGGTACTTCGGGCGTCTGGCCGTCGCAGGGACGGTCATCGGGCCCTGTTCGCGCCGGCAGCACCATCACCGGCGACTACGGAGGAGCCGGCGATCCTGCACCCTCATACGCGCAAGGGGTGGCAGTACGACCCGCATGCCTGGGGGCATTCCTGGAAGGCCCACGCGAAGCTGCGCGACTACCGGCGCTGGGTGAACCAGCAGGAGCGGGAAGGGGATGATGAGGTCCTGGCCTCAGCGGAGCGCGACTTCAAGAGGCAGCTCCAAGAGCGGCACATGGAACTGCACTTCCACGATGCCGTCTCAACGCAGAGTGGGACCGCGAGCTGGTATTCCGACCAGCACGGGGCCTGCCGGAAGCCCCTAAAGGGCTTCTACGCCGCCAGCAGGACCTTGCCGTGCGGTACCACGGTATCGGTTCGGTCCGCGGGCAGGTACGTCTTCGTGACGATCCTGGATCGAGGTCCATTCACCGGTGGCAACCGGGTTCTGGACCTTTCCAAGCAGGCCTTCCGGAAGCTTTCGCCGATCGGGGCGGGGGTCATCCACATCAAGGCCACCAGACTCAAGGGCTGAAGACCCGTAGACAGAACCTCCCTCCCCCGGGCGTCGAACTTCGGGGGAGGGAGGTTCGTGTGGCGATGAGGGGAACGAGACCCGGGAAGCTTCCACCTCCCTCCAGTCCGGCCGAGGGGGGCCGGACGTGCGTCGAGCCCGGATGTGCGACGAAACTCTCCGTCTACAACGAGCGGGAGCGCTGCTGGCAGCACGACGAGGTTCGGTTCCCGCACCACCGGGGGAAGCGCCTTCGTCCGGCCCGCTAACGCCGGTCCCGCGCGTGCCTCAGGGGTGCCTGACTAGTTATCCCGGAGGATTCCCAGAAATAGTTCGTTCCAGGGCTTCAGAAAATCGGGCAACCGGCCGATACTACGGGCATGGAAGCACCCTAGCTCCACCTCGAAGCCCCGCCGGCGAAAAGACCGTCCGGATGGGGGCTCGGGGAAAGTTCCAGCGGAGGGGGCCGAAAGGCCCCCTCCGCCTTTTCCTGCGTCCGGGCGCGATCCACGCCTGGGGCACGTGCGCCCTCGCCCGCGCCGTGCATAATCCCGGGCATGCTGCTCAGCAGGAACAGCCCGGTCGCCCAACGCGCACCGGAGATCATTATGCTCCTGACGAAGGCCTATCCGGATGCCCGGGTGGCGCTCCGCGCGTCGAACCCTCTCGAGATGCTGGTCGCCACCATCCTGTCCGCACAGTGCACCGACGAGCGGGTCAACGATGTGACCCAGACCTTGTTCGCCAAGTACCGGACGCCGGAGGACTATCTCAGGGTGCCCGAAGCCGAACTGGCCGCCGGTGTCCGGCCCACGGGCTTCTTCAACCAGAAGACGCGTTCCATACGGGGGGCCTGCGCCCGGATCGTCGAGGAGTACGGGGGGCAGGTCCCGGGAACGATGGAGGACCTGGTTACGCTGCCCGGCGTGGCCCGCAAGACCGCCAACGTGGTTCTGGGCAACTCCTTCGGGGTCGTCGATGGGATCGCGGTGGACACCCATGTCGGGCGCCTCTCGCAGCGCTTGGGGTTTTCCAGTACCAAGGATCCTGTGAAGATCGAGCAGGGCCTGATGGCGCTGGTCCCTAGGACGCGGTGGTTCGACTTCACGTACGTGCTGATCGAGCACGGGCGCTCGGTCTGCAGAGCCAGGAAGCCGGCATGCGAGGATTGCGTGGTGAGCGAGTTGTGTCCGGCGAGCCTGGTGCCGTGAGAGCCCGGCTAGCCTGCCATGGTGGCCAGGCGGGCTTCCCGGCGGCGCGCCCGGCGAAGAGCCCGTCGTTCGTCCTCGGAGAGTCCGCCCCAGACGCCGGCGTCCTGGCCGGTGGTCAAGGCCCACTCGAGGCAGTCGGCCCGAACGTCACAGGCCATGCACACGGATTTGGCGGCTTCGACCTGGATGGCGGCGGGGCCGGTGCTCCCGATCGGGAAGAACAGCTCGGGGTCCTCTTCGCGGCACTTCGCGTTATTGACCCAGTCCATCCGCTGCCCCCCGGCGAGCCCCGTCAACCACGCCTGGGGACCGCCTTCCCGCACCTCGTAGTGGGCCGACGATACGCGGGGTCCTTCCTCCGAGTCAATGGTTGAGCCGGCGTTTTCCACCGAGTTTTTCCCCATCGTGGTGGCCCACCGCGGGGCGTCCTCCACCCACGCCGAGAACACGCTGGTCGCCCTCGAAGCGGCCCTTGAGGTGGGCGCTCAGGCCGTCGAGCTGGACGTCCGCTTGACGGCCGATGGGGTTCCGGTGGTCATCCACGATGCGGATGTCTCCCGGGTTTCGGAGGGGGAGGGGTTCGTGTCCGACATGACGTTCGAGCAGGTCCGCGCCCTGGACGTCTCAGGGGGCCTGCATGGGCCCGCGGAGGTGCCGGCCCTGGCCGAGATCCTCGAGGCCCTCTCCGGACGCGCGGCCGCGGTCATCGAGATCAAGAACTGGCCCGATCAGCCGGGTTTCGACCCCGATCACGGCCAGGTCGAAGCCGTCGTTCGCGAGCTGGACCGGGTGGGGTTCTCGGGTCCGGCGCTCCTGGCCTCGTTCAACTGGGCCTCGGTGGATCGGGTCCGCCGGCTGGTCCCCGAGCTGCCGACCGGCCTGCTCTCGGTGTCCGGAACTGCGGAACCGCCGGAGGCACTGGAACGGGCTCGCGAGGGCGGCCACCGGTTCGTCCTTCCCCACTCGCCCGACCTGATCGCGCACGGCCCGGCGTTCGTCGGGGCCGCTCACGAGGTCGGCGTTCGGGTCGGGACGTGGGTCGTGGATGAGCCGGACGACGTCCGAACCTTCTTCTCGTGGGGCGTCGACGCCGTCGCGACGAACGACCCGGCGATGGCCGTTGCCCTTCGGCCCGGGGCGGCCGGGTAGATGGGGCTGTTCCGGAGGAGGCGGCTTTCCGCGGAGCTGGAGCCCGTCTACGCCGCGTTCCTGTCGGCGACCGAGCCGGTCGAGCTGGCGAAAGCGGCTGTCATGGCCGCCGTGCCCTCCGCCCGCTATCCGGGGGTCCCGCTCGGTGATGCGCTGGAGGGATACGAGCGGCACCTCGCCGAGGCGCGCTCGAGGATGGGGCCTTGGCGGGACTATCGGGTCGGGGAGATCTGGCAGGAGTGCGACGAAGGCATCGCGTCGGCCCGGCGTGTCGGCGCCCGGCTCCGCGATCAGCCGTCCGAGCTCGGGTTCGAGTCACTCCTCGAGACGGTGCAGGAGCTGCTGCACCCGCTCGAGCCCTTCGAGCGCGCCGAAGAGGGATTCCGGATCCTCCGTCGCTGAGGGGCGACCGAGCCGGGGGGGCGGGGGAGGGGATCAGGTAGGGACGGGTCTGGAGATATCGATCGGGCTTCCCCCCCTCGCGGCGAGGTCCCGCATACACTTGCGCGCGGGAACGAGGAGACCGGATGCAACTCGTCGAACGGATCCGCGAATGGGTGGCGACGCCCGTCGGGAGCAAGGTCACCCCGATCGTGTCGGGTGCCCTGATCATCATCGGGGTCGCCGCCGCCGGACTGTCGCTCGTCGGAGGCGAGGGATCACCTCCGCCATCACCGGTCGTCTCCACCGCCACTCAGGACCTCACCGACGCGATGGCGGCCGCCAAGAAGTACCTCTCGAAGCAGCGGCCGAACACCTACAACGCGTTCGGCGTACCGCAAGCCGAGGGGATCGACCCTGCCCTGACGTGGGTCAAGGGTGGTCCGGCAGTCGCGGGCAAGATCACGATCCGTCCCGATGGCGGGCCAAGGATCGTGCTGGTGACGAAGGACGAGGCCACCGGCACCGTCTACTGCATCGCGGACGTCAATGGCGACGAAGAGGTCGCCAAGGGCAGGGTCGACGCGAAAACCCCCAAGGCATGCACGGGCGGCTGGTAGCAGCCCGGAGCCGTCGTCCGAAGCCATATCCCGCGCCGCCCCTTGGTAGCCTGCCCTGGCGAGTCCAGATAGAGGAGACGCTGTGCCCACGATCGACCTGGTCACCGAGATCCCCGGCCCAACCTCCCGAGCACTGATCAAGCGCAAGGAGCAGGTGATCTGCGAGCCGCTCTCCATCCACGTTCCCGCGTTCATCGATCATGCGAAGGGCGCCTCCTTCACCGACGTCGATGGCAACACGATGCTGGACTTCTCGGCGGGGCTCGGGTGTCACATGGTCGGCTACTCCCATCCGAAGGTGGTCGAGGCGGTCCAGCGGCAGGCCGCGCGGTTCTCCCACACCGACTTCTCGGTGATCCCCTACGAGCCCTACGTGGAGCTCGCGGAGCGGCTCATCGCCATGACCGGCGGCGGGGACAAACGGGTGGCGTTCTTCAACGCCGGCGCCGAGGCCGTCGAGAACGCCGTGAAGTTCGCCCGGGCGGCGACCGGCCGCCCCGCGGTGCTCTGCTTCGAGGGCGGTTTCCACGGTCGGACGCTGCTGACGATGTCGCTGACCAGCCGGCCTCATCCCTACAAAGCGGGTTTCGGCCCCTTCGCACCCGAGATCTACCGGGTGCCCTTCGACTACCCCTACCGGGCGGCGGACGCCTCGCGTTCGTCCCAGGATGCGCTCGATGCCCTGGAGCGGGCCTTCAAGACGCAGGTAGATGCCGCGTCGGTGGCCTGCGCGGTCATCGAACCGATCCAAGGGGAAGGTGGGTACGTGGTGCCCTCAGCCGAGTTCCTCCGCGGCGTCGAGGACATCTGCCGGCGAAACGGCATCCTCGTGGTTGCCGATGAGATCCAGTCCGGGTCGGGCCGGGCGGGGGCGTTCCTGGCCTCGGATACGTTCGGGTTCCGGCCGGACATCGTTGTGCTGGCTAAGGCGCTGGGCGCCGGCTACCCGATCTCGGCGGTGGTCGGTCCTCGCGAGGTGATGGACGCGCCGGGAGACTCCGCGATCGGCGGAACGTACGTCGGCAACCCGGTTGCGTGCGCCGCCGCGAACGCGGTCCTGCAGATCGTCGAGGAGGAGGACCTGCTCGCGCGGGCCGAGGTCGTGGGCAAGGCCGTCCGTTCCCGATGGGAGGAGATCGCGCGCGACGTTCCGGAGGTCGGCGAGATCCGGGGTGTGGGCTCGATGGTCGGCGTCGAGTTGGTGCTCGACCCCGAGACCAAGGAGCCCGCTGAGGGCTGCCTCGATGCGGTCATGCAGGAGACGCAGAAGCGGGGACTAGTGACGGTCGGATGTGGCGTTTACCACAACGTGCTCCGGCACCTCATCCCTCTGGTGATCACCGACGAGCAGCTCGACGAGGGTCTCGATGTGCTGGCCGAGTCGGCGTTGGCCGCCCGTGGGCATGCGGCCCCGACCGAGGCCGGCGGCGGGGAGTAGCGGCTACGAGGGCGTGATGCGCACGCGCAGCGTCCCGGGCCGGGCGTTCGCCCCGTCACTGGCGCGTTCCGCGGTGATCTTGACGTCGTAGGCGCCGGTCGGCGCGGGGTTGCTCGCGTCGTCGTTCCCGTGCCAGGCCACGCTGAGGGGGCTCCCGCCGGCGGTGATCGTCCGGACCAGCGTTCCGTCGCTCACCTTCGTGAACTCGAGTGTCCATTGCAACGCGCCGGTCGCGTCGGCCTTGAACCGGATCACGTCGCCGGAGTCCTGCTCGATCTGGCTCGGCGTCGCCTTCGGACCGAACATCTTCGGCTTGCCGATGTTCGACACCGCGCGCCGCACGTTGTCGAGCTGCTTGTAGACCTGGTTGCCCGGGCAATCCGTGTAGCCGGTGTCGCGGTGACCCGAGATCGTCTTGAGGTGGACGACATCGCCGGGGTCGTACTTCGTGTTGTCGCCGCCCGAGGAGATCAGGGTGGTCTTGGTGTTCGGGCGGACGTGGGCGATGTCCAGTCGCCAGGCCAGGAACCGTTTCAGCGCCGCCATCGCGGAGGCTTTGGGCCGGGACCGCTGGTGCGAACCGATCAGCGAGACCGACACGCTGCCGGTGTTCACGCCCTGGGTTGCGCCCGAGACGACGGGTCTGGTGATGCCGCCGGCACGTCCCTCCCACACCCGTCCGAACTTGTCGATCAGGAAGTTGTAGGCGATGTCGCACCACCCGCGACCGTTCATGTGGTACGCCTGGATGCCGCGGAGGATGTCGTCGACCTTGTCCTTCGTGTAGGCGTTCGGGCTATCGGTGTGATGTACGAACGCGGCCTTGACCGCGGGGGCGTAGTCGATCGGCTGGCAGGCGTTGCTGTTCGAACGGGGACGGGCGTTCCACTCGCTCCGCATGTGGATCGTCGGCTGCTGGGTCCAAGCCTCGGCCGACGGCATGCCGAAGGTTCCTTCGCTCTCCTCTGGTTCGGTCCCGGGTCCGGCGGATGACCCCGAGGTGTTGATGAACATCACCCGCACGTCGGACATCTCGATGCCGGCGCCGATCTCGAACCCGACGCCCACGCAGCGGGCGTCGCCGGTCCAGAGCCAGACGCCGTTGTTGTCGGCGTCTGCGGCGGCCAGTTCGTCGGCGGATCCGGGGTCCGGGGACTCGGTCTGGACGGCGTGGATCTCGTCGGGAGCGTCGAACACGGTCCCGTCACTGCTGAGCGAGACGTGGGCGGCGACGGGCGCGCTGACCGGCTGATCCCACGTCACGCCGATCGAGGTGAACCAGATCGGGGAACAGACCTGGACGGGCGCCGTCGAGCCAGGTTCACGCGTCCGCAGAACGCCGTCGTGGGTGGGAGCGCGGACCGCGCCGCCACCCTCGGGCCGGAACACGCCGATCCCGAGCGGAGCGGTCTCGAACTCGGTCTCGGGGAACGTCTGACCCGTGGCAGGTTGTACCCAGCTCAGGCCGGACAGCCCGAGCACGAGGGAAAGGGTCAGGGACGTGGCGAGCAGATGTCTGCGCATGGCGGTTCCTTCACCCTACCGTCGTCGGCACCGTTGGGCGGGGAACTGAGGACGGGGTCCCGTCGGGTTTGGGCCGGCGGTCCTTTGCCGCCGAGCCTCACGCGTCAGTAGCATGGGCGCCTACCCTCGAGAGGAGACCTAACCCATGGCTGAGCGGATCACGCGTACCCGTCGTTCGTGCCTCGCCGTGCCCGCATCGAATCCCCGCATGCTCGAGAAGGCCCAGAGTCTGCAGGTCGACGAAGTCTTCTTCGACCTCGAAGATGCCGTTGCTCCTTCCGCCAAGGACGAGGCTCGCGCGAACGCCGTCGAATGGCTGAACAAGGGCGATTGGACCGGCAAGACGATGGTCGTGCGCATCAACGGCGTGCAGACCGACTGGTGCTACAAGGATGTCGTGGAGCTGGTAGCGGGCGCTGGCGAGAAGCTCGACTGCATCATGATCCCCAAGAACGAGTCCGCGCATCACGTCGAGTTCGTCGAGGACCTGGTGCGGATGGTCGAGAACGACAACGGCATCAAGAACCGCATCGGGTTCGAGCTGCTGATCGAGAGCGCGGCGGGCCTGACCTACATCGACGAGATCGCGGCCGCATCGGCCCGCTGCGAGACCTTGATCTTCGGATACGCCGACATGAGCGCATCGCTCGGACTGCCGGCGATCCCGGCGGGTTCGCCGATGCCGGGCTATCCCGGTGACCACCTGCACGCCGGCCTGTTCGCCACGATCGTCGCGGCACGCACCTTCGGTCTCCAGGCGATCGATGGGCCGTTCGTCGCGATCCAGGACATCGACGGGCTCCGGGAGCGCGCGACGAAGTCCAAGGGTCTGGGCTACGAGGGGAAGTGGGCACTGCACCCCGGTCAGATCGAGGTGCTCCACGAGGTCTTCACCCCGACCCAGGAGGAGTTCAACCGGGCCGAGGCGATCATCGAGCGCTACGAAGCCGCCAAGGCCGAGGGCCTCGGAGCCGTCATGTTCATGAAGGACATGCTCGACGAGGCGGTCCTCAAGCAGGCGAACGTCATCGCCGGCCGCGGACGGGCCTCGGGCCTCGAGCGCACCAAGCAGCTGCAGGAGTACCTGGACGAGTACGAGCAGATGATGAAGGACAAGGCGGGCAAGTAGTGGCCTACTGGGCATCCGAGCTGGTCGACCTGACCGAGGACCAGCTGGCGATCGCCGAGGCGGTCCGAGAGTTCGTCGAGAACGAGGTCTACCCCGTCGCCGACGAGATGGAACACCGGGACGAGTTCCCGGAGAAGCTGGTCGAGCAGCTCAAGGAGATGGGGCTGTTCGGGCTGACGGTCAAGGAGGAGTACGGCGGAGCCGGACTCGACCTGATGACCTACGCCCTGACGGTGGTGGAGCTCGCGCGCGGCTGGATGTCACTTTCGGGCGTCCTGAACACCCACTTCATGGCCTGTTACCTCATCGACAAGTTCGGCACCGACGATCAGAAGCGGCGGTTCCTTCCGCGGCTGGCGACCGGCGAGATCAGGGCGTCGCTGTCGATGTCCGAGCACGGCGCCGGCTCCGACGTCCAGGCCATCCTGTGCAAGGCGATCCGCGACGGGGACGACTACGTCATCGACGGCACCAAGATGTGGGTAACTAACGGGCTCCGCAGCGGCTTGGTCGTGCTGCTGGCCAAGACCGATCCGGAGGCCGATCCGCCCTACAAGGGCATGTCGTTGTTCCTCGCAGAGAAGGAGCCCGGTGCCGAGAAGAGCGGCGGCATCACCGTCCCACCGCCGCTGGAGAAGATGGGCTACAAGGGCGTCGAGACGACCGAGCTGGTCTTCGAGGGGCACCGCGTCGCGGCGGCGGACCTACTCGGCGGCGAAGAGGGCCACGGGTTCCAGCAGGTGCTCGACGGGATCGAGGTCGGTCGCGTGAACGTCAGCGCCCGTGCGGTCGGCGTCGCCACCCGCGCATTCGAGGAGGCCATCGCCTACGCGCAGGAGCGTGTCGCGTTCGGCAAGACGATCAGCAAGCACCAGGCGATCCAGTTCATGCTCGCCGACATGGGCACGAAGCTCCAGGCGGCCCGGCTGATGCTGCTGGCGGCCGCGAAGGCCAAGGTCCAGGGCAATCGTTCAGACCTGGAAGCGGGGATGAGCAAGCTGTTCTGTACCGAGGCGTGCCACCAGATCGTGACCGACGCGCTTCGCGTGCACGGCGGCTACGGCTACTCCAAGGAGTACACGATCGAGCGGCTGTATCGCGACGCGCCGTTCCTGCTGATCGGCGAGGGAACGTCCGAGATCCAGAAGCTGGTGATCGGGCGGAGCCTGCTCGAGCGCTACAAGGTTCAGGGCTGAGGGGCGGCGGCGATGGGTGAGGCGCGGCCGTTCGGGCGGTACTTCGATGACTTCGAGGTCGGCGACATCTACAAGCACTGGCCGGGCAAGACGATCACTGAATACGACGACCACCTGTTCTGCATGATCACGATGAACCACCACCCGCTTCACACGAACGCGCACTACGCGGAGACGTCGACCGAGTTCGGGAAGAACGTCGTGGTCGGCAACCTCGTGTACTCGCTTGCGCTCGGGATGAGCGTGCCGGACGTGAGCGGCCGCGCGATCGCCAACCTGGAGGTCGAGACGCTGCAGCACCGCTCGCCGATGTTCCATGGGGACACGCTTTACGCCGAGACGACGGTGCTCGACAAGAAGGAGTCCTCCTCCAAGCCCGACCGCGGGATCGTCGCGGTCGAGACGCGCGGGTACAACCAGCACGGCGACGAGGTCCTCTACTTCCGACGCAAGGTCATGGTCCCCAAGCGCGGAACCATGGACGACGAGCAGCCCGACCGTCCCACGCCCAAGCCCGCGGAGTAGTGCCCGCCCGGACGCTCGCCGGGCTCGAACGCGAGGTCACCGCCTGCCGAGCCTGCCCCCGACTCGTGGAGTGGCGCGAGCAGGTCGCCAGCGAGAAGGTCGCGCGGTTCGCCGACCAGGAGTACTGGGGGAAACCGGTCCCGGGGTTCGGGGATCCGTCCGCCCGCGTCATGGTGGTCGGACTTGCACCGGCCGCCCACGGCGGGAACCGCACCGGCCGCATCTTCACCGGGGACCGCAGCGGCGACTTCCTCTACGCGGGACTGCATCGGACCGGCTTCGCCTCGCAGGCCGAGTCGGTCTCACGCGACGACGGGATGCAGCTCGACGGGTTGTGGGTGACGGCGGTGAACCGGTGCGCCCCGCCCGCCAACAAGCCGACGCCGCAGGAGCGGGACGCGTGCTTGCCGTTCCTCGAGGGCGAGATCGCGCTGCTGGGCGACCTCCGCGTGATCGTCGCGCTGGGTTCGTTCGCTTGGGACGGGATGCTGCGGGCGCTCACGGCCAACGGGCATCCCCGGCCGACACCCAAGCCGCGGTTCGGCCATGCGGCCGAAGCCGTTGTTGGTCCGTACACGCTCCTCGGATGCTTCCATCCAAGCCAGCAGAACACGTTCACCGGCAAGCTGACACGGGACATGATCGACGCGGTGTTCCGCCGTGCCCGAGCGCTTGCGGTCTGAACGCCCGCGATCGGTCGCGCCGGATGTCGCGAACCGCTGCCCCTTTGCTTTGTCCCTCGGGGGCAAGCATGAGGACCCTGAGGGGAGCGGAGATGAGGGCCCCCGTCCGGGCAACCGGGCGGGGTTTCCGCTTTGCGGGTATCGGTGGCACGCGTACGCGTAGTCCCCGGCGGCCTGTCGGAGGGCGGCGGTAAGCTGGCTCCATGGCGAAGGGTCACTTCTACTCCTTGCGTGTGCCCGACGCGGACGCGCGCCCCATCAACAAGAAGACGGTCCGGCGGGTCGTCGCGACCTTCAAGCCCTACAAGGACAAGGTCTCCATCGTCGCCGGCCTCATCTTCATCACGGCCACGATCGGCATCGCCAACCCGCTGCTGATCAAGTACATCTTCGACAACGGACTGTTCGGGGATCCGCCGGGAGACTGTGCGGGGATGGACTGCCCGAACATGTCGGCGCTGTACCTCGGCGTCGCGCTCATGGTCATCATCCCCATCGTCGCCGGCCTCATCGGCATCGGCCAGACCTATCTGGCCAACGTGGTGGGTCTTCGGGTCATGCAGGACCTGCGGAACTCCCTCTATCGGCACCTGCAGTTCATGCCGCTGCGGTTCTTCACGACGACACGCACGGGTGAGATCCAGTCGCGGCTCGCGAACGACATCGGGGGCGTCCAGGACGTCGTGACCGACACGGCGTCGAGCATCCTGAACAACGCGGTCGTCTTGCTCTCGACGCTCGTCGCCATGCTGTGGCTCTCCTGGCAGCTCACCCTGCTGTCGTTGTTCATGCTGCCGTTCTTCCTGTGGTTGACCTACAAGGTCGGGAAGGCTCGGCAGTCCGTCGCCGCGACGACCCAGAAGACCATGGCCGACATGTCCGCGATCACGGAGGAGACGCTCTCGGTTTCCGGCATCCTGCTCTCGAAGGCGTTCGGGCGTCAGCACCACCACATCGGCCAGTTCCAGACCGAGAACGAGCGGCTGACGACCCTGCAGCTCCGCCAGCAGATGATCGGGCGCTCGTTCTTCGCGGTCGTGCAGATCTTCTTCTCCATCACCCCCGCGCTCGTGTATCTGGTCGCGGGCTGGGTCCTGAACGGGAACACCACGGTGATCACCGGCATCACCGCCGGCACGATCGTCGCGTTCACCACCCTGCAGAGCCGCCTGTTCTTCCCCATCGGACAGATGCTGCAGGTTTCGGTCGAGGTGCAGTCTTCGATGGCGCTGTTCGACCGGATCTTCGAGTACTTGGACATGGATCACGAGATCGCCGACAAGCCCGACGCCGTGGCCATCCCGGCGGCGAACGTGCAGGGCCGCGTGGCCTTCCACGACGTGTGGTTCCGATACGAGACGCCGCCGGGGGAGGACGATGACGCCCCCGTCTCGCCCGACGTGCAGCCCCGAACCAGCGGTCCACGCCCGTGGACCCTCGAGGGCGTGAGCCTCGACATCGAACCCGGCCAGCTCGCCGCGTTGGTAGGTCCCAGCGGGGCCGGCAAGACGACCATGACCTACCTGGTTCCGCGCTTTTACGACGTCCAGCAGGGCTCCATCAGCGTCGACGGCGCGGACGTTCGCGACATCGAGCTGGACTCGATCGGCGACATGATCGGCGTCGTCACTCAGGAGACCTACCTGTTCCACACGACGGTCCGCGAGAACCTCGACTACGGGCGTCCGGGCGCGACCGACGAGGAACTGGAGGCCGCCGCGCGGGCGGCGTTCATCCACGACCGGATCATGGAATTGCCCAAGGGTTACGACACCGTCGTCGGGGAGCGCGGCTACAAACTCTCGGGCGGCGAGAAGCAGCGCTTGGCCATCGCGCGCGTCATCCTCAAGGACCCGCGCATCTTGATCTTGGATGAAGCGACTTCCAGCCTCGACACGACTTCCGAGCGGCTGGTCCAAGAGGCCCTGCGGCCGCTGATGCACGGCCGGACGACGATCGCGATCGCGCACCGCCTCTCGACCATCCTGTCGGCCGACGTGATCTTCGTGGTCGAGCGCGGCCGCATATCCGAACGGGGCACCCACCAGGAACTCCTGGCCCGCGGCGGGCTCTACGCGCAGCTCTACGAGCAGCAGTTTCGCGGGGGCACGGTGGAGGCCGTCACGGAGGACGGCGTGCTGCTCACGACCGGCGAGGTGGTGACGGCCACGGAGGAACGCTGAGCCGCACCGCCGGACTATCATCGCCTCCATGACCGACGTCACGCGTCCCACGCCCGCCGATCCGTTCCCCGGAACGCCCGTCGACCCGACGGTCCCCAGCGCCAAGCGGGAAGGCACGCCGCCGGAGCTCGGGATCGACGCGATCGCCGTCCTCGAAGGCCGGGCATTCATGTACTCGGACTCGAGGGGTGACGTGCCGCGGGGCTCGATCGGCGGCTTGGTCTACGCCGACACGCGGTTCCTGGATCGCTGGGAACTGACGATCGGCGGCCAGCGGCCGAAGCTCCTGCGCTCGCACACGGTGGACTACTACTCGGCCGCGTTCTTCCTGACGAACCCCACGCTCGAGGGGGTCGGCGAGAACACGCTGTCCATCCGTCGACGCCGGTTCGTCGGGGAGGGGATGCGCGAGGAGATCTCGGTGCACAGTTACGCCGACCATCCGGTGACGGCGCAGCTCCGGCTGGCCGTCGGGACCGACTTCGCCGACCTGTTCGAGATCAAGGCCGAGGTTCGCGACCGCAGCGCACAGATCACGACGACGAGCGAGGGCTCGACGGTGACGTTCGCGTACGAGAACGAGGGTTTCCATGCGGAGACGCGGATCGAATCCGAGACGGCGCCGGACCGGATCGACGGCAGCGACCTCGTGTGGGATCTGGAGTTGCCACCCCGGGGGAAGTGGAAGACCACCCTCACGGCTCGCGTCCACGTCAGCGGACTGCTCCTGGAGCCGACGCACGAGGACTTCGGCGACCAGCCGAAGAAGAGCGACGATCCGCTCTCACGCTGGCTCGACGAGCTGCCCCGGTTCCGGATGGGTTCGGACCTGTTCGGCAACGTCCTGCAGAAGTCGATCGAGGACCTCACGGCCTTGCGCATCTCCGCCGAGATCGGCGGGACCGAGTTCACCCTGCCGGCGGCCGGTCTCCCGTGGTTCATGACGTTGTTCGGGCGGGACACGCTGTTCACGTCGTTCATGACGATCGGGGTCGGACCGCAGCTCGCCCGCGGGGCGCTATTCACGCTGGCGCTCGGGCAAGGGACGAAGGTCGACGACTTCCACGATGAGGAACCCGGCAAGATCTTGCACGAGTTCCGCGCCGGCGAGCTGACGCAGCTCGGCCTCAAGCCGCACAACCCCTACTACGGCGCGGTGGACTCGACGCCTCTGTTCCTGATCGTGATGTCCGCCTACTGGCACTGGACCAACGACGGCGACTTCGTGAAGCAGCACTGGCCGAACGTGCTGGCCGCGCTGGAGTGGATCGACCACTACGGCGACCTCGACGGCGACGGCTTCATCGACTATCAGACGCGCTCGACACAGGGTCTTGGGAACCAGTGCTGGCGTGACTCGTGGGACGGCGTGCAGTTCGCCGACGGACGCATCCCCTACCTGCCGATCGCGATCGCCGAGGCGCAGGGCTACGTCTACGACGCGAAGCTGCGCATCGCGCAGATTGCCGAGGATCTGATGGACGACGCGCAGCTCGGCGCGCGCCTGCGGAGAGAGGCGGCCGAGCTGCGCGACCGGTTCAACGACAAGTTCTGGATCGATGCGCGCGGCGGGTACTACGCGATCGGGCTGGACGGCGACAAGGCACCGATCGACTCGATGACCTCGAACCAGGGGCACCTGCTGTGGTCGGGCATCGTTCCGGACGATCGTGCGGCGAAGGCCGCGGCGAACCTGATGAGCGACGCGATGTTTTCGGGCTGGGGGGTGCGGACCCTGTCCGAGGACGACGAGGGGTTCAATCCGGTCGGGTACCACACCGGGACGATCTGGCCGCATGACAACGCCATCGTCGCGGCGGGACTTTCGCGCTACGGGTTCCGCGACGAGGCAAACCGGATCGCGCTTGCGTTGCTGCAGGCGGCCTCGTTCAGCGAGTTCCGGCTGCCGGAGGCGTTCGCCGGATTCGACAAGAGCGCGGGCAGTTTCCCGGTTCCGTACCCGACGGCGTGCAGCCCGCAGGCCTGGGCGACCGCTGCGCCGTTCGTCTTGTTGGCAACGATGCTGGGGGTTCGGGTCGAGGACGGCAAGCTCGTGCTCCATCCGCACGTGCCGAAGGAACTCGGCCGGATCTTCGTTCACGGTCTGCATGCGTTCGGAACCCACTTCGACATCGAAGCCGAAGGCGACACCGGCGAGATCCGCCCAACCAAATGAGACTCCGTGGAGATCAGAGCGGCAGTTCGTAGGTCAGCAAGCAGAAGCCGTCGTCGAAGGTCTCCTCGGTGACCAGTTCGAAGCCCATCCCTTCGTACATCGCCCGGGCAGCCTTCATCCGCGTACTCGTGTTGAGCGTCACACGGCCCTTGCCCGCTCCGCGGCTCTCCGCCATCGCACGATCCATCAAGGCTTTCCCGACGCCCCGCCCCCTTGCATCCGGGTGCACGCCGAGCATCCGGATGTAGCTCTCGTCGGGCTCGAGCGGGCGGGAGTCGGGGTTGACCCGCCGGTCGGTCTCGAGTGTCAGCGTGCCGAGGATCGCGCCGCCGGGGTCGTCGGCGTCGACAGCCACATACACGACCGCGATCTCGTCCCGGAGTTTCACGTCGCGGAGCGCGCCGAAGTACTCCTCCCAGGCATCCTCGTTGCGCACCTGGGGGTTGGCGCTCGTTCGCGGGCCGAACTCGTGGTAGGCGAGTGCGGTGACCTCGCCCGCTTCCTCGTATTCCTCGGGCCGCACGCGGCGGATCTCGATCGTCATGCCCCGAACCCTACCGAACCGACGCATCGTCAAGGGGATTGACGAACGCTGCCGGAAGGGCGAGGATGACTCCCCATGCCGGACACCGATCTCGCTCGGCTCTGCCTCGGCGCCCACCGCATCCTCGCGTCCGAACTCCTCGACACCCTGAACGAGTGGGGCTGGGAGGACGTGCGCCCGAGCCACGCAGCCGTGTTCATGAGCATCGACCGTCGCTCGGGGACGCGGCTGACAGAGCTCGCCAAGCGAGCGCGCATCACGAAGCAGGGGATGATGCTGATCGTCGACGACCTGGAGGCGCGCGGCTACATCCGGCGGGTTCCCGATCCCGAGGATTCGCGCGCCAAGATCGTCCGCCTCACGGCCCGCGGGCGCCGGTACGTCGCCGACGCGCGCCGCATCGTGGCCGGCATCGAGGGGCGGTTCCGGCGCGAGTTCGGTTACCGCAACTTCGCCACCATGCGTCGCGGCCTGGAGTTCATCATCGGCATCGAGGAGGACGAGGAGGAGGCCGATGGAGCTTAGGGTTGCCACTGACCTTCCGGCTGAAGCGACGCGCCTGTTCCTCGAAACCGCACCTCGGACCGTGGCGCTCTCCGGCGGCAACACGCCTCGCGAGACGTACGAGGAACTGGCGAGGCACCCAGCCGCTTGGGAACGCGTCGAGGTCTTCTCCGTCGACGAGCGCTGCGTTCCTCCGGACGATCCGGCATCCAACTTCCGGATGGCCGACGAGACGCTGTTCTCGCACGTCCCCGCGCGGGCCCACCCGATGACCGGCTGCGATCCCGGGAGCTACGAGGCCGAACTGGCCTCGGTGTTCGGCCCCGGGGTGCCAGCTTTCGACCTGATCTTCCTCGGACTCGGGGGGGACGGGCACACGGCCTCGCTGTTTCCCGGGAACCCTGCGCTCGAGGTCACAGATCGCAACGTGGTGCTGGTCGAGCGGCCCGACCACCGGCGGATGACGCTGACCCATCCGGTGCTGAACGCGGCGCACCTCGTCGTGTTCCTCGTCTCGGGGGCCGCGAAGCGGAGGCCGCTCCTTGAGATGCTCTCAGCGGCCGACATCCCCGCAGCCGGCGTTCGTGCCGAGCGGGTGGTTGTCCTGGCCGATCCGGAGGCGGTGGACGCGGCCTAGAGCGAGTTGACGTGGAACATGCTGCCGACGAGGTAGGTGATCGTCGCGGCGCCCCCGCCGACCGCCAGCATCCGCAGGCCCGAGAGCCAGAAGTGCTTGCCGGTGAAGATCGTCATCGCGCTGCCGACGGCGATCAGCGTGATGCCCGACAGGGTCGCCGAGAGCACGATCCCGGTCATCCCAGACACGAAGAAGAATGGGAATAGCGGGACCAGGGCCCCGAGCGAGAACGCGACGAACGAGGAGATCGCTGCCGCCGTCGGCGAGCCGAGTTCCTTCGGATCGAGCCCAAGTTCCTCCCGCGCGTGCGTCTCGAGTGCGACGTCGATGTCCTTGGAGAGGGCGACCGCCACCTCGGTGGCCAGTTCATTCGGCATGCCCTTGTCCTCGTAGATCTTGGTCAGCTCGTGAAGCTCCTCGTCGGGCATGTTCTCCAGTTCCCAGCGCTCTAGGGACAGCAGCTGTTCGAACACGTCCCTCTGCACGCGCATCGAGATGTACTCGCCGGCGCCCATCGAGAACGCGCCCGCCAGCAGCCCCGCGACGCCCGCCAGCAGCACGATCTGCGGGTCGGTCCCCGTCGCTCCGGCAACGCCCATGATCAGCGAGAGGTTGGAAACCAGCCCGTCGTTGACCCCGAAGATCGCAGCGCGCAGCGCCCCGCTCTTGCCGGTCGTCGCTCCGCGCTGTTCCGGGTGCCCGGCCTCGTGCGCCCGGATCGGCATGACCCGGGGCTTCGACGGCTTGCTCTTCCCGAGCCTCATGGATCCTCCCCGGAGCTGCGTTCCTGCAGGAATCGCTCGATCTCCTGCGCGATCTCGTCACCGCTGCCGCCTTCCGGTGCGAAGTCGGTGGCATCGGGCTCCTCGAGCCGGTCGATGTAATGGGACAGGGCTTCGTTGTCGCGGATCTGCTCGGTGACGTTCTCCTCCCAGATCTCGGCGGTCCGCTCAAGTCGGCCGGTATCCACCTCGGCGCCGAGGTAGTCCGCGAGCCGCCGGACGAGCGCGAGGGCCGCCCGCGGGTTCTCGCCGACCGGGAGGTAGTGAGGGACCGCCGCCCAGAACGAAACGGACTCCAGGCCCGCCCGGTTCGCTACGTCATGGGTGACGCCGATGATGCCGGTCGGGCCCTCGTAGTTCGAGGGTGCCAGCTGCAGCCGCTCGGCTTCCTCCCGGTTGCTGGCCGAACCCACGATCGGAACCGGCCGCGTGTGAGCGACGTCGGCCAGGAAGGCCCCGAGGGTCAGCAGGCGTTCCGCCCCGAGATGATTGGCGACGTCGACGACCGCACCGGCGAAGGTCTTCCAGCGAAGGTTCGGCTCGGCGCCGGTGAACAGCACCACGTCGCGGTCGCCGGCGCGGGCGGCATGGAAGGCGATGGACGGCCACCGGATGTTGCGGGTCGTCCCGTCGACCAGGGTCACGGTCGGACGGTTCACCTGGAAGTCGAAGAATTCCTCGGGATCCAGATGTGCGAACCGCTTCGCGTTCCATTCGATGCGCAGGTACTCGGCCGCGGTGCTGGCCGCCTCGCCGCCGTCGTTCCAGCCCGAGAACGCCATCACGATCGTGGGGCGGGAAAGATCGGGCTGTTCCTCGAAGACGATGGCGCTCATCGCGCGCCAGCTTACTCCAGCGCCCGCGGGGCGTTTGCGATCGGCGGGCGTCCCTGGAAGGATCGCAGCCATGGGTGACGTCGCCTGGATGATCGAGTCGTCGCGGGACGGCGAGAAGTGGCGGTCGATGGGCAAGGCTTGGACCCATCCGAACGAACCGCTCTTGGTCCACGGCGCTTCCACGTACCTGCGGTTCCGGCCGGCCGAGGGACCGGCCGACGAGTGGGTGGGGCCTCTGGAACGCGACGGCGACTGCTGCATGGCCCTGCTCGATCCGGACGCGGGGACCCGTACCGAGATCTGGCCGGCCGACGAGCACCTCGGGCTGCCGGTGTTCCTGCCCGGTGGAGAGGCCGGGCGGCTGCTGCGGTTCGACGTGGACGAGACGGGGACCTCTTGGACGTACTCCCTCGAGTTCCAGGGCGAGCGCCGTCGCTGACTCCGCCGGTAGGCTGAGGGCATGAGGCAGGAGGCGACCGGCAAGAGCGGTCTCCCGAGCGAGCAGCGCAACAAGCCCGAGCGGCCGCGAGACGCGCTCGGCCGCCCCCAACCCTGGGACGCCGAGGATGCCCTGCACCTCGAGGACTTCGCCAACCTGCCGCGGGACGAGAATCACCGGCTCGCGGTCGAACATTTCAACTCCGGTCGGTACTTTCCCGCACATGAGGCGTGGGAGACGGCCTGGAAGCAGTCGCGGGACACCGACGACGCCGAGTTCTTCAAGGGGCTGTCCCAGATGGGAGCGGGGTACGTCCACCTGCTCCGGGGGAACGCCCATGGGGCGCACAAACTGCTGACGCGGGCGGCGTCGAGGATCGGACCCTATCCGGCAGGCCATCACGGGGTCGATACCGACGCGGTCGCCGCCCGATGCGAAGCCGACGCCGCCGGGGTCGAGGCTGGCGCGCTCGTGCCCGGTGATGAGGCCCTGACCGGGATGAAGGACCTTCCGGGGGTCTGAGGGCCTCGTGCCTACAAGTTACCGTTGGGTAGGAAAGCTTTCCGGAATGCGGTATCGTTATCCGAGAGGGCGCTCCAAGGGCCCGTAGCAGGGTGTACCCGATCGGAGAACTCGTGAGCGAAACCGCAACCCTCGAATGGAAGGGCCGGACCGGTCCCTTCGAGTTCAAAGTCAGGCCGGGCGTGTTCAGCCCGACGACCACCAGTAAGACGCTCGCCGACGCTCTCGAGATCAAAGAGGGCGACACGGTGATCGACGTGGGCTGTGGCAGCGGGGTCCTGTCGTTCGTGGCCGCCCGCCTGGGCGCCGGCCGCGTGATCGGGGTCGATCTTAGCGAAGCCTCGGTCGAGATGGCGCGCGAGAACGCGAAGGCGCTCGGGCTCGAGGATCGCACCGAGTTCCGCGCCGGCAGCCTCTTCGATCCCGTCCGGGACGTTCAGGCCGACGTCATCATCGGCGACGTGTCGGGAATCCCCGACGAGATCGGGCAGCTCACGGGCTGGTTCCCCGACGGCCACGCGGGTGGACCGACCGGAGCCGAACTCCCCGTGCAGATGGTCGAGGAGGTCGGTGACTGCCTGGCCCCCGGCGGCCGCATGTACCTGCCGACCGGCACCATCCAGAACGAGAGCAAGATCCTCGAGGTCACCCGCAAGATCTTCGGCGCGGCGAACATGGAGGCCATCCTCGAGCGGAACCTCCCGCTGCCGGATCTGGTGGCGAAGTCCCAGGCCGTGAAGAAGCTCGTTCAGCAGGGGATCGTCAGCTTGCAGGACCGCGGCAGCAGAGTGCTGTGGCAACTGCGCATCTGGCGCGTCATCCGTGGCGACGTCCAGACCTAGCCCGGTGTCACTCCGCCGGCCGCCGTCAGTCCGCCGGCCGCAGCGACACTACCGACTCGACGCGGTAGCCCTCCTTGCGTAGGGCGTCCGCACCTCCCCGGTCGATCGTCAGGATCACGATCTCGATCGTCGCGCCGAGCGCTTCCAATGCTCGGGCGGCGGCGAGGGTTTGATGACCGGTGGTGCTGACGTCCTCGATCAGGCCGACGCGGGCGCCCGGTCCCACCTCGCCTTCGACCTGGGCCTTCGTCCCGTACTCCTTGGGCTGCTTGCGCACCACCGCCATGGGAAGGCGCGCGCGCATCCCCACGGGGGCCAGCAGGAGCGTCGCGGCGCCTTCCGGCGACGCGACGTGCGTCAGTCCGTCCGGCAGCATGCTGCTGGCTACGCCGGCGAGTTCGTCGAGCAGTTGCGGGTCCGTCAGGAAGCGGAACTTGTCGAAGTAGACGTGCGAGGTCTTCCCCGACGAGAGGACGAACTCGCCGTGGATCTCGGAACACTCGATCAGGCGTCGGGCCAGGTCCTCGGTCACGTCGGGTAGCATAGGGCTTCGATGGGTCTCTACCGGTCGCTGGTGCGCCCCGCGCTCTTCACCCTTCCGCCGGAGACATCCCATTACCTTGCCGAGACGGCCTTCCGATCGCCGCTGCCGTGGCGCGCCATCTCCGGGTCCTCATCGATGCCGAACCTGCCCGCGGACCTCGCGGGGATCGCGTTGCGTAATCCCGTCGGTCTTGCCGCGGGGTTCGACAAGAGCTGCGCCGAACTCCGCGGGCTGGCCAGCCTGGGGTTCGGGTACCTCGTCGGAGGGACGGTGTCTCGGTTGCCGCGGGACGGGAACCCCCGGCCGCGGATCGCGCGCGACCGACGCGCCGGAACCCTGACGAACTCCATGGGGATCCCGAACCAGGGTGCCGAAGCTGTCGCGGCGCACCTACGCGCCGTCGGACGGCTCCCTGCCGCGATCCTCGTGAGCCTGGCGGATGAGGACATCTCGGACGTCCTGGCGGTGCACAAGGTACTCGCGCCGCTGGTCGATGGGTTCGAGCTCAATGTGTCGAGCCCGAACTCGCCGTGGCGACACCATCGCACCGACAACCCTGCGTACCTTGAGCGCGTCCTGGCGGAACTGGGACGGGTTCGGCAACGGCCCCTGTTCGTGAAGCTCCCGCCGTTCCGGACGGCGGAGGAGCGCGATGAGGTGTTGGGACTCGCGCGGATCGCGGCGGATGGAGGCGCCAACGGGCTCACCTGTGGGAATACCGTCCCGGTCGAGGACGCGCGCCTTGCGACGGGTCGGGGTGGGCTCTCAGGCCGTGCGTTGGCCGAACACACCCCCAGGATGGTGGAGCAGGTGCGCGACGCCGCGCAGGTGCCGGTGAACGCCTGCGGTGGTATCGCCTCGGCCGAGGATGCCCGTCGGTGCCTGGACGCGGGGGCCACCACCGTCCAGCTCTACACAGGGCTGATCTACGAGGGCCCGAGGGTGGTGCGCTCCATCGTCTCCGGGCTCGTGCCCGCGCTTGCCGGTTCGGCGGGCGACGGTCAAGATGGGTGATCGGGGGAGGGCGATTGGCAGGAACAGCGGTCGAGATCGACGAACGAGCTGAGGACGCGCGCGGCGATATGCCCGCGGTCGAGCTCGTCGGTGTCCGGAAGACCTTCGGGGACGTCGTTGCCGTCGACGACGTAGACCTGGCGGTAGAGGAGGGGGAGTTCTTCTCGATGCTCGGTCCGTCCGGATCGGGCAAGACCACCTGCCTGCGCATGATCGCGGGGTTCGAGGTGCCCACCCGAGGCACGGTGTTGCTCGAGGGCCGGGACGTCACCCGCGAGGCTCCCTACGAGCGCGACGTGAACACGGTCTTCCAGGACTACGCGCTCTTCCCGCACATGACGGTGCTCAAGAACGTCGAGTACGGGCTCAAGGTCAAGCGCGTCGGGAAGGCCGATCGCGAGGCGAGGGCGCGCGAGGCGCTGGCGATGGTTCGTCTCGAAGGGTACGAGGACCGCAAGCCCGCGCAGCTCTCCGGCGGGCAGCGGCAGCGCGTGGCGCTCGCAAGGGCGCTGGTCAACCGTCCACGGGTACTCCTGCTGGATGAGCCCCTCGGTGCCCTGGACCTGAAGCTGCGGCAAGCGATGCAGATCGAACTCAAGGAGATCCAGCAGGAGGTCGGCCTGACCTTCATCTACGTGACCCACGACCAGGAGGAGG